>JAAXHG010000037.1 GCA_012270995.1 Vicinamibacteraceae bacterium | reverse complement strand
CCCCGGAAAGGTACAGGTGCGCCGGCAGCTGAGGCCGCCGCACCCGGTCCGTGGCAGGATACGGCTTGGAGGACCTTCGGGCCATGCTCGACAAGCTCGAACAGATAGAGCAGACCTTCGACGAGCTGACGGCCAGGCTCGCCGATCCGGATGTGCTGGGAAACCCCGCCGTGTATCGCGACACGAGCCGGGCGCTGGCGGAGCTGAACCCGGTCGTCGAGCTCTTCCACCGGTACAAGAGAACTCGGGAAGAACTCGATCAGACCGCGGAACTCCTGCGTGAACTCGACCGGGACGACGATCTGTTCGAGGTGGCGACCGAGGAGCAGCGGCTGCTCGAGGCGACCCTGGAGACGCTCGAGGAACGGGTGAAGCAGGAGCTGGCGCCCAAGGATCCGAACGAGAAGCGCAACGCCGTCCTGGAGATTCGCGCGGGAACCGGCGGCGACGAGGCGACCCTGTTCGCCGCGGAGCTCTTCCGGATGTACAGCCGCTTCGCCGATGCGAACGGCTGGAGGGTCGACATCCTCGACCTCTCCGAATCCGGCATTCGCGGCATCAAGGACGTGTCCGCGATCGTCGAGGGCCAGGGAGCGTTCTCCACCCTGCGCTACGAGGCGGGCGTCCACCGCGTGCAGCGGGTACCGGAGACCGAGGCCTCGGGGCGCATTCACACGTCGGCGGTCACGGTCGCCGTGCTGCCCGAGGCGGAGGACATCGAGATCGCGATCGATCCCTCGGACCTGCGGGTGGACACCTACTGCGCGTCCGGCCCCGGCGGCCAGGGCGTCAACACGACCTACTCCGCGGTGCGCTTGACGCATCAACCGACGGGCCTGGTCGTCACGTGCCAGGACGAACGAAGCCAGATCAAGAACAAGGCGAAGGCGATGCGGGTCCTCAAGAGCCGCCTGCTCGAGATCGAACAGGCCCGGGCCGAGTCCGAGATGTCGGAGGAGCGGCGGCGGATGGTCGGCAGCGGCGACCGCTCCGAGAAGATCCGGACCTACAACTTCCCCCAGAATCGGGTCACGGACCACCGCGTCGGGCTCTCGGTCCACAAGCTGCCCTCCATTCTCGAAGGCGACCTCGAGCCGCTGATCGTCCCGCTGCACCAGCACTTCGAAGCGGAGCGGCTGCAGCAGTCGGGCGGCAGCGCGAGCTGAGGAAGCCGCCAGCCCGGTGCCGGAAGGCCGCGGGCCCCAGCCGGGGGCCGGTCGAATCGTCGATCTGCTCGACCTGGGCCGGGATCACCTGAGCGGCTCGGTCGAGCAGCCGCGCCGCGAGGCGGCGCTGCTGCTCGGGGAGGTCCTGGGCCTCGAAGAGGCGGAGGTCTATGCGCGCTCGGACGTGGACGTGCCCGGCCCCGCCGGCGTGAGCTACGGACAGTTGATCCGGCGCCGGGCGGACCGGGTGCCGATGGCCTACCTCGTGGGCCGCCGCGAGTTCTACGGCCGCGACTTCGAAGTCGACCCGCGGGTGCTGATTCCGCGGCCGGAGACGGAGCACCTGGTGGAGGCGGCGCTCGACTGCACGGGCGCCGGCAGCCGGGTGCTCGACCTGGGCACGGGGTCCGGCTGTGTCGCGGTCACGGTGGCCCTGGAGCGGCCCGGCGCCTCGGTGGTGGCGACGGACGTTTCGCTCGGCGCACTCGCGGTGGCGGTATCGAACTGCCGGAGGTACGGCGTGGGCGGCCGAGTGCGTCTCGTCCGCGCCGACCTGCTGTCGGCTCTCCGCCTGCGGGCGTTCGACGTGGTCGTCTCGAACCCACCCTACATCGATGTCGGCGAATGGCACACCCTGATGCCGGAGGTCCGCGACCACGAGCCCCCGGAGGCCCTGTTGGCTGGTGACGGACTCGACTTCTACCGCCGCCTGTTCGGGGCTGGAGACCGCTTCGGGGCTGGCCAGCGGTTGTTGCTGGAGATCGGGAAGGGACAGGTGGACGGAGTGCTGGAGCTGGCGCGGGAGGCCGGCTTCATCGTGGAGGGGGTCGTTGCCGACCTGGCGGGTATTGCCCGGGTGATGCGGTTGCTGCGGGGGTAGCGGCTCGGGATCACATCGCACCGAGCGCGGCAGCTACCTCGGCGAGTGGCCGCACGCAACGACCGGCTCGCAGGCGGAAGGCGCCCAGGGCGATCCAGTTCGCTGGCCGCATGACCGCCGCGCGGACGATGTAGCCTCGACCTGTTCCGCCTGCCTCAGGCGCATCGACGCGCTGGAGGAACCCTGGCAGCTCCTGCGCGGCCGTGTCGCTGACGGCCCGCAGAACGGCGCACCGCAGTCCGGCGGTGTGCAGCACCTGCGCCGCCGGCCAGCTCTCCATGTCGACCGCGGCGACGGGACGAGAGCCGGCGCGGCGCCACAATGCCGCGCGGGCTTCGGCCCCGGCGACGACGCGACGGGCCGTGACCACGACGCCCGCGCGGCAATGCCGCGCCGCGGCGGCCGCTGCGAGCGCGTCGTCGAGGTCGACGCGCGGACGCCCTGGCGCGAAAACGGAGCGGGCGACGATCAGATCGCCGACCTGAAGATCCGGCGACAGGCCGCCGGCGATCCCGATCCACACGACGCGGCGGCAGCGACCGCGTCCGGCGAGCCGCACGCACGTCTCTGCGGCCTTCCGCGCCGCCTGTTCGCCGATGCCGCTGATCGCGACGACCACGGGCCGACCACCCAGGCTGCCGGCGACGACCCGGAGGCCCTCCGGATCCCGGATCCGGCGCTTACGATCCAGCAGCCGCAGCAGAGCCGCCGCCTCGAACCGCATCGCGGCCACAAAGACGGTCGCGTCCAGCGGGAAGTCGTCGTAGGCGGCCGTCATGAGGCTCCACCGCGCCGCCGCCGGGTCCCGGGCCGTGCCACGTAGCCGTTGTCCTCGAACCAGCGCACGGCCCGCTCGAGCGCCGGCTCCACCGGCGCCTGCGGCAGGCCGAGTTCCTTCACCGCTTTCCCGGCATCGAAGAACATCCGCTTGCGGGCCATCCGCGCGCTCTCCAGGGAGACCCGCGGCTCGCCCCCGGAGAGGCGCGCCCAACCGGTCGCCAGAGCCGCCGCCCCGACCGGCAGCCAGTGCGGCAGCCGGAGCCGCGGGGCTTCGAGCCCCGTGATCTCCGCGAGAACCTGGAGCAGTTCGGCCAGCGTCATGTTGCGGCAGCCGAGGATGTACTTCTCCCCCACCCGCCCGCGCTCGGCCGCCAGCAGATGGCCGGTCGCCGCGTCGCGGACGTCGATCAGGTTCAGACCCGTGTCGACGTAGGCCGGCATCCTCCGGTTCAGGAAGTCGAGGATGATGCGTCCGGTGGGCGTCGGCTTGACGTCCAGCTCGCCGACCGGGGTCGAGGGGTTGACGATCACCACCGGTACGCCGGCGGCCGCGGCCTCCTCGGCCACGCGTTCGGCCAGGTACTTGCTCCGCTTGTAGTGGCCGACCATGGAGGAGAGCGTGACCGGCGTTGCCTCGGTGGCGGGCGTGCCGTCGGGTTCGAGGCCGAGCGCGCCGACCGAGCTCGTGTAGACGATGCGGCGGACGCCCGCCCGCGCGGCCTCCGCCAGCAGGGCGCGCGTGCCGTCGACGTTCGACGCATGGATCTCGCGCGGCCTGCGCGCGAAGAGGCGGTAGTCGGCCGCGCAGTGGTAGACCTCGCCGCAGCCCGCGCATGCGGCCCGGAGCGAATCGCGGTCGCGCAGGTCGCCGTCCACGATCTCGACGTCCAGGCCGTCGAGGTTCGAGCGATCTCCGCCCGGCCTCGCCAGACAGCGCACGCCGTCGTCCCCGCGTGCGAGCAGGGCCCGGACGACGTGCGCTCCGACGAAGCCCGTGCCGCCGGTCACGAGAGCCGTCACGGCTTGCTACGGGCTGCCGAGCCTCATCCCGACAGGTGCCAGGCGGCCAGACGGAGCGCGTCCTTCGGGCTGCCGGGCAGCTCGCGCACGACGGAAGCCTCGAAACCTGAGTGCATCGCGCAGTTACTGCACAGCGGATCCTCCCGCGACTCCCAGTAGCTCCAGTCGGTGTCCTCCCAGAACTCCTCGAAGGTCGGGTAGTAGCGCTTGCCGATCAGGTAGCACGGTCCCTTCCAGCCCAGGGGGGTTCTCGTCACGGTGCTCCAGGGCGAGCAGGAGTAGTCCCGCAGGCCGGCCGCGAACTCGAGGAACATGGGCGTCGAGGTCAGCTTGTAGTCGTCCGCGATCTCGAGGATGCGCCGGAACTTCCGTTCCGTGTCCTGCCGGGTGAGGAAGATGTCGCGGTCGACCGACTCGTACTGGTAGCCCGGCGAGATCAGCATGCCGTCGATGTCGAGGTCGCGCAGGAAGCGGCAGAGCTCCTCGACTTCGTCGATCCGGGTCTCCTTGAACACGGTCGTGTTCGTGGTGACGCGGTAGCCGCGCTCCTTGGCCTGGCGGATCATCTCGACCGCCTTGTCGAACACGCCCTCGCGGGCGCAGACGTAGTCGTGGGTCTCGCGCATACCGTCCAGGTGGATGTTCAGGGTCAGCCGCCGGTTCGGAGGCAAGCGCTCGAACACCTTCGTGTCCAGCAACAGCGCGTTCGTGCACAGGTAGATGTGGCGGCGGCGGGCGATGATGCCCGCGATCAGTTCGGGGAGCTCGGGGTAGATCGTCGGCTCGCCGCCGCAGATGGAGACGACGGGAGCTTCGCTGGCCTCGACCGCCTCGAGGCAATCGGAGACCGGCATCCGGTCCTTCAGCTTGCCGGTGTGCCTCTCCACCGAGCAGCCGAGGCAGGCCAGGTTGCAGGTGTAGAGCGGTTCGAGCATCAGAACGAACGGATATCGGCGCCGGCCGCGAAGGGCATTCTTCACCTGGACCTTCAGGTTGTCGGTCACCATGTGGAGCGGTGTGCGCATGCTGGTCCCTCGGCGGATCCGGTCAGTTCGCGGTCAGTTCGCGGTCAGGTCGGGGCCGGTCGGGCCGCCGTTTCGCGTCGACAGTTCGAGACGCCGGTAGGCGGCCAGCGCCTCGAGCGGGAAGTACTGCGCGTAGCCGTGGTAGCGGAGGTAGAACACGCGAGGAAAGCCGACACCCGTCCAGTCCCGGTCGTACCAGGCGCCGCCGTCGAGCTGATGTCCGTGCAGGAAGGCGACGGCGCGGTCGAGCGCGGCGCGCGCTCGTTCGACTTCGCTCCGGTCCGTCTCCGCCTCGACCGCCGGGATCAGGCCCAGCATCGCCCAGGCAGTCTGGGAGGCCGTGCTGCGCCCGATGCCTCTGGCGCGCGGATCCGCATAGGAACGCAGGGACTCGCCCCAGCCGCCGTCCCCGTTCTGCGCCTCGAGCAGCCAGCGCCGACCGAGCCGGATCGCGTGCGCCAGTCGCTCGCTCGGGCGGCCCCGCCGCCGGCTCTCGACCTCCCGCAGGGCGGTCAGGGCGAGCCACGTGCCGTAGATGTGGTTCGCGCCCCACCGGCCGGACCAGCTACCGTCCCCTTCCTGCTCGCGCAACAGGAAGCCGGTCCCGCGCCGCACGGGCTCGTCGCCGGGCTGGTGGCCGTGCACTAGCAGCGCGCAGACGACGCGCGCCGTGATGTCCGCCGTGCTCGGGTCGATCATCGCGTTGTGGTCGGCGAACGGAATCAGGGTCAGGATCCGCTTCGAGCAGCAGCGATCGAACGAAGCCCAGCCGCCGTCGGGGTTCTGCAGCCCCAGCAGCCACCTGAGACCCCGCGCCGAGGCCTCCCGGCGGCGCGTCTCCAGTTCGGTGGTTCGCCCCCGGACCCCGGCCAGCAGCAGGAGAACCTCGGCGGTGTCGTCGCAGTCGGGGTAGAAGTCGTTGCGGTACTCGAAGCACCAGCCGCCCGGCGCGTCCTGAAGGCTCTTCTCCCGCCAGTCCCCGGGGACCGTGACCTCGCGGTCGAGGAGCCACTCCAGCGCGTCCTGGATCGGTGCGTCCCGGTGGTCCATGCCGCTGGCGAGCAGGGCGTTCACCGTCAGCGCCGTGTCCCAGACCGGCGACAGGCACGGCTGCAGGCGGACCTCGCCCGCCTCCTCGATCTCGAACCGTTCGAGCTCACGCAGTTGACTCTGGACCAGGGGATGGTCCTCCTCGTAGCCCAGACAGCGAAGCGCGATGGCGGTGTTGACCATGCCGGGGAAGATCGCGCCGAGGCCGTCCGCTCCTTCGATCCGGGGGACGAGCCAGCGCTCCACTTCCTCGAGGGCGCGGCGACGCCACGGAGGAACCGGACCGACCACCTCGACCAGCTTGATCAACCGGTCGATGCCGACGAAGACCTTCGACCAGAAGAACTCGAACAGGCTCGTCTTCGGGCGGGGCGGGGCGGCGTCCGTCTCGAGTTCGTCGAGGGTCACGTCGAGCGGCACGCTCGGCTTGAGAGCCCAGATGACGGACAGCGGCAGGGCGATCATCCGCGTCCAGGAGGACATCTCGTACGTGTTGAAGTAGAACCACCGCGGCAGCAGGATGATCTCGGGGGGAACCGCCGGCGCCCGCCGCCAGTCCCACAGGCCGAAGATCGACAGGTACAGCCTGGTGTACGAGTTGCACGCCCGGAGGCCGCCGGCCTTCAGGGTCGCCCGGCGGGCGGCGGCCATGCGGGGCGAGTCCGGGTCGTCGCCGGCGAGCTTCAGGCACAGGTAGGCCTTGACCGAGATGCTCGGATCCGTGGGTCCGTCGGGATAGGTCGCCCAGCCGCCGTCTTCCTGCTGCTGGCTGCGCAGGCGCTGGCAGCAGGCGCCGACGCGCGGATCGTCGCCCCGGCCCAGGAAGTGCAGCAGCAGGACGTACTCCGACTCGAGGATCGTGTCGCCTTCGAGTTCGGCGCACCAGTGGCCGTCTCCCTCCTGCTGGCCCAGCAGGTTGCGGACGGCCGCGTCGATCATCAGGTCGATGACGCGCGGCGGCTGCGGCAGGGCGGAACCCGGCCGATGGGTGCTGACCTGTGACTCCACCACCGGCGGAGTACGGTAGTGCGAAAGGCTTGGCCGGTCAACGGCGGCCGAAAGTCGACAGTCGAAGAAGACACACTCGTACTGCGGATGGCCACGAACTTATCGCTTTGTCCTGATATGCAACTCGATTTCTGAGGAACAACAGTTCGCTGTCCGGGGTTCCCCCGGCGCCGATCTGCGCGACGTCGGCCGTCGGCCGCGGCAGAGAATCGCCGGCGCGTTCCGGGGCGGCTGAAGCCACCGCCGGCCCGCACGGGAAGGCCGTCAGATCGCTCTCCGTCGTCGCGGTCCGACCGCCGCGCGGGTTCCGGTGTACCCACCTGGTGATCCACGAGAAGCCCACTTTCTCTGGGCTCGTGTTTTCGATCAGACGACCCGCGACGAGTGGGCCCGGCTCGGCGGCTGGTACGAGGATCCGCAGAGTCCGGGCTTCCGACCCAACTCAAGATCGTGGACAAGGTCGGCAACGAGCGCTTCCAGAGGGGCGACGATTTCGGTTGGAAGCTCTACCTAGACAACTTCCTCGAGGACTGGACGCCGCCGGAGTACGTTGCCGGCACGGCCCGTCGGGGCTTGGGCCGGGAAGCCGTGGAAGGCCGCGTCGTTCAGTCGATCGAGGCGAGTTGGGAGGTGAGCGAGAACAACTCCATGAGGGAGCACCGGCCTTGCTATGCCTCTGTCAACGACGAGGTTCCCACGACGTATCGTCTGGAGGAGTACGGCGACTTTCGGCCCGCCGGGAAGCTGTGCACGGTGGTCTTCCTCATGCCGGACTACATGCCGTCTTCGAGGTACTCCCTGAACCGCATCAACATGGTCGATCAGGGCGGCAACTGGAATGGAGCCACGTTCACCGAGGAGGCCAGGGACGAGGCGCCTCAACGGATCCGGGTCCGTACGACGAACCCCGACATCGAACCGCCCGAACTCGACCTGAACAGGATGAGTGTCGACGCGGAACCCACGAATCCTGAACAACCGAACGGCGAAACGATCGTGACGCTGAGTTTTCGCATCCGCGACAGCATCTCGGGCTACACGCACGGATCCATCCAGTTTCTCGATCCACAGGGGGTCACCCACCAGGTCTGGGCGTACGACGACGAGAAAGGGTTCGTCTTTCCGCCGAGCGATCCCACCAGGTGGAAGGAGTACACGGTCGTGCATGTCCTGCCGCCGGGCTCGGCGCCGGGTACCTGGGGCGTTTCGGACATGGCGCTCTACGACCGGGTCCACAACTTCGTGCACCACGATTTCACCGAAGTGATCCACTTCACCGTGGACTGAGACGCCGGGTCGTCAGGGCGGGGCTTCGAGTTTTCCGCACTCCCCGTAGTTGGTCAGACCTTGCCCGGCTTGGGCATCCTGTAGCCGACGCCGCGCTCGTTGAAGATGTAGGTCGGGTCGGTCGAGTCGTCGCCGAGCTTGGTCCGCGGCTTCTTGACGAAGGCCCGGACGAGTTGGGGCCGCGCGTACCCACGGCCGCCCCACACGCGGCGCAGGAGGGCTTCGTAGGTCGTGACGTGCCCGGCGTTCACGGAGAGGACCCGCAGCAGTTCGTACTCGGTGGCGGTCAGCCGCACGGGAACTCCGCCGACCGTCACGCGGCGGCGCGCGTGGTCGATGGACAGGTTGCCGAGCACGAAGGGGCCGGGCTCAAGCCGCTTGCGGAATGCGACGCCTACTCTCGCCGTGAACTCCGTCGGGGAGAACGGCTTGACGATGTAGTCCTCGGCGCCGGCCTCCAGGGCTCTCGCGACCGTCTCGTCGCGGCCGTAGGCGCGCTTCCCTCGTTCGACGATCTCCTGAAGGACGGTGGCTTCGTCGAGGCTAGCCGTGACGCGCAGCGCGGCGGCGCTGAGCCTCGATGTCCGGTCGCGGAGCGCCGCGATCTCGCGTTGGTGTTCGTTCGGCGCGGCCATGTGGTTCACAAAGGTTAAACGCATTAGTTCACGAAATGAACGGAAAATTCACCTTCCTTGTCTAGGCTGCCAGTGGTTGTTGACTTTCCCGGGAGGAGTGCCGATGCGGACTCTCTCCGTCGTGAGTTTCCTTCTGCTCGTACTGCTGCTCGCGGCCGCGCCGGCGGCCGCGGCCGACATCACGTTCAGTCGCGACGTGGCGCGATCCTCAACCGGGACTGCGCGGCTTGTCATCGACCCGGCGAGATCCATCGACATCCCGGAGCGCCGCTGGATCCGCGCGGTCGAGTTCCGGCCGGGCGCGCCCCAGGTGAACCACCACGGCTCGCCTTCAAGGCGGACTTCACGGGCATGGTGGAGGATGGCGTGCCCCTGACGCCCCAGGGAGCGTTGCGCGCCAGCGGCTCGGTCGACGGCCGGGGCTACTTCAACGTCCTGGCGATGTGGGGCGCCGGGACCGCGCCGACCGAGTTCCGGGAGGGCGCCGGGCGCTGGATCGAGCCTGGCGCCGTCGTCGTCATCAACCAGCACTACCACCCGAACGGCGAAGAGCAGACCGACCGGACGCTCATCGGCCTCCACTTCGGCGAAGGCGAGCTGCGTTCCGAGATTCGGGCCGTCATCGCCGGCGAGATGGACTTCCTGATTCCGGCCGGCGCGCCCGACCACCGGGTCGAGTACCGCCACGAGATCGCGCGCGACTCGATGATCGAGTCCTACCTGCCGCACATGCACCTGCGGGGGAAGCGGATGTCGTACACGGCGCACTACGCGGACGGCGACTCCGAGCTGCTCTTGGAGGTGCCCGAGTACGACTTCAACTGGCGGCTCTTCTACTACCCCGAGAAGCCGAAGCTCGTGCCGGCGGGGACCGTCATCGAGATCGTCGCCGTCTACGACAACTCGGCGGCGAACCCCGACAACCCCGATCCGACCCGCGAGGTCGGCTTCGGGCTCCAGTCGACGGACGAGATGATGTTCGGCTTCTTCGAACTGATCGAGGTGGACGGCGGGCCGTAGAGGGACAACGCGCGCTGCCGGTTGCCGCACGACCGACGCGCTCTCTGTGGCCCGCCGATCCACCGGGGCTGGGTGGCAAGGCGGTGCGGGTGTACCGGCTGGCTGAGGAAGCGTGATGGGCGGCGGCATCCCCGGCAGCGAGCCCGAGTGTGACGCCGGCTACTGGCGAGGCAGGCCGGTAAGCCGGGCGCGGACCCGCTGATTCAGCCAGGCGCGAATCCGGCGCCACAGGCCGACGAGTCGGTCGAGCAGGTCCGGCTTCACTTGCACCGCCTTTCCTAGAGCACGACGACGCGGCTGCCAGGCTCCGACCGTGCCTGGCTGAGGGAGTACGAGCGTCGTTCGTCTAGAGTGTAGCCGCCCGCAGCCCCGCTGCCGGAAAGGAGGAACGCATGTCCCTGCTGATTCAAGGTGGTCGCGTCGTCACGGCGGTGGACGACTACCACGCCGACATCTTCGTGGAGGACGAAACGGTCGCGCTGATCGGTCGCCACCTCGAGGTGGAGGCGGACCGGACGATCGACGCGGCCGGCCGTCTGGTGATCCCGGGCGGCGTCGACCCGCACACCCACATGGACATGCCGTTCGGCGGCACGACCAGCGCCGACGACTTCGAGACCGGGACCCGGGCGGCCGCCTTCGGCGGCACGACGACGATCGTCGACTTCGCGATCCAGACCAAGGGCCACTCGACCCTCGAGGGCCTCGAGACTTGGCACGAGAAGGCGGCCGGCAAGGCGGGCATCGACTATGGCTTTCACATGATCGTCACCGACATGGAGGACGACCGGCTGTGGGAGATGCGGCGGCTGGCCGACGAAGGCGTGACCTCCTACAAGATGTTCATGGCCTACCCGGGCGTGCTCTACGTCGACGACGGCACGCTGTTCCGGGCGATGCGCAAGGCCGGCGAGGACGGCACCCTGGTGTGCATGCACGCCGAGAACGGGATCGTCATCGACGAGATCGTGAAGATCGCGCTCGCCGAGGGTAAGACGGCCCCGAAGTACCACGCCCTGACCCGGCCGACGCGAATGGAGGCGGAGGGCGTCCACCGGTCGATCGCGATCGCCGAGGTGGCCGGCGTGCCGGTCTACATCGTCCACCTGAGCTGCGCCGACGCGCTCGAACAGGTGACCCTGGCCCGCGACCGCGGCGCCCAGGTATTCGCGGAGACCTGCCCTCAGTACCTGTTCCTGGATCTCAGCCACTACGACCACGACGACTTCGAGGGCGCCAAGTACGTCATGACGCCTCCCCTGCGCGAGAAGTGGAACCAGGAGCACCTGTGGCGGGGGCTCGGCTTCGGCGATCTGCAGAGCATCTCGACCGACCACTGCCCGTTCTGCTTCAAGGACCAGAAGATCCTGGGGATCGATGACTTCAGCAAGATCCCGAACGGCGGTCCGGGGGTCGAGAACCGGATGAGCCTGGTCTACAACGGCGGCGTCGTGGGCGGCCGGCTGTCGGTCAATAAGTTCGTCGAGCTGACGTCGACCGCGGCCTCGAAGCTGTTCGGACTGTTCCCGAAGAAGGGGACGATCGCCGTCGGCAGCGACGCCGACATCGTCGTGTTCAACCCGGATCGGCGGGAGACGATCAGCATCGACAACCCGCATACGCATCACATGCGCGTGGACTACAACGCCTACGAGGGCGCCGAGGTCCAGGGGGTTTCGGAGATCGTGATCAGCCGGGGGCGCGTGGTGGTCGAGGACAACGTCTGGCACGGGCGGGCCGGTGGGGGTAACTTCCTGAAGCGAGGGCTGTTTGGTGGGCCTTTCTAGCCGTCGACGGCCGCCCGGAATGCCGGCCGGAAGGCCGGCGCACCGACAAGGTAGGCGCACCGAGAGATAGGGAGAAGCGATATGAGCAGAATGTTGATGTCCGGTCTGATCCAGATGTCCCTGCCGGAGGGAACGTGCGGCGACGGCGCGTCGGCCGAGGAAGTCGCCGCGACGGTGGAGGCGATAACGGCCAAGCACATCCCCTACATCGAGGACGCGGGCCGCCAGGGCGTCCAGGTGCTCTGCCTCCAGGAGGTGTTCAACACGCCGTACTTCTGCCCCGGCCAGGACTCGAGCTGGTTCGCGGCCGCGGAACCGGTGCCCGGCCCGGCGACGGAGCGGATGGCAGAGTACGCGCGCCGGTTCGGCATGGTCATCGTCGTGCCGGTCTACGAGCGCGAGACCGCCGGCATCCTCTACAACACGGCCGCCGTCATCGACGCCGACGGCAGCTACCTCGGCAAGTACCGCAAGACGCACATTCCGCAGGTGGCCGGCTTCTGGGAGAAGTACTTCTTCCGTCCGGGCAACCTCGGCTACCCGGTGTTCGACACCGCCTTCGGCCGCATCGGCGTCTACATCTGCTACGACCGCCACTTCCCCGAGGGCGCGCGGGCCCTGGGCCTCGCCGGCGCCGAGATCGTCTACAACCCGTCTGCAACCGTCGCCGGCCTCTCCGACCACCTGTGGACGATCGAGCAGCCGGCCCACGCGGTCGCGAACGGCTACTTCATGGGCTGCATCAACCGGGTCGGCACCGAGAAGCCGTGGGACCTCGGCTCCTTCTATGGCAGCAGCTACTTCGTCAGCCCGAGGGGCGAGATTGTCGCCCAGGCGTCAAGGGACCAGGACGAACTCCTGGTCGCGGACCTCGACCTCGGGATGATCGACGAGGTGCGCTCGGTGTGGCAGTTCTACCGCGATAGAAGGCCCGAAGCCTACGACGGCCTCGTTCAGCCCTAGCTCGCGCGGCTCTCGACCCGGACCTGGAGGCGCTTCATCATCTCGTGAAGCGTCGTGGGCTTGACCTTCAGGCGCTCGGCTGCCCGTTTCTGGACGCCGCCGCAGGCTTGCAGGGCCTTGACGATCAACTGCCGTTCGTAGGCGCTGACCGCTTCCTTGAAGGAGACGCCGCGCGCGGGCAGCGTGTCCGGGGGCGGCAGCGCCGTGTCCGGGTTGCGGATGTTGCCCGGCAGCAGGTCGACGCCGATCTCCTCGACGGTCGAGAGGACGACGGCCCGTTCGATCACGTTCTCGAGTTCGCGCACGTTGCCGGGCCAGTGGTGGGCCATCAGCAGGTCCATCGCCTCGGGGGTCAGGCGGCGCGGCTGCTTCTCGTTCTCGCTCGAGTAGGTGCGGAGGAAGTGCTGGGAGATCAGGGGGATGTCCTCGACCCGTTTGGACAGGGGCGGAAGCTGGATCGTGATCACGTTGAGCCGGTAGTAGAGGTCCTCCCGGAACTCGCCGTCCTCCACCCGCGCCTCCAGATCGGCGTTCGTCGCCGCGACCAGCCGCACGTCGGCGCGCAGGGTCTCGAGCCCGCCGAGACGCATGAACTCCTTCTCCTGGATCACCCGCAGCAGCTTGGACTGGGTGTCCGGCGGGATGTTCCCGATCTCGTCGAAGAAGATCGTGCCGCCGTGGGCGACCTCGAACAGGCCCTTCTTGTGCGAGACGGCGCCGGTGAAGGCCCCCTTGACGTGGCCGAAGAGCGTGCTCTCGAGGAGTTCGCTGGGCATCGAGCCCGAGTTCACGGTGACGAAGGGACCGTCCCTGCGCTTCGAGTTGTTGTGGATCGACTTGGCGACGAGTTCCTTGCCGGTGCCGCTCTCGCCGCGGATGAGGATGTTGCTCTTCGACGGCGCCGCCCTGCGGATCAGGTCGAAGACCTGCCGGATCGACCGGCTCTTGCCGATGATCTTGTCGAATCCCTGGCGCTCGCGCAGTTGCTCCTTCAGGTCGCGGTTCTCGGCGGTCAAGCGGCGGCGTTCGAGGCCCTGGCGGATGGTCAGCCGGACCTCTTCGTTCTTGAACGGCTTGGGCAGGTAGTGGAAAGCGCCCTCGCGCATTGCCTCGATCGCCCCCTCGATCGAGGAGTAGGCGGTGATGATGACGACGACCTGGTCCGGGTCGCTCTGCCGGATCCGGTGCATGACCTCCTTGCCGTTCATGTCCGGCAGCATCAGATCGAGCAGCACTAGGTCGATCTCCTCCTGGGCGAGCACGCTCAGTGCTTCCTGGCCCGAGGCGCAGCAGATCGGGTGGTGCCCCTCCTGCCGGATCAGGGCGGTGAGAACGTCCTGCAGGACGTCCTCGTCGTCGACGACGAGGATGTTCATGGTCCTTGCTCCTCTGACGCGGCGGGGAGCGCGGAGTCCGGGTGCGCCGGTCGTACCGCGCCGCCGCCCTCTAGCGGCGGCGAGACCATCTGCGGCAGCCGAACGGTGAATCGGCACCCGGCGGGCTCGAGGTTGGCGGCGGTGAGGGCGCCGCCGTGCCGGCGCACGATCTCCTGGCTGATGGAGAGACCGAGGCCGGTGCCGCCGCTGGCCTTGCGAGTGGAGAAGAAGGGCTCGAATACACGTTCCAGGTGCTGCTTGCAGATGCCGGGGCCCGTGTCGTCGATGAATACGTTGATCACGCCGTCCATGTTTCGGACCGCGAGCGTGATTCTCTGCGGTTCGGAGTTCGCCTCCGTCATCGCGTCGACGGCGTTCGCCATCAGGTTGGCGAGCACCTGGCCCAGCTCGGTGTCGTTGCCGAGCACCCAGACCGTCTCGCCGGGGTCGAGGTCGACCTGGACTTCGACGCCCGTGTCGGCGAAACGCTCGGCGAGCATGTCGCAGCTCTCCTGGATGACCGCCCTCATGTCGACGGCAGCGGGCTCATGGCGGCCGCGGCGCGCGAAGTCGAGCAACGTGTTCACGATGCGGGCCGCACGGAAGGTCTGGCGCTCGACCTTGCGCAGCAGGCGCCGGCGCGGGTCGCGGTCGGGAGTCTCGGCCAGGAGCATCTGGGCGTAGCTCGAGATGCCCGTGAGCGGCGTGTTCACCTCGTGGGCGACGCCGGCGGCCATCGCGCCGATTGCCGCCAGGCGTTCGTTCTCGGCCAGTTTCCGCTTCATGGCCTCGCGTTCGGTGATGTCGTGCGCGACGACGACGCGATGTCCGTTGGGGGCGCCCAGGAACTCGGCCACCGACAGTTGAAGGTGCTGCCCGCGCTCCCGTGAGTCCTCGAAGCGGACTTCCACCGGAGGATCGCCCTGCTTCGGGAAGAGCTCGAGCGGGATCAGGTCGCCGAGTGGCCGACCGGCGAGATCGTTCCGGTCGTGCTCGACGAGGGCCGCGAAGGCGCCGTTCGCGGTCACGATGCGGTTGGCGCCGTCGACGACCGCGATGCCGGCGGGAGAGGACTCGATGATCTCGTCGCTGAACTGCTTGAGTTCGGAAACCCGGTCGAGCTGCCGTCGTCTCTGTTCGAGCAGTTGGGCGTTCTCGATCGCCAGCGCCGCCTGGTTCAGCAGTTGACGCACGAGCGCCAGGTCGTCGCTGGAGAGCGGCGCGCCGCCGGTGTGGTGGCCGACGTACAGGAGTCCGACCCGACGATCGCGCACGGCGAGCGGGAAGGCGTAGTGATAGCCGAGGACCGACAGCCGCATCGGGCTTCGCTTCGCGGTGTCGGCCAGCGGCGCCGGCGCGAGCAGGAAGTGGGGCTCTTCCCAGATCGAGGTGTCCACGTCGCCGAGTTCCAGGGCGGGCGCCTCCGGTTCCTCCCGGACGGCGACGAGGCGATCTCCCTCGACCAGGAACAGGTTGCTCTGCTCCAGATCCAGCCCCTCTTCGAGTTCCCTCAGGAGACTCGATGCCAGCCGGCCGAGGTCCCGTTCGTGGAGGAGTTCCTCACCCAGTCGCTCCAGCGCGCGACGGCTCTGCTGGGCCCGGTACTGGAGCCGCTGGAGGCTCGCGCCGATGCCCTGCCGGACGGGGACCGAGAGGGTGCCGATGACGAGGAGGGCGCTGGCGTTGAGGAACCCCCGCGCGACGACCATGTCCTGGGGGACGGCGCGGCCGATGAGCAGGCTGAGCAGCGAGAACCCGAGCACGGCCAGCAGCACGGTGAGCGCGTAGGTCGCGACATCGCGGGCGATCACGGCCACGTCCCAGAGCCGGTAGCGCAGCAGGGCGTAGGCGAAGCTCAGCGGGACCAGGGCCAGGGGCGCGGTGGCGACGACGCTCAGCCAGCCGGGCGCCGGGAACTCCAGGGAGTAGGGGACGACGTAGAGCAACAGGAACGGCACGTAGCCGCCGGCGACGCCGAAGGCGATCCACTGGGTCTGCCGGCCCCGTTCCCAGCCGTGACGGGACAGCAGGCCGCGACCGAGGACCGCGGCCGCCGTCAACGCGAACAGGACGAGCAGGACGAGTTCGATGCGGTCCTGCCGCTCCAGGGTGGCGGCGCTCAGTCCGCCGGTCAGCCTGCCGCTGCCGAGGATCTGGTCGAGTTGCACGACCAGCAGGGCGGTGGCCGGCAGGTACAGCCAGGGAATCGCGCGACGCAGCCAGCGGTCGCGCGGCCGCGTCGGGAACACGAGGAAGAAGTGCAGGGTGAGGGGAGGCAGGAGGAGGCGGCAGACGCTGTCGGCCAGATAGAAGATGCGGTCGATGCCGTCGAAGGGAGCGACGGGCGTCAGCAGGTAGACGGCGGCCGACGCCAGCGTCCAGAGGTGGAAGAGGAGGATGGGCCGGCTGCGCTGCCGGCTCAGCGTGTAGAGACCGATCAGCAGGTAGGCGATTCCGGTCACGGCGAGCACGATGTAGGCCCAGTCCAGGGTCACTCCGGGCAGGCGGTGGCTGGCCGAGACCAGTTCGTCGTCCCGCAGCACCTCCAGGTCGCTCTCGCCGCAGCAGCGCAGCAGGCGGTCGAGCTCGCCGGCCGACAGCGCCCGCTCGCCGTTGACCAGGACGATGATGTCGCCGACCTCAAGCTCGGACGCCTCGTTCGCCGACACCACGCTCAGGCCGCTTTCGGTCGCCTCGGCCACGAGGCCGATCGTCTGGAAGGACGCCACCTTGCGGCCGACGGAGAACCCGCCCAGGCCGACGACCAGAATGGTCAGCAGGAGCAAGGCCGCGGTCAGGCCGAGTCGGGCCGGTCGGGACTCGATGCGCATCGGGATGTTGTTGACTGTAGGGTGTGGCTTCTGCGTCTCAGGATGGGGCGGACGTCCGTTCCGCGGGCCGATTCAGTATGACGTAAGCACGTGCTGTGCCACCGGGAATCGGCGCTTGGCCCTTGATTCTAGGACACGTTAGGCACGTTGGGGCCGTCGCGGGTTCAATCTGTTGGTTTAGGGTCAGATTCTTGAATGGGGCCGGCCTGGCGGCCGGCGCGTGTTTCTGGCCGCCTCCGGCGCGTCTTCTCCGCGGGCCAGAAGACCCGCGGCAACAGGTCCGCTCGGGGCGGAGCCGCGGAGCGGCGTAGCCCAAGGAAAACCGCCGCCGGCCAACGGCCGGCGTCCTTTGCGAGTAACTCCTAGAAGCGAACCGCGATGCCGGCGAGGACGCGGCGGCGGAGCTGGTCCGGATCCTGGGCGGAGTCGATTGGGACGTGGCCGCGGCTGAGCTGCATCTCCAACTGCAGGGCCCAGTTCTGCAGGCCCGCGAGCCAGGGCAGGTCCTGGGTCAGCGCGATCCGGATGCGCTCCAGGGAAAGCACGGTGTCGGCGCCTCCGGGCCGGAAGTCGGCCGGGTCGTGGATCAGGGGCGTGAGTTCCTGTTCGACCCAGCGATAGGCGATCAGGACGCCGGTGGAACTGCGCTCGAACTGCGTGTCGGCGCTGGCGACCAGGTAACGAACCTCGTTGCGGAGGCTGCCGTCGGCGTCCGCCGTCCGCAGTAGACCGCCGCCGCCAGCCGCCGCCGAGGAACTGACGCGGGTCAGGATCTTCTCGCCGAGCCGCTGCTGGAGACCAAACTGGAATTCCTCGACCTGGTCGCCCTCGACCAGCAGCAGGCTCTCCAGGCGGTCGAAGACGTCGCGGCTGAAGTAGAGGCGGGCGTTGTCGGCGAACTGCCGCCGATTGACGCCGAAGTCGACGCGGTGGTCCTCGTCGGAAGCGCCGAGCCGCCGGCTGAGCTTGACCCGGTAGCAGTGCTCGTAGGTCGTGCCGCAGTTCTCGTCGTCCTGGTACTGCACGGGCAGGAAGTCGCGGAACAGGAGCGGTTCGGAGTCGACGCGCTGGCTCGCGGCGATCTCGGCCAGCCAGCCGGATCCCAGCTCGGCCACGAAGCCGGCCTGCGGCGTGAAGGAGAGGCTGCCGTCGGACAGGGTGCTGAACATCCCGTACTCGAGGATGACGGTGGGCTGGATCTCCCAGTTGCCCTGGCCGAAGACGTCGAACCGCTGGTAGGAGTCGTCTCCCCAACTGGAAAGCCGGCCGTTGCCGTAGGCCTGCCGTTCGCGGTAGCTGATGCCGGTCTCGAGGGACGTGCTGGCGGTGAGCTGGCGTTCGTAGGCGCCGCGGAACTCCAGCGTGGTCGAGGACAGGGGCGAGTCGATCGCCGCCAGGGCCTGGCTGTGGACACCGCTGGGTCCGGCGTAGAGATCGCCGAAGCCGTGGTGGAAGTTGTTGTCCGCGGTGTACCGGGCCTCGAAGTGGGTGTCGCCGGCGCCGGCGGCCTGCTCGACGCGGACGCCGTAGCTGTCCAGACCGGCGATCCCCATGGGACCGAAGTCATCCCAGGAGCCGGGTTGGGCACCCTGGAATCGGTGTCGCTGCGACGTGAACTGGATGTTGGAGCCCCGGTGGTTCACGTCGAGGGCGAAGGCCTTGCT
Organism: Vicinamibacteraceae bacterium; assembly: GCA_012270995.1. Taxonomy (GTDB): domain Bacteria; phylum Acidobacteriota; class Thermoanaerobaculia; order Multivoradales; family Multivoraceae; genus Multivorans. The sequence goes on along the minus strand of JAAXHG010000037.1, from coordinate 44,373 downwards.
GTCGCCGAGCGGCTGCCCCGCGGAGCCGGTGCTACGGAACGCCTGGCGCTTGAACTCCCGCAGGTTGGAACGGAGGGCGAGCTGCGTTTCGCCGAACCGGCTGCGGAGGTCAAGCTGGCTGCCCAGAACGAGCGCGCCGCCGTCGCCCGCGTCTTCGACGCCGGAGAGGGTCCGGAGCTCCGCTTCGAATCGCTCCCGCTGGATCGCCGTCTCGAGCCCCCAGTCCCGGTCGTCCGCGATCGCCTCCGCGATCTGGATCTGGCGCAGCACGTCGCTGGGGATCCGGGCGCGAATCGACCAGAAGTCCTCTTCGTCGTCCTTCTTGCCGGCCTTGCCCGAGCGGCGGCCCAACTCGAAGTCGAGCGACTGGACCGATTCGCTCGTGGTCCTGGTCAGCTCCGCCACGGCGGGCACGTAACCCGGCCGGTGCGCGATGACCCGGTAGATGCCGGGCGGCAGAGGCTGGAAGGCGTAGCGCCCGAAGCGGTCGGTCGTCGTCTGCTGCTTGCTGCTGTCGGCGACGTCGTAGACGTAGACATGGGCGGCGGGCAGCGCCGCCTTGCCGGTCTGGACGCGGCCGACCAGCCGGCCGGCCGTCGGATCGCCGAGGCTGGGCACGTCGAGGCCGGCCCGGACAGGCGCGGCCGCGAACATGGCGACCGCGGCGACCGACACCAGGACCCCAGCCGAGAGCAGACGCGCACGCGCCACGGTCGACCGGGAGTCGCCGGGATGGTTCCGGCAAGTCATGTCAGTCAGTCACTATAGCGGAAGAGGCGGCGGCCCGGTCGGGAGTGCGCGCCGGCACGAAGACGATGACCTCCGCGGCGCCGGCGGCCCGCAGGCAGCGGGCGGCCCGGCCGGCGGTGGCGCCGGTGGTCACGACGTCGTCGACCAGGAGCACGACGCGGTCGTGGACGTCGTCGGGTGTGTGACAGTGGAACACGACGTCGAGGTTGGCGAGCCGCTGCCTGCGGTTTCGTCCGACCTGCGGGTGGCCCAGGGTCCGCCGCCGCAGGACGGAGCGGAAGGGGCGTCCGAGCCGCGCGGCGAGCGGACGGGCGATCGATTCGGCGTGGTTTCGGCCGCGAACGAGTCTGCGGCGCCAGTGCATCGGCATCGGGACGATCAACTCCGCGCGGCGCAGTTCGATTCCCAGGGCGGCGACCGCCTCGGCCGCGATGTGGCGCCCCAGGTAGTCGAGGCGGCGGTGCTTCAGGCCCAGGATGACCTGGTCGATCGGCGGCCGGTACGCCCACAGCCAGAAGACGGCGTCGCAGCCCTCCAGCCGTCCGCCGCCGCCGCCGGCGGCGCCGCCGGGAGGAGGCTCCAGCAGGCGATGGCAGTCGGGGCACAAACTGAGCTCCCGCCGGGCCGGGGCCTGGCAGGCGAGACAGACGCGCGGCAGGAGCAGGTCGACCGCGAACCCGAGGGCGCGCCGGGCGCCTCGAACAGCATGCCGGGTGAAACTCCGTGCCGCGGCGAACAGTACGTTTCGCCGCCGGGATCCGTAGAAGGAAGTAGGCAGCCTTCCGGTGGGTGAGCTTCTCTTGCTCATTCCTGCCGACAAGGACGGATTTCGCCCGCCCTTCCCGGGTACGTGGGTGTTGACGGGTGCCGGTTGCTAGAGTGCCCGCCGCGAAGAAACGAGGAGAACCACTTGACCGCATCGGATTCCCAGTCCCGGCCCTGGAGCGCTCGGCCGGGGCCGCCGCGCCCCGTCGTCCCGCTGCTCCTGACCGTCCTCCTCCTGCTGCTGGTCGGCGCGAGCACGGCAGGGGCCCAGGAGCGGTACAGCTACACCGCCGCGCTCAGCCCCACGATCGGCGGCAGCTTCAGCGAGGGCACCGACAACACCGGCGTCCAGGCGTCGTTCACCTGGCGCACGCAGCCGCGCACCGCGGTGGGTTTTCGTCTCGGCACCATCGACTTCAGCGGCGACCAGGTCGGTTCCATGGCAAGCCCGACCTTCCGGTACGCGACGATCTCGGGCGAGTACCGCTTCCAGGAGCTCTACTACCAGTCGGGCGTGTTCTTCGGCCTCGGCCTCTACCAGCTCGGCAACGGCGTAGAGTCCGAGGAGGGACCCGGTTTGACCGCGGGCGTCACCGGCGACTTCCCGATCAACAACCGACTCTCGGTGGTGGTGGAACTCTCCGGCCACTACGCGGACATCGACGCCGCCAGCACCTACGCCTCCGCCAGCGTCGGCGTCGCGTACCACTTCTAGGAGTCGAGTCTCGCGGCGTCCGCGCCGCGCTGACGCACAGGAAGGGCAGTTCCATGCAAGTAGACACAGCGGTTTCCGCTGCGCTGACGCGCAGGGAACAGCGTGTTGTTCCATACAAGCCGGCGCTGCACCCGCAGCGCCCGCTTGCTACACTCACGCGCCGCCGAGGCGTGGGGCCGTAGCTCAGTTGGGAGAGCGCTTGAATGGCATTCAAGAGGTCGTGGGTTCGACTCCCATCGGCTCCACCACTTTGGCGCTCCTAGCGTTCCGGGCGCGCGCTGTCGAGCATGGCCAGGAAGGCCTGCCGCTGTTCCCGCATCGTTGCTCCGGGACCCACGGCGCGCAGGTACCAGGGGCCGCCCGGGGCCTCGATGATCGCCCCGTAGAGCGCTGAGTCGGGAAGGTCGGTGGTGGGGAAGCTGCCGATCGTGCTCGCCTTGACCGTCCCCTCCAGTTCGATCCAGGTGCGGCGCACGCCGTCGCTCTCGCGGCTCTGCGTGATCGGCGCCGGCGCGCCGGGGTCGAGAACGACCTGGGTCTTCCAGCGTTCGATGTTCGCGGCCGGTCCCCCGCCCCCGCCGGGCCCGAAGTAGTACGCCGAGATCTCGCCGGGGCCGCCCGAACCGGGAATCTCGGCCTCCAGCATGCGCATCCGGGACCTGGGTTCGAGGCGGTTCCAGGCCGCCGGAAGGGCGATGACGAGACCGCTGGTGCTGATCGGTTCCGCAAGCTCCACCGCCGCTGTCTCCTGGGCGGCGGCGCCTCCTTCGGCCGGTGCGTCGCCCCCGCACGCCAGGAGCAGGAACGTGAGGCCAAGAGCCGCTTCGCGGCGCCGCGGCCGGGCAGTTCGAGTGTTCATCGTCGCGCTCCCCGAGTCGTCTGAGGTTGAAGCACCGAGGATATGCTGATCGGCGGAAGCGCTCGGGGGCTGGTGCCTCCTGCGGTCTTCAAAACCGTTGTCCGGGGCGTGATGCGTCACGGGGGTGGGTTCGATTCCCATGCGCTTCCGCCACGGCTCACCCGCCGGCCAGGGCTCCGGGGGGCGGATTCCAGGGGTCGCTCGCGCTCGATCGGATGGTGGGGGTGTGGCGCTCGCTGCATTCCGCTCGCTCCGGTTGGGCGTCGGTGGGTGCAGTGTCGTCGGGCGTCGCTCGCTACAAGCCCCCTGGTATCCGCCCCCCGGAGCCCTGGCCGGCTGGCGGGCGTTGGCAGTTGAGGGCCTCGACCCAGCCCCGCTTGTAGGGGATGGAGGTCCGCTGGCGTTACGGCGTGGGGGCGGGACTTGAGGCTTCGCTCTTCGAGGGGGTCGAGTCGCTGGACTTCTTGCCCGAGTCGGAAGAGGCGGCCTTGCCGCTGTCGGCGTCGCCGTTCGACTTGCTGTCGCCGTTGCCGTTGGTCTTGCGGGCGTAGTCGTTGACGTACCAGCCGCTGCCCTTGAACTGGAAGGCGGGGGCCGAGAGCAGCTTCCTGAGGCTGCCGCGGCCGCACTCGGGGCATTCTTCTAACGGCGGGGCGGAGAAGGCCTGGATCGCTTCCAGGGTGGCCTCGCATTCGGTGCACCGGTACTCATAGAGAGGCATGACGGCGGCGGATTGTAGCAGTCGTTAGCAGCCTTTGCCGAGGACTGCTAACCGGGACCAAACCGGGACCAACCGGGACCGAACCGGGACCCCTACATCCACTCGAGCGTCGGCAGCACCTCGCAAGGCTTGCCGGCGGCCGCCGGAGCGCTTTGCTTCGGCACCCGGACGAGGCCGGCGCCGGCGCCGTAGGCGACCAGGTCGTGGGAGCCGAGGGGCGGTCTCGGTTCGACCAACACCTCGCCGGCCTCGACGCGGAACCGGCAGGGGAGGAAACGGTCCCGCCACTTGGCCCCGGGCAGGTCGGTGGTGAGCCGGGCGGCGAGCGCGCCCCGCCAGTAGCTGTCCTCCGCGCCGGTCATGACCCGCAGCAGGGGCCGCACGAACAGCCAGTACGTCACCATGGCCGAGGCCGGGTTTCCGGGCAGCCCGAACACCCACCCCCGGTCGTGGCGGGCCGCGACCAGGGGCTTTCCGGGCTGAATCGCGACCGCGTCGAACAGGAAGCGGCAGCCCAGGCCGGTCTCGCCCAGGACCTGCTCGACGAAGTCGAACTCGCCCATCGAGACGCCGCCCGAGATCAGGAGGACGTCCGATTGGAGGCCGGCTTCCACCTTGGCCCGCAGTTCGGCCGGGTCGTCGCGCGCGATGCCCAGGGAGCGGGCCTCGATGCCGAGCTGCGAGAGGGCGCCCCGGAGGAAGTCCCGGTGGGAGTCGCGGAGCTGTCCCGGACCCGGTTCCGCTTCGGCCGGCACGACCTCGTCGCCGGTCGAGAGCGTCGCCACCGTCGGCCGGCGGTAGACGGTCGCCTCGTGGATGCCGTGGGTGGCCAGCACCCCCGCTCCTCCCGGGGTCAGCAGCTCTCCCTTCGCCAGCAGCGGCCCGCCGGCGGCGGTCACCTCCGCCTGGCGGCGGATGTGTCTGGACTCGGGCACCGGTTCCACGATGCGGACGGCGCCGCCGGCTCCCGCGGCGGAGGAGTCGTCGAACTCGGTCTGTTCGATCGGAATCACGCGGTCGGAGCCCGCCGGCGACGGCGCTCCGGTCATGATGCGGAGCGCCGCGCCGGGCCGAAGCTCCGCACCGGGCGGGTCGCCCGCGGCGACGATGCCGTCTACCGGCAGGACGGTTCCCGGCTCGACATCCCCGCCGAGGGCGAAGCCGTCCATCGCCGAGACGTCGTGCGCGGGAACGTCCACGGTGGCGGTCAGGCCGCCGGCCAGTACGCGGCCGACGGCGTCGGCGCGGCTCACTCGCTCCACTTCCAGCGTCTCCGCTTCGGCGGCGATGGCGGCCCAGGCTTCCTCGGGAGAGAGCATGCGGGCGTTGTTACCTGAGCGGCCGGCTCTCCGTCAATCCGGCCGGGCGCCTGGAGTGGAGCAGGCCTGCGGCCGATACGTGTGGCTCTCACCCGATCTGCGTCAGTGCCGAGTACATCGGCAGGTACATCGAGATCACGATGATGCCGATAACGACGCCGAGGATGCTGATCAGCGCGGGTTCGAGGAGCTTCATCATGCTGTCCACGTCGTTGTCGACCTCCTCCTCGTAGAAGTCGGCGATGCGGGTGAGCATGGGGCTCAGGGTGCCGGTCTGCTCCCCCACGTAGACGATCTGGCAGAGCATGGCCGGGAAGATACCGGTGCGGCGGAGCGACTGGTTGATCGGACGGCCCTGTTCGACTTCCAGGCGCACCGTGCGCAGGGCGTCGGCGACGACGACGTTGCCGGCGGCGTCGGCGGCAATCGAGAGTGCGCTCAGGATCGGTATGCCCGAGGAGAGCAGGATGGACAGCGTGCGGCAGGTGCGCCCGGCGACGATGCGGAGCATCAGCTTGCCCGCGACGGGCAGGCGCAACAGCAGACGGTCGGCTGCCGTGCGGCCTCGGCGCGTTCCGAGGAGCCGTTTCGTGGCGAAAGCGGCCGCCCCGGCGAGCGCGAGCAGGACGAGGACGTAGGCGCCGATGAACTGGCTGATGCCGACCACGATCCGCGTGAGGATCGGCAGGTTGCCGCCCATGTCGTCGAAGAGGTGCTGAAACACCGGAATCACCTTCCACAGGATCAGGAAGACGACCGCGGCGGCCACGGTGAGAATGGCGACCGGGTAGGTCAGGGCGGAGCGCACCTGATTGCGCAGCTTGGCGACCTTCTCGATGTGGGTCGCCAGTCGGTCCATCACCGTGTGGAGTGCGCCGCTCGCCTCGCCGGCCGCGACCAGGTTGACGTAGAGGTCGTTGAATGCGCGCCGCCGGCGCTTCATCGCTTCCGCGAGGCCGGAGCCTGCCTCGACCTCCGCGCGCATCTGGAGCAGGACCTTCCGCAGGCCCGGGTGCTGGCCCTCCACGCTCAGGATCTCCAGGCTCTGCAGCAGGGGCAGGCCGGCGTCGAGCAGGACGGCGAACTGCCGGCTGAAGACGGCGAGCGTCTTGGGACCGACGCGTTGACCCGGCCGCCACCAGGCGGGCCCGCGGGTCGCCGGGGCCTCGTCGTCCCCGGCCTTCGGGTCGGGTTCGAGGAACTCCTCGTCGTCGAGCCAGCGGGGGAGCACGGTCAACCGCTCCCGGAGGTTGCGGCCCGCATCGGGGAAGCGGGCAGTGCCTCGTGTGCGCGGGCGCGGCGCCGCGCGGCGCCGGACTCAGTCTTCGGCTGGCGCTTCGCCCTCGGCCATGGCGGCCCGCAGATCGTCCGAACTCCTGAGGTTCTCCAGAAGAACGAGAAGGTGGTTGTTGATCCGCGCCGCGGAGTCCGCCCTGTCGACGGGCGGATGGTCGTAGACCAGGGTGACGAGTCGGTTCTCTGTGGGATGGACCATGAAGAACCGGATCCGCTGGAGCGTCGCTCCGTCCTCGGCCTGGAAGCGGCCGCGCGTGTAGCGCGCGGATCCGAACGGGCCGTAGAAGAGCGCGCCCCCGACGCCCAGGAACTCGCCTCCGGGCAGTGCCTCGAACAGGGGCCGGTGCTCTTCCCGGAGGGCATCGAGCGCGGAGACATCCGCCAGTTCGAAGCCGAAGTCGCTGGGTTCGCCGAGTTCGAGCCGGACGGTGCCCGCGGGGCCCGCCGGAGTCTCCGTCGTCTCGATGAGCTCGCAGACGAGATCGAGCGGCTCGTCGCTCGCTTCGACCTGCGTGCAGCCTTGCGGCAGATCGACCAGGCCGAGCCCCAGATCCTCGAGGAGGATGGGGCCGGTTTCCTCCGGCTCCTGCGCGTCCTGGCAGCCGATGTGCATGATCGAGACACCTGTACAGACCAAGACGAAAACCGCGGCGCGGAACGTGTTCCGGTGCCGTTCGGAGGTCCCTGCGGCGGTGCTTCGGCTGTGTCTGAGCATTGGAAGGACAGTAGCATGCAGCCAACCGCCGACCTTGCGGAGGAAGCCGCCGTGGACAAGCCGATCGCCCGCGTTCTCAACCTGATCGACGACAGCGAACAGCGCCTCTGGAACCTGACGCCGGAGGAGGCCCGGCAGCGGCTGCTGCGCGGGCCCGATGCGGTTCTGGGCATCGACGGGTCGTTCGCTCTCGCCGCCCGCCGGGGGATCGACGTCGTGATGGCCCGCAGTCTGGACCGGCCGATGCGCTACTTCCTGGCCAAGGAGTCGTCGGGCCCCATGCTGGTCATAGCAGAGCGGATCGACGAGATCAGGGATTGCCTCCTGGCGGAGGGCTACATCGACCAGTTCCATCCGACCTACACGCGGATGGTGCCGGCTCACCACGCGACGACCCTGCGCCTGGTCGGCTGTCCGGACCCGAACCCGACCCACGACCGGTTCTTCGATCCGCCGCGGGGCACGCTGCCGCCCGATCTCGACGTGATCGGCGAGCGGTACGTCGAGGCGCTGATGTGCGAGCTTCGCGGCTGGCTGGCCGCGCTGCCGGCCGATCGGGGCCGGGATCCGATCGGGGTCTGCTTCTCGGGCGGCATCGACAGCGGTGCCGTGCTGGTGGCGCTCTGCCGGGCGCTGCTCGAGTCGGGCGAGAGCGCCGCGAGGCTCAAGGCATTCACCCTCCGGGTCGGCGACGGCGCGGGGGACGCCGAGCAGGCGCGGGAGTTCCTGCGGCGGACGGGTCTCGAGATGCTGGGCGAGGAGATCGGGGCCGAACCGGCGACGGTCGATCCGCTGGCCGCCGTCGAGGTGATCGAGGACTACAAGCCGCTCGACGTCGAGTGCGCCGCGGTCGGCCTGGCGCTGCTTCGGGGCATTCGGGCGCGCTACCCCGACTGGCGCCTGCTGGTCGACGGCGACGGCGGCGACGAGAACCTGAAGGACTACCCGCTGGAGGAGAACCACGAGCTGACGATCACCAGCGTGGTCGGCAACTCGATGCTCTACCAGGAGGGTTGGGGCGTTGACGCGATCAAGCATTCCCAGACCTACTCGGGCGGCCTGGGCCGGGCGATCGTCCGCACCCACGCGCCGGCGCGGCTGCTCGGCTTCGAGGGTTTCAGTCCGTTCACCCGGCCGGCGGTGATCGCCGTGGCGGAGGCGATTCCCTTCGACGAGCTGACCAGGGGTTCGCACCAGGCCCTGTACGACCTGAAGGGCGAGGTCGTGCGGAGGGGGATGAAGCGGGTGCTCGGCGTCGACTTCCCGGTCTTCCCCAAGCGCCGCTTCCAGGAGGGCGCGGCGTCGGCGGACGTGTTCAGCGCCGCTTTCGACCGTCCGCCCGAGCAGTACCGCCGGCACTTCCAGTCGCTCCACGGGTAACGGCGGCAGCGCGATGGAGGCGGGGTCCGGGCAGGCGCCACCGGCCTTCGATCCGGGCGCCGTGCGGGCCCTTCGACCGCCGCGGCCGGTGCACGATCCCTGGCGGCCCCAGGGTGTGACCGTCGAACTGGAACGCGGGCCGGACGGCGAGCTCCGGCCGTGGGCGACCGTGTTCCTGACCGGCGCGGAGTGTCCCTTCACCTGCGTGTTCTGCGACCTCTGGCGGTACACCGTCCCCGGTCCGACGCCGGAGGGCGCGCTGCCGGCCCAGTTGCGATCGGCGCTAGAGGATCTGCCCCGTCTGCTTCGAGAGGCGGGTCTCGAGCGCTGCGAGGGGCTCAAGCTGTACAACGCGAGCAACTTCTTCGATCCCCGGGCGGTGCCGGAGGCCGACCTGGAACCGATCACGCGGCTTGCCGACGCGTTCGAGCGGGTGGTCGTCGAGTGCCACCCGCGCCTGGTGGACGGCCGGGTGCGCCGTTTCGCCGACCGGCTCCGGGGCCGCCTGGAGCTGGCGATGGGCCTGGAGACCGCGCATCCGGAGGCCCTGCCGCGGCTGGGCAAGCAGTTGACCCTGGAGCAGTTCGACCGGGCCGCCGCGCGGCTTCGTGCGGACGGCGTAGGCCTGCGGGTGTTCGTGCTGGTCGGCGTGCCCTTCGTGCCGCCGGAGGAGCAGGCTCACTGGGCGGCGGTGAGCGTACGGCACGCGGTGGAGGCCGGCGCGCGGTCGGTGGCGTTGATCCCGGTACGGGGCGGCAACGGCGAACTGGAGCGGCTGCGGCGGCTGGGCTGGTTCGAGCCGCCTAGCCTGAGGTTGTTGGAGGAGTCCCTGGCGCGGGGGATGGAAGAGGCCGGCTCCAGGGCGGCGGTGCAGGTCGATCCCTGGGATCTTGAACGGGTGGCGGGGGCGTGCCGCGCCTGCCGGTCGGCTCGCCTGGGGGCGATCCGGGAGATGAACCGGGAGGGTGTGCCGCGGCGGACGGCGTGCGATGCCTGCGGCTGCTGATGGACAAAGCGGTCGCCGCTTCGCGGCGGCGTCCCCTTCGCGGGCCAGAAGACCCGCGCCACATGCCAGAAGGCCCGGGTTGCTTGGGGATACCGTCGAGCGGCGCGAGGTGGTTATTGCGGGTGGTGGGTTTGCGGGGTCGGTTCTGGCGCGGGCGCTTCACGCGCAGGGCCGCGACGTGCTGTTGCTGGAGCGCGGCCGCCACCCGCGGTTCGCGCTTGGCGAGTCCTCCACGCCGCTGGCCAACCTGGCGCTGGAGCGGCTGGCGGTGCGCTACGGCTTCGAGGATCTCTGGACGCTGGCCGCCCACGGGCGCTGGCGGCGCCGGCTGGCCGAGGTCGGAGGTGGGCTGAAGCGGGGATTCTGCTTCTACTCCCACCGTCCGGGCCGGGCCTTCGTGCCGGACGCCGCCGGCAGCGGCCGCCTGGTCGTGGCCGCCTCGCCGGACGACGAGGCGGCCGACAACCAGTGGCTGCGTTCGGACGTGGACCGCTTCCTGTTCGAGCGGGCCCGATCCGAGGGCGTGGATTGCCGGGAGGAGACCGCGGTCGAGGTGGTCTCCCCTCCGGGCGAACTGCAGGCCGGCCCGGTGCGGATCCGGGCGGGCGACCGGCTGGTCGAGGCCGGGCTCCTGGTCGATGCGACGGGCGGCTCTCCGCTCGCCGGGCGTCTGGGCGCGCGGTCGGTGCGACCGCGGCTGCAGACGACGCTGGTGTACTCGCACTTCGACGGTGTGGCCTGCTTCGACCATGGTGACGACTGGCCGGATTCACCCTTTCCCGAGCGCTGGAGCGCTGCCCACCACCTGCTGGAGGAGGGCTGGATGTACCAGCTCGCCTTCGGCGACGGTTCGATGAGCGCCGGCGTCCTGTTCCCGGAAGACCGCCCGGCCGCGGCCGCGGCGATCGACGAACTCGGCGGCGGAGGTGCGGGTGCATCCGGGGCCGAAGCGGTCTTCGGGGGCCTGCTCGCTCGCTATCCCTCGTTGAGGAGGCAGTTCGCCGGCCACCGGCCCCTGCGGGAAGTGGAGGCGCGCTCCGGCGTCGCCTACCGCCGCGATCGGGCAGCCGGCCCGGGATGGTTGCTGCTGCCCCACAGCTACGCCTTCGCCGATCCCATGTTCTCGACCGGCATCGCCTGGAGTCTGCTCGCCGTCGAACGGATCGCCGATCTCTGCCGTCGCGGACTGCCGGCGCCGGCGGCGGTCCAGAGGTACGGCCGGCTCCTGGCCGCGGAGGCGGACCACATCGACCGGCTGCTTGTCGCCGCCTACCGGCTGATGGGCGACTTCGAGAGCTTCACCGCCGCCGCGATGGCCTACTTCGCGGCCGCGAGCTTCGACGAGCTGGGGCAGCGGTTGCTCGACCCTCCGGAAGGGCGCTGGTGCTGGCGCGGCTTTCTCGGCGCGGACGAAGAGGTTCGCTGCCGGCTGTTCGCGGAGCTCGACGAACGATCGGCCGCCGCCCGGACGGCCCGCGGGCTGCCCGGCTGGATCGGCCCCGCAATCGAGTCGCGGAACCTGATCGGGCTCGACGATCCGAGTCGGCGGAACGTCTACCCGGTGGACCTGGCCGACATGGCGCGCCGCCAGGACCGGATCGCCGCCCGCCTTGGAGTAGAGGTGGAGGAAGTGCGGCGCCGCTGGCCGCGGCTGCGGAGTCCGGAGTACATGCCGGGCTAGGAGCGTTCGCAGCCGTCAGGCTGCGCTGTCGCGCAGGGAACAATAGTTCCATGCAAGGCTGCGGTCGCCGCTCTTCGGCCGCGTATCTCTGGCCGCCTTCGGCGGCAGCGGACCAGAAGGTCCGCGCATGTATGGTCCGCCCGCTTGTGCAAGGGACGCAGAGCCAGCTCGCGGCTGCGATGCACCTGCTGCAATGCTCGGCGCTCCTTGGTCTAGTAGGGCAACGAAACGCATCGTCGGACGAGACACCGCTTCGCAGATCGCCTCCGCGTCGTGGTAGTCGCTCTTGTTCGATTTCACGTACGGGCGCACAAACTGGGGACTCATCATCCGCACGTCGTGACCCAGTTCGATCAGCTTCTCCACCCAGCGGTGCGCGCCGCCGCTGGCCTCCATGCCCACCCGGCAGGGCTCGATGCGCGCCATCAACTCCATCAGCCGCGGCGCCTTCACCTGTCGCTGAAACACCACCGCTCCCGCCGCGTCCATCGCGCACACCTGGTACACGTGCTTGCCCAGATCGATCCCGACTCGAGTAATCTCCTTCACGGTCCGCCTCCTCAGTGGTGGGCTGCGTCGCGGAGTCGTTCGTTGGCGGCCAGTCGTCGGATGACGATCAGCTTGTTGCCGGACTGGACGGTCACCGGCGCGACGCCGCTGAGGCAACGCAGCGCATCGCAATCTCTGCGTTCGAGGCTCTCGTCGGCTTCACCGAGCAGGGTGGCCAGGCCAACCGTGCCGATGCCGGGCAGGGACCTCAGGATGGCTGCGTCGCTCGGCTTGGGCGTTTCGTCGTCGTCTTCCCGGCAGACCTCGGCTTCGAGCTCGAGCGTCATCCGTTCCAGGCGCCGGTCGGCGTCGGCGAGCTGGCTGCAGACGGCGTCGAGCAACGGCCGGAGGGTCCGCGTGACCGGCGGCGGCCTGTATGGCGGCGGGGGACGCGGCGATCGGCTCGGCCCGCAGTTGATCGAGCAGTTGGTCGGCGGTCAGGCGCCGGACGCGGTGTTTCTTGAGCAGCGCGGCGAGCGTGTCCTTGCACAGCCGCCGAGCCGCGTCGGGCGTCGGCGCCAGTCGCCACAGGGCCTTCGCGAAAGGCGCCGAGACGTCGCTCCCGACGGCGCGAGTCGCCTGCCCCTCAGGGCGGCCCGAGCAGTTCGTTCACCGAACTCCCGAAACCGGTCTGCGGCCGGTCCCTCCGCAACCGGCGGACGGCCAGACCTTCGATGATCCTCCGGGGCTGGATGGACCGCTGCCGGAGCCGGTGGGCGTCGAGCAGGTCGGCGGCCAGGGCCAGCGCGGCGGCCCGGTCGGCGCGGCGGTCCAGGCCGCGCGCCGCCGCGGCGACGGCGCCGGCGATCCGCGTCCAGCCCTGCCGCGCCCGGATGTCCTCGAAGCCGCCGTCCTTGACGAGACGTGCGGCCAGGTCCGAGACCCACGGGACGAACGCTTCGTCGCCGGGACGCCGGCGCCACAGGTCGAGGAGGTCGGATGCCAGTTCATCGTCGTCGTCGTCGTCGCCGGCGTCGCCGGCGCCGAGGTAGACGGTCCACGACCGGCTGCGAAGGGTGGGCAGCAGCTCGCTGGCGGACGAGGCCAGCAACAGGAAGTTCCTGGGCGACCTGTCGGCGGGCTCCTCGAGGGTCTTGAGCAGGACGTTCGCTCCCGCCGGATGCAGCACCTCCGCTTCGACGATAACGAACACCTGGCCTCGGGCTTCGAACGGCGACACCTGGGCCGTCTGCAGGAGGGCCCGGACCTTGTCCACGGGGATGACCGTCTCTCTCTTCCTCGCATCGCGGCGGACGAACACGAAGTCGGGATGGAAGACGCGGTCGTTCCCGATGTCGATCCGCCGGCAGTGCCTGCACCGGCCGCAGGGCCGCGTGTCCGGCTCGCCTTCGCAAAGGAGCGCCCGCGCGATCTCGTTGGCGAGGGCGAGCCGGTCCGCCGGCTCGCCGCCGTGGAGGATGAGGGAGGGGTACAGCCGGCCCGCGGCGGCGAGCGAGGGCAGTTGCTCCGCGACTCGATTCATGCCCGGCGTACCTGATCGCGCTGCACCTGCGGGAAGAGATCCCCCAGTGCGTCCTCGACGGCCTTCGCGACCGTCTCGATGGGCGCCGCCGCGTCGATGAGCCGGAAGCGATCCGGTTCGCCGGCGATTCGCTCCCGGTACGCGGCATGCACGCGCCGATAGAACGTCAGGCTCTCCCGGTCGATGCGGTCGGCGGCACGGCCGCGCCGCCGCCGCTGCGCTTCCTCCGGCGGCAGGTCGAAGAAGAGGGTGCGGTCGGGCATGCGGCCGCCGGTGGCGAGCCGGTCCGCCTCGGCGATCAACTCCGGCTGCACGCCCCTGCCGCCGCCCTGGTAGGCGTAGGTCGAATCCGTGAAGCGGTCGCACAGGACGACCGCGCCCGCGGCCAGCGCCGGCTCGATCACTTCGATCAGGTGTTGGCGGCGGCTGGCGAACACCAGCATCAACTCGACCAGGCCGTCGACCTGCGCCGCCTCCCGCCTCAGGAACAGTTCGCGCAGGAGATCGGCGAACGGCGTGCCGCCCGGCTCCCGGGTCACCACGTGGGCGACTCCATGGCGCTCGAGGCGCCGTGCCACGCGTTCGAGCTGTGTCGACTTGCCGCTGCCGTCGAGGCCCTCGAAGGTGATGAACCGTCCGGTCATCCGGGTGTCATGGTAACGCTCCGGTAGAGTGAGTTTCCGGAGGAGGCGAGCCTTGAGTACAGAGATTCCAGCGCGGAAGAACCGACCCGGTTGGGCCCTGCACGCGGCGCTCTATGCCGCCCTGCTGGCGGTGATCGCGCTTCTCGTCCTGCGGCCCGGATCCGGGGTTTCGGCGCAGGAGGAGAGCGTTGAGGAGCGGGTCGCGGCGCGGCTCGACGGCATGGACATCGGTCACGACGAGGCCCTGGAACGGGCTGCCGCGCAGTTGGACCAGTTGGAGCAGCAGCGCATCCAGTGCGATCTGCAGGTCGACTCGGAACGCCACCAGTTGATCGAGCGGACACTTGAGGGACTCGTCCGTGACCGGCTCGTCGTCGCCGCGGCGGGGGAGGCGGATCTGGAGCCCGAGGCCTGGCGAGAGGCGGAGATGGAGCGCCTCCAGACCGAGTTGACGGACGAGGAGATCGACGCCTTCTTCGTCGAGAACGAGGGGCGCATCCGGGGCGAGCGCGAGCAGATCGAGCCCCAGGTCCGGATCTACCTGGCCCAGCAGCGGTTCGTGGAGAACCTCGAGGAAGGGCACGAGATCGAGTACCTGCTCGAGCCGTACCGTCTCTCCGTCGATCCCGGGAGCGGGCCGGTTCGGGGCGACGCGGAAGCCCCGGTGACGATCGTTGAGTGGTCGGACTTCGAGTGCCCGTACTGCAAGAGCGTGCTGCCGACCCTGGAACGCATCCTCGAGGAGTACCCGAACGAGGTGCGGCTCGTGTTCCGTCACTTCCCCCTGCACGCGATCCACCCCAACGCCCAGGCGGCGGCCGAGGCCGGGGTCTGCGCCCAGGACCTCGGCGCCTTCTGGGAGCTGCACGACCTGATGTTCGAGGAGCAGGACGCGCTGAGCCTGGACGACCTGACGGACAAGGCGGAGCGCGCCGGCCTCGACGCGGAGGCCTTCGCCGCCTGCCTGGAGGCCAAGGACACGCCCGAGCGGGTGGAGGCCGACCGGCGGGCCGGCATCCTGGTCGGCGTCAACGGGACGCCGGCGCTGTTCGTGAACGGCCGGCCGCTCGCCGGTGCGGTGGCCTACGAACAACTGGCCGGCGTCGTCGAGGACGAGCTCGAGCGAACGAGTGGGTAAGGACGCGGACGCTCCCGTCTTCGTTCCCTACCGGCCGGCCCGCGTCGAGCCGGCGGAGATGGAGCGCCGGGCGGAGCGGATCCTCGAGGAGTTCGACAGCCGGCGCAGCGTGCGCTTCTTCACCGACGAGCCGGTGCCCCGCCGGCTGATCGAACGGGCGATCGAGGCCGCGTCGACCGCGCCGTCGGGCGCGCACCGCCAGCCCTGGCGGTTCGTGGCGGTCAGCGACCCGGAGATCAAGGCGCGGATTCGGGAGGCGGCGGAGGCGGAAGAGAAGCACAGCTATCTGGGCGGGCGCATGCCGGACGAGTGGCTGGAGGCGCTCAAGCCGCTGGGCACCGACTGGCGCAAGCCGTTTCTGACCACCGTGCCCTGGATCGTCGTCGTGTTCGCCGAGCTCTTCGGCCTCGACGAGCAGGGGGCGAAGCGGAAGAACTACTACGTCAAGGAGAGCGTCGGCATCGCCTGCGGCCTCTTCATCGCGGCCCTGCACGGAATGGGCCTCGCCACCCTGACCCATACGCCGAGTCCGATGAAGTTCCTGAGCGAGATCCTCGAACGGCCGCCGAACGAGAAACCGTACATCCTGTTTCCGGTCGGCTACCCGGCGCCGGACTGCGAGGTGCCCGACCTGCGGCGCAAGCCACTGGCGGAAGTCGCGCTGTGGCGCACGGATGGCGCCGGCGACTGAACGGGCGGTCTCGGCGATGATCGGTCTGATCCTGGCCGGCGGCATCGGCTCCCGCTTCTGGCCGGTGAGCAGGAGGCGCCGCCCGAAGCAGCTCCTCGACCTGCTGGGCGGCGGCTCGCTGCTCGCGGTGACCGCGCGCCGCATCGAGCCGCTCTGCGGCCCGGACGGGATCTGGGTATGCACCACCGAGGAACTGGCCTCCGCGGTCGCGTCCGAGTTGCCGGAACTTCCGCCGTCGCGCATCCTGGGAGAGCCGAGCGGCCGCAACACGGCGCCGGCGATCGGCTGGGCGGTGCGATCCATGCCGGAGGAGGTGCGCGAAGGCGTGATCGCGGTGTTCCCCTCCGACCACTGGGTCGCCGACGAGGAGGCGTTCCGGGAGGCGCTTCGGCGGGGCGCGGCCGCCGCCGTCGAGGGCGCCCATGACGTGGTCACGGTCGGTATCGCTCCTGCCTGGGCCGAAACGGGGTACGGCTACGTGGAACTCGCGGCGCCCCCGGTCGAGGGCGGGGTGGAGCGGGTGGAGCGCTTCACGGAGAAGCCCGACCCGGAGACGGCGGCCCGTTTCAAGGCTTCGGGCCGCCACTTCTGGAACGCCGGCATCTTCCTGTTCCGGGGCCGCGTCCTGCTCGATCTCTACGGCCGGCACCTGCCGGAGCTGGCCGCCGGCCTGGAGCGTCTGGCGGCGGAGGACGGCGATGCGGAGCGCCGGTGCGCGCTCTACGCCGACCTCGAGTCCGTATCGATCGACTACGGGCTGATGGAGAAGCTCTCGTCGATCGGCTGCGTGGTCGCCGACTGCGGTTGGAACGATCTCGGTTCGTGGGGGTCGCTGGCCGAGGCCCTGCCCGCGGACGGCGACGGGAACCGGACGGTGGGCGACACGGTCGCCGTCGATGCGCGCGACAACCTGTTGTTCGCCGACGGCGGCACGGTAGCGGCGATCGGAGTCGAGGGCCTGGCCGTCGTGCGGACGGGCGACGCCGTGCTTGTCGTGCCGCGGGAGCGGGCGCAGGACGTGCGGCGAATCGTGGACCGGTTGCGGGCTCTCGGCCGCCGGGATCTGCTCTGAGCGCGTTGCCGATCGCCACGCCGTTCCACGTCCCGGGCCGTCGGGATCCGCTGTGAGCACCCCGCCCCCGGTCGTCTGGCGCGGGCCCGGTGCGCCGGCGGCCGGGAGTGCCGAAGCCGAATTGCGCGGTCTTGAGGCGTGCCGGTCCGAGCTGCTGGCGACGCTCCGTTCGCGTTCGGACTGGGAGGTCGAACTGGGGTTCGGCAAGGGCCGGTACCTGCTCGGGTCGGCGTCGGCCATGCCAGGCCGCCCGTTCCTGGGCGTGGAGATCGTCTCGAAGTACTTCCGCCTGGCGGTGCGGCGGGCTGCCGCTCGACGTCTCGACAACCTGATCCTGCTCCGCGGCGAGGCGCTCTACCTGATCTCGACCCTCTTGCCGGCAGCGATGGCGCGCACGGTCCACATCTACTTTCCCGACCCCTGGCCCAAGAGCCGGCACCACCGCCGGCGCCTGCTCGATCCGCGCACGGTCGATCTCGTGCTCTCCCTGCTCGAGCCGTCTTCGGGACGGCTGTGCTTCGCCACCGACCACGTCGAGTACGGCGAGGCGGTAGTGGAGACGCTGGGGCGTCATCCGGCGGTCGAGGTCGAGCGCCGGGTGGGCGGCTGGCCCGAGGGGTCGCGCACGAACTACGAGGCGAAGTTCGAGGAGCGGGGCCGGCACATCCTGCGGCTGGTGGCGGAGCTTCGACCTGGGGCCGCCAGTCTGCTCCATCCCGCCGGCCGGGAGGCGATTCTGGTCGCGCCCTCGGCGGCGGATCAGCCCGACAGCGCGAGCCGCACGTCGTCGTAGACGTCGTCGCTGCAGTAGACGCGGTAGCGGTCGATGCGCCTTAGGTGGCGCATGAAGTGGCTGGCCTCCCCGAGCGGCACCAGCCGGCCGCCGGCCTGGCGCACGGGGACCCGGCCGCGGCCGAGGCGATGCGGATCCTTGGCGGAGTTCGAGATCAGCAGACCTCTGCCGTAGCGCTCGCGCAGCGGTTCGAGGCGCCGCTCGAACGCCCTCTTCTCTTCGGGGTCGAGGTGCTCGTCCGTCTCGTGCGCGAGCCGGAAGTGGGCGCGGTCGGTGATGGCGCGCGCGTGCAGGCTGTCCGAACGCCGCATCCGGGTCATCATCTCGGCGTCGTCGTCGGCCAGGAACCGTTCGGGATCGCTGCTCCAGGTGATCTCCTGCTCGTGCAGCCACTCGTTCAGGTGGAGTTCGAGGGCCTTGCCGGTGACGTGGAAGTAGACCTGGGTGAACATGTAGTAGCGGGCCAGGATGAGGCTCTCGACCGCGTGCAGGCCCTCGGCGTCGATGCCCAGCCGGTGCTCGCCGGACTCCGGGTCGAACAGGGGCCGCACCGTGGAGATCACCTGGTCGAGGTCGAATGTCCCGTAGCGCACTCCGCAGAACAGGGAGTCGCGCAGCAGGTAGTCCATCTTGTCGACGTCGAGTTCGCCGCTGACGATGGGAGGGAGCAGCCGTTCCGGTCCTTCGAGCCGGTCGCCGAGCAGCCGGATCACGTCGGAACTCTCGACGCCGTCGCCGAAGCGCTCGAAGACGCCGCCCAACTCGTCGCCGGCGAGCAGCCGCCGGCTCATCTCCTCGTGGTCGATGCCGTCCTCGAACAGGTCTTCGGCCCAGTGGCTGAAGGGGGCGTGGCCGAGGTCGTGGAGCAGGGCGGCGGCCCGGACAAGGCGCCGGGCGCGGGCCCGCGGCCCGGGCTCGAGCGGCGTCTCCTCGACCCGCGCCAGGGTGTCGTAGACGCGCCCGGCCAGGTGCATCGCGCCGAGGGCGTGGCCGAAGCGGCTGTGCTCGGCGCCCGGGAATACGAGATGCGTCAGGCCGAGTTGGCGGACCTGGCGCAGACGCTGCATCGGCCTGGTGCGGATCAGCGCCGCTTCCAGTTCATCGGCTTCGATGAAGCCGTGGATGGGGTCGCGGAAGGAGAGATGGCGAGGCACGTGGAGCGGATGCGGACTGTTCCGGGCATGAGGGTTCCGACCCGGGGTTGCTACTCTACGGTCAGGCACGCCCCGCCTACAGCAATGAAGAATCGCACCGTCTATGCGCCGTGGCTCAGTGCGCTGTTCGTGGCCCTGGTCACGACCCCGGCGCTTGGGGCCCAGACGCCCGAAGCGCCGGGCACCCCGCCCGATCCGACTGCCCGGGACGTCGACCTGCGGGAGCGCATGAGCCGGCTGGTGGAGCGCGTCAAGTACGAGCAGCACCAGATCGTGACCCTCCAGGCGCGCCTGGTGCAACACGAGAACAGCGAACTGCTGCTTGAGCCGGAGGAGAGCTGGGGCTGGTTTCGCTACCGGCCGCCCGAGGAAGTCCGGTGGGAGATTGTCGAACCCAAGCCGATGGTGATGACCGTGCGGGGCGACGTGGCGACCACGTGGTACGAGGATCTCGGCACCGCGAAGGTGGCCGAGGTGGGCCGCCTCTCGGAACAGGTGCTGACCTATCTGGGCCCGGCCGGCAATCTCGAGACGCTGATGAAGTACTTCACGGTCCAGGTGGAGTTCCCCGAGGAGGAGGGCGCGCCGTACTTCCTGCACCTGACGGCGGACTACCGGAGGGTGGAGAAGTACGCCAAGACGATCGACATCTGGATCGACCCGGAGACCTTCCTGCCCCGGAGGTTCAAGGTCGTGCACGTCAGCGGCGACGAGAGGCTGATCGAGCTCCAGGACATGGTCCTGAACGAACCGATCGACGACGGGGAGTTCATCCTCTCGCTGCCGGACGACGTCGAGGTGACGAAGGTCGACCTCAAGCGTTAGGGAACGGGTGGGGGATCAGGTCGCGGCCGAGACGTCCGGCCCCTCCAGCCGGCTGCGGTTCCGCGTCGACCGCCGTGACGGCCTCGCCCGTCTGGGCCGCCTCCGTACGCCACACGGCGAGGTGGAGACCCCGGCGTTCATGCCGGTGGGCACCCTGGGAGCGGTGAAGGGGATGGGCCAGGACCTGCTTGTGGAGTCCGGGGCGCAGATCCTGATGACCAACCTGTTCCACCTGCTGGAACGGGTGGGCGTCGAGCGCATCGTCGGCCTGGGTGGCCTGCACCGCTTCATCGGCTGGGACGGTCCGCTGGCGATGGACAGCGGCGGCTACCAGGTCTTCAGCCTCGCCGGTCTGCGCCGGGTCAGCGACGGCGGGGTGCTGTTCCAGAGTCCGCACGACGGCAGCCGGGTGGAGCTGACCCCTGAGCGCGTGGTCGAGGTCCAGGAACGGATGGGCGTCGACCTCGCGATGGTGCTCGACGAGTGCCCGCCCTGGCCGGTGGAGCGCGAGGCGGCGGCGGAGTCGCTTGAGCGCACGACGTTGTGGGCCCGCCGTTCGCTCGACCGCCGGGGAGCCACCGGGGGAGGCGGAGCGGCAGGCCTGTTCGGGATCGTCCAGGGCAGCTTCTTCGAGGATCTGCGTCTGGGCGCCGTCGCGGAGCTGGCCGCGCTGCCCTTCGACGGCTACGCGATCGGCGGCGTCAGCGTCGGCGAGGGACGGGACCTGGGCCGGCAGGCGGTGTCCTGGGTGGCGCCGGCCCTGCCTGAGGACCGGCCGCGTTACCTGATGGGCCTGGGCACGCCGGAGGACATCCTCCATGCCGTGGGTCAGGGCGTCGACCTGTTCGACTGCGTGCTGCCGTCGCGCAACGCCCGCCACGGCACGCTGTTCTCCTCGACCGGCATGGTGCGGATCAAGAACGCCCGCTACCGGGACGATCCGCGCCCGGTGGACGCCGCCTGCGGCTGCTCGCTCTGCCGGCGGCACAGCCGCGCCTTCCTGCACCACCTGTTCCGGTGCGGCGAGATCACGGCCAAGGTGCTGGCCACCGAACACAATGTGCGCTTCTTCCTGCACTTCATGGCCGGCCTGCGGCGGGCGATCGCGGCCGGTGGGCTTGCCGATTTCGCCGGGGCCGGCGCGCGGGAAGGGACTGCGGCGGAAGAAGAACGGCGATAGGGTTGCCCCTTGCGGGTGCGGGCTGCGAGAGGTTTGCTTGCCCGCACCACCCTAGGAGCACAGAGATGATCCCTGATTCCCTGTTGTTTGTGGCCGCGGGCGGAGCGTCGTCGGGCCTCATCCAGTTCCTGCCGCTGATCCTGATCGGCGGCATCTTCTACTTTCTGCTGATCGCCCCGGAGCGGCGGCGCCGAAAGCAGCTCCAGGCGACCGTTGAAGCCCTGAAGCGGGGCGACCGGATCCTGACGCAGGGCGGCCTCTACGCCGAGGTCATCTCGACCGAGCCGAACGCCGTGATCGTGAAGATCGCGGACGGAGTCAAGGTCAAGGTGACCAAGGCCGCGGTGACCGGCATGGCCGAGGAGCCGAAGTCATGAACAGAAACCTGATCCTGCGGGGCCTGCTCGTGCTCGTCGTCGTCGGCACGTGCTCCTTCTGGGCGTTTCCGCTCGCCGACAAGATCCAGTTGGGCCTCGACCTGCGCGGCGGCATCCACCTCCTGCTCGAGGTGCTGACCGACGATGCGTTGCGGGCGGAAGCGCAGAAGGACATCGACAGCCTGGTCCAGGAACTGGACGAGAAGGGGGTCTCCGGCGTCACCGGCGCGACCGAGTCGCCGGTCCGCTTCCGGCTCACGGGCGTGCCGCCCGACCGGGACGAGCTGCTGCCCGACATCCTCGAAGAGACGATGCCGTACTGGACCTGGAGGAGAACCGGCGAGGACGTGATCTTCGACCGCCGGCCCGACGAGGTGAACAACATCCGCGAGCAGGCGATCAACCAGGCCCTCCAGACGATCCGCAACCGGGTCGACGAGTTCGGCGTCGCCGAGCCCGTGATCCAGCGCCAGGGCCTGGGCAGCAACCGGCTGGTCGTCCAGCTCCCCGGCGTCGACGATCCGGAACGGGTGAAGAACCTGATCAAGAACACCGCCTTCCTCGAGTTCCGGCTCGGCGTGTATCCGCCCGCCGCCGGCGTGCCGGCCGTGGACACGCAGGAGATCCTGAGCCAATACGGGGGCACGCTTCCGGATCACCTCGAGATCGTGCCCCAGGACGAGCGCGACGCCGACGGCAACGTGATCGGTCAGGTCTACTACGCGCTGGAGAAACGCCCGGTGATCACGGGCCGCGACCTGAAGACGGCACGTGCCGGGCTGGGACAGTTCCAGGAGCCGGTCGTCAACTTCTCGCTGACGCACGAGGGCGCCCAGATCTTCGAGGACTGGACCGGTGCGAACATCGGCAACCCGTTGGCGATCGTGCTCGACGGCCGGGTGCAGTCGGCGCCGACCGTGGAGGGACGGATCTCCGACTCCGGGATCATCCGCGGCCAGTTCACCCAGCAGGAAGTGGAGGACCTCGCGACGGTGCTGCGTTCCGGCGCCCTGCCCGCGGGCATCGAATACCTGGAGCAGCGGGCGGTCGGTCCGTCCCTGGGACAGGACTCGATCGAGCAGGGCACGCGCGCCTTCGGCTACGGCATCGCCCTGGTCCTGGTGGCGATGTTGGTCGTGTACCGGGGTTCGGGCATCAACGCGATGGTGGCCCTGGGGCTCAACTTCGTGCTCGTGTTCGGCGTTCTGGCGTACTTCGGGGCCGCTCTCACCCTGCCCGGCATCGCGGGCCTGATCCTGACGATCGGCATGGCGGTGGACGCCAACGTGCTGGTGTTCGAGCGGATCCGCGAGGAGCTTCACAACGGGCGCACGGTCAAGGCCTCCGTGGTTTCCGGCTTCGGCAAGGCCTGGTCGTCGATTCTCGACGCGAACCTGACGACCCTGATCGCGGCCATCTTCCTGATCAACTTCGGCACCGGGGCGATCCGCGGGTTCGCGGTGACGCTCACGGTCGGCATCCTGGCTTCCGTGTTCACGGCCGTCTTCAACAGCCGGCTCCTGTTCGACCTGCTCCTCTCGCGCTCAGGCCGCGTCGAGCGTCTGTCCATCTGAGGGTCCGTCGATGGAGTTCTTCCGCGATACGAGTTTCGATTTCATGCGCCTCCGGCGCGTTTGCCTGGGTCTTTCCACCGTCGCGGTGGTCGCCGCGCTGGGCTTCATCTTCAGCCGCCCGTTGAACCTCGGCATCGACTTCGCGTCCGGCACGCAGATGATCGTGCAGTTCGCCGAGCCGCCGGATGTCCAGAAGGTTCGAGGGCTGCTGGAGGACGCGGGGATCGAGAGCGCGTCGATCCAGTCGTTCGGCACCGAGGAGGACAACTCGGTCATCCTCAGGACCTCGACCGCGGACGATGGTGGAGAAGAACGCACCGTCCGGATCGAGGAGATGTTGCAGCAGCACTACAACAGCGGCGTTTCGGGCTTCGACCTGAACCGGCAGGGCACGGAGGCGTTGGCCTCGCTCCTGCTCGAGGCCGACCCGGACGACCAGAGGGCCTCCGGCGACGACATCGCCGCCCGGGAGCACTACCGCGCGGCGTCCGCCGAGGTGATGGCGCACCGCCGGGACGAGGGCCTCATCAAGGACTGGTCCGCCGTCCAGCCGGGCGAAGCGCTGAGCGCGGCGGCGGTCGCGGCGATCCGTGAACGCGCGACGTTCGGCAACTTCGCGGTGCTGTCGAGCGACAACGTGCTGCCCCAGATCGGCAGCGAGCTGCGGCGAAAGGGGTTGCTGGCGATCGCCTTCGCGCTGGCGGGCATTCTGGCCTACATCTGGTTCCGCTTCGAGCTGCGCTTCGGCATCGGCGCGCTGGCGGCCCTCGCGCACGATGTCGCCGTCTGTCTCGGCCTGTTCGCGTTCGCCGGCTACGAGTTCAACCTGACCACCGTGGCGGCGTTTTTGACCGTGATCGGCTACTCCGTGAACGACTCGGTCGTCGTGTTCGACCGGGTGCGCGAAAACCTGCGGCGCAACCGGCGGGAGAGCCTGGTGCAGGTGCTGAACCGGAGCCTGAACCAGACCCTGTCGCGGACCGCCCTGACTTCGGGGACCACCCTGCTGGCGGTCGGCAGCCTGTTCATCCTGGGCGGCGACGTGATTCGCGGTTTCTCCTTCCTGCTCCTGATCGGCGTGCTCGTCGGCACCTACTCGTCGATCTACGTCGCCAGTCCGATCGTGCTGATCTGGGAGAGTTCATTCGGCCGCGAACGGCGGCAGAAGAGGGCGGCCGCAGCTTAGGGGGAGACGATGGCTCTGGTGACACGACCCCGGGATCCGCTGCCGGTGCGGGAGCCTGGGGACGTGGGAATCGGCGAGGTCATCCGTCGCCTCGAAGAGAACGACCGCGCCTGCGACGAGGCCTGGCTGCGCCGCGCCTACGAGTACGCGGAGCGGTCCCACCGGGGTCAGGTGCGGCGCTCCGGCGCGCCGTACATCAGTCATCCCCTCGGCGTCGCCCACATGCTGGCGGAGTTCAAGTTCGACCAGACCAGCGTCGCCGTCGGGTTGCTGCATGACGTCCTGGAGGACACCGGCGCCACGAAGAAGGATCTTATGGCCGAGTTCGGAACCGAGATCGCCGGCCTGGTGGACGGCGTGTCGAAGATCGGCCGCCACGAGTACGTCCACAGCGACGAGGTGCAGGCCGAGAGCTTCCGCAAACTGATCCTGGCCTCGGCCCGCGACCTCCGGGTGATCGTGGTCAAGCTCGTCGACCGCCTGCACAACATGCTCACCCTGGAGCCTCTGGAGCCGGCGAAACGGCGGCGCATCTCGCGCGAGACGCTGGAGATCTACGCGCCGCTCGCCCACCGTCTGGGGATGTGGCGGATTCAGGGAGTGCTGGAGGATCGGGCGTTCCGGCACCTGCATCCGCACCACTACGAGGACATCAGGAAGCAGCTCGATGAACGGATCAAGGGCGCCCGGAGCACGACCCGGCGGATCGCCGAGCGTTTGCGTGAGGCGCTCGAAGCAGCGGGAATGGAAGCGGAGATCAGTCACCGGGTCAAGGGCTACTACTCGATCTACCAGAAGCTCCGCCGCCGGAAGATCGATCTGCCGGATCTGTTCGACTTCCTGGCCTTCCGGATCATCACGGTCGACCTGAAGGACACCTACGCCGCGCTCGGCGTCGTGCATCAGTTGTGGCGCCCCATACCGGGCCGCTTCAAGGACTACATCGCGATGCCGAAGCCGAACCTCTACCAGTCGCTGCACACGAGCGTGCTGGGGCGCGGCGGGCAGCCCTTCGAGGTCCAGATCCGGACCCAGGCGATGGACATGCTCGCCGAGGAAGGCGTGGCCGCTCACTGGCGGTACAAGGGAGGCCAGCTCGACACCGATCAGAACGACGCCAGCATCGTCTGGTTGCGGCAACTCCTCGAGTGGCAGCAGGAAATGCCGGATCCGCGCGCCTTCCTGAGCGCGCTCAAGATCGACCTGTATCCCGACGAGGTGTACGTCTTCACACCCAAGGGCGACGTGTTCTCCTTTCCCAGGGGCGCGACGCCGCTCGACTTCGCGTATCGCGTTCACACCGAGGTCGGCCACCACACGAGCGGCGCGCGAGTCAACGGGCGGCTGGTGCCCCTGCGCACCGAGCTGAGCAACGGCGACATCGTCGAGATCACGACGAACCCGAACCGCGAACCCAGCCGCGACTGGCTCAACATCGTCGCCACGCAGCGGGCGCGGAGCAAGATCCGCCACTGGATCAACGCCGAGCAGAAGAAGCGGGCGATCGAGATCGGCCGCGCGATGCTGACCAACGAGCTGCGGCGCTATCGCGTGAGCCCGCGCCGCGTGTTCGAGTCGGACGAGATGGCGGACTTCGTAGCCGCGGAAGGCTACGGGAGCATCGACGAGCTGTTCAGCCGGCTGGGTTTCGGCCGCGGTTCGGTCAAGCCGGTGCTGCGCGCGGTGCTGCCCCCGGAGCGCCTGCGCCGCCGGGATCAGGGTCCGGGCCGGATCCGCAAGGCCGTGAGCAAGGTGCTTCCCCGCGACGAGGCCAGGCTCGTGGTCAAGGGCGAGAACGACATGCTCGCGTTCTTCGCGGGCTGCTGCAGTCCGCTGCCGGGCGAGGAGATCGTCGGTTTCGTCACCCGCGGCCGGGGCGTCTCCGTGCACTCCGTGGACTGTCCCAACGTGCGCAACCTGCAGTACCACCCCGAGCGCGAGATCCGGGTCGAGTGGGCGCGCCGCAACGATGCGATGTTCGCGGTCTCTCTCGTCATCGAGACCCGCGACCGGCCCGGCGTGCTGGCCCGCGTCACGGAGGCGATCGCGAAGCTGGGCAGCAACATCCGCCACATCGAGAGTCACGACCGCGGCGCCGGCGAGGCGTCGATCGACGTCGTGGTCGACGTCCGCAACCGCAAGCACCTGAACCGGCTCCAGCAGTCGCTCGAGGAGCTGTCCGCGATCCGCACGGTGAAGCGGCTGCAGGGCTCGCCTCCGGCGTCGGCTGCTGGATAGCGGGCGGGTTGCGGAGGGCTCACCCGTCCGATCCTGCGGCCGGAGGGGAGGGTCCCCGCGGACGCTCGCACTTCCTGAGTAGATGGGAGGTTGGTGCTCGCTGCGGTCGGCTGCGCTCCGGTTAGGTGTCGGTCGATGAGAGGGCATGGGCCGTCGCTTGCCGACAGCCTCGCTGGGACCCTCCCCTCCGGCCTCCGGCTCGGACTGGACGGCGTCGGATGGCCGGCGCCGGTCGGCTTGCAGGCGTCGTTGCCAGATGACCTTGTAACCGCTGTAGAGAAACCGTCAGATTGACGGCCATTCCCTGCGTATAGACGGAGTCGACTGCGGGGCCGTAGACGAGGTTAGAGGTCAAACAAATCATGGAGGGGAAGAACATGATCCCGATTCGTCGAATCCACGTTGTTGTTGTGACGCTGCTTCTCGGCTTCGGCCTTACGGCGGCCGCACTGGCCCAGGGCGCGGAGGAGCAGTCTAGTCAGTCCAGACGCCCGGCCGGGTCGGTGACCGTTCAGGTGAACCCGAGCAGCGTGCCGGAGAACGGCGGGGAGGTCGAGCTGTTCGCCATCGTGCGCGACGACCGGGGGCGGCCGCTGGCGGACGCGCAGGTGAACTTCCTCACCCAGACCGGCTCGCTCGGCTCCGGAGGACGGTTGGTCACCACCGGACCGGACGGTGGCGTCACCGATCGGCTCACCGTGACCGCCGCTGAACTTGCGGCGGTGGAGGAGAACAGATTCTGGCTGGCGGTGGCGGTCGGGTCCGGCGGCAGGCAACTGGTCACGGAAGACGTCGCCGTTCGCATCCAGCGACAGCCGGAGGCTGCTTTCAAGTACAGCCCCGGCGGTCTCCTGGTCGCCTTCAGAGATGTTTCCGCAGGTCAGGTGACAAGCAGACAGTGGGACTTCGGCGACGGTGCGACCAGCACACGGCAGAGCCCGTCTCATACCTTTGCCGAGCCGGGCTACTACGCGGTCACCCTGCGCGCCGCCAATTCGGTGGGGGCGGACGAAGTGACGAGGCTGGTTTGGGTCGGACGCGGGCCGGAGACGGGCGATTAGACGCTCTCTTCCCAGCGTTCGTATACTGATTCGAGAAGATGGACACCCGGCGCCGATTCCTGCCTGCCGCTGTCGTCGCCAGCTTGTCCCTGGTGCTGTTTGCGGCGTGCGACAAGACCAGCCCGGTCGCGCCTTCGGGGACGCTGATCACGATCAGCGCGAATCCCGACCGCATTCCGTCGGACGGAACGTCGGAGATCCGCGTCGTGGCGCTGCGTCCGAACGGCACGCCGGTCAGCTCGGGCACCCTGATTCGGCTCACGACCACCCTGGGCACGATTCCGCCCAGCGTCGGCGTCGACGATCGCGGCGAGGCGCTGGCGACACTGCGGGCGAACGGCCAGTTCGGCGTCGCCACCATCTCCGCCAACACCGGCGGTTCGGAGACGGCGACCGTGGAAGTCCAGGTCGGTCTCTCGCCGGCTTCCGTGACCGTGCAGGTCACGCCGAACAGCGTGCCCGAGACCGGCGGCGAGGCCGATCTGCTGGCGATCGTCCGCGACGACCGGGGCCAGCCGCTCGAGAACGCGGAGGTCAACTTCCGCGCCGAGGTCGGCACGCTCGACTCGGGCGGCGGGTTGGTCTCCACCGGTACCGACGGCACCGCGTCGGACCGGCTGGTCGTCACTTCGGGCGATCTCGACACGGTGACGGGCGACAGCTTCGAGGTGGGCGTCGACGTCGGCAGCGGCGGCGGCCAGTTGGTGACGACGAACGTGAGCGTCGCCATTCAGCGGTTGCCTCGGGCGGACTTCACCTTCAACACCAGGAATCTGCTCGTCGCCTTCGAGGACACGACGGCCGGCCGCACGACGAGCTGGCTCTGGAACTTCGGCGACGGCAACACGAGTACGCGCCAGAACCCGACCCACACGTACGACGAGCCGGGCACCTACGCGGTCACCTTCCGGGCCACCAACACGCTCGGGTCCGATGAGGTGACGAAGTTCGTCCAGGTCACGGGCCAGTAGGCCGCCGGGCGTGGCCGCCGGGGAGCGACCGACCTCGCCGAAGCCGACAGTGACGATCGGCGAGTTGTACCTCGCTCAGGGCCACCGGAGGGAAGCGATCGCGATCTTCCAGCGCGTGCTTTCGGCCGACCCGGCCAACCGGCGGGCCCGCGAAGCGCTCGAGCGCCTGGGAGTGCTCCCGCCGCGGGCTACAATCCGCGCCCGGGAGGTGCCGGACCGTGCTGAGCAATGAGGAAATCCAGGCTCTGATTCGCTTCGTGGCCGAGGAGCGTCGGGGCGGCTCGGATCTCTCGGTCGAGTACCAGGTCGAGGGTCTCTACGTGCGTGTGGGGGGCGATCGGGGCGGTGCCGCGGGGGGGCCGCGGCCCGCGCCGGCACCGGCGGCGGCAACCCAGGCGGCGACTCCCTCGCCGGCCCTGGAAGATGTCCCCGCGGCCGAGGAGCCGGCGCTCGACGGGCACGTGCTGACGTCGCCGATCGTGGGAACGTTCTACGCGGCGCCGAGCCCCGACTCCCCGCCCTACGTCGAAATCGGCGGCCGGATCGAGAAGGGCCAGGTCGTTTGCATCGTCGAAGCGATGAAGCTGATGAACGAGATCGAGGCCGATGTCTCGGGCACGGTTTCGTCCGTGGTGCCGGACAACGGCGACCCCGTCGAGTTCGGCGCGCCCCTGTTCGTGATCCGGACTTGAAGACCGCGCTGCCGGGAGCGGCGCGCCTGGAAGAGATCCCGTGACCTCACCCGCCGCGCGGCCGTTCCGGAAGATCCTGGTCGCGAACCGCGGCGAGATCGCGGTCCGCGTCATTCGCGCCTGCCGCGATCTCGACATCGAAACGGTCGCGGTCTTCAGCACGGTCGACCGGGATGCGCTGCACGTGCGCCTGGCCGATATGGCCGTATGTGTCGGTCCGCCGGCGCCGGCGGAGAGCTACCTTCACCAGCAGAACCTGCTCGCCGCGGCGAGCATCACCGGCGCCCAGGCGGTTCATCCGGGTTACGGGTTCCTGGCCGAGAACGCGGACTTCGCCGATGCCGTCGGACGTTGCGGCCTGACCTGGATCGGACCGTCGCCGTCCGCGATCCGTACCCTGGGCGACAAGAGGAGGGCGCGCGAAGCCGCGATCGCGGCCGACGTGCCGGTGTTGCCGGGGGGCCCGGCGCCGGCATCGATCGAGGAGACCGTGGCGCTGGCCGAGGATGTCGGCTATCCGCTGATGCTGAAGGCCGCGGCGGGAGGAGGGGGCCGCGGCATGAGGGCGGTTCGGGACCAGACCGGCCTCGAAGCGGCCCTGGACGCTGCCGCGAGCGAGGCCCGTGCCGCTTTCGGCAGCGGCGAACTCATGCTGGAGCGCCTGGTCGAAAGGCCCCGCCACATCGAGGTGCAGGTCTTCGGCGATTCGTTCGGCCGCGCGGTGCAGTTCGGCGAACGCGACTGTTCGATTCAGCGGCGGCACCAAAAACTGCTGGAGGAAGCTCCGGCGCCTTCCATCAGCTCCGAACTCCGCCGGTCGCTGGCCGAGGCGGCGCTGCGGCTTGCCAGGCGGGTCGGTTACTCCAACGCGGGAACGGTCGAGTTCCTGGTCGATGGCGACCGCTTTTTCTTCCTGGAGATGAACACGCGCATCCAGGTCGAGCATCCGGTCACCGAGGCGGTGACCGGAGTCGACCTGGTCAAGCTCCAGATCCTGGCCGCCGCCGCCGAACCGCTGGGGTCGCCCGACAGCACGTCGACCGGCGGTCATGCGATCGAATGCCGGATCAACGCGGAGGATCCGGAGACGTTCGCGCCCTCGCCGGGCACGCTTAGCGGCTACCGGCCTCCCTCGGGGCCGGGCATCCGGGTCGACAGCCACGGCTTTGAGGGCGCCTCGATGCCACCTCACTACGATTCGCTGGTGGCCAAGGTGATCGCCCACGGCGCCACGCGGGAGGAGGCAGCATCGAGGATGGCCCGGGCGCTCCGGGAGTTCGAGGTCGACGGCATCCGCACCACGCTGCCGCTCATGCGCAGGATCGTCGAGTCGCGGCCGTTCGCGGAGGCCGAACTGGACACCGGATTCCTCGATCGGCTGGAGGCGGAATGAGCGAGGGTCGGCTTCCCGGGAACACGGGCCCTTCGCCTGCACCGGCCGAGGGCCGGCTCCCGCTCCGGCCGCCTGCGAACAGGCTCTACGTGATCGTCGATACGGGCTTCTTCGGCTCCGGCCCGGCGGCCGTGACCTCCGCGGTCGGCACCCTCCTCGACTGCGGCGTCCGCTGGATCCAGCTTCGCGCCAAGGGGGTGCCGGACTTGGCCGCGTGGCGGCTGGCCGAGTCCGTGGGACCGAAGTTTGAGAAGGCGTCGGTCGTGGACGGCGAGGACGATGCGCCGCTGCTGTGGATCAACGACAACGCCGCGATCGCCGGCGCGCTCGCGAGCGGTCCGCAAGAGGGTCTTCGCGTTGGTCTCCATCTCGGCCAGCGCGACCTGCCGCCCGCGGTGGCGCGGCTGTCGGTTCCTCCCGCTTGTCCGATCGGCCGCTCGACCCACGGCCGCGAGCAGGCCGAGGAGGGGGCCGGTGACCCGGCGGTCGACGCGCTGGCCATCGGCCCGGTGTTCGGGACGAGAACGAAAGAACGTCCCGATCCGGTGGTCGGGCTCGCCGGTGTCGCCCAGGCCCGCGAAGTCACCTCGAAGCCCCTGATCGGGATCGGCGGCATCGACGCCGAGCGTGCGCCCCGCGTCATCGAGGCCGGAGCCGACGCGGTGGCGGTCGTCTCCGCGCTCGATCCGCGGGAACTCGCCGCCTCCTGCCGCCGCCTACTGCGAGCGCTGGTCTGAGGACTCGCCCGGCGGAGTACGTGATCTGTTTCTCTTGCGCGGCCCTAGTGTACACTCTAAAGTGTGCACTTAGGACGGGAGGAGACGATGGAGATAACGGCAAAGGGCCTGAGGAATCGTGTGGGTGAGGTCCTCAGGTGTGTGGAGCGCGGAGAAACGGTGACCGTCACCTACCGCGGCCGCCCCAAAGCGAGGCTCGTGGCCATCGAAGAGTCTCCCGGCTCGGCGACAGAGGATAAGGCGCAGTCACCAGCGTTCGGCATGTGGAAGGACCGCGCCGACCTGGCGGATGTCCGGGCGCACGTCAGGCGGTTGCGGGACGGGCGCTTCCATGCTGGTTGATACGGACGTTCTCATCTGGTTTCTTCGAGGACGAGTGTCGGCCAGGGAAGTGATCGCCGCGAGGAGGTCGGTCGAACTCTCTGCCGTGACCTACATGGAACTCGTCCAGGGCGTTCGGAGCAAGGAGGAGTTGCGCTTGCTGCGACTAACGATTCAACGGAACGGGTGGCGCATCCTTCCCCTGACCGAGAACATCGGCCAGCGGGCGACGATCTACCTCGAGAACTATGCGCTTTCCGACGGAATGCGCCTCGCGGACGCCCTGATCGCGGCTTCCGCCGTCGAGTCCGGGTCCGTACTGTTGACCGGCAACGAGCGGCACTACAAGTGCGTGCCGGGGCTCGCGCTCGACCGCTACCAGCCAACCGAAGCGG
The DNA here is from genome assembly GCA_012270995.1 of Vicinamibacteraceae bacterium. GTDB lineage: Bacteria > Acidobacteriota > Thermoanaerobaculia > Multivoradales > Multivoraceae > Multivorans. Next base: position 12,692 of record JAAXHG010000037.1, on the reverse strand, counting down.
ACTGAGGCTTCAGCCCCGCGCGTCTTCCTGTTTGGTTGCAGTGGCGGCCGGTAGGCGGCCGGTAGAGCAGGGTCGGCCCGCCGCGGGGCGCTGCTACGCTGAGCGCTACTTGAGAACGCTTCCCCGTTTGAGCGCGGTGCTGCCCCTGCTGTTGTTGCCGGCGTTGGCCCTGGCCCAGCCGGCGAACGACGCGGAGTTGTACACGCGAGCCTGCGCGGCATGCCACGGCGACGACGGGCGGGGCCGGCCGCAGCGGGAGGTCGGCTTCGAGACGCCGCTGCCGGACTTCACGGACTGCGAGTTCGCCTCGCGGGAGCCGGACCCCGACTGGTACGCGGTGGTCCACGAAGGCGGGCCCGTCCGGGCCTTCGATCGGATGATGCCGGCGTTCGGGGCCAAGCTAGGCGAGGAGGAGATCTTCTCGATCCTCCGCCACGTGCGGACGTTCTGCGTCAACGACGCCTGGCCCCGGGGCGAGTTCAACCTGCCGCGGCCGCTGTTTACCGAGAAGGCGTTCCCCGAGGACGAGATCGTCGTCACGGTGCTCGCCGACACGGACGGTGGCGGCGGCACGGAGACGGAGTTCCTGTACGAGAAGCGGTTCGGCCCGCGCGGGATGATCGAGGTGGCGGTCCCAGTCGAACACGGCGGCGGCGCCGGGGGCGGCTTCGACCTGGGCGACCTGGCGCTCGGCTACAAGCACACGGTTCACCACGACCTGCGGCGCGGCTCGATCTTCAGCCTGGGCGCCGAGGCGGTGCTGATGCGGACGGAAGGCGACGACGGCTCCGACGATCGGGTCACCGTGTTCGAACCGTACGCGGCCTACGGGCATCTCCTCCCCGGCGACGCCTTCCTCCAGTTCCAGGCGCTGGGCGAGATCGCCGTGGACGGTGACGCCGGCGACAAGGCGGAACTGCGGATGACGATCGGGCGCATCTGGACCGAGGGCGAGTTCGGCCGGGCATGGACGCCGATGCTCGAAGTCCTGGCGGAGCGCGGTCTGGCCTCGGGGGCGTCGGTCGAGGTCGACCTCGCGCCGCAGGTGCAGGTGAGCCTGAACACCCGGCAGCACATCCTGCTCAACGCGGGCGTTCGCTTCCCGCTCGACGACGACGAGAACCGGGGCGTGCAGGCGATCGTCTACCTGCTCTGGGACTGGTTCGATGGAGGGTTCCTGGATGGCTGGTGACGTTCGGTTCCACGCGCTCCTCAGGGATCGCCGGCTGGCGCCGGCGGTGGTGGGGTTCCTCGCGACGTCCCTCGCGATTGCGCAGGGTCCGGCGCCGGCCGCCGCGCCCGTGTTCGAGACGTCGGACCAGTGCATCGCCTGTCACAGCAACCTGACGGACGCGGACGGCCAGGACGTCTCGATCGGCCACGCCTGGCGGGCGACGATGATGGCCAACTCGGCCCGGGACCCGTACTGGCAGGCCGCCGTCCGGCGCGAAGTGATGGACCAGCCGGGACTCCAGGCGGCGATCGAGGACACCTGCTCCACCTGTCACATGCCGATGGCGCGGACCGCGGCGAAGGCCGCGGGCGGTCTCGGCGAGGTCTTCGCGCACCTGGGCCCGGATGCCGCAGCGGGACCGGACGTGGCGGCCGCGCTCGACGGCGTGTCCTGCACCGTCTGCCACCAGATCCGCCCGGACAACCTGGGCGAGCACGAGAGCTTCGACGGCGGATTTGTCGTCGGCGGCCCCGAGGCGGGCGTGGCGACCGCCTTCGGACCGTTCGACGACGTGGACGAGGGCCTGCAGCGGATCATGGAGTCCGCCTCCGGCTTCCAGCCGGCGGCCGGCGCGCACATCCAGGAGTCGGAGCTCTGCGCCACCTGCCACACCCTGTTCACGACCGCGCGCGACGAGGAGGGCCGAGAGGTCGGCCGGCTGCCTGAGCAGGTGCCCTACCTCGAGTGGCTCAAGAGCGGCTACCGCGGCGACCAGAGCTGCCAGGACTGCCACATGCCGGTGGCGGCGGAGGCGCCGATTTCGTCGGTGCTGGGCGAGCAGCGGGAAGGACTCTCGCTTCACGCCTTCCGCGGCGGCAACGTCTTCATGCTGCGCCTGCTCAACCGGTACCGCGACGAACTGAACGTGACGGCGCCGGCCGACGAACTCGAAGCGTCGGCGGCGCGGACGGCCGAACACCTCCGCAACGACACGGCGAAGATCGACCGCCTCGAGCTGCGTCTTGGGTCCGGCGAAGTCGTCGTCGACGTCGAGGTCCGGAACCTGGCCGGCCACAAGCTGCCGACCGCCTACCCGTCGCGGCGGGCCTGGCTCCACCTGACGCTGCGCGACCAGGACGGCGCCGTTCTCTTCGAGTCGGGCGCGATGCGGCCGGACGGGTCGATCGCCGGCAACGACAACGACGCCGACCCCGGCGCCTTCGAGCCGCACCATGCCGAGCTCTCGGCGCCGGACCAAGTCCAGATCTACGAATCGATCATCGTCGACCACGCGGACCGGGTGACGACGGCGCTGCTGCGGGGCGTCCGTTACGCGAAGGACAACCGCCTGCTACCGGAGGGTTTCGACAAGGCGTCGGCCCCCGGCGACGTCGCGGTACTGGGAGCGGCCGTGTCCGATCCGGACTTCCAGGCCGGCGTTGACACGGTTCGCTACCGCGTCCCGGTTGCCACCGGGGTCACGGCCGTCACCGCGTCGGCCCGCCTCCTGTTCCAGACGATCGGCTATCGCTGGGCACGCAACCTCGGCGAGTACGACGCATTCGAGACGAACCGCTTTGTCGGCTACTACGAGGCGAACGCCGCGGAGTCGGCGGTCCTTCTGGCCGCGGCGGAAGCGGAGGCGCGGATGATTCGGACGGAGGCTCGCAAGTAAAGGAACAACCGTCTGGCAGCCGGGCTCGTGAAGAGAACGAAAGGAGAAGTAACGTGAACAGTAGCTCCGTTGGAAAGAAACGAAGCAACTCCCTTGGGGCGCTGGCGGCGCTGGTCCTGGCTCTTTCGTCGCCTCTGGCGGCTGAGAATGAAGACGGTTCGTTGTCGGGAACGTCGGTCCGTATCTACGGTGGGCATGTGCTGGACGAGGATGCCGCCGGCAAGGAGGACCTCGACTCGATTCTGGTTGACCCGGGCGACGGTTGGATGGCTGACGTGGCGGCCTCGGACCCGACCGGGGTCGTGTCGCCGGCCTCGACGGGGTACAGCTACGACGACGGTACCCCCGAGGCGTTTACCCGCATCACCGGCGCGCATGAACAGGAGTACGCGCAGCGATTCCGCTTGCCTCGCGCGGGCATCGTCACTTCCGTGACGGCGTGTTTCGGTCGGCAGCAGGACGACGACAATCCGGACGTGGCCTTCATCTTCGTCTTCTACCGCGATTCCGGCGGCCGGCCGGGCAGTCCACTGGCGGCCTACTCGGCGACGGTTTCCGGTCTGGCGAGAGGCAAGGGTACCTGCGGCGTGATCAACCGCGGCGACGTCACCTCGCAACGGCTCGATGGCGGCGACGTATGGCTGGGCGTTCAGTGGCCGAACTGGAGTGGCAAGGGTTTCGCCGAGGATCGCAACGGGCCGGGAGGTACGAGGAATTTCTGGCGGTACCGATCCGCCTCCCAGAGCCCTTGGAGTTCATGGAACACCGAGACGGTGGCTACCGCGTACTTCATCCGCCTGGGCGTGGACCACGAGGCAACCACGCCTCCTCCGGCCGAGGACTGCACGCCGACCACGACGCTGCTCCGGTTCGATGGCGACTACGAGGTCAGCATGTGTTATCGCACGCCCGACGGCCAGGTGGGCCAGGCGAAGAGCGGCATCTGGGCCTCGGCCGAATCCGGATTGCTGTGGTTCTTCAGTCGCGACAACGCCGAAGTGCTGGTCAAGGTCCTCGACGGTTGCTCACACAACGGTTATCGCTGGGTCTTCGTCGCTCCCGTCACGACTCTGGAGTTCAACCTTCTGGTCACCGCCCCGGACGGCACGACGTGGAGGCACGGCAACGTGCAGGGAGTGACTGCCTCCACCCGGAGCGATACGCGGGCTTTCAGGTGTTCGCAATAGCGCGCGCCGTGCTAGCCTGCCGAGAGCTCTTCTTCTGTTAGCAAGACGCTGGAGGTCGCCATGAATCCCGAGAGCCTGAGGGGCCTTGTCGGCGGCCCCGGTCTGGTTGTCACGTCGCCGTGGGCCAGGAGTTTCATGTTGCTTCTCGGCGGGTGCTTCGTCGCCGCCGGCTGTAGCGAGGACGGCGACCCGGTGTTACCCACGGCGCCAAAGTTCATTCTTCAGAAGCCGGTTTCCGACGAGGGCGCCAATGGCGACGGCGACCGGGATGGCGGCGGCGATTGGGATGGTGACGGCGACGCCCCCGGCGATCTGCCGCGGTTGCGCGTCCTCGTGGACGATCCCGGAGTCGAGGAAGCGCCGGTCGCTGCCCGGGTGAGCGGCGATTCGCGGCTCGCGGAACCGCGAATAGCAGTCCGGTCGGATGAGATCGACCCGCTTGACGGCGTCGATTTCGATCTGGACCTCGACCGCTTCGACATCGACGTCGACTTTGAGTCCGCCGCCGAGACAGCCGGGGTCAGGTTGTCGTCCGCCTTCCCCGGAAAGAGCGAGCTTGAGGGCTTGGAGAACACCAACGAGGACGCTGAAGGCACTTCGAGCAAGGGCCTCCTTGAGGGCATCGACGGTACGGGAATCGGTGTCGTTCGCGCGAGTGACGACGACGATGGGGATGAAGGGGATGAGGGCGACGAAGGCGACGAGGACGACGAGGGCGACGAAGGCGACGAGGGCGACGAAGGCGACGATGACGACGATGACGACGAGGATGACGAGGATGACGAGGGCGACGAGGGCGACGAAGGCGACGAGGACGACGAGGATGACGAGGGCGACGAAGGCGACGAGGATGACGAGGGCGACGAAGGCGACGAGGACGACGAGGATGACGAGGATGACGAGGGCGACGAAGGCGACGAGGACGATGACGAGGATGACGACGACGACGACGATGAGGACGATGACGATGACGAGGACGACGACTAGGGCGCACGGGGTGCCGAAGGCGGACCTTGCCGCCTGACGGCGAAACCTCGGACCGCGGCATGGCGGCCGGTCCGTCCGAGGTTTCCCTGAAGGTTGCCCGTTACTTTCCGACCCTCGTCTTCTCCCTGGAGGTTCCGGACAGCGAGCTTCTGAATCCCGGCCTGATCGAGGCGATCTACGCCGAACGGGAACGCGACGGAACCGGCGTGAGCAAGTCGAACCTTCCGGAGCTCGGGGGGTGGCACAGCCACGTCAGGCTGCACAGGGACGCCGCGTTCGCGGGACTGGTCGAACACGTCGACAACGCCGCGGAAAGGATGTGCCGTGAACTCGGTTATCACCGGTCCTATCGGCTGAACATCGGCACCATGTGGTCGATCGTCAACCCGCCCGGCGGCCTGAACCGGGCCCATATCCATCCCGGCTGCATCTGGAGCGGCGTCTACTACGTTCAGGCGCCGAAGAACTCCGGACGCATCGAGTTCATCGACCCGCGCACGCAGAACCTGATGGGTTCGGTCAAGTACGTCCCCGGCGTCAGGCGCCCGCGGGACTGCTGGAAGAAGGTGCGCTACCAACCCCGGGCCGGAAGGATGCTGATCTTCCCCGCCTGGCTGTACCACAGCGTGGCTCCCAATCGATCCAGGGCCAGGGGGAAGGAAGCCGACCGGATCATCGTGAGCTTCAACCTGTCCCAGCAAAGGCGGCGCTAGCGCCGCGCACGCTTCCGACTGACTTTGTCGTAAGGTCCACCCGATGTCCCCGCTCGCCATCCTCGTCCTGGTTCTGATCGGCGGCTTCGTGTGGGGCGGCTTCACGATCTTCCTCGTGCGGGCGCTCAGGAGCGAGCGGGCGCAGAAGCACGGCGACTGAACGTCCCGGCATCGCCATGCGCGTCTTCCTCGTCGGCTTCATGGCGGCCGGCAAGAGCCGGATCGGCCGGCGGCTGGCCCGGTCGCTGGGTTGGACGTTTCTGGATCTCGACACGGAGATCGCCGAGCACGAGGGCCAGCCGGTCGCCGACCTGATCGTCGAACGCGGGGAGAGCTACTTCCGCGAACGCGAAACGGCGGCTCTCGAACGCTGCGCCGCGATCGACCAGGCGGTGATCGCCACCGGCGGCGGCGTCTTCACGCTGGAGCGGAACCGCCGCCTGATCGCCGAACTGGGCACCAGCGTCTGGCTCGACCCGCCCTGGGAAGCCCTTTGCCGGCGCGCCCAGCAGTCCCACAAGCGCCGCCCGCTGTTCGAGTCTCCGGACCAGGCACGGGCGTTGTACGAGAGCCGGCTGGAGTCCTACCGTCAGGCCGATGTACGGATCCGAACCCGGGGGACGGAGCGGAAGCGTGAGGTCGCGACTGAGATCGTCCGGCGGCTGGGTTTGGCGACGTAGCTGCTCGACAGGAGCCGGCCACGATCCGGCCTGGCAGTCCGAAGCGTCCACCGCTGCGGGCGGCTGCGCTCCCGACGCCTACATCGGGTTGTTGGCGATCTCGTCGAAGGTCCTGCCTTCGCGGGCCATGGCGGCGACCCGTTCGAGGCGGGGGCTGGGGAGGACCTGGTTGGCGCTCTCCCAGGTGGCGATGGCGCCGTCGCGGTCGCCGAATTGCAGCAGGAGAAGGCCTCGCACGAGCGCTGACTGTTCGTGGCCGGGATCGCTCCGCAGCGACCGCTCGAACGCGGTCAGGGCGACCTGGGTCTGACCCATCTGGAGGCGCACCATGCCCGACACGAAGTGGGCGTCGGGGTCCTCGGGGTCGATCTGCAGGATCTGCTGTGCTACCTGGAACGCGTCGAAGGCGCGGCCGTTCGTGAGCAGGAGTTGCATCAGGGCGCGCATCGCCTCGAGGTTCGCGGGATCCGCCTCGATCTGCCGCTCCAACTCTTCGGCCCGTCGCGCCAGCTCGGGTGGGAGTGGCGTCTGGCCGCGGAAGTCCGTCTCGCCGCCGCCCTGCGCCATCGTCTGCTCGGCCTGCGGATCGGGCCGGGCGTCGATCTGGGCCCAGATGACGAGGGCCGCGACCAGCCCCACCACGCCGCCGCCGAGCAGGGCCCCGGAGAGCAGGGGGTGCGCCTGCACGAAGGCGCTGCCGGCGGGCGCTGCCGCCGTGGGCTGCGGTTTGCCGCCTGTGTCCGGAGCGATGCCGGCGATCGCCTCCTCGACCTCGTCGAGCTCCTTCAGTACCCGCGCCGTCGAGATCTGGAGCCGCTTCCTGTCGGCCGGCTCGAGCCCGGACCGCGACAGGCGGCCGAGCATGTCCTCGCGGCGGCTCAGGAGATCGGCGCGCTGAAGCTCAAGCGCGGCTGCGCGCGCCGCCGCCTCCCGCGGCAGGAAGGCGAACCCGAAGCCCAGACCGGCGAGGACGGCGGCGACGAGGACGATCGTCGCAACGACAGTCAGGTCGCGGTCTCCCCGTTGTCTCCGTCATCTCCGTCGTCGCGCTTCACCTGCCTCAGGTAGGCGTCCAGGCCCTCGTCGGCGCTTCGCCGTCGCCGCAGCCGCCGCGCGACCAGCAGGCCGCCCGCCAGAACGGTCGCCGCGGGCGCCGTCCACACGATCAGGTTGAGGCCGCGCGCGCGCGGTTCGAGCAGCACGAACTCGCCGTAGCGTTGCTCGAAGTAGCGGACCACCTGGTCGCGGGTGTAGCCGGAAGCGAGCAGGGACCTTGCTTCGGCCCGCATCGCCTGCGCCGACGAGGCGCCGGAGTCGGCGATCGACAGCGCCTGGCACTTGGGGCAGCGAATGTCGGCCGCGACCAGGGACACGGCCCGGTCGAGCTCCTCACCGGAGAGCGGTTCTCCCTGCGGGTCGCCCAACTCGCGTGAGGCTTCGACTCCCAGTCCCGGCCGGTACTCGCCTTCGGCCGGCGGCTGATCGACGCCTGGCCCGGCGTCCTGCGACTGCGCCAGGGCAGCCGCAGTGGGCGGCAGCGCGGCCAGGATACCCGGTGTTGCGCCTGATGCCGGCCAGAAGGCCGGCGCACCCAGCAGAACGACCGCGGCCGCCGGGATGCCGGTAGCCCGCCGCATGTCAGCCGGTCGCTTCGGCTGGCGACGCCAGCAGACGGTTGGCGACGTCGAGGAGCTGCTCGGGCGTTACAGCGCCGATCGCCTTGTCGACGATCGTGCCGTCGCGGTCGATGAAGAAGGTCTCGGGGGGGCCGTAGACGCCGTAGGCGATGGCCACCCGGCCGCCCTCGTCGATCAGCGACGGGCCCCAGGTCCCGTTCTCGGCGTTGAACTGGGCGATCAGGTTGGGGTCGTCCTGGAAGATGACGCCGAGGAAGTGAATGTCGCCCTGCCAGCGCCGGGCGCCTTCCATGAGCAGCGGGTGCTCGACCCAGCAGGGCACGCAGTAGGTGGCCCAGAAGTTGATGACAACCGGCGTGCCGCGGAGTTCCTCCAGGTCGACGATGTTGCCGTCGAGATCGGCGAGCCGGAAGCTGGGCGCGGGCTGGCCGATGAGCGGCGACTCGACGATTTGGGGATCGTGCCGGAAACCGAACCCGAGCACGAGCAGGACGGGCAGGCAGATGCCGAGGCCGATCAGTAGGACCTTTCGGTTCATCGCCCTCCCCCTGCCGGCGACGGGGCGAGGTCCGGAACCGTGTCGGCGGCGGCGGCCCGCCGTTCGGCGGCGGTCGGAATCAGGCACAGGGCCGTGCCGGCGACCATGATCACCACGCCGATCCAGATCCACGCGACCAGCGGCGTCCTGATCGCCCGCAGGCCGATCGAGCCGTCGCCGCCCACGTTCATCAGGGTCAGGTAGAGGTCGTGGCCCGCCGTGGTCCGGACCGCGGGCGTGCCGATCGGTTCACGCTGGTTCGGGTAGATGTTAAGCGACGGGTACAGGACGCCGCGGCTCCGGCCGTTGCTCGAAACCTCGACTTCGGCCTGATGCCGGTCCAGGTGGGGCTCCTGGACCAGCTCGGCGCCGCGGAACGTCATCTCGTAGCCGCCCAGGCGAAGCGTTTCGCCGGCGCGCAGGGTCGCCTCCGCTTCGCGCTGGAAGGTCGACGAGACGGCGATCGCGACGAAGGTGACCACGACCCCGAAGTGGACCACGTAGGCGCCCAGCCTGTCCGGCGCCACCAGCAGGGAGGCGAGCGGTCCCTTCCCACCCTCGCGCCGGCGCCGCGCCCGGACCGGCCGCAGTCCCTGGTCGGCCGTCACCCAGAGGGCGAAGCCGGCGAAGGCGGAAACGATGAGCACCGGCGCGGAGCGGCCGCCGAAGAGAAGCGCCAGCGCCAGGCCGACGGCGGCCGCGGGGAGGGGGCGCAGCAGGGCGCGGCGCACGAGCTTCGGATCGCTGCCGCCCCAGGGCAGCGCCGGACCCACGCCCATCAGCATCAGCAGTCCGGCGAACAGCGGCACCGCCATCCGGTTGAAGTAGGGCTCGCCCACGCTGACCTTCACGCCGCGCAGCGACTCGGCGACGATCGGGTAGATCGTGCCCACGAGCACCGTGAACATCAGGCTGACGAAGAGCAGGTTGTTCAGCAGGAAGGCACCTTCGCGGCTGACCAGGCGCTCGTTCGAGGGTTCGGAGACCAGAGTGTCGATCCGGAGCGCGAGCAGCACGACGACGGCCGCGGCGCACAGTGCGAGGAATCCCAGGAACACCGGACCGATCGGACTCTGCGTGAACGAGTGGACCGAGTTCACGACCCCCGAGCGGGTGAGGAAGGTGCCGAGGATCGTGAGCAGGAAGGTGATCATGATCAGGATCACGGTCCAGGCCTTGAGCGTGCCGCGCCGCTGCTGGACGACGCCCGAGTGGAGCGCCGCGATCCCGGTCAGCCAGGGCAGGAAGGAGGCGTTCTCGACCGGGTCCCAGGCCCAGTAGCCTCCCCAGCCGAGCACCTCGTACGACCACCAGCCGCCGAGCATGATGCCGGCGGTGAGAAACGACGTCGGCACCAGCAGCCAGCGGCGCATCGGCCGCAGCCAGGTGGCGCCCAACTGGCCGCGCAGCAACGCCGCCACCGCCATCGCGAAGGGGACCGACATGCCGACGTAGCCGAGGTAAAGCATCGGCGGGTGGACCGCCATCAGCAGGTGGTTCTGGAGCAGCGGGTTGGGCCCCGGGCCATCGACGGGTACCGGGGGCGGGGTGGGCGCGAACGGATCGGCGACGCTGGCGATGAGGAAGGTGAAGAAGGCGCCGATGCCGAGCAGGGTGGCCAGGGTGTAGGCGAGGTAGTCCTCGTGCCCGCGGCGCTGGAAGATGGCCGCGGCGGCAATGTAGAGGCCCAGGATCAGCCCCCAGAAGAGAATCGATCCCTCGAGCGACGACCACAGGGAGAAGATCGTGATGTGAAGCGGCGTCGCCAGCGATCCCACTTGGGCGACGTAGGAGACCGAGAAGTCGTGACTCAGCAGCGCGTACCACATGACCGCGCAGGCCCCGACCATGGCGACGGCGAACAGCAGCGCTAGCCGCCGCGTCAGGCGTAGGCCCGCGGCCGAGCGCCTGACGCCGGCGATGTAGCCGAAGGCGGTGCCGAAGCCGGCCGCGATCAGGCCGAGGAGGACGAACCCCTGGCCCAGTGCCGAGGTCACAGGTCGAACTGCATGGACTCGATCAACTCCGCCATGCTGCGGTTGTCGTCGACGTCCGGCGCCTGGTACTCGTTGTCGTGCTTCACCATCAGGCGCGAGGTGGCGAACTGGCCGTCCTCGCGCATCGTCCCTTCGAGAACGACGCCGATGCCCTCGCGGAACATGGCCGGCGGTACGGCCGTCGTGCGCACGTCGACCCGCGATTGCCCGTCGGTGACCGTGAAGGCGAGGGTCAGACCGTCTTCGCTCCGGCTCAGCGAACCCTTCTCGACCAGACCGCCGAGACGGATGCTGGCGCCGACCGCGTCCGGACCCGCCTCGTGGAGTTCCGAGGGACTCCAGAAATAGACGAGGTTCTCGCCGACATCGCCGAAAGCGAGAACCGAGAGCGCGATGGCCACGGCGGCGCCCGCGGCCAGCAGCAGGAGACGGCGGTTGCCGCGGCTAGATGCCTGTTCCTTCGCCTGTGTCGTGGGTTCCGTGCTCATCGCTCTGTTCCTGCGCCGGGGTGTGGCCGGAGGTCCGCCGCCTTCGGGCGAACAGACTGTAGGTGTAGAGGACCAGGGCCGCGCCCGCCGATGCGTAGGCGGCCACAACCCATCCCCAACCGCCGACTATAACGCCGTCCACGCTTCGTTCGCTCCCTCTTGCGGCCCGGTCGCCGGCAGGCCGTCACTCTTCCATGGCGACGGCGGCCAGCACGCCGCCGAGCGCCCAGTAGATTACATCGAAGGCGAGCAGCATGACGATCCAGCTCCGCGTCTGGTCCATCGGGTCCCCCTGAAGCAGGAGCGCCACCGTCTTGACCGACGCGATCAGAACCGGGATGACGAGGGGGAAGAGGAGCAGGGGCAGCAGGACGTCCTGGCTCGCGGCGCGGCTCGTCATCGCCGCGTACAGGGTGCCGGGGGCGGCGAGGCCGGCTGCGGCGAGCAGCCAGACGCCGAAGACGCCGAGCACGGCCCCGGGTCCCGCGTCGACGCCGTAGATAATGATCGCCGAGGGCAGCAGCACCGGCGCCAGCATGGCCAGGAAGACGAAGTTGCCGAGGGCCTTCGCGTAGAAGAGGACGGCGGGCTCGACCGGCAGCAGCAGCAGGCCCTCGAGGGCGCGGTTCTCTCGTTCGACCCGGAAGGACTCGGACAGCCCCAGGGTCGAGCTCAGGAGCAGGGCCAGGATGAGGAAGCCGGGGGCCATGACGGTCGCGGTGAGGTTGTCGGCATCGATGGCGAAGGAGAACAGCACCAGCGTGATGCCCCCGAAGAGCACGATCGAGAGGAAGCGGAAGCGGCCCCGCCACTCGACCCTCAGGTCCTTCGCCAGCAGCACGAACACGGGCCTTGTGAGCTTCACCGCAACCTCCGCGCCCACGCCGCTTCGAGCCCGCCGGCGGCGCCGTGCCACGCGACCTGGCCCTGCTCGAGGAGGATCGCCCGGTCGCAGAGACGGGAGGCCCGTTCGACCGCATGCGAGGCCACGATCAGGGTTCCGCCGCCGCCGGTGAAGCGCTCGATCCAGCCCTCGATCAGCATCTGGCCCTGGGGATCGAGAGACGCGAACGGCTCGTCGAGCAGCAGCAGCCGCGGGTTCTCCAGCCGCGACCGCGCGAGGACGAGCCGCTTCCTCATCCCGGCCGAAAAGCCGGCGACCTGACGCTCGGCGGCGGCCACAAGACCGAGCTCGGCGAGCAGGTCCGCGAGCCGGCGGGAACCGCCGCGCTCGCCGCAGAGCGAACTCCACAACCTGAGGGTCTCGATCGCGGTCAGCCGGTCGTAGAGATAGTCGTGGTGGGAGACCAGGGAGAGTGTGCTCCGGGCGCCCAGACGGTCTTCGGACGGGTTGCGGCCGTTCACCAGGAGTTCGCCCGCCGTCGGTTTCCTGAGGCCGGCGATCAGCCGCAGCAGCGTCGTCTTCCCGGAGCCGTTCGCCCCGGCCAGAAGCAGGCGCTCACCCGCCTCCAGATCGAGGTCGACATGGGCCAGGGCCCACTGTGTACCGAAGCGAATACCGAGTCCCCGTGCGTGAATCAAGGTCTGCAGCTCTCAGCCCGTGTTGGCAGCGTGGTAGAGCCCGTCCATGCACTGCTGTCCCACAAACTTCAGGG
>JAAXHG010000167.1 GCA_012270995.1 Vicinamibacteraceae bacterium | reverse complement strand
CTGAGATAGTGTGAACAGGCCCTAGCGAAGATCAGCCCGGTGGTCCACGCCCTGAAGTGGCTCAGTACATATGAGACTCGGAGGTCTTCAAGCCGCTCTGTCGTCGAGATACTGCCACGGCGTGCGTCCTCCGAGAGCCTGGTGTGGTCTCTGTCGGTTGTAGTGGTGGTTGAAGTCGTCGACGCAGCGATTGAGGGGTTCGATCCGATGCGGCAGGGTGTAGGAACCGTAGAACTCGTAGCGGTAGGTGGCCTGTAGGCGCTCGACGCGGCCGTTGAGCTTTGGGGAGCGCGGCGGCAGGACGCAGAATTCGATGTCCCGGTCCTGGCAGGTTTCCTGGGCCGTCAGACCGGCCGACATGGCCCGGCGCCAGCGCCGCACCAGCTTGACGCGCTCGTTGATCGTCGCCTCGACCGCCTCGGATCGGCGGCCGAGGTTAGCGGCGGAGAGCGCGCCGCGGCTAACCTCGGGGGGCAGGTGTCGTACTTGCATGGGGGGATCTCCTTTCTGAGTTGGATCAAACCGCAGCTTGGAGATCCCCCTTCGTCGTTTCAACCGAGGCCGCCATGCTGTGGAAAACGCTCCGCGTTTCCCACAGCCGGCTACGACGACTGCTTCACTCGATCCGTCTCACATCTGTCTGAACCACTACACCTATTGGCTCTTCCGGGCTCTTGGAGGCACTCAAAGGTCCCAGCGCGACGGAACATGACAAGCTCACCGGGATGACCGGAGTAACGCCGGCAGGACCTCCTCCGATGCCCCCGGCCTCGCTCGAAGCGTGGGCGATGGAGACGCCTCTGGCGACCGCCGTTTCCGACCAGCGGCGCTCGGTCGACTGGGCCACCTGGAACGACCGCGCCAACCGGCTGGCGAACGCCCTGGAGCAGGAACTCGGGCTCGCGGCGGGAAGCCGTGCGGCCGTCCGGTTGCGCAACCGGGTGGAGTGGTTCGAGACCGGCTCGGCCCTGGCGAAGCTCGGCGCGGCGCCGGTTCCGGTCGGCACCCGTCTGACCGTCGACGAGGTCGCGTACATCACTGGCCACAGCGGAGCGCAGCTCTTCGTGACGGACGATCCGGAGATGGCACGGGCAGCATCCTCGTTCCGGGACGGCGCCCTCCGCGCGACCATTCTCGTCGGCGGTGACGCGCCGGACGGTGTCCTGAACTTCGAGGAGCTGATCCACACCGGGCGACCGGTCCCTCGGGTCGCCGGGCCGCCGATCGGCGCCAAGAACATCTCGTACACCTCCGGCACGACCGGCCGGCCGAAAGGCGCCGTCCGCTCCTACACGCCTCAGCAGTTGCAGGCTCTCGGCGCGATCGTCGCCACGATCAACTCGAAGCTCCGGCTCGGCCGCGACGAGAAGCACCTCGTCGTCGCTCCGCTCTACCACGCTGCGCCGTCGTTCTGCGCACAGCAGGCGAGCCGCGCCGGCGGTCACCTGGTGCTGCATGAGCGGTTCGACGCCGAAGCCGCGCTGAAGGAGATGGGCCGGGGCGTCACCAGCACCTTCATGGTGCCGACGATGGTGCGCAGGATCCTGGCCCTGCCGGAGGAGCGCCTCCGGACAACCGATCTCTCCTCGCTGCGTGCCCTGATTCTCGGCGGCGCCCCCTTCCCCGCCGAGATGCGCGCTCCCGCGCAGGAAGTGCTCGGCGAGGTCCTGTTCGACATGTACGGCTCGACCGAGACCGGCTTCGCCACGATGCTCGAACCGGGCGACCAGGTGCGCAAGGCGGCGTCGGTCGGCCGGCCGCTCGACGGCGTCGACGTGCTGCTTCTGGACGAAGAGCATCGCCCGGTGGCCCAGGGCGAACGGGGCGTGCTCTTCATCCGGAGTCCCATGCAGGTCAACGGCTACTACGCCGACGAGGAAGCGACGGCGGAGAGCGCTCACCAGGGCTACTTCACCGCCGGCGACGTCGCCTACCAAGACGACGAGGGCTTCCTCTACATCGTCGACCGCATCAAGGACATGATCCTGGTGGGCGGCGCCAACATCTACCCGGCGGAGATCGAGCAGGTCCTGCGCGCCCACCCGGCCGTCACCGACGCGGCCGTGTTCGGCATCCCCAACGAGGATCTCGGCGAGGAGATCAAGGCGATCGTCGAGCTGGTGGCGGGAGAGACGGCCGAGCCCGGGGAGCTCATCGCCCACTGCGGCGAGCGGCTGGCGAAGAACAAGTGGCCGCGCAGCATCGACTTCCGCGCGGAGCTGCCCCGAAATCCCACCGGGAAGATCCTCAAACGGGAACTCCGCGCGCCGTACTGGGCGGACCGGAAGCGCTCGATCTGAGCCCCGGCACTGAACCGCCTCAGTCGACGATCGCGGCCCTGATCGCGTTCTCGATGCCGGCCGACAGGCCCTTGCTGCCCTGCTGGACCATCAGCACGGCCGTGATCTCGTTCGCCGGGTCGGTCCACGACACGGTTCCGAACGCGCCGCCCCAGCCGAAGGCTCCCTTGCCGCGCGCGCTCTTCGCGGCCACCGGGTCGAGCACGACGGACACGGCGTAGCCGAATCCAGAGCCGGTCTCCTTGCCTCCCTGTCCGTAGAGTTCGCCGACCTGGTTGCTGGACATCCGGGCAACCGACTCCGGGCTCAGCAGACGGTTCCCGAACAGGGTGCCGCCGCCGGCCAGCATCTGCTCGAAACGAAGAAAGTCCTCGGCGGTGCTGGAGAGCCCACCGGAGGCCGAGGCGTAGCGGCTCGGCTTGTCCCAACCCTTCGATTTTGCATCGAGACCCTGGATCACGACCCGTCTGGATTCCTTCTCCCTCGGCAGGAAGAAGTGAGTGTCGACCATGCCAAGCGGCTCGAAGATCCGCCGGCGGAGGAACTCGTCGTAGGACTCGCCCGACACGATCTCGATGATGCGTGCGACCACGTCGTGTCCGATGCGCGGACTGTAGCCCCACCGCGAGCCCGGCTGGAAGTCGAGCGGCATGCGGGCGTACAGCGGCACGCGGCTCGCCAGGGTGCCGTCCGGGCCGACGTTCGGCAGCTTCGCGACCGCCGTGCCGAGTCCGTAGCTGCCCAGACCGGCAGTATGGGTCAGCAGGTCGTGGATCGTGATCGGCCTCTCCGCCGGCACCAGGCGGTGGCCGGGTGCGTCGCCCGGCGCCACGAAAGCGGGGATGACGTCCCTGTCCGCAGGCTCCCTGAGCACGGCGACCTGCATGTCGCTGAACTCGGGTAGGTACTTCGCGACCTCGTCGGCTGGATCGAAGAGACCCTCCTCGACCATCATCATCGCCGCCACGCCGAGCACCGGCTTCGACGACGAGGCCATCCGGAAGATCGCGTCCTCCTCCATCGGCCGAGCCCGCTCGACGTCCAGCAGGCCGTACGCCTCGAAGTGGACGACCTTCCCCCGCCGCGCCACGGCCGCGACCGCCCCCTGAATCTCGCCAGCGTCGATGTGGCGCTTGATGACGGCGTCGATCTGCAGCAGACGCTCGCTCGACATGCCAACGTGCTCGGGCGAGGCCGTGGGAATCTCCTGAGCGGGAAGCGCCGTCCAGGCAATGGTCGTCGCGAACAGCGCCAGCAAAGGGCTTCCAGGGGATCTCTTCATTTCACTCACCCTCCGACGAAGCCGCCCAATAGAAGTACGAGATCGCCTGGCGCAACCGTCGGCTGCGGTTCGCTTCCGACCAATGCACCGTCAGCGAGCTGTGAATCGTGGCGTCGCCCGGTTCGACCTCGACCGCGACCGCCTCCTCGGACTCGGCGCTGAAACCCTCCAGGCCGACAACACTCGGCAGTTCCTGCCGGTGGGTGCCCTTCGCATAGTAGAGGCAACCGTTCTCCCGGTCCGCCCGGTCGAGGGCGATCCAGATCGTCGCGCCCTTCTGGCGGTGCCCGACCGCATCGAGATGCGGCCTGATCCCCGACGTCTCTCCGGGAAGCCGGGCGAACCAGGCGGCCGTCGCGGGTTCGAGGTCGTCCTCCAGCAAGGCGGAGATCCACTCCCTCTGCCTGCCATGCTGGAGCTGGTCCTCGAACCAGGGATCGACGTTGTTCAGGTTCTTGACGACGCCCGGGTACTCCTCGCCTCTCCTGGCCTCGCTGAGGCACTCTTCGGCGCGGGCGCGCAGCTCTTCCAGCTCCCCGGGCGAGAGAAAACCGCGCAGGACGACGTAGCCGTCCCGGTCGAAGTCCCGTTTGAGTTGCTCCAGGCTCATCCGCCGCCAGTCCCCGTCGCACGCGCCGCGCGCCTCGTCTCGAGCACGGTCAGGATCTCCTCATGCCGGCCGGCGTTCAGGCGGTACATCATCATGAACAGAATGCCGCCGCCGTAGATCACGAGGCAGAGCGGTCCGCTCATCACCAGCAGGCCGGTGAGCGTCCCCGCCGACACGCCTTCCGCCTCCGCGTTCGGCGGGAACTGGATCAGTTCCAGCCCGAAGCCTCCGATCAGCCCGCCGAACCCTTCCGTCGCCTTCATCGCGAACTCCCGAACCGAGAAGATCGTGCCCTCGGCCCGGCTGCCGGTCTTTAGTTCGTGGTCGTCCGCGATGTCGACCAACTGGGAGTCGACCACGATGGCCATTACCGTCACCAGGGCATAGCCGACAAACAACGGTCCGAACAGCAGAGGCAACAGCAACGCCGAGTCGTTCCCCGGAAACAGACCCGCCAGACGCAGGACATGCGGAAAGGCCACCAGGACGGCCGACACCGCGCTGGTGAAGATGACCGTCGGCTTCTTGTCGAAGCGGCGCTTGGTGCGCAGGGGCACCTTTCGGCGACGATCGGGGCGGCCGCGGCCGGGCGAATGGGCGGCCGCCTGGGGCTGGATGTCGTCTGTCATCGTGGCGCGTCACAAACTTGGAACAGCGTACCACCTGGAGTAACTTACGACCCATGGAGTTTGGCGCCCAGCTCAGCAGTTACCGCGTGCCGTGGTCGGAAACCGAGGCCACGGTTCAGGCGATCGAGAACGGCACCTGGAGCAGCCTGTGGTTCTCGGACCACTTCCTGCCGCCGGCCGCTCCCAACGACGAACACCTGTCGGCCCTCGAAGTGTGGACGCTGGTCACGGCGGCGGCGGTCGTGACCGAGCGGGTGCTGCTCGGCACGCTCGCCTGCGGCGTCACCTACCGCAATCCGGCCCTGCTCGCGAAGATCTGCGCCAGCGTCGACCACATCAGCGGCGGGCGCATGGAGCTGGGGATCGGCGCCGCCTGGTTCGAGCGCGAGCACCGCGCGTACGGATGGGACTTTCCCACCCTGCGCGAGCGCTCCGACCGCCTGGAGGAAGCGGCCCAGCTCATCCGCCTCCTGTTCACCGCGGAAGAGGGCGAGAAGGTCAGCTTCGAAGGGAACCACTACCGCCTGGACGAGGCGCCCCTGGTACCAGGTTCCACTCGGCCGCGTTCCACCCGGACGGCCCACATCCCGATCCTGATCGGAGGCAACGGCGAGAAGCGGACGCTCCGCACCTGCGCCCGCTACGGCGACATCAGCAACCTGGACTTCTGGCACCCGGCCGGCGTCGATGTCTTCAAGCACAAGCAGAAGGTCCTCGACCGCCACTGCGAGGACGCCGGCCGCGACCCGGCGGAG
The DNA here is from genome assembly GCA_012270995.1 of Vicinamibacteraceae bacterium. Classification (GTDB taxonomy): domain Bacteria; phylum Acidobacteriota; class Thermoanaerobaculia; order Multivoradales; family Multivoraceae; genus Multivorans. The sequence goes on along the minus strand of JAAXHG010000167.1, from coordinate 48,300 downwards.
ATCAAGCGAACGGTCGGCCTGCCCTTCCGGCTCTTCGCCAACGACGCGGAAGCCGCCAAGTCCCCCGGACAACCCTGGTACTGCTGGGGCACCGCCGCCCATGTTCAGGATCTGCTCCACCAGTACGTCGAGGCCGGCGCCGAAGAGATCGTCCTGTGCGGCATCGGCAACCGGCCCGAAGCCTGGCAGCAGATCGACGAAGAGATACTCGCGGCGTTCCGTTGACGGCTACAATCGCCGCATCCACGGACGCCACCCGCCCAAGGAGAACCACATGACGTCGCGTCTCACCGTCCTCACCATCAGTCTCGCGCTCCTCGCGGGCGCCGCCGTCGCCGCGCCGCCGGCCAACAACCCGGCCGACCCGTCGACGGTGACGTGGGCGGACCACATCGCGCCGATCCTCCACGAGAACTGTGCGAGCTGCCACCGCCCCGGCCAGACCGCGCCCATGTCTCTCCTGACCTACGACGAGACACGTCCCTGGGCGAAGTCGATCCGCCGGGTCACCAGCGAGCGCACCATGCCGCCATGGTTCGCCAACCCGGAGCACGGCGAGTTCGTGGAGGACCCGAGCCTCACCGACGCCGAGATCGAGACGCTGAACAACTGGGTCGCCGCGGGCGCACCAGCCGGCGACCTCTCGCGGGCGCCGGAGCCGCCCACGTTCGATTCCGACTGGAAGCTGGGTGAGCCGGACGTCATCTACACGGCGCCGGAGTTCCACGTGTCAGACGACATCGAGGATCACTACGAGTGGCTCCAAGTGGACAACCCGGTCGACGAGGAGCGCTGGATCCGTGCGATCGAGATCCACCCCGGATTCGTCGAAGCGGTACACCACCAGTTGACGTACCTGGCACCGCCCGACGCCACGATCGCGGGCGTGCGGAGCGCCACCGGCACTCTGGATCTCACCTTCGTCGGCGGCTGGGGGCCCGGCGTCGCGCCGCTCCAGTTCGCCGAAGGCCATGGGATGCGCATGCCGCCGAACAGCACGCTGTTCTTCCAGATGCATTACCACAAGACCCCGGGTCCGGGCACCGGCGGCACCGACCAGACGACGATGGGCCTCTACTTCCACGATGAGAAGCCCGAGAACGTCGTGGAGACCCTGTGGCTGGTCGACCCGACGCTGAACATTCCGGCGGGCGAGAGCGACTACCACTCCTGGTCGTCGTTCACCACCGAGCACGAGGCGGTCCTCTTCGACTTCACGCCCCACATGCACCTGCGGGGCAAGTCGATGACGTTCTCGGCCGAGTACCCGGACGGCCGCAAGGAAGTCCTGCTCGACGTGCCGAACTACGACTTCAACTGGCAGCTCACCTACACGCCGACGGCACCCAGGGTGATCCCGGCCGGCACGACGATCCGCGTCGACGCGAAGTTCGACAACTCGACCGACAACCTGGCGAACCCCGATCCGACATCGAACGTGACCTGGGGCGAGGCAACGACCGACGAGATGATGGTCGGCTTCATCCACTACACGTTCAGCGACAAGACGCAGCAGACGAACATGCCCACCTTCATCGTGCCCGAGCAGCTGAGGCAGCAGATGGAGCAGATCCGGGAGTTCCGGCGCAAGCAGCGGGAGGCCGAGGCGGCAGCGGCAGCCGAGACCGGCGGCCAGTAGAGAGAGGCCGGGACTACTTCCCGCCCTCGCCGGTTTCCGCGGCTTCCTCCTCGTCTTCCGACCCCGGAGCCGTCTCCCACTCGTACTCGATCCCCCGAACGTGACGCTCGAACCAGTCGATCTCCACGTTCACCTTGAACAACTCGTGGCGCAGCTCCCGCCAGCCGTGAGGCTCCCGCGGCGCGATGTAGAGGTGGGTCTCCACTCCGTTCGTCTTCAGCGCCCGATACAACTCAACCGACTGGGGCGGCGGCACGCGAACATCGTTCTCGCCGACCAGAACGATCGTCGGGGTCGTTACCTTGTAGATGTCCTTGAGCGGCGAGTTCTCCCAGTAGACCCCGATCGGCGGGTCCTCCTGCCACGGCGTGCCCCCGAACCAGGGAGTGCGGTAGCTCCGCACGTCGCTCTGGCCGTACATCGAGATCCAGTTCACCGCGCCCGCCCCCGACGACGCCGCCTTGAAGCGGTCGGTGTGGGTGATGATCTTGTTCGTCATGTGACCGCCGCCGCTCCAGCCCATCTTGGCCATGCGGTCGCCGTCGACGAGGCCGCGTTCGATCAGGTGGTCGACTCCGGTCATCACGTCCAGGTGCGCCTGGTGGAAGTAGTGGCCGACCATGTCGCGCAGGAAGGGATCTCCGTAGCCGGTGCTCCCCCGGTAGTTCGGCTTGAAGACGAAGTAGCCGCGGGCGGCCAGCACCTGGACGTAGTTGGACCAGTGGCCGAACCCGAACTTGTCCGAGGCCGCGGGCCCGCCGTGCGTCTGGACGACCAGGGGGTATCGGTTGCCCTCCTCGTAGTCGAGCGGGTAGTAGAGGAGGCCCTCGACCTCGACGCCGTCCTCCCCCGGCCAGCGGATCGCTTCCTGGCGGGGCAGCAGGAAGGTCTCGTCGAGGTAGTCGTAGACCGACGTCACCTTGGCGGGAATGCCTCCGCCCGCCGGCATCACCTGGATGTCTCCGGCGTTCTCGCGGCGGTTGATGCCGAAGGCATGCAGGCCCGCGTCCCGGGAGTAGTGCCATGAGCCCAGCGCGTGGTCCCCGTCGGTCAGCGCCCTCAGCGCTGAATCGTCGACCGCGGCGTGAAAGAGCTGACTTCGCACTCCGGTGTTCGCCGTCAAGTAGATCGTGCCGTCCTCGGCCCAGCGGGCGCCGTTCACCTCGTGGGGCATGTCCTCGTAGAGCAGGCGGTGCGCTCCGCCGGCCGCCGGCACCACGAACACGTTGCCGTTGTAGTAGGTCTCGAAGTCGGCGTTCGACGTGGACGTGAACAGCACGTGCTTGCCGTCCGGAGACAGCTCGGCGCCCGATTCGCCCACCGTGTTGTCGGTGAGCTGCAGGGCGTTGCCGCCGTCCGCGTCCATGACCCAGACCTCGCCCTCGTCCCGGTTGTCGAAGAGCGGCGAGGGCGCCCGGTGGTGCGCGATCCGCGCCCCGTCCGCGGAGAGGCGGAAGCCGACGACCGAGAAGTCGCCTTCGGTGATCCGCTCGGCGCTGCCCCGGTCGTCCCCGGTCCAGGCGACCCGGAACAGGTGACGCTGCTTGTAGTCCTCGTCGAAGGCGAAGACGTCGTCCTTCAGTTCGTCCTTCTTCTTCTCCTCGGGAGTCTTCGGATCGGCGGCAACGAAGAAGATGTGCTCGCCGTCCGGGCAAAACTCGTAGCTCTGAACCGAACTCTCGTGGCTGGTCAGCGGCGAGGCTTCCCCGCCCCCGTTCGGCAGCAAGTAGATCTGGGAGAACTCGTCCTCGCCGCGGGTCGCGAGAAAGGCCACGTAGTTCCCGTCCGGGGACCAGCGCGGGCTCGACTCCCCCTTCTCGCCGTAGGTCAACCGGACGTCGCCCGTGCCGTCCATCCCGATCCGGTGGATGTGGGTCGTGCGGCCGTTCTTCTTCCAGTCGGTGTCGCTGCGGGTGTACAGGAGCTGGCCGCCGTCCGGGGAGATGCGCGGACTGCCAACGCCGGGCACGTCGATCAGCTCGACGATCGTGATCGGCCGCTTGTCGGAGGCGTTGCCGGCAGCGGCGAGCAGCGCGGCAGCCAGGAAGAAGAACCGTGCCAGTTTGTGCATCATGGAGCGGCATCGTATCGTCGCGACCCGAACCGGACCAAGCACTTGACCAAGCCGGGTTCCGAGCCTAGAGTTCAAGCGCGTCGAACCTGATCGGGAGCCGGGATCGCCCAGGGAGCAAGGCGAAGATGACACGCTACGTGAAGATCGGCGAGGCCAAGACACACCTTTCGGCACTGCTGGTGAAGGTGGAGGCGGGCGAGGATGTGGTCATCTGCCGCGGGTCGAAGCCGATCGCCCGCGTGACCCCCCACGTCGACGGCGAAGAACACGCCGCGCTATGCGCGACGATGCGGCGGGAACGTGCCAAGCAGCAGAGCGTGACGACCTCGGAAATCCTGTCCTGGCGGCACGAGGGGCACGAACGCTGATGGCGTTCGTGCCTGACGCCTCGGTCGCGGCCACGTGGGTGCTGCCGGACGAAGATGCAGCGCTCGCAGACCTCGCCCTGGATCGGCTGGGCGTCGAGGACGCGACCGTCCCGGACGTGTTCTGGCACGAACTGCGGAATCTCCTGCTGTCGGCCGAACGTCGAGGCCGCATCGACGGCCGCCACGCCGACGCCTCCATGTCGCGGCTGCGCAGGCTCCGCATCCGCCGTGCCGCTGAGACGGACGATCGGCACGTCATGACGCTGGCGCGCGAACACCGCCTGACCGCCTACGACGCCAGCTACCTGGCCCTGGCGATTCGCGAAGGCTGCGCTCTGGCGAGTCTGGACCGCCGCCTGACCGAAGCGGCCGCCGCCGAAGGCGTGGCAACCCTCGCCTAGATCCTCGGCGGAGACTCGATCGTGAGGCCAACAACGTCTCTTGCCGGTGTTCTTCTGTTCGCCCTCGCCGCGACCGCGCTCGCACAGCCGCCCAACGTCGTCATCGTGATGACGGACGATCAGGGATACGGAGAACTCTCCGCCCACGGGAACCCCGTCCTCGACACGCCTCATCTCGACCGGCTGCGCGACGAGAGCGTCCGCCTGGACGACTTCCACGTGGCGCCGATGTGCACGCCGACCCGCGGGCAGCTGCTGACCGGCATGGACGCGGCCCGGAACGGCGCGATCAACGTCAGCAGCGGACGCGCCCTGCTCCGGCCGGAGATCCCGACGATGGCCGACTTCTTCGCCGAAGCCGGCTACCGGACCGGGGTGTTCGGCAAGTGGCACCTGGGCGACAACTACCCCTTCCGGCCGGAAGACCGCGGATTCCACGAAACCGTGTGGTTTCCCTCCTCTCACATCGGCTCGGTACCCGACTTCTGGGGTAACGACTACTTCGACGACACCTACATCCGCAACGGCAAGCGCCAGGCGTTCCAGGGGTACTGCACGGACATCTTCTTCGACGAAGCGATCGACTTCATGCGGCGCTCCGCGGCGTCCGGAACGCCCTTCCTGACCTACATCGCTCCGAACACGCCGCACGGCCCGCTGATCGCCAAGGAGGAGGACGAAGCCGCGCTGGCGGCCGCCTTGGCCCGGCCCGAGTTCGCCGACATGAGTCCGGCACTGAAGACCAGGCTGAGCAGGTACCTGGGGATGGTCCGGAACATCGACACGAACATGGGCAGGCTCGCCGAGTTCCTGGAGGAGGAAGGGCTTCGGGAGAACACGATCGTGATCTTCATGACGGACAACGGCAGCACCCACGGCCCGCTCTACTTCAACGCCGGCATGCGCGGCATGAAGACCGAGCTGTGGGAAGGCGGGCATCGGGTTCCTTTCTTCATCAGTTGGCCGAACGGCGACCTGGCCGACCCGCGGGACGTGACCGGCCTGACCCAGGTTCAGGATGTCCTGCCGACGCTCCTCGACCTCGCCGGCATCGAAACGCCGGCAGCCGCGAACTTCAACGGCATGAGCCTGGCGCCCGTGCTGCGTGGAGACGCCAGCGTTCCCGAAGACCGCATGCTGATCATCAACTACAGCCGGATGCCTTCCGGGTTCAACTACCCCTCGCCCTACACCCAGTCGATCCTCACCCGCAGTCATGCGGGGGTCCTGTGGAAGCACTGGCGCCTGCTCGAAGACCGTGAGCTCTATGACCTGGAGTCGGATCCCCTGCAGGCGACCAACGTGATCGAGCAGCACCCTGAAGTGGTCGCCAGGATGCGGGACCATCTCTACGAGTGGTGGGGCGAAGTGGCCGCGACCGCCAACGAGCCCCAGCGGATCGTCATCGGCGACGACATCGAGAACCCGATGATGCTGACCGGTTGCGAATGGCTCGACGTCTTCGTCGATCAGCAGGCGCAGGTCCGACGCGGCACCCGGAAGACCGGCTACTGGCTACTCAACGTGGCGGAGGGGGGCGAGTACGAGTTCGCGCTGCGGCGCTGGCCGAGGGAGATCGACGTACCGCTCGCATCGGCGCCCGACGGCGGCACGGCGTTGCCGATTTCCTCGGCACGCCTGTTCATCAGCGACCACCATCACGTCGATATCGGCGACAAGAGGCCCTACGGCTTCGAGGGGCTGACGACGCGGGTCGACGCGGACGACACGGAGGCCACCTTCACGGTGACCCTGCCCGAGGGTCCCATGGCGCTGCACACCTGGTTCGAAGAAGGGCGCGAGGTCATCGCGAGCGCCTACTACGTGTACGTGACGAGGAAGAGCCACTGACGTATCAATCGAACTCCAGCCGGGCGGAACCCTTCGTCAACCAGTCCTGGCCCCCGAAAGCGACAAGCACGATGTACAGGCAGCGCGCGGCCGCATCCGGCCGGAAAACGATCGTGATCCTGTAATCCCGTCCGCCGTGGCGCACCAGCCAACCTTCGAGCGGACCGGACAGGCGAACCCCCGAAAACGGGTTCCCCGCGATGTCTTTCAGCAAGGCGTCGATCTCATCGAGCCGACGCTCCGCCGCGGCAGTGTTTCCATCCGTCGTATCGACGATGTGCTCGGCTATTGCGATGACATCCCGCTCGACCAGAGGATGCCGAATCTGACGCATCACCCCCGCAAGGCCCTGTCTTTCGACTCGGCGAGTTTTCGCAGGTGGACGCGAGCGCTTCTTGTTACTTCATCGAGCGCGCCGACGGGCATCCACTGATCTGCAGGCAGGCGCAGGCGGCGTTCGACCTCGGCACCCAGAAGCAGCCGCTCGCGGTCGCGGATCGCCTTTGCCCGCGCGAGTTCTCCGGAAACCGCCGCGCTGACGTTCGCGTATTCTCCCTCTTCAACCAGTTGTCGAGCAAACGCAAATGCCGATTCGGTGAAGGAGACGCTCTGCTTGCGGACGGTCATGAACGGCTCCCTTCATCTCGGTGCTCCATCGGAGCACCATAGCGCAGAGGCGCGACTCCCGCAATCTCCACTGGCGCCCGCGAGGCGCCCGCGTGGCCCCCGCGCCTCCTCTACGGTGTTGGTAAGCTCCGCGATTCACTACAGAGTCCTCAATGATCCGCGCTGCGCCCTTCCTCCTTGCCTGGCTGGCGGCGGTCGGAATGGTCGCCGGCGCCTCGGAGATCGATCCCGCCGATCTCGAGTTCTTCGAGTCGAAGATCCGGCCGGTCCTGGTTGAACGCTGCTACCAGTGCCACGGCGGCGATCCCGCGAAGATCCGCGGCGGCCTGATCCTGCTCGACGCGGAAGGCGTCCGCGCCGGCGGCGACAGCGGCGCGGTGATCGTCCCGGGGGCGCCCGAGGACAGCCTGATGATCGAGGCGCTCCACCACGAGGGCCTCACCCAGATGCCGCCGGACGGCAAGCTTCCGGCGCACGTCATCGCCGACTTCGAGCAGTGGATCCGGCGCGGCGCGCCCGACCCGCGCACCGGCGGGGAACAGACGGTGGTCGCCACGAGAGCCGCCGAGACGTTCGACTACGGTCCGGGCCGCGAGCACTGGGCCTTCCGGCGTGTCGAGAATCCAGAGCTGCCGGAGGTCCAGAACGAGGCCTGGGTTAGCCATGACCTCGATCGCTTCATCCTCTCTCGCCTCGAGGAACGCGGCCTCGCGCCGGTCGCGCCGGCCGCGAAGCGCACGTTGCTGCGCCGCGCGACCTTCGACCTGATCGGCCTGGCCCCCTCGGAAACCGAGATCGAGGACTTCCTCGCCGATTCGAGCCCCGACGCCTTCGCCAGGGTCGTCGACCGGCTGCTCGCCTCGCCCCACTACGGCGAGCGCTGGGGCCGCCACTGGCTCGACATCGCCCGCTACGCCGACTCGAACGGCCTGGACGAGAACATCGCGTTCCCCAACGCCTTCCGTTACCGCGACTACGTCGTCGACTCTCTGAACCGCGACAAGCCCTTCAACCGCTTTGTCCGCGAGCAGATCGCCGGCGACCTGATGCCGGCCGAAACCGACGCGCAACGCTTCGAACAGATCACCGCCACCGGCTTTCTCATGCTGGGCCCCAAGGTGCTCGCCGAACAGGACGTCGACAAGATGCTGATCGACATCGTCGACGAGCAGGTCAACACCCTGGGCCGTGCCTTTCTCGCCCTGCCGGTCGGCTGCGCCCGCTGCCACGACCACAAGTTCGACCCGATCCCGACAGCCGACTACTACGCGATGGCCGGCATCCTGCGTTCGACCGAGACGATGAGCAACGCCGCCGGAATGCGCTGGCTGGAGCGGCCGCTGGCGCCGGAGGGCGAGATCGCCGAGTACGAGGCGGCCCAAGAGTTGGTCGCCGAGGCGCGGGAGAAGGTCGACGAGGTCGTCCGCGAGCAGAACGACGTCCTGCGTGGCCCGCGGCGCGCGGCCCTCGCCGACTACCTGCTGGCCGCGGAGGAGGCCTACCCGAGCTGGAGCGACGACGAGGAGAAGCAAGAGGAAGCGCGCGAGACGATCACCGGCGTGGCCCAGCGCCGAGGGCTGGAACCGGCCGTCCTCGAACGCTGGGTCAGGGCCTTCTACCGGTACCGGGAGGGCCCGCCGGTCGAGGGGGACGCGCCGAGCCCGAGCACCGTCTTCGTCATCTGGAACGCCTACGCCGCCGCCTCACCCGATCGCTACGAGCAGGTGACCGAAGACCTGCGGGCGATCATCGCCTCGGAGAAGGTGCTGACGGCGCCGCTCACCCGGAGCCTCGTCCGCGGCCCGGCGCCGAAGACGCTGGAGGAGGTCGCGTGGCGCTACGCGAGCCTGTTCGCGACGGTCGAGATCGCCTGGGAAGAGCACCTCATGCGCCTCGGGCTCAAGGACGAGGACGACCTCGCGCCTTCGGACTTCCGGCTACCGCGCGAGCAGGAGGAGTTGCGTTGGCTGGTCTACGACGGCTATTTCTGCATCCTCTGCCTCGACCAGGACGAGGAAGAGAAGCTCTACCCGCCGGAGGCCCTGGAGCAGCTCGCCGATCTGCGTGCCGAGGTCGAACGCCGGGAGGAAGCGTCACCCCCCGCGCCGCCCTACGCCATGGCGGTGGACGAAGCCGCGACCGTCGACCTGCCCGTGCACATCCGCGGCAGCCACGTGAACCTCGCCGACGAACCCGAGCCGCGCGGCTTCCTGAAGGTCACGGACCACTTGGTGCCGCCGCCGCCAGTCGCCGGCGACACGAGCGGCCGTCTCGAGCTGGCGCGCTGGATCACCCACCCCGAGCACCCGCTCACCGCGCGCGTCATCGTCAACCGCGTCTGGCACTGGCACTTCGGCCGCGGCATCGTCGACACGCCGAGCAACTTCGGCGTGATCGGCAGCAAGCCCACGCACCCCGAGCTTCTCGACTGGCTCGCGCGCCGCTTCGTCGAGGGCGGCTGGTCGCTCAAGAAGCTGCACCGCGACATCATGCTGTCGAGTACCTACCGGCTGTCGAGCGACTACGACGCCGCCAACGCAGCCGTCGACGAGGAGAACCGTCTCCTCTGGCGCATGAACCGGAGACGCCTCGAGGTCGAGCCGATTCGCGACGCCCTGCTGCAGCTCGCCGGCCGGCTCGACCTGACGATCGGTGGACGGGTGGAGGAGTACGACGCCAGGGGATACGTCTTCGGCGAGTACGGCCCACTCGACCGGGTCGACCTGTACGACGCGCCGCGGCGCTCGATCTACATGCCCGTGGTGCGCACGGCGGTCTATCCGATCTTCGGCGGATTCGACTTCGGCGACGCCAGCGACTCGGTCGGCGATCGATCCGAGACCGTCGTGCCGCGGCAGGCGTTACTCATGATGAACAGCCCCTTCGTCGAAGAGGCGGCGCTCGGCTTCGCAAGGCAACTGCTCAAGATCGAGGACGCCGACGCCGCGGATCGCATCGACACCGCGTTCGTCCGCGCCTACGGCCGTCCGGCCGAGGACGTGGAGATCGAGGACAGCCTCGCCTTCCTCGACGAGATGCGGAGCCTGGCGCCGGCGGACGAAGCGGAGATTTACGCCTGGACGCGCCTCTCCCATGTCATCCTCGCGGCGAGCGAGTTCATGTACATCAACTGAGCTGAGCCAACGGCTGCTCCAGATATCGCTAACGCTAACGCTACTGGCCGTTGCGAGTTCCGCGACGCGGTGGGTTTGCTGCAGCCGGGCGTCGCTTCCTGAACTCGACACCGAGGCCGCCGGCGATTGGGTCTCTCGACTACGGCGGTACGGGGCGTAGCGGCATATCGATAAGCAGACCGTCGTAGTCGGTCCGCAGGTCAAGCGACTGCTCCACGGGCAAGCCAAGGTCGTGTCGGAACGTCAGGTCGTAGGGACCCGCTGGCACGCCATCCAGCACGAAGCGCCCGAGGTGATCCGTTCGCCCGCGGCGGAATGACGGCCCATCCAGTGCCTTGGCAGAGACGAAGCCACCGCTCGCCGGTTGCCCTCCGATTAGCACCCGACCCGACAGTCGAAGTCCTCGCTCGAACCGAAGCTCGACGTTTACAGCCGGTTGACCCGGATCGACGGTCACGCTCCGCAAGTCGGACCGCCGATTGCCGGTCGTCGCGTACAGCCGCCAGTTGCCGGGAGCGACCGCGGTCAGTTCAAAGCGGCCGCTTGCATCCGGCTTGGCGATCCGAAACCGCGTACCCTTCCAGGCTTGGACCTCGGCACCCGCCAAGTCGGAACTGTCGAGTCCGATGAGCGTCCCTCGAATCGAGGTTCCAGGTTCGAGGACGATCTCCACGCCGTGGACGGACTGGCCGGCGACCTCGACCGGCTCGGGCAGTTCCCTTCCGTGTAGCCAGCGAGACGGGCGACGAGACGGTAGCCGCCCCGGTCCAAACCGGTCAGGCGGAAAGCGCCGCCCACGCCGGCGACGGTTTTCGTACCCGGCAGCAGAAGATGCGCAGTCCTGCGCATCGCGATCTGCCACTCTTGCTCTCCTGCCAGTTCCTTCTCCAAGTCGGACGATGTTCCGGTCGCTGCGACGACTACACCCGGCAACGGCGCACCGTGTGCTGACCGGACCGCGCCTTGGATCTCCCAGCCCGGAGAGAGCTTCACGTCGACTTCGTTGACGCCGGCGACGAGCACGATGTCGCGCGAGCGTTCGAGCAGGAACGGATGGTCGATCTTGACGGTCGCCCGGCCGGGGGAGATCCAGAGGGTCGCAAGGCCGCCGGCGTCAGTGCTACCCAACGACCGCCTGCCGTCACGATCTTCCGAACGAACGGCGACATGTGCCCGCGCAACCGGTTCGCCAACGTGGTTCGTAACCCGCACGATCAACCGGTCGGGTATTCGCATCTGCAATTCTATCTCTCGCCACTCGCCGTTCCCGATCTCGATTTGATCCTGCATCGCTACGGCGCCTTCGCCGTTGGCTGCGACGGTCCACGTTGCGGGTAGAACGTCGCGGAAGACGAAGCGACCCCCCTCATCCGTGCGACTTCTGCGGTACACGCTGTGCGTGGGTGCCTTCACGACCGTCCGAACCGAGGCCGGCGATGGGCTCAACTCGACCTCTACGCCGGCAGCCGCGGTGCCGTCGGGCGCCAGTACCAAACCAGCCAGAGACGCGCCCTCAGCCAGTTCGATCGTCAGCGGGTCGCTTGTTGCCGGCCGCACGGACTCGACCACTGAAGCAGCGTAGCCGTCCGCGACTGCGGTCACGTCGGCAAGAGCCGGAAGCAGTCCGCCTAGCCGAAACCGGCCGTCGCCATCCGTGGTCGCGCTTCGTTCCTGGGCCGACAGGCCCGCTGTTCGCTGCCTGGCCAGGATCTTCGCTCCGGGCACGGGACGCCGCTCCGGGTCGATGACCACACCGTGGACCTCCAGGCCGGCAGCCAGCGGAAACACCCCCAAGTCGACATAACCATCTCCCGGCGGCACCACCGCTGCGCCTCCTTGCAGGTCGGCATACTCCCGATGCGAGATCTCCAGGCCGTACGCGCCCGCCGCAACGAGCGGGAACTCAAACTCGCCGGCTGTGTTCGACCACGCCGGGCCGACCGCTTCCCGACTGTTCCAGTTGGCTCCAAGCTCCGGGGCGTCGGAAGGCCAGAGCAGCCGGACGCGGGCCCCCGAAACAGGCGCTCCTTTCGGGTCGGCAATCGTGCCCCACACTTGTCGTCCCTTGGTGAGGACGACCTGGATTGGGTCGGCCGGAGCGCTCCGCTCGAAGGCCGGCAGGTCCTGGCGCATCGGAGCAAAAGACGGGGCCTCGACGGTGAGCCGGTAGCTGCTGTTGTACAACGCATTGCCGATCCAGAACGAACCGTCCGGCGCCGAAGTCGCGCGCCCCGAGAGTGTCGAACGACGGGTGTAGTCGGGTGCCCGGCCCAGCGGTTCGACTTGTACCTTTGCGCCCGCAACAGCCTGGTGGAAGCGGTCCAAGACCCAGCCGCCGAGCGGTACTGCAGGCACGAGACCGATCGAAAGAGCCGCGGCTCGCTCAGGATGCTCGTCCGCGACGCTCGCCGCCGCAGACACGTAGCCTGCCGCCCACCACGCCTACTTCGAAATCGGGTTGGTACGGCGGTGCAGCGAGAGAGAAACCGCCCGAACCGTCGGAGCGCGCCTGACGACCGGGATCAGTGCCGGCCCAGACCACGGCGTCGACGACCGAGTGCCCCGTCTCGACGTCCGAGATCCGGCCCCGAATTGCCGTGACAGGCTCAAGCGAGACGTCGACCGCCGATGGCGACTGCACGTCAACCGGGACGCTGCTCCCGGTGCGTTGCCGGGTCAACGCGCCGCCCGCCGCTTCGACTTCCAGCATAACCCGCCCGCTTCCGCCAACACCCGTCGCGGCCTCGCCCTTCTCGTCCGTTAGCGCAAAGGGGATCGGGCGCTCCGCCGCCAGCCGCACGACCGCCCGCACTGCGGGCGCGCCTTCCGGGCCGGTGACGCGGAGCACGACACTTCGGGCCGGTTCCAGACGGAAAAGAGCACGGTCGCCGCTTACAACAGCGGACTGAGCCACATACCCTGACGCGACCACGGCCACCCGCGTTGCCCCGGCGGGAACAAGGAACCGCGCCGCACCTACGGCGTCTGTCTGCATGGTTGCCCGGTCGAACACTGCACGGAGTCGCTGCGACTGTTCATGGGCCGGACGCCAGAGCGGGTTCTCCTCCCGCACCACCTCAATCAGAACGAGCGCCCCCGCGAGCCCTCGCCCGTGCGGGTCGAGCGCCCGAACCGTCAGACGCTGGTGGTTCGCGAGAGTAATCGGCTCCAGGTGGAGCGGGACCTCAAGCGGCACGAAGTCGTGCACGATCAGCGGTACGGTGACCCCGGTTTCGACGGCCGGCGGCCCCGTCCGGACCTCCAGGCGGTACGGCCCGATGACCGGTGCCTGGAGCGCAAAGTCGCCTTCCACGCCGGAGCGGACGGCGTCGGCGGCTGCCGGTAGCGCATCCGAGATGCCCAGAAGATCAAGGTCGAGTTGGTATCGGCTCGGGTACGGCCGGAGAACAACTTCGACGCCGGCGGCGGGCGCACCACTCTCGTCCACTAGCGTTCCGCTGACGACCAGCCCCGGCATCGCGGCCTGCGGGCGCAACGGGCTGGCCGCCAGCACGCCGAAGGCGAAGAGAAGAAGCATCTCCGCAGACCATCTCATGGCGGAAGTATAGGTGAGCTGAACGTGCTGTCCGGCGGCGAAGCCGAGCCGGAAACTGCTTCCCGGCCGGGCGGCAGCGCAACCTACGGCAACCGGCGAATCCCGGCCACCCGTACCTCGCACTCAACGGTCCGGAACGCCGCCGAGACGGCCCATCGAACGCCACACGACTCGACCGAGCCACTCAAGAGGCAGGACTTCCGGATAGCTCTGATGGGACGAGGCTTCCCGCTTGACGACGGCTGGAGCAGCCGACTAGCGTTGGCCTCCCGTTGATCGAGAGCGGCTCCGAGACAGTTCGAGGGGCACCGATGAGAGGAGAACGCCGATGAAGAGAACACTGTTGGTCGCACTGGCTTCTGTGGTCTTGCTCACATGGCCCACCGAATCAACCGCCGACGACAAGAGCGACGGGTGCAGTCTCGGTGGCTGGTCGGAGGTGATTCAGGCCGGGCTCGACAAGGCCGTTCTCGGTGCCTGCTTGCGACATGACGAATGCTGGGCGGTACAGGGCGTTTGTGGTGGCCCGTGGCCCGGGTTGGCGCACAAGGCACAGTGTGACCTGAACCTCTACCTTGAACTCAAGGCCGTCTGCACGCTTACGGGTGCCTTTCTCGGATCTTCTGGTTTGAAGACAGACGACGAGCTTGAGGAGTGCGCCGAGAACTGCTATGGGGCAGCAACAGCCGCCTACATCGGCGTGTCGGCGAACGTATGGCAGTACGCTGCGGGCCAGTGCGGCAGATGTAATCCAGACATGTGTCGCCTCATCGGCATGCCGCGGTCACCCACATGCTGTGATCCCGATAGATGCCCGTCGGGACCGATCGTTGCGGGCGAGGCTCAATGGAAGGGTGGCTCTCCGCCAGGCTGGCCCCGGGCGGAGGCTCGCGACTCGGGACCTTCCGGGGCTTCTGGTGAGGGGAACCGCTAGACGCAACTCGATCGTCGCCCCAAGCGATCATGTCTCGCTGGAAGGTTGTGCCGGTTTCCGTTTTGGTCGTTCTGGCTCTGGGCGGCTGTCATTTCGTGGACCCGCAGTGTTTCGTGACGCCCGGCCTCGGCGCCAGTGCCCGGCGCCACGCCACGGCACTTCACATGGAGCTGAATTTCCCGAGACTCTCACGGCCCGACTCCTTTCACGTCGACCGGGCAGGTCGCTCCTTCTTCGCGGACTCGTACGCCGGCGTCTCGGCATGCCAGCGCCTTCAGCGAGAGCAGCTTGACCGATTGGCGGACCTGTGGACGGATCTTCATCTCGTCGACGTGGCGAATCGAGCGTGCGGTGCGGGCTGGTGCTATCGTTCAAACTGGGCCGGCGACGGGAGTCGCGAGCCAGCGTGGGAACAGGACGGCGGCCGGTGCGAGTTTCATCAAGACGACACCGCCAAGAACTACATCAGTTTGAGCTACTACGCCGACGATGAACCAGTCAGCTTCTCCTGGGATCTGGAGGCTGAACTGCCGAAACAGCTACAGACCGCCCTGGCCGGTACGGTCGAGATTCTGTGCGACGAAAGCGGGCCATTCAGGCGGAAGATGCGGGGCCGACTGCCGAACCTCGCGGCCTTGGCGAACTGCTGAGGCGTCCCCTCGGACTCCCGTCGCGGCTTGCGACTTGTGCTCCGAAGGACGCCGTCTCACCCCGTGCGGGGCACTCGAGCCGACACGGTCGGCGGTCTGAAGCGAGGCCTAGCCAGCTCAACGACTTAGATCGGCCCGATGCGCTACCCCCACTACCAGCCGCCACCCTTGACCCGCCGACAGATGCTGAAGACCTGCGGCTGCGGCTTCGGCGGCCTGGCGCTGTCGTCCCTGCTGGCCGCGACGTCCACGAACCCGCTGGCGCCCCGGGCGCCGCACTTCGCGCCGAAGGCGAAGCGGATCATCTTCCTGCACATGCACGGCGGCCCGTCGCAGCACGACCTCTTCGAGTACAAGCCGCTCCTGATTCGCGACGACAACAAGCCGCTGCCCTTCGCCAAGCCACGGGTGCAGTTCAACGAGACCGGCAACCTGTTCAAGAGCCCCTGGGAGTTCAGGCGGCACGGCCAGTCCGGCGCCTGGGTGAGCGAACTCCTGCCCAACATCGCCTCGGTGGTCGACGATCTCTGCTTCATCCGCTCGATGTGGGGCACGAACGCGGCCCACGGCGGCGCCATCCTGGCGATGAACACCGGCAGCGACCGCTTCGTCCGCCCGTCGATGGGCTCGTGGATCGCCTACGGACTCGGCACCGAGAACGAGAACCTGCCCGGCTTCATCACGATCTGCCCCTCGTACCAGCACGGCGGCGTCCAGAACTACTCGTCGGCGTTCCTGCCCGCCGCCTACAACGGGACGGCGATCGGCACGACCCGGATGAAGACCGAGGACGCGACGATCGACTTCCTCGACAACGAATCGGTGTCGCCGGAGGTCCAGCGAAGCGAACTCGACCTGCTGCAACGCTGGCAGCGCCGCCAGCTCGAGGCGACCGGCCCCGACCAGGCGCTCGAGGGACGCATCGAGTCCTTCGAGCTCGCCTTCCGCATGCAGACCGAGGCGCCCGAACTGATGAGCATCGAGGGCGAGTCGGAGGCCACCCGACGGCTCTACGGGCTCGACGACCCGGTGGCCCGCAACTTCGGGCTCCGTTGCCTGCTGGCCCGGCGCTTTTCGGAATCGGGTGTGCGCTTCGTCCAGGCGACACACGGCCCGGATACGAAGTGGGACCACCATTCCGGCCTGATCACAGGCCTGCCGCAGAGCTGCGCCGAGGTCGACAAACCGGTGGCCGGCCTGATCAAGGACCTCAAGTCTCGGGGGCTGCTGGACGAGACCCTGGTGCTCTGGGGCGGCGAGTTCGGGCGGACCCCCGGCGCCGAAGCCGGCGCCCGCAACGGCCGCGACCACAACCCCCACGGCTACACGATGTTCATGGCCGGCGGCGGCACAAAGCCCGGCCACGGCCACGGCCGCACCGATGACTACGGCTACTACGCGATCGAGGACAAGGTCCACATCCACGACCTGCACGCCACGATCCTGCATCTGCTGGGTCTCGACCACGAACGGTTGACGTACCGCTCGCAGGGACGCGACTTCCGCCTGACCGATGTCGAAGGCCTGGTCGTCGACGACATCATCGCCTGAAGACACTGGGCGCGCCGGCCTTCCGGCCGGCATCCGGCGCGAAGCGGCGGCTTCCGGACCTTCTACTCACGCGCTCGGCCAGTGCCGTAACCTGTTCCCATGACCATCGCGCCCGTCGACCTCTTCATCATCGTCGTCTACCTGCTGGGCATCCTGTTCGTCGGCCTGTGGTCGGTGCGCAGGATCAAGCGGCACACCAGCGAGTCGTACTTCCTGGCGAGCCGCAACCTGAAGTGGCCCGTGGTGGGGGCCGCGCTCTTCGCCTCGAACATCTCGACGATTCACCTGGTCGGGCTCGCCGAGAGCGGCTTCGGCGTCGGCATGGTCGTCGGCAACTACGAGTGGATGGCGTCGTTCACGATCATCCTGCTCAGTCTCGTCTTCGTGCCCATCTACTTCAGGAGCCGGATCACGACGCTGCCCGAGTTCATGGAGCGGCGCTACAGCCCGGCCGCGCGGACCACGCTCTCGTTCATGTTCATCATGTCGGCGATGCTGATCCACATCGGCATCAGCCTCTACGCCGGCGCCGCCGTGTTCGAGCGGTTCTTCGGCATCCCGTCGCTCATGTCGATCGCGATGATCTCGATCATCACGGTGATCTACACCGTGGTCGGTGGCCTGCGGGCGGTCGTCGTTACCGAGACGATCCAGACCGTCATCCTGCTGGGTGGCGCCATCCTGATCACGGTCATCGCGATGAGCAGGCTCCCCGCTGTCGGAATCGACTCCTACGGCGATCTCCTCGAGGCCGCGAAGCCGAACCAGCTCAGCATGATCCACGTCCCCGGGGAAGAGGGATTCGACCCCGGGTCGATCTGGTACGGCTTCCTGCTGGGCTTCCCCATCCTCGGCATCTGGTACTGGTGCACCGACCAGACGATCGTTCAGAGGGTGCTGGGCGCGGGAACCCTGCGCGACGCGCAGCACGGCGCGCTCTTCGCGTCGCTTCTCAAGTTCCTGCCCCCGCTCTTCATGGTCCTGCCCGGCGTGTTCGCCTACGTGCTCTTCCGCGACATCATCGCCGAGCCGACCGACGCCCTGCCGACCCTGATCACCGAGCTGCTGCCGACCGGGCTCATCGGCATCATGGCGGCGGCGCTGCTCGCGGCGCTGATGAGCACGATCGCGGCCGCGGTGAACAGCACGGGGACGCTCGTCGCCGTCGACATCGCCAAGCACTTCCGGCCCGGCCTGTCCGAGACGTCGCAGGTGCGCATCGGACGGATCAGCTCCGTGGTCGTCATGAGCGTCGCCATCGCCTGGTCCACCCAGGGGGAGCGGTTCGGCTCCATCTTCGAGGCGATCAACAAGCTGCCGGCCCAGTTCATCGCGCCTCCCATCGCCACGGTGCTCCTCTGGGGCGTCTTCTGGCGCCGCGGAACGCCCCGGGCCGGCACCTTCACCCTGCTCTTCGGCTTCGTGGCCGGCTTCGTCATCTTCCTGTTCGACATGGGCTTCGGCTTCCTCGGCGGCGTTCAGTACGTCTCCGATCCCGAGAACGGCCTGGGGATTCCCTTCCTCCTCCAGGCATGGTGGTACTTCTGCATCCTGAGCGTCATCTACGTGGCCGTCAGCCTGGCGACCCCGCCACCGAAGCCCGAGCAGATCGACGGGCTGACCTGGGACAAGCCCTACGCGTTCCTGACCCGATCCGAGATCAAGGGAGTCCGCGACCCGCGGCTGCTGGCGGCGTTGCTGGCCGTTGCTCTGGTGGTGATGTACGTGCTCGCGCGGTAGAGCGCCGGAGTTCGACTAGCCCCAGAACCAGACAGGAAACGCCAGCGTACCGACTCGCCGGGCGACGCTTCGAACGGACGCCGGGAACCACGCCAGTTCGCGCCCCGCGCCGTCTCGTGACTGGGCCGAACGTGCGCGGACGCCTCGAAAACCCTGCTCCTTCGCCCGCATTCCGATGAGCTGGCACCGATCGTGTCCGATCACCGCGCCGTCGCTGTCGAGAGGATAGGTGACGGGCAACCCAGCGGCACGGACACCCTCAGGCGTGTGCATGTCGCAGACGAGCTGGTTGCGCGGCAACGTGCACTCCACGAGCACCGGCCCGTTGTCTTCCCGTAGTTCTTCCGGTTCGTACGGCTCGTCAACGATGAAGGCGCGGAGATTCAGGCGGGCTGTGACCATGTCCTCGTTCAGGTAGAGCGTCGGGAAGCTGGCCGGCGGGTTCCATCGTCGGCCCTGCCGCTGAGCGTAACGAGAGTCAAGCGGATCATCCCAAGTCCGCTTGGCGATCCGCCACCACGAGTGATCGTCGGGGATTCGTTCGACCATCAGGTCGGCCGTCACCTGTGCGCGCGCTCGAAATCGAACATGTCCCGACATGCGGACAGCACTTGCTTCGTGTCACCACGGCTCAGCAGATCCAGCAGGGAGGCACCCTCAAGCCTCGGTATCGGCCGCCGCACCACCGCGGGTATCCGGTCGCGCTTGAGATAGTGCTCCAGCAGCTTGGTGGCGTTCATCAGATCCGCCGCGGCCACTACGCGGTTTCCCGGCACACCGCGCTCCAACCACTTGGCGAACGCCTGGCGGCTCACGCCGAACAACGCGGCGGCCTTCGCCTGACTGAGTTGCCACAGACCGATAGTGCGCAGCAGTTCCGAACCGGACTGGCGGACAGTGAGGCTTGTTCCGCCAGCCGGTCCTTCGCGATAGCCAGCGAGGCACTCGGTGAATCGGTCGAGCCACGCGCTGTCCTGTTGGCGAGCCCTGAACACCCGTTCAGCCGCCTCTTCGGGTCGCAATTCCTGGATCGCCGTTTCCGTGGGCATGTCCACTCCCTTCAGGTCGCAACCATAAGTCAACCCGCAACCCTTCGTCAACCAGAAGCTCGGCTGGGGTGCCTGATGGGCCACGCCATTGTCATGGTCGAATGAAGCCTCCCTCCACAACGACTAGGACGGATTCGGTGCCCGGTTTCCCTTCGTCGCGCCCTACGAGCCGCTGGTGCTGTCGCACTACCTCAAGCCACAGCCCGATGCTTACGCGGACATCTTCGCCCCGGAGTTCGAAGCGCAGTGCGAGCGCACGGCCCGGCGAGTCGCGCCCTACCGCGACGACCGGATGGTGCTGGGTTACTGCATGGTCGACTGTCCGCCCCTGACCGACAACGAGGCGGCATGGAACGGCAGCACGACCTGGCGACGCCGGCTACGCAGCTTCGCCGCCGACGCGCCCGGCAAGCAGATCTACGTCGACTTCATGCGCGAGCGCTACGGCGACGTTGCCGGCTTCAACGCCACGTACGGCACTCGCTTCGCCGCGTGGCCGGACCTGCTCGAGGCAACTTCGCTCAGCCGAGCGCCTGAAACGCCTTCTCCGTCCCGGCGAGCGCCTGCTCGATGTCGGCCTCCGTGTGGGCGACCGACAGGAACATGTTGTGCCAGGGGTGCAGGTAGACGCCGTGGTCGAGGGCGGAGCTACAGAAGGCGAACCCCTTCTCCCTCCTGTCGTCGTCTTCGAACAGGACCGCCGGCATCTGCGGAGGTCCGGTCTGGCGGATCGGGTGACCGTAGCGACGCGCCTGCTCCTCCAGACCGTCCCTGAACTGCTGCCCCAGACGCTCCACGACGGCCGGCGCGTCGACCTCGGCCAGAAGATCGAGAGTCTCGATCGCCGCCGCGAACGGCGCGGCCTGGTACCAGAACGAACCGGTGACGAAGACGCGCGTCGCGGCCTCGCGGTACGCCTCGTTGCCGAGAATGGCGGCCACGGGTTCGCCGTTGCCAATCGCCTTGCCCCAGGCCGACAGGTCCGGCTGGACGCCGAGTTCGGACCAGCTCGCGTCGAGCGAGAGGCGCAGCCCGGCCCGCACATCGTCCAGGATGAGGGCCGCGCCCTCGGCGTCGCAGATCTCGCGGACGCGGCGCGCGAAGGCGAGATCGGGCAACTCCTGATGGTGGCCGGCGTCGTGCCTGAAGGCGGATACGACGATGCCCGCGAGGTCGCCGGTCGCCGCCTGGGCCGCCTCGTCCAGGCTGTCTGTGTCGTTGAAGCGGTACGTCGGGAAGTGGACGTGGTCCTCCGCGGGCGTGCCTTTCGACATCCGGTTGGCCCAGGGCGCCGCGCCGTGGTACGCGCCCTCGGCCACGAGGATCTTGCGCTTCTCGCTCCGCGCGCGAGCCACCATGTTGCAGACGGTCGTCGCGTCGTTGCCGTTCTTCGCGAAGATGGCCCACTCGGCGTGGCTGACCTGCCTGACGAAGCGCTCCGCCAGGTCGACGATGAGCGCCGGGGGGCCGTTCGCGATGTCGAGCCGGTCGCGCTGCGCGTCGGCGGCGGCCCGAATGCGCGGATTGCCGTAGCCCGCGATCATCGGACCGAACGAGCACATGAAGTCGATGTACTCGTTGCCGTCGGCGTCCCATAGCCGGCAGCCCTCCGCCCGCTCGAAGTACTGCGGGTACCGGGGCGGCAGGAGGCGGTACGTGGACATGTGCCCGTACATTCCGCCGGGGAGCACCCGCTCGCCCCGGGACTTGAGCGCGCGGTTCCGATCGAGCAAGAAGGTCAGCCCGCCTTCTTCACCTCGAACGGCACCGCGAGCCTCTCCCACTGCAGCGCGACCCACGAATCCACGATCACGAACTCCATCTCCTCCACGTGCTCCCCGATAGCTTTCGGGGTGGCGGTCACTCGTGCCGCGTCCTGACCGGCGTCATGCCGGAAGGCGCCCCACTGCTTCGCGACCTTGTTGAAGATGATGGTCCACTCGTTCTCGCCCGGTTCGGTGAAGAGGGCATAGGCGCCGGCGGCCAGCTTCTGACCGCCGATCTCGACGTCGGCGCTGAAGGTGATCGTGGTCGCCTCGTCGGCGCCGGTCCGCCAGACCTGGCCGTAGGGAACGAGACCACCCCAGACCGTCCGACCCTTCACCTTGGGGCGTCCGTACTCCAGCGTCACCGTGACGCCGTCGATCACCCCCTCGACCTTGCCGTTCTTGCTCGCCCGGTCGGCGTCGTCGGCGCGCTGCGCCAAGGCGGGAAGCGCCGTGACCAGAAGGACCGTGAAGATCAGGGGAATCGTTGCTCGGAACTTGTGCATGTCGTCCTCCAGGTAGAGAAGTGTCGCATCGACTCTAGCGCGCAGTTTCGCCGACGTGCCACCGCGGCCGCGTGCCCGTGCAAATCCTCTCCCTGAGCCGCGGAAGACCGATCACGGCCGTCACGGACCTTCGATCTCCGGCGCCATCAACTTGTGCGCACTGGGCAGAAACCGCGACATAAGGGCCGCGAAGTGCCGATAGTAGTCCTCCCACGTCAAGCCCTCGAAATCGCCTGGGTTCACCTCGACGTTCCCCTCCAACCGCCGCGCGCACAGCGCCTCGGCGACAACCTCCGCCAGAAGCACTCGGAAGTGAAGATGATCCTGACCGGGGTAGCTCTCCGACTTGAGCCCCAGGTACCGCTGGAGGGAAGGGTGCCGCGCCCCGATCTCCAGGACGTTCCGGTCCCAGCGATAGCGGAGCGCTCCGTGATCCACGTCCTCCAGTTTGATGACGATTCCCGCGCCCGCCTCCGGCGCCGCGCGCAGCTCGGTTTCCGCCGCCTGGTCGCCGAGACGCGCAACGAGCCTCGCAGGAGTTGCGTTGTCGTCCAGAACGCGCACGGTGACTGCGGCCATGGCGATTCCGAGGCTCGGTTTCAGAAGCAACTGTCTCGTACCGGAGACCTGGAACTCGTCCGAGGTCAGCGTCAGTTCGAAGTCCGTTCCGACGGAGCTCACGAGTTCCTTCGGCGCCAACAGCCGGATTCGCCTCCTCGAACCGCCGCGTATTCGGTAGCGCGGACGCTCGAACTTGAGCGTTTCGAGATCCCTGTACCGATCGGCCTCCGACGCCAGCACGGCGATCGTCGATTCCGCCTCGATGGGACCCACGCGAACGACCAGTCCGGTGGCCGGAGTGGTTTCGAGCGCCTTCACCGACCAAGCGGCCCTGAGCACGCCTTCCTGGCCCTCAAGCGGTTCAAGCGGCACTTCGCCGCGCTCGGTCCACAAATCGTTCGTCAAGCACTCCACTTCCACCTCGTCGCCTTCTCCAATCTCCGGAAAGGCCTCGGCAAGCACCGTCAGCCAGCACCTGAACGACTGGCCGCGCACGTACTGTGCGTACTGCGGGCTCAGCACGTAGCCGCGGATCTGGAACCGGCTACCCATCTGCCTGCCCTTGGGGTCGCGCGACGTCTCCTCGTCCGAGAAGTCCTCCATGAACCGGTTCGCGGCCTTCTCGAGCGCGTCCAGCCGCTTCCGCGTCTTCCGGCTCTCGACGCTCCGCGCCCGTTCCCGCTCCGCCCGGGTGCGTTCCTCCTCCACAAGGGGCCGCAGCAACCCGAGAGCTCGACCGTAAAGCGCGTCCACGAATGGGTGGCTTGGCGTCAACCCGGACTTGCGTGACGGGTCCAGAATCGGGACGGGGTTCTCCGGCGGGTGCGGTTCGCCGCGCGCCTGCCGTTCGTCGTACTCGTTCCAAAGGTCGTCAATGGCCTCACAGGTGAGACGTCCGTGAAACCACAGCGCATTCGAGTCCCATTCGAGCCCGCGGTCGAAGAGGGTCGCTTCGTGAATCGCATGCCGCGACTTGACCAGGACTCCGCCGAGGCGAAAGCGGTCCCGCGCGGACTTGAACCGCTTCCTCGCTCGGAAGACCAGGAGCTTCGCCTTCGCCCCCGGATACCCCGGCACGTCGAACGTGGTTGAGATCCGTCTGCGACCAGCCGGCCGATGGAGACTCACCTCGCGCCCGGCGCCTTTCTTCAGTCCCTTCACCACCAGCTTGGTGTTCTGCTGCCAAACGATGTCCCGCAGCCGCACCAGGGTGGCGACCTTCGGGACGAGGGTGTCGATCTTCGGAATCCGGTGCATCGGGTCGACCTCGATGGTCGCCACGGTGCCCGTTCCCTCGCGGATGCCCAAGCGCTTGCGGAGGCCGGTCGTCGCCTTGCGTGAATCGTCGGCTTCGTATTCGAAGTTGGGAAAGATGCGGCACGTATGAGCGCATCCGTCGTCTGCAATTGACTCGAACGTGACCTTTCCCAACGCGGCGATGTCCTTCGCCCCGCGCGAGTTCGTGCCTCGCACGGCCTTGCCCTCCTCCATGCCGCTGACCCTTCCGCCGATGCGTCCGAGCTTGCGGTTCATCTGCTCCACGGTCATGCCGTCGGCGAAGTCGCGGACCCGGAGGATCGACGGCCTTCCCTTTCCCTGCCGACCCAACTCGATCTCGACCCGGCCTTCCTTTCCGAGGATCTGGTAGCGATCGTCGGCATTCGTGACCAGTTCGACGATGGCGTCGTAGACGTCCCGAATCGCGAGCTTGGCGTCCTGCACGACTCGGCGCGAGACGATTTCGAGCGGTCTGCGTTCGACGGCGGCCATGGTGCGGAGCCTCCTCCTCAGTCGCCTTCAGCCGATGGCTGACCGACCGCCGTCAGGGCGTCGTAGCGAAAGAGACGGTCCCTGACGCCACCGGACGACCGCCTGACCGCTCGGTCGCGCTCCAGGGCCGCGGGACCGCGCAGGTGGAAGACGCGAGCATTCCGCCGCGAACGGGCTTGCACCCAGGCGGTCCGTTCGCGGCGAAGGTCCTCGTAACGACGAAGGCCCGCCCCTACTGCACTCTCCGTCCCCAGACAGCAGGCAAGCACCGCCGCATCTTCGATCGCCATCGCCGCGCCCTGCGCCATGAACGGCAGCGTCGGATGGCAGGCGTCGCCCAGGAGCGTGACCACGCCCTCTCCCCACTTCGCCATCGGCGGCCGGTCGAAGAGCGCCCACTTGTAGAGCGACTCGCGGTCCATGCTGTCGATGAGGATCTGGACGTGCTCGTGCCAGCCGGCGAAATCTGCCTTCAGTTCCGCGTAGTCGCCGCGCTCGGTCCATGACTCGGTTTCCCAGCCGACCTTCTCCACCACGCAGACACAGTTGACCAGGGAACCTCCGCGTACGTAGTAGCAAACGAAGTGCCTGCCCGGGCCCCACCAGACCGTGGCGACGGGATTCAGCATGCCCGGCGGCAGTACGCTCGCCGGTACCAGGGCGCGCCAAGCCAGGTTGCCCGTGAACGACGCGGCCTCCTCACCGACCAGCCCGGCTCGCACCGTCGAGTGAATGCCGTCCGCGCCGATCAGCGCATCGCCTTCGATCGTACGGCCCGCCACGGCAACGCGCACAACGCCGCCCTTCTGCGTGAAGCTCTCCACCCGGGCGGACTCGTGCAGCGCAATCGTCTCCCTTTGGCGCGCGGCCTCGACAAGCACGCGCAGCAAGTCGCCTCGATGGACGTGGTAGTACGGCGCTCCGTACTCCTCGCAAACGCTCCGGCCCAGTGGCGAGGAACCGATCACTCTGCTCGTCTTCCAGTTTCTGAACTCGGTCCCCTGCGGCAGAAAAGCGCACTCTTCCAGCGCCGGCGCCAGCCCCAGGCGATGCAGGACGCGCGAGCAGTTCGGGCTCAACTGGATGCCGGCGCCGAGTTCGCCGAACTCCGGCGCCTGCTCGAAGACGGCCGTCTCGAAACCCGCCTCGGCCAGGCACAGAGCGGCCGTCAGGCCCCCTATGCCGCCGCCGGCGATGAGGACGGGAAGTGCCTTCTCTCTGGACGTCATGGCGGTCAACCACGCGGCGCGCCCCGTAGGTTAGCGTTCAACCGACGTGAAATCCGTCGGTCGATTTCCAACCGTTCTGCTGATCGCGGTGCTCGCGTGCCAGGCCGAAACCCACGACGACCCGGTCAACGTCGTGCTGCTCATGGCCGACGACATGGGTTGGGCGCAGACAGGCTACTACGGCCATCCCCTGCTCAAGACGCCCCATCTCGACGCGATGGCCGCCGCCGGGCTGCGCATGGACCGGTTCTACGCCGGCGCGCCGAGCTGCACCCCGACCCGGGCGACGGTGTTGACCGGCCGCACGAACGACCGCACCGGAGCCTTCCGCGTCGGCGATTCGATCAACAAGCAGGAGAAAACGCTCGCCGCGGCATTCCGGCAGGCCGGTTACGCAACGGCTCACTTCGGCAAGTGGCACCTGAACGACGTCAATCCGGCCGGCGACAATCCACTCCCCGCGGACGACCCCCACAATCCGGGCGAACTCGGCTTCGACTACTGGCTGAGCGACACGAACCAGTTCAACGTGGACCCCGTGCTGAGTGAGATGGGGGCGCCGAAGCAGTTCCAGGGCGACTCGTCGGAAGTCCTGGTCGCCGAAGCGCTCCGCTACATCTCGGAGCAGCGGGAGGGCGGGAAGCCGGTGTTCGCGGTGATCTGGTACGCCTCGCCGCACCGGCCGTTCGCCGCCCTGCCGGAGGACGAGGCGCCCTTCGCGGAACTCGACGATGCCTCGAGGACCCACCACGCCGAGATCCTCGCCATGGACCGTTCGATCGGAACTCTCCGAGACGGCCTCCACGAACTCGGCATCGCCGGCAACACGCTCGTGTGGTTCACCAGCGACAACGGCGGACTGCCCGACATCGACTACGGCCCCGAACACCCCGGCGTCCACCCCGACACCACCGGCCACCTCCGCGGCTTCAAGAAGGACTTCTACGAAGGCGGCCTGCGCGTGCCGACGATCGTCGAATGGCCGGACGTCGTCGCGCCGAGGATCTCAGGCTTCCCCGCCAGCACCATGGACATCTTCCCGACGCTGATCGAGGTCGTCGGGCTCGACCCGGAGTCGATCAACGCCCTCCACGACGGCATCTCGATCGCCGGCGTGTTCGAGTCCGAGCCCGCCCGCCGGGACCAACCAATCGGCTTCCGCGCCAGCGGCGGGCTCGCCTGGCTCGACAACGACGTCAAGCTGGTGCGGAACTACACCGCCGAGTCACCGGAGGCATTCGAGCTCTACAACGTGACCGACGATCCCGGGGAACAGAACAACCTGATCGAGGAGCAACCCGAGATCGCAGCCCGCATGCGCGCGGAGTTGGACGTCTGGAACCGGTCCGTCGACGCGAGCGTCACCGGCGCTGACTACCCGGAGGGCAGGGTGCTGCCTTCGGGACGCACAGAGGCGCGGAGCCACTCGTCCAGCGCGTCTCGATCCAGCGTCCCCCTTTCAAGTCCTCCGATCAAGAACTCGTAGGCTTCCCGAGTTTCGACCTCCAGCTTCCAGCCATTCATCCGCAGGAAGACATCGGTCGCGAAGAAGGCGATGCGCTTGTTGCCGTCAACGAAAGCGTGGTTCATCAGCAACGACTCGAACAGCGCCGCGGCCATCTCCACCACGTCGTGGTAGTAGCCAGACTTGGGGCGGAAGAGCGCACTCTCCGCCAGCCCCAGGTCACGCACGCCGGCTGAACCACCAAAGCGCACAATCAGCCGCTCGTGCAGCGCCAGTAGCTCGTCGAGCGTGAGGAACTGGACTCGGTCCACGGATCAGCGACGATAGACCGGTTACTGCGCGAGGAGCTTCCCCAACTCCTCGTTCTCGCGCATCGAGTCCTCCAGATGCCGCAGTACGTCCGGCCTCACGCGGCGCCGTGCCAGATACTCCTCGACCGCCTCGGAGAGCAGGCCCGAGACGTTCCGCTTCGTCTCCCTTGCCAGGTCGCGAAGCTCGTTCCAGGCTGCCTCGTCCACCTTCGAGCTGATCTTGATCGCCGTCATCGAAACGCCTCCGGTCTCATCTACCCGCCAAGTCCTGACGTGTCATGATACGTCAAGCTAGACCGCATCAATGAATCACCCCCCGCAGCCGCGGGTCCAGCAAGTCCCGCAGCGCGTCCCCGACGCAATTGAACGACAGCACCAGCAGGAAGATCGCCACGCCCGGGACGATCGAGAGCAGCGGCTGCTGCTCGAGCATCGGGAAGGCCTGCTGGAGCATGTTGCCCCAGGTAGGAGTGGGCGGCTGGATGCCGACGCCGACGAAGCCGAGGGCGGCCTCGGTGAGCACCGCGTAGCCCATGCTGAGGGTGCTCTGGACGATCAGCGGGGCGATGCAGTTGGGCAGGATGTGGCGGACGATGATGCGCGGGTGGCTGAGGCCCAGTGACTCCGCGGCCTTGACGAAGTCCCGCTCGCGGATGGAGAGCCCTTGGCTGCGGACGATCCTTGCCATCCAGGGGACGTTGGCGATGCCGATGGCGATGATCACCGTGCGCAGCGCCGTGCTCGTCGCGGCCCCAGTAGTCCTCGTTCCTCACGAAGTGCACGAGGGTGCCGGTGATCACCTCCTTCACCCTGAAGGGCCCGGTTCCCGACGGGTTCCAGCCGTAGTCGGCGCCGAGCGCCTCGATCGCGGCCGGCGAGCTCATCACGCCGCCGCGGTCGGCCAGCATGCCGAAGCCCGCGCCCCACGGCCCGGCCAGATCGAAACGCACCGTGTACTCGTCGATCACTTCGACGCCCTCGATTACCGCCAGCGAGGCGCGCGGCGTGGCGACGGTAGCCGGGTCGAGAATCCGCTCGATGTTGACCTTCACCGCATGGGCATTGAAGGGGGTGCCGTCATGGAAGACGACGCCTTCACGCAAGTGGAAGGTGATCGAGTCGGGATCCGTCCCGATCTCCCAGGAAGTGGCGAGCGACGTCTCCGGCCGCGGATTGAGTTGCTGGTCCGCGTCGACCAGTTGATCGAAGATCTGCCGCCAGAAGTAGGCGTCGGCGCCCGACCGGCCCAGGATCGCGTCGAGCGACGTGGGCTCCAGGGAGTGGCCCACCCGAAGATGGCCGCCGTAGCGCGGACCGCCGACGGCTGGAGGGCGGGGCGCCAGGGCGGCGGACTCGAACCGATCGGCGCTGCTCTCCGGCGCGCAGGCAACGAGCAAGCCCAGCAGCCCCGCGAGCAGAAGCAGCGGCGCGTGTACGCTCGATCTCGACCGCGACGGCAGCGTAACGACAGACATCTCGGGAACGTGCAACTCTATTGACTGGCTGAAGGAAGACCGACGATCTGACAAACCCCGCTGCCGCCCCACGACTCCCCGGCCGCCGTCCATCGTGGCGGGCAAGGCTTCGAGAGGGAGAGCAAGCGCTCGACCGTTCGGCGAGCGCGCTCGACACGGCTACCGACATCCCGTTCCGGGAAGTCCTGCGCATCTTCGGGCGCGCCCTCTCCTACATGCGCCACTTCAAGGCGCGGGTCGCCGCCAAGTTGGGCTTCGTGACGGCGGAGATGGTGTTTCGGCTGCTGGTCGCGCCCTGGCCGGGCAAGGTCGTCGTCGATCACGTCATCCTGGGCATGCCCGTCGTGGAAGGCGCCCCGGGCTTCCCCGCCTACTTCGCCCCGTTCGTCATGTTCCTGGCCGGCAAGGGCCCACTGGAGATCATGGCGTGGATCCTCGTCCTCGGCGTGTTCATGGTGACCGTGTTCGGATTCACCACGAACCGGGGCACGGCCAGGTCCGCCAGCGGGATGCCCACGGGGGCATCCGCGGCCTCGTCGGGCGGCGCCACCGTCCTCCTGCAGCAGGGGCACGGAACGCTGGCCCAAGGGCACGACACCGCCACCCGGACCGAGAACGAAGCCAACCGGGGCTCGGGCCTGATGGGCGGCATCCTCGGACTCCTCGACTTCCGGGTGCATCTTCGCCTGACCCAGTCGCTGAACCACCTGCTCAGAACGAAACTCGCCGGGCGGATCAAGCGCCTGCCGATGACCACCCTGGACGACCAGCGGATCGGCGACAGCGTCTACCGCGTCCTCTACGACACGACGAGCGTCAGCCTCGTTCTCTACGAGGTGGGTCTCGAGTTCTACTCTCACGCGCTCGGCATCACGATCAGCGCGATGATGATGTACACGTACTTCGGCGACGCTCCCGAAGTCATCCTGCTGGCGGCCCTGTCGCTGCCGATCATGCTCGTCTTCGTCGTCCCCTTCGCGCGCATGGCCCGGCGCAGGAGCCAGGCGAGCCGCGCCTCGGGCGCCGCCACGACGGCGAACATCGAAGAGGGCATGAGCAACGTGCTCGCGGTGCAGAGCCTCGGCGGAAACGAGCGGGAAGGTGAGCGGTTCAGGAAGGCCAGCGAGGAGTCCTTCAGGCGCTTCCGCATCGAGTCGCTGCTCAGGCTGACGTATCAGCAGTTCGGCAGCCTGGCATTCCTGCTGGGGCAAGTCCTGTTCTTCGTCGTCATCGCCGGACGGGTGATCGACGGCACGTTCACGGCCGGCGACTACTTCGTCCTGAACTACTACTTCTTCGTCCTGAGCGCGACGTTCGCCGGAGCTGGCTTCATCTACCCCGTTCTGCAGAACAACATCGCCGGACTGCGCCGGGTGTTCTTCCTGATGGACCTGCCGTCGGAGAAGACGAGCGAAGGGGTCGACGTGCCCCGGATCCGCCGCGGCGTCGAGATGAGGAACGTGGGGTTGACGTACCCCGACGGTCGCCGGGCGCTCCGCGGCATCAACCTCGATGCCCGCCTGGGCGAGATCGTCGCCCTCGTCGGCCCGACCGGCGCGGGAAAGACGAGCCTCGCCTACCTGGTGCCGGCCTTCGTGCAGCCGACCGAAGGTACGGTGACGATCGACGGCGTCGACCTGAAGGACGTGTCGGTGGACAGCCTCCGCGACCAGGTCTCCTACGTTTTCCAGGAGACGCAACTGTTCTCCGACTCGATCCTCGAGAACATCCGCTACGGGAATCTCGACGCGACCGAGGCGCAAGTCGAGCGCGCCGCGCGCGTCGCCGGGGCGCACGAGTTCATTGCCGCCCTGCCGGACGGCTACCGGACCAACCTCGGCACCGTCACCAGCAAGCTGTCCGTCGGCCAGAAGCAGCGTATCGCCATCGCCCGGGGCCTCCTGCGAGACGCGCGCATCCTGATCCTGGACGAACCGACCTCCGCGCTCGACCCGGAGACCGAGGCCTACCTCGCCTGTGCCCTGCACGAAGCGACGAAGGACAGGCTGGTCATCATCATCGCCCACCGCCTGTCGACGATCGCCAACGCGGACCGGATCTACTTCCTGGAGGACGGTCAGATTCGAGAGCAGGGGACGCACGAGGAGCTGATGGCGGTGCCCGACGGGCGCTACCGGAGGTACGCCGCGCTGCAGGCCGGAGCGGGTTGAAGAGGGTATAGTTTCTATACCGTGGAGTTCGAGTTCGACGCCCGCAAGAGCAGGTCGAACCTGGCGAAGCACGGCATCGACTTTCGCGACGCGCAGCAGCTATGGAACGACCCGGACTTGATCGAAGTGCCTGCCCGAACCATCGACGAGCCCCGCTTTCTCGTGGTCGGCAGAATCGGAGAGGCCTGCTGGTCGGCCGTGGTCACCTACCGAACGGACCGTATCCGGATCATCTCGGTGCGCAGATCCCGCAGAGAGGAGGTCGCACTCTATGAAGGCTAAGGCGAAGGAGCTCGACCGGAAGTTCGACGCCGGCGAGAACATCATGAAGTACCTCGAACTGACGAAGGCGCGTCGACCCGGCCACGACCAGCGGCGAGTCAACGTGGACTTTCCGATCTGGATGATCGAGTCCCTCGATCGCGAGGCCTCGAGGCTGGGAGTGCCTCGGCAGTCCCTGATCAAGATGCTCATCGCGAGGCACCTGGAGTCACTCGGCTCGCCTGCGGGCGGCTGACCTGAGGTGGTGTCCTCGGCGTCGGCTGCAAATCGGCGTTCCGCGAGCAACTCAGAGACGAGATCGAGTCCGGCGAGTTCGGCGCGGACACGGTCCCGGAGTTGGTCGCGCTTCATCAAGACCAACCCGCCCGGCGTCTCGAGCAGACACGGCACCGTTCCTGCCGACTAGGACGACGCGCTAGTGGCTCTGACGATGAGTAAACGCGCGACAAAGTCCTCGACCAAGTCAATGGACGACCTCCTGGCCGCTCTGCGTGCCTACGACGACGCGACCAGGACCGGTGACATCGACGGACAAGTCAACTTCTTCGCCGACTCCTGGCGAAGCAGCTCCGGCACGACCAAGGCCGATCTCCGGAAGTATCTGCGGAAGCAGGTCGACGGACCGACCGATCGGGAGAAGCGCTTCGTCCTCGACGACGCCGAGGTGGTGTTCGACGGAGACACTGCCGCCGTCGATCCGGTCGCGCTCCGCTCGCCGACCGGGGGCGGCTTCTTCGAGTTCAGGATGACGAGGGAGTCGGACGGCGCCTGGCGCTGCGTGTCGGTTGCCGGGTCCAGGAGGGCGGATCGACTCGCCGAGAACACCCGCGAACTGCGCGAACGCATCCTGAGCGACCCGGCACGGCCCAGCTACCACTTCGTGATTCCGGAAGGCGCGGCGATGCCCTTCGACCCGAACGGAGCCATCCACTGGAAGGGGCGCTACCACCTGTTCTACATCTTCCAGGACACCCGGCTGGGCAAGCGGTCCGACCACTGGGGGCACATGTCGAGCACGGACCTGTTCCACTGGCGCCATCACCCCACCGGTCTGCTCGACGGCATGTACAGCGGCAACTGCTTCGTCGACCGGGAGGGCGTGCCCACCATCTGCTACCACCAGCACGGCGAGGGCAACGCAATGGCGGTGGCGCTCGACGACGACCTGAACGAGTGGAGGAAGCTCGACTCCAACCCGATCACGCCGAAGACCCGGGAGGGCGACGAGCACCACGGGAAGTACCGATCATGGGACCCCTTCGGATGGCTCGAAGGCGACACCTACTACGCCATCTTCGGCGGGCAGCGACCGGCCGTAGCCAAGTCCCCGGCACTCGAGGGCGAATGGAAGTACGCCGGCGACCTGTTCGCCCACGGTGTCGAAGGCGTGTCCCTGAACGAAGACGTGTCCTGCCCCGATCTCTTCGAACTCGGCGGCAAGCACGTTCTCCTCTGCATCAGCCACCGGCTCGGCTGCCGCTACTACGTCGGGGAATGGAGGGACGAACAGTTCCATCCCGAGTCCCACGCCCGGATGAGCTGGGTCGACAACTCGTTCTTCGCTCCGGAAAGCCTGGTCGACGACCGGGGTCGCCGCATCATGTGGGCTTGGATCCTCGACGAGCCTCTGTTCGGAGCGCGAGCGAAGCATGGCTGGTCGGGCACCTTGAGCCTGCCTCGGGTGCTGACGCTCGGGGATGACGGACTGCTTCGCATGGACGTGCCGGAGGAGATCGAAGCGCTCCGCTACGGCGAAGTGCGGAAGGGGCCGTTCGTCGTGCCGGCCGACGAGGAGCTGCGCATAGCCGAAGTCGACGGCAACAGCCTCGAACTGCAGGTCGAGATGGAGAGCGCCGCCGCCTCAGAGTACGGGCTCAAAGTCTGTTCGTCGCCCGATGGCCAGGAGGGAACATCGATCTCCTACGACGCCGAAGAAGAACGGCTGAAGGTCGACACGCGCAGATCAGGTCCCGAAGACACACCGAAGGCCGTTGAAGCTGCACCGCTGGAACTGAAGCCCGGCGAGCGACTGAAGCTACGCGTGTTTGTCGACAAATCGGTGATCGAGGTCTTCGCCAATGGCCGTCAGGCGATCGCACGGCGCATCTATCCGTCGCGCCCGGACAGCATAGGTACGTCTCTGTTCGCAGACGGTGGCGATGCGAGGGTGCATACCCTCGGCGCCTGGCACCTCGCGCCCTCGAATCCCTGCTAGCGGCGCCGCTTGAGCAGCCAGGACACCGCCCGCGGCGCCGCGCCGGTGATCCGCTTCGGGCTACTACCCGGACGCAGCTTGCCGTGCTTCTTCGGGGGGTGACGCCACGACCACTCCTCGGTGCGCTTCCTGGAACTCAGCAGGTCGCTGAAGTAGTCACCGAACAGCAGCAACAGGAATACGACCGCGACGAGGAAGAAGAAGATGAACAGGACAGTCACGATCAGTGCCTGTAACTCTTGCACAACGTGCGGTCGCCGCTGCCATCCGTGCGCCCGGATGCCGGGCGCACGGAGTGGTTCGCGTGTGGCGCGGATCGCGTCACCCGGGTCCGCGGCGCGTCCTTCTGGCCGCCTACGGCGGCAGCCGGCGGGGACGCCGGTGCATCCAGTGTGGAGCGTCTGCAGACCGACGTGGGCCGCTCAATCAACGTGAACCAGCCTGAAGCGACACATACTCGCGGTACCGCCCCTCCGGCACCGCCATCAACTCCTCGTGCGTTCCCTGCTCCCGCACCTCGCCGTCCTCCAGGAAGTAGATCCGATCGGCGTTGGCGATCGTCGACAGACGGTGGGCGATGATGATGACGAGCCGGTCCTTCGCCGCTTCGTGCAGCGCGTCGACCAGGTAGGCCTCGGTCTCCGGGTCGAGCGCTGAGGTCGGTTCGTCCAGGATCAGGATGCGCGCTTCCCGGAGGAGCCCCCGGGCGATCGCGATGCGCTGCTTCTGTCCGACCGACAGCTTGCTGGTCACCGTGCCGAGGTTCGTCCGGTAGCCGTCCGGCAGGGCGGCGATGAAGTCGTGGGCGCCGGCGACGCGCGCGGCGCGCTCGACCTGCGCCTCGGTCGCGGCCGGGTTGCCGTAGCGGATGTTCTCGAGGATCGAATCGGAGAAGAGCTGCGTTTCCTGGAAGACGTACGACACCTGCTTCCTGAGGCTCTCCACCGCCACGTCCTTGAGGTCGACGCCGTCGACCTTTACCGTTCCCTCGGTCGGCTGAACGAAGGCCGGCACCATGTAGGCGAGGCTCGTCTTGCCGGCGCCCGTCGGACCGGCGAAGGCCACAATCTCGCCGATCCTCGCCTCCAGGTTCACGTTGCGGAGCGCGCGGCGGCCGTCCGGGTAGGTCAGCCCAACGCCCTTCATCTCGACGCCGCGCCTGATCCTGTCCAGTTCGACGCCGTCTCGCGTCTTCTCGCCCGGCAGGTCCATCAGGAAGAACACCCGGCGCATGCCCGCGATGTCGCGCTGCCACTCCGTGTACATGAAGCCCCAGGCGCCGAACGTCGCGCTGAGGACGAAGAAGTAGTACGTGAGGACGAAGTAGTCGCCGGCGGTGAACGTGCCGTCGATGACGCGGCCCGCCATCACGATGAAGAACAGCACCTGGCTCAGCATCAGCGCCAGACTGAAGGCCTGCCGATAGGTGAGCACGAGGAACCACTCCGTGCGGAAGCGCTTGAAGGACTCCGCGCTCGCCCGCCGGAATCGCTGACCCTCCCGCTCGTTGCCGCCGAGGCTCTGCACGGCGAGCACGTTGCTCATCCCTTCCTCGATGTTGCTCGTCGTGCTCGAGCCGGAAGCGCGGCTGGCCTGACCCCGGCGCCGCGACATGCGGGCAAACGGGAACTCGAAGAGGAACACGATCGGAAGGGCGAGCATGCCCAGCACGATGACCTCCGGCGCGGCGCCGAAGTACGTGAACATGATGTAGAGGGTGATCACCACGCCGAGCAGGCCGGAGTAGAGCCCCAGCGCGATGCCGTGCAGCAGCATGTTGGCGCTGGTGGAGTCGTACAGGACGCGGTAGACGCTGTCGCCGATTCGCAGGTCGTCCAGGGTCGTCATCGGCAGTGACCGCAGCTTCCCGGCCACCCGGGTTCGGAGGAAGTGGTTCATCGACTGCGAGAGGCGAAGATGCACCCGGAAGTCGATGAACCCGAGGATGCCCGCCATCAGGCCCGAACCGAGGTTCGCCTGGTTCTCCGTCTGCGTGGCGATGTCGTGGCCCTGGGCCAGGGTGCCGAGGCCCTGCGGCGTGAGGGCCGTGGCGCCCCCGGAAGAGCCCGCCGAGGCCCCGGTTGGCGCTCCGCTGGGAGACCTGCCCGCGCCCCGGCCCGTGGTGAACCCGAAGACCGTCACCATGAACACGCCGAGCAGAAGCACCCAGAGCATCATCTCCACCGGCCCCATGCCGTCCAGCAGCAGCACCGCCGGCGCCAGGTAGGCAGGAAAGCCGGACGCGTCCCCGATCGGCATGCCCAGGATGACGTGGTCGACGACGACCTTGCCCGGCCAGGGTGCGACCATCAGTCGAAAGACGAGCTCCACCGTGATGAAGCCGAGCTTCGTCGCGATCCGTGCCTTGAACAGCCGGAAGGTCGAGACAACCCGCGCGAAGATGCGCAGGACCTCCCGGAACCCGATATCCGTGCCCAGGTCGAGGACGCTGGCGGCGCGGTCGAGTTGCTTCTCGTGCTCCCGCAGCGACGGTCGCGACGCCCCGGCTGCTTCGGCCATCAACCGGCCTCGCCGGCCCGCCTCGACAGTCTCGCCTCGGTCTCCACGAAGGACCGGTAGCGCCCTCCGTCCACGACCATGAGCTCGTCATGGGACCCGTTCTCGACGATCCGGCCGCCGTCGAGATAGAGGATCCGGTCCGCCTGCCGGATCGTCGAGATCCGGTGCGTGATCAGGAAGATGGCGCGGCCCTCGCCCCACTCCGACAGGCGTTCCAGCACCCGGTGTTCCGTGTAGGCGTCGAGCGCGGCCGTGGGCTCGTCGAGGATCAGGATCGGAGCGTCCTTTACGATCGCCCGGGCGATCGAGAGCCGCTGGCGCTGCCCAGTCGACAGCTTGCCGCCGCGGTCGCTCAGGACCGTGTCCAGGCCTTCCGGCAGACCGGCGACGTACTCGTCCACGCAGGCGACGCGGGCCGCCTCCAGCACCAGCTCGTCGCCCGCGTCGGGGACGACGTAGCGGATGTTGTCGCGCACGGACATGCCGAACAGGACGTTCTCCTGCAGCGCGACGGAGACGTTGCCGCGCAGGCTGTCGACATCCAGATCACGCAGGTCGACGCCGTCGATGGAGACCTTCCCGGAGTCGGGATCGAACAACCGCAGCAACAGGCTCACCAGCGTGCTCTTGCCCGAGCCCGTCGGGCCGACGATCGCCGTGATGCTGCCGGGTTCGACGGCGAGATTTACGTCGCGCAGAACGGGGCGGTCGGGCTCGTACGCGAAGTCGACCTGCTCGAACCGGATCTCGCGGCGAAACGGCTGCATCGCCGCCGCGTCGGGAGCGTTCTTCACGTCCGGCTCGATGTCGAGGATGTCGAAGGACCGGTCGAGCCCCATCGCCATGTCCTGAGCCTGCGACCACAGGGTCACGACGTTCCGCACGGAAACGCTCGACGCGCCGATCTGTTCCTGGGCCCAGTTGTACGCGGCCAGGTTCCAGGTCACGAAACTGAGCCCCACCAGGGCGACGAGCGCCGTCGCGAACGTCTCCCGTTCGCCGTTGGCCCAGACCGCCATCAGGAACTGCGCGCTCAGGAGCGCCGCGGCGGCGATCGAGAAGGTGACGATGCCGACGACGGCCATCAGCGACCGGACGCGGAAGGACGCGTTGAACGCCCTCACGGAATCCCGCTCGAGCCGCTCCTGCTCCCGGTCCGCCGCGCCGTAGGCCTTGATCACCCGGATCGCGGCGAACGTCTCCTGCACGCGCGAGGTGAAGTCCGAGTTGGCCTCCCGGGCAGCGAGGGATCGCTCGCGCATCCGCGGCGAGAACCAGCGCCCCCACAGGACGGCGAGCAGGACGATGCTGAGCGCCATGCCGCCGAGGATCGGGTCGAGCGCGGCCAGGAAGACGACGCCGATCGCGTAGGTGCTCAGCATCTGCATCGACTGCGTCACGTTGCCGATGACGGCCGTGACCTGGGCGCTGTCCTGGTAGATGCGGTAGACCGAATCGCCCACCCGGTGGTCGCTGTGGTAGCGCAGGGACAGCCCGAGCCAGCGCTCCACCAGCGCCATCCGCAGGTCCTGGTTCACGCGCTGCATGATGAAGATGTAGTAGTAGGGCAGCAGCATCATCACCGGGAGCTGCGCGAACCACCCGAAGACCATGAAGACCGCGTAGATCCACTTCAGGCTGTGCCGCTGCTCGGCGGTCAGCGGCGCCAGGTCGATGTTCGGTTCGGCAGCATCGGCGTCGGGTTCCACAGACTCCGCACCGGTTCCAGGCGGCGCTTCGCCGGCAAGCTCCGACCGGCCGATGAAGTCGGCCAGGAACGGCGTCAGCGGCTCGGCCTGCAGGATGGACTGGCTGATCAGGTCCACCGAGAAGAGCGCGATCACCATCGTCAGCAGGGTCGAGGCCCACACCAGGACGAAGTAGTAGACGAGGTGGCTGCCGAGCCGGACGCGGAAGCGGAGCTTGCCGCCGTCGAAGCGATACTGCAGCACCCAGATGCAGACGCAGCCCGCCGCGACGAGCCCGACGTAGAGGGTGTCGGCGAGGCCGGCCACGCCGAACACCGCGAACAGGAACGTCGCCGTGCCGGCGAGCACGAGCGCAAAGGACGCCCAGAGGTAGGCGCGGCCCCGGACGAAGAGGAGCGTCCACACGAGGACGGTCATCAGGACCGTCCCCGCCAGCAGAAGGTCGTGGCGCCAGTCGGTTCCAGGGGGCGCCAGCCACGGGAGCGGACCGAGCGCCATGAGCGCCGTGACCAGCGGCGGAACGTGACGGAAGCTCCACGCCCCGTCCGCGGCAGCGTCGCCCTCGGCGGCCTTCCCGCCCGGCAGCTCCCGCCAGCGGCCGACGATCTGGGGCCACAGGTAGGGCCAGGTCCGTACGAAGATGCGGAGGACGGCGACGAAGCCCTGCTCCTCCGGCGCCTTGCTCGACTGGGATTCCGGAGGAGTTCCCCCCTCGCCCCAGAACGGGAGGGCGCGTGCCTGCTTCAGATCGTCCACACCGCCGGGAGCTTACGCCGCAGCGCTAGGGATCCACCGTTCTCCTGCAGCCCTCGACCGCGTAGTCGCCCTCGGGGGGCACGTCGAGGCTCAGGGCACCGCGGAAGCTCTCGCCGCGGACCTGCAGCCAGGCCTTCAGCTTGCCCACTGATCCCTTACCCCAGTTCACCTGGGATCCGGACGCCACATACTCGCAGCTCAGGATGCCGTCCTCGAACCGGATCGCCGTGACCCCCATCTCGCCGTCCATGTTCATCGTGTTGGATCCGGGTGCCGAGTTTCGGCGTGGAACATTGAACAGTGTATCATGTTCGCCGAATCAAGAGCTAGAGGTCGCCGGCACTCCGTCGCCGGCACCACAACGGAGGGAAAATCGCCATGGAGAGCAGACTTCGAGCCGTACCGAAGACCCTGAGAGTCTTCACCCTTTGGACCCTCGCCTTGTCGCTCCTGGCCTTGCCCGCGTTCGCCCAGGACGGCGCCGTTTCGGGAACCGTGACGGACGCGGACGGCGATCCGCTCCCGGGCGTCCTCGTCAGCGTCGAGGGCGGCGGCGACGCGATGACCGACGCGGACGGCGCCTTTTCGATCTCGGGTGTCGCGGCCGGCAGCCACACCGTCACCGCCGGCCTTGAGGGCTTCCAGTCGTCGAGCCAGTCGGTGCAGGTGACGGCCAGCGGGGCCACGGTTTCCTTCGAGATTCGTCCCGCCTACCACGACACGGTCATGGTCACGGCGGAGCGGGTCGAGGAGAACCTCATGGAGGTGCCGATGACGATCTCGGCCTTCGACTCGGACCTGCTCGAAGAACTCGTGATCCAGGAGCGGACGGACCTGCAGAATCTGGTTCCGGGCCTCCAGTTCGGCGACGAGATGGAGCAGCAGGGCCAGGGAACGGTCATCCGGGGCATCGGTACCAGGAACGCCCAGTACGACCAGGCCGACTATGCGGTCGCCACCTACGTCGACGGCGCCTACACGCTGGGCGTCTACGGCACCACGCCCGGCGGCGGCTTCGATCTCGAACGCGTTGAGGTCGCCCGAGGGCCCCAGGGAACCCTGAACGGCCGCAACTCGATCGCGGGCGCGATCAACGTGGTCACCAAGGGTCCGACGGATCACTGGGATGCCGAGCTGATGGGAGAAGTCACGGACGTCTCGCAGCAGCGCCTGAACGCGGCGGTCGGCGGCCCTCTGGGCGACACTCCCTTCAGCTTCCGCCTGACGGGCGGCACGCACACGGGCGACGGCCGGCAGGAGAACGTCGGGCCGGGCGGGGACCATGACGCCCCCGATCAGACCTTCTACGCGCCGCAGCTCCGCGCCGAGACCGATCGGTTCTCGGTGAGGGCTCGCTACCTCCACGTGGAGGAGGACGGGGTGCCACGGGGTTTCGTGCAACTCGCGAATGTGGACCGGACGACTGCCGGCTATTCCCGGAACCGCTACTACCTCTGGGAAACGCCCAATCCGGCCTTGGATCCGAACTGTCCTCCGGGTCTTCCCGGCTGGCACTGCGACAGCCACATCGAGAACAGAGTGGCGTTCAACTACCCCGGCATCAACGTGAGCGAGAGCGACTTCGTCACGGTCCGGGCCAACTGGCAGGTTTCGAGGTCCCTCGGCATCAGCTACAACGCCAGCGACGGTGACACCTCGCAGCGCGTGATCAGGGATGCCGACTACACCAACCGGGTGCCGGTTGGAACGCCCCCGGGTGATCCGGGACTGGGAGGTGACCCCAACACGCTGGACCACACGATTGCCAGCGACGGAGGAGTGGACTTCTCGAACTCGTTCTACGACCTTCCGTTCGAGTATCCGGAGTCCTCGCACGAGCTCCTGTTCAGGTCGAGCTACGCGGGCGACTTCAACTTCATCGGCGGGTTGTTCATGTACGACAACAGGAGATCGGGGACGATCTGGCGCCATGACCTGGACACGTCGGTCCGCTTCGGTACTGCCGATGAGCAGGCCCGGAGGCTCGGGGCGGTCTGGGGCGTCCCGGTCAGCAGTTGCCAGGATGTCTTGACAAGCATCATTGAGGGCTTCGGTATCGGCACGACCGACCCGGCGGGTGACGCGGAGGGGCTCTACTGGTACTGCCCCGAGGGTGACGATCACAGCGATCTGCTCGGCTTCTTCAACAGAGCCAGGAACAGGACCCAGGCCGCGTTCGTCAGCGGCGACTACCGTTTCAACGACAAGTGGGCTCTCTCGGGTGGCGTTCGCTACACCGAAGACGAAAAGGAGCAGAAGCCAGAGGACCAGGGAGGGTACGCGATTACAACCTTCACGGGTCTCGCGGTTGCGGTCGCTCTTTCGGGCGAGGGCAACCCCTACCCTCAGAGCTGGTCACGACCGATCGGCCACCTGGCTCTGGAGTACACGACGGATGCCGGCCATCTGATGTATGGCCGGGTCTCCACGGGCTTCCGTTCCGGCGGGTTCAACATCGGTCTGCCGGGCACGGTGCCCCCGGTCATCGAGGAAGAAACGCTGGTGAACTACGAACTGGGAGCGAAGGGCTTCTTCCTCGACTCCCGCCTGCAGCTCTCTGCCGGCCTCTGGTACAACCAGTTCGACAACTACCAGCTCAACGCCACTCAGGCGCCGCCGCCGGGCGGGCTGTTCCCGGTGTCGATCTTCGCGGACACGCCGCTGGTCGAGTACACGGCCAACATTCCGGACACGACGATTACGGGTGTGGACTTCGAGTTCAGCTACCGGATCGGCTCCTTCGGGCTCCGGGGCTTCTATGCCTGGCAGGACTCGGAGATCGGCACACACGCCTCGGTGATCGACAACCACCCCGACGCACAGTTCGGAACGTGGGAGTACATCGACTGGGAAACCCGCGAGCCCGCCATCAGCATGTACACGTTGCCGACCGACCAGACCGGCAATCGGTTGCCGAAGCAGCCGGAGAACAAACTGGCGATCACGGCATCCTGGTTCAAGTCGCTTGCCTCCGCAGGCCACCTTTCGTTCCAGTCGACGTACACCTTCACTGACGATGTGTACCCCAGTATCGGCAACATCAGCCTCTGGGAGTTGCCGTCATTCGAGCGGCTGGACGTGGGCGCCACCTGGAGCGCGCCGAGTGACCGGTGGTCGGTCTCGTTGTTCATGAAGAACATCATGGACGAGATCGCGGTGCTTGAGTACCTGCCGATGTCCGGGAACGGAGGCGTCCCGGCCCTGGGCTTCCTGACGCCTCCCCGCGAAGCCGGCATGCAGATCCGGTTCCGGCCGTTCAACTAGCGGCGCCGGCACGACAGTCGTGAGCAGGGGGATCGGACGCTTACCGATCCCCCTGTTGCTTCTCTTGATGGCGACCGCAGCCGCCAGCGCTGAGGAGTACGCACTGGGCCCCGACTCCCTGCCCCGCGAAGGCGTCCCCACCGGCACGGTGGAGAAGCGCGTCTGGAACGAAAGCCGCATCTACCCGGGCACGACCCACGAGTACTGGGTCTACGTGCCGGCCCGGTACACGGCCGCCGAGCCCGCGGTCGTCATGGTCTTCCAGGACGGTCAGTTCTACCTGGAACCCGAGGGCCCCGTCCGGGCACCGACCGTCTTTGACAACCTGATCCACGGGGGCGAGATGCCGGTGACGATCGGCGTCTTCATCAATCCTGGCATGAAGAGACTCCCCTGGGACCAGCGGGACGTACAGTACGTGCCGCTCGACGACACCTATGCCCGCTTCCTGCTGGAGGAGATCCTCCCCGAGGTCGGCAAGGACTACAACCTGACGAGCGAGGCGGTGGGCCGGGCGATCGCCGGCATGAGCGACGGCGGGCTCGCCTCCTTCACTGTCGCCTGGCAACGCCCCGACGCCTTCAGCAAGGTCGTCAGCCACGTCGGCAGCTACACGCGGCTTGAGGGCGGTTCCCGCTACCCGTACCTGATCCGCAAGACCCGCGGGAGCCCGAAGCCGATCCGCGTCTTCCTCCAGGACGGTGAGAACGACATCAACCTCGCGGAGGGAAACTGGGCGCTGGCCAACCTCCAGATGGACTCCGCCCTGATGTTCGCCCGCTACGACTACCGCTTCGAGATGGGCACGGGCGGCCACGATCTGAGGCACGGCGGCGCCATCTTCCCGGACACGCTGCGGTGGCTATGGCGCGACTATCCCGGTGTTGTGGGCGCCGGAGAGCCGGCGGATTCCACCGCGGTGGTCGGCGAGTGGGACGTGCTGACGAAGGTCCTCGGCGAGTTTCGCCGCAGCGTGCTGACTGTGACCGAGCAGCACGGCGCGCTCGCCGCGACGCTCCACGACGAGGTGGACGGCGAGATGGAGGTCACGGCGGTACGGTTCGAGGACGGCATCCTGAGCTACGAGTACGCCGCGTCCGGATCCCAGGTGAACTGGGGCAAGGGATCGGTGGGCAAGCTGAGCGCCTGGCTGCAGGTCCGGGGCGACACTTTCCGCGGCGCCCTGAGCCTCGATGTGCCCCCCGAGGGCGACTACGCGGTCGAGGGCCGCAGGAGAAGCTAGGGGCACACACTTGCTGATCGCAGCAGCAGCCGACTCTCAAATGCTATGGCAAAGAAAGGTGGTTGACAACGCTGCTTGCGCCAGGAAGCAGGGTGGTCTTTTGCCCCCCGGAGCCGGCGCAGAACGGCGGTGCGGCCAAGTAGCTCTTGTTGAGAAGATCCTCCGGAGGTTCGTTGCGTATCCCGTGGCGGGTCGTTTCGCGCCGACCGGAGCCAGCGACGAAATCCCGTTCACGCCAACAGCGGCAGGGAGCATGCAACTACCCCCGGACTACCCGGAACGCGTCTACGCCGGCGTCCCCGGAAAGGTCATCGGCGTCTTCCCGGCAGGCCCTTCATGGGCTGGTCCTACGACTGGATCCGGAGGCGGCTGGGCGACATCGAGAAGCGGAAGTCAACAGAAGTCGCGATTCCACAACCGCCGGACGAAGGTCTCGGGCGGCAGCACATCGATGCCGTCATCCGTCCTGCGCGCACGGGGCTCCAGGCAGACGACGACGCGGCCGACTTCCGGGTGGTCCCGGATCAGGCTCCGGAGGCCCCTCAGGTGCTGGCGGCTGACCCGGGGGCTGGCCTTCGCTTCCACGGCCCACTCCATGTCGCCGAGCACGAAATCGACCTCCGTGCCTCCGGCAAGGCGCCAGTGCGACAGCGTCCCTTCGTACCCGCTGTAACTCAGGAAAGCCTGGAGTTCGTGGTGAACCCAGTTCTCGAAGGCGTGGCCGTAGGCTTCCGACCCGCGCTCCAGCCGGCCCCGGCGCGCCAGGCGGTTCACGATGCCGACATCCGCGAAGTAGAACTTCGGGGCCTGGATCACCCGGCGCTTCGGCTGCTTCCGGTAGGCCGGCAGCCAGCTTCCGAGCAGCGTGTCCTCGAGAATCCCGAAGTAGGCTCGCACCGTGTGGCCGGAGATGCCGCAGTCGCGAGCGATGTTCGAGAAGTTGACGATGCCGCCGTCGCTCAGCGCGGCCGCATCGAGAAAAGCGCTGAACGTGGGGAGTTCGCGTACCGCGCCTTCGGCCGCGATCTCCTCCCGCAGGTAGTCGCCGACGTAGGAGTCCAGCAAGCGCCGGGGCTGTCCACTCTGGTACACCGGCGGCAGATAGCCGTGGTTCACCAACCGGTCGAGGTCGAAATCGGCGCCCAGTTCTCCGGCAGTGAGTCCGTGAAGCTGATACCGCAAGGCTCGGCCGCCCAACAGGTTGGCCGCGCCCCGACGCACCTTGCGGGCGCTCGACCCGCAGAGAGCGAAACGAAGACCGCGATTCTCGATCAGCCAGTGAACCTCGTCGAGCAACGCCGGCGCCTTTTGGATCTCGTCGATGACGACCTGGCGGCCCGGGTCCGCGCCTTCGGCTTCGATCTCCTGGCGCAGGAGTTCCGGCCGGCTGGCATACCGGCGGTACTCGTCCGCCTTGAGCAGGTCGATCCAGCGGCCCTCCGGGTAAAAGCGGCGAAGAAGAGTGCTCTTGCCCACTTGCCGGGGACCCCAGAGGAAAAAACTCTCGGTTCCGGACGGCGGAAGCTCCAGTCCACGCCTGAACATGTGGGGCAATCTATCATGATGAACTGAAGTGTCTGTTCAGGTATCCTCCCGCATCGCGCCGCTGCCTCCCGACTACGCCGAGCGCGTCTACGCCGGCGTCCTCGGCAAGGTCATCGGCGTATACCTCGGTCGCCCTTTCGAGGGCTGGCCCTACGAGTGGATCCGCAAACGGCTGGGCGACATCGAGTACTACGTCCACGACCGGCTCGACGTTCCTCTGATCGTCACCGACGACGACATCACGGGGACCTTCACCTTCCTGCGGGCGCTCGAAGACCACGGTTCGGGCGCCGACCTCAGCTCGAGGGAGATCGGCCAGACCTGGCTCAACTACCTCATCCGGGAACGCACCGTGCTGTGGTGGGGCGGCCTCGGCAACTCCACCGAGCACACGGCGTATCTCCGCCTCGCAAGCGGGATCGCGGCACCCGAGAGCGG
Organism: Vicinamibacteraceae bacterium; assembly: GCA_012270995.1. GTDB lineage: Bacteria > Acidobacteriota > Thermoanaerobaculia > Multivoradales > Multivoraceae > Multivorans. The sequence goes on along the minus strand of JAAXHG010000167.1, from coordinate 3,500 downwards.
CTCGATGGAGTTGAACGGCAAGGTGGTGGCCGAGCAGATCGGCGCCCAGATCTTCATCGACGGCTGGGCGATGGTCGCCCCGGGCGATCCCGACCTGGCGGTCCGCCTGGCCACCGCCGCCGCGCGGGTGAGCCACGACGGCGAAGCGGTGTACGGCGCTCGCGTCCTGGCCGCGATGGAGTCGGCGGCCTTCGTCCAACGAGACACGGACCGGCTGATCGAGACCGCCCTCACCTACATCGCGCCGGACTCGGTGATCGCCCGGATGATCGGCGACCTGCGCCGCTGGCACGCCGCCGACAGCGACTGGCGCGCCAACCGGGCCCGGCTCGCCGAGCGCTACGGCTATGACAAGTACGGCGGCAACTGCCACATGGTCCCGAACCACGGCCTGATCGTCCTGGCGCTGCTCCACGGGGAGGACGACTTCGCCGAGACGCTGAAGATCGTCAACACCTGCGGCTGGGACACCGACTGCAACTCGGGCAACGTCGGCTGCCTGCTTGGGATCAAGGAAGGCCTGCCCGGCATCGAAAGCGGTCTGGAGAAGGGGCTCGACTGGCGCGGTCCGGTGGCCGACCGCATCTACCTGCCGACCGCCGATGGCGGCCGGGCGATCAGCGACTGCGCCAGCGAAGCGCTGCACGTCGTCAACATGGGGCGCCGTCTCGCCGGCAGGGAGGCGCTGGCGCCCAGGGAGGGCGCGCAGTTCCATTTCGCCTTTCCCGGCTCGGTTCAGGGCTTCCAGGTCGCGGAGGGCGAGGCCGAGGTCAGGAACGTCACCCTGGCTTCCGGCGAGCGCGCGCTGCGCATCGAAGCCTCGGACGAGGCCCGGGTCGGCTCTCCCGTCTTCATTCCTTCACTGGAGACGGCGAAGTGGTTCGAGGGCCGCGTCTATCCGTTGATGGCTTCGCCGCGGATCTTCCCGGGCCAGACGGTCGAGGCGACGCTCAGCGCCGGGGCGGACGGCGCGCGCACCAACGTCTATCTCGGCTACTACGGCGAGGACGACGAGACCGCCACGTTCGACCACGACACCGTCGAGTTGCAGCCAGGTGAGACCCGCCGGGTGTCGTTCACGGTACCGGCGCTGCCCGGACCCGTCTTCTCCGCAGGCGTCCGCATTCAAGGCCCGGCCGGAACCCTCTTCCTGGAGTCGCTGAAGTGGTGCGGCGCACCGGAGTTCCGGCTCGAACGCCCGACCCAACGCGGCACGATGTGGCGACGCGCCTGGGTCAATGGCGTCGACCTGCTGACCAAGGGCACCGAGATGTTCCGGCTGGTCCAGAACGCCGGCATGGGCCTGCTGATGCAGGGAACCCGCGAGTGGCGCGACTACTCCGTGACCGCCGACGTGACGCCTCATCTCGTCGAGAGAGCCGGCGTCGCCGCCCGGGTCCAGGGCCTCACCCGCTTCTACGGCCTGCTCCTGGCTCCCGGGAACCGCGTGCAGCTCGTGCGCATGCTGCACGCCGAACAGGTGCTGGCCGAAGCCGACCTCGAATGGCGGCTCGGCGAGACCTGCGAACTGACCCTGGAGGCCCGGGGCAACCGTCTGCTGGGCAAGGTCGACGGCGTGACGCTCCTCGAAGCGATCGACGACGCCCTCGATTGCGGCGCCGTCGGCCTCGTGATCGAGGAAGGACGGCTGAGTGTCGACCGGGTGGATGTCCGCCCTGTCCCCTAAACTGAGTCGACACCCACGATATGATCGGGTTCCACCGCGAGCACCCCGAACAAGCAAACAGAGGCCCACCATGAATCAGAGAGCGCCCTGCATCGTGACCGCGACCCTCGTCCCGGCCGCGGCCCTCGCCGTAGCCCTCGTCGCGACAGCCCCGGCCGCCGCTGCCGACGAGCCGACCTACACGCGCGACGTAGCACCCATCTTCTTCAAGAACTGCGTGCAGTGCCACCGGACCGGCGAGGTCGCCCCGATGTCCCTGATGACCTACCGGGAGGCACGGCCGTGGGCCCGCTCGATCGCACGCGCCGTCGAGAACGGCGACATGCCGCCGTGGAGCGGCGAGTCCGACAAGCACGTGTGGTCGAACGACCTCTCGCTGACCGACAGCGAGATCGAGACGATCGTCAACTGGGCCAAGTCCGGCGCCCCGCAGGGCGACGCCGCCGACCTGCCCGAAGCGCCGACTTTCCCGAAGAGCTGGCAGCTCGGCGAGCCCGACTTCGTCGTCACGCTCGACAGCATCGAGGTGCCGGCCGAAGGCGACGATCTTTTTCCGCAACAGGTGATCGACGTCGACCTGGGGGAGCCGCGCTGGGTCCGCGCCATCGAGTTCCTGCCCGAGGACTCCCGCGTTACCCATCACTTCCTGACGACCTACGTGAGCGAACTGAACGAGGGCGACCCCGCCGCCTCCGGCGTCCTCGGCATCTGGACGGCCGGCATGCCGCCCTACGTTTTCCCGGACGGCGTCGGCCGCCGCTTCGGCTCGAAGATCCGCATTCTGGTCGACCAGCACTACCATCCGATCGGCGAAGCGACCCGTGACGCCTCGAGGATCGGGCTCCACTTCGGCGAGGGCGAGCTCGAGAAGGAAGTCATCACGATTCCGGTGACCAACACCGGCCTGCGCATCCCGCCGGGCGCCGGCCACCACGCCGAGAACGCCCACTACTTGTTCGACAAGGACGTCCAGATCCTCGCCTTCAGCCCGCACATGCACGTCCGCGGCAAGGCGATGAGCTACGAGGTCACTTACCCGGACGGCTCGAAGGAGATGCTGCTGGACGTACCGAACTACGACTACAACTGGCAGTGGCTGTACTACCCGACCCGGCCGATCGACATTCCGGCCGGCAGCCGCCTCGACGTCACCGCCGTCTGGGACAACTCCGAGGACAACCCGGCCAACCCGGACCCGACGCAGGAGATCATCTACCGCGGCGACACGCTCAGCGAGATGTTCAACGGCTTCATCGAGGTCACCCGGAAGGAAGGCGTCCTCTTTGAGCAGCAGAACCAGAGGGAGCAGATCCTCGACCTCCTGGCGCTGCATCCGGCGCGGGACTCCTACGTGTCCGGAGCCTTCATGGGCTTTCACGTTCCGCACGAAGGCGAAGGCTGGCTCTACATGGGCGGCATCTACTCCATCGTCCTCGACGACTTCGAGTGGAAGGGCGACGAGTTGAAGATCACGACGCAGTTCCCGACCCTCAACGCGAGCGCCACGACGACCGTGATCGAGGGCACGCTCAACGAGCAGGGTCACCTCCAGGGAACGGTCACGATCGGCGCGGACACGGATCAGCCGCGGCAGATGCCGCTGTTCGCCGAACCCGGGTGGCACGCCGCTCGCCACCCGTGAACCAGTCCGCGCGCCCGCCGGCGGAGTGACCCGCTACGGAGGACGCAACGGTGTCCCGTTGGCGGGAGTGTTCTAGTCAACCCAGCAGCGGGAGTCGCGGGCCGTAGCGGGCCATAGCGAGCCTACCAACCGCCACCAACCGCCGCAGGGGGTTGACGAGGGTTGACAATC
>JAAXHG010000165.1 GCA_012270995.1 Vicinamibacteraceae bacterium | reverse complement strand
GGAGGTGGAGGAGGGAAAACAATAGAAGTGAGGAGGGGGAGGGGGAAGAAGAGGAGGGCGAACAACGATTGTCTCGTCTACCTCCTTCCAAATCCCGTTCTCGCAAACGTAGTTATCGCCGTATGTCTCGCCATCTTGGCACGGCCCTACTGGGCCTATCGGGCCGCCGCCGAAGGTCGGGCCGACCAAGTCTCTCCCCTCTTCGCCTAGAACCGCCTCAGAAGCCCCAACACAGAGCAAAGCGCTCAGCAGCAGCGCGCCTCGAAGCGTTCCCTCACTCCGTAGCCTGCGTTCCCTCACTCCGTAGCCTCCCATGTAGGCGCTACACCCCGCCGTTCTTCGGCCGCTGCGCGAACGTTCCCGGCTGTAGAACGCGACTTGAACGCCTACAACCGTAGCAGACGCGGCGGCGCGAAGCCCAATCCAATACAGGGATGATCGTGAACGGGCCTGGCAGAGAGGGTCGATTCCGATCCGGTCCGAGGTAGTTCTGGAGCGGCAGACGGAGCGCCAGCGGAGTCTGCCGCCTAAGGGTAGCCGCTGGCGGCCGGCGGTTGGCGTGGTCGGTGGGAGCGGCGTCGTCGAGAGCATGGCGGCTGGCGAAGGGGACTCAGGCGCTTCGCCGGTGGGGGGGGGCCGGATTCCCGGTCGATCAAGGCGAAGAGTCGCGTCCGGGCCTGATTGCGGGCCACCGCGGCTTCGAGGTCGGTCTGGGCGTTGACCCGAGCTTCGAGCTGGCGGAAGGTGAGGCCGGGCTTGAGGTACTGCTCAGCCTCGGGCAGCGACTTGAGCTTCTCGAAGGGCGTCATCGTGTCCTCGTAGCGGTAGCGCGTCCGGGTGCGCCCCTCGGCGTCCAGGAACCGGGTTGGGAACAGGCACGGGCGGTGGAAGTTGAGGAAGGGAGACAGCACGTCTCAGGCGAAGGCGTTGTCGTTGCTGCGCCGGGCCCGCGACTTGGTGAACTCGGGAATCTCCAGACGGTTCAGCAGCTCCGCCACCCCGGTGGTTGATGTACTCCGAGCCGTTGTCCGCGTGAGAGCCGAGGACCTTGAACGGACAAGCCTCGATGAGTTCCCGCAGCACGCCGATCATGCAGCTCTTCGAGATGGCGCGCACCGTGCCCACATGCTCCCATTGGGTCACTTCACACACCAGGTTGATGTGGAAGACGCCTTTCTCGCCGTCCTTCTCCCCCTGGTCCACCGTGTCCACGCGCAGGAAGCCCGGCCGCCCCTTGGGCCGGGGCTTGCGGCGCTTGCCGATCTTGATCTGCCGCGCGCGGGTCTTCCTGAACGTCGTCCGGCGACGTCTGTAGGTCTTCGACTTGCGCAGGTTTTAGAAGTGACCGTTCGAGATCGTGGCCAGCCGCTTGAAGCGCTGGTCGCCGTACTCCTCGTACATCCGCCGCATCACCGCCCGCGTGGCGTGACCGCATCTCTGGCCCAGCAGCGCGTCGACCTCGGCCAGCAGACCGGCATCCGCCTTGGTGTAGCGCCGCGCGAACGCACACGCCGGAACGCCCCGACGATCCCGCACCCGGCCCGTCTCACGGTGCTGCCGCACCAGCCGCTGAACCTGCGGCGGCGACTTGCCCGTCATCTTGACCAGGTAGCGAAGGATCACGCCCTTCCCGGCCTTCGACAAACCGTGGTAACGGAAACGCACCAGCGTCTCCTCGGTGAACCGATACGCCGATTCACGGCCCGTAAGCGCCATGTCCACGGACTCGCTGCCGGCCAGAAAGCCGCGCTCGACACGCCAGACGGGGATGTGCGTTCCCCGGCTTCCTGCGCGAGTCTCGCGGTCCTGCGGCGCGTCTCGCTCACTTGCCGCCCCACTGGTCGTCCGCGAGCCACCGCAGTAGGCGGCGGTCTTCGGCGGTGCGCCGCTCGGCGCGTTGCCGGTCCCGCTCGGCGTCGGCGACGGCCGCGGCCTGCCCTTCGGAGTCGAGGCGGAGCGCTGGCGCCGCGACTTCGGCGGCGTCCGCGTCGCCCCGGCCGGCTGCCGCCGCGAGCCGGTCGAGGTCGAGCACGTCGGCCTGAGCTGAACCGTAGCTACACTTGCGATCCAGACTGTAGCCACACATAGCGCTACCGCTCCGGCGCGATCGCGCCGTTGCCGCGTCCGGCGCGCCAGAGGTTGCCCCGGTCCTGGCCGGCTGCCACCTTGAACGCGCCGCGAGAAGTGCCGGTTCGAGGCGCTGCCGGAGGCTGGCGGTCCGTTTTCTGCGCTGCGCCGTCCGCGCCCCGGACGCCCGGCGAGCGGCTGTAGTGCGGCCCGCTCACTTGCCCGCCCCGTAGCGGAGCCGAGCCACCGCGCCGCGTCCCGCTAGCGCTAGCTGCCCCTGCGCGTAGTGGGCTGGCATGGCCGGGGACTGCCACCGGCCCGCGTTCATCAACTCGGTTAGCTCGGCCCCGGCTGCGGCGAGGTCCTGCGCGCTGCCGACCCTGGCGGAGTGGCCGGAGATTCGCCCCTCGACTCCGGCGGGCTGAGCGCGAGCCTTGAGGACGCGACGCACCGAGCGCCCGGAGATGGCGTCGCAGCCGACCGTGTTCGACCGGCCCCAGACGTGGCGGAACAGCGGACCCTCGGCGACGATCCCGGCGGCCCGCCACTCCCGTAACGCTGCATCGTGGGCGCGCAGAGGTAGAGCACCGCGGAACGGCTCAGTCCGTAGCTTCGGACGGATCGAACTTCCGCTCCACGGCCGTCCAGAGGGCGTCGATGTCCAGTTCGACGCCGGCCACGGCGGAGGACCTCCAGATTCCGCCGCCCTGGGCATGAACAACGAAGTCTCTCGCCCGACGCTCCACGCCTCCTCGACGGTGCCCGCGGTCGTTCACCAGGAACTCGATCGTTCGAGCCGAAGGATCGACCAGCCAGTACTCCCGGACGCCCGCCTCCGCGTAGCGGTTCAGCTTCAGCACCCGGTCCATCCGCGCCGTGCTCGGCGACAGCACCTCCACGACCAGGTCCGGCGCGCCTTCGATCCAGTCCTGGAGAATCTCCCGCCTGTCCGGGCCGACGTAGAGGACGTCTGGCTGCGCTACGGTGTGATCGGCTAGGTGAACCTCCATCGGTGCGACGATGGCCTCGCCTCCCGTCGCGTCGGCCACGTCGTCCAGCAGACGCCAGATGCGAGCAACGACAACCTGATGAAGGCGGATCGGACTCGGACTCAAGTAGAACCTGCCATGGATCAGTTCGCAGCGGGGCTCGTCGGGAAGTGCGGCGTAGTCGGCCCGGCGATAGGGACCAGGCTCGCTGGGCACGGTCGGCGGCGGCTGATCGAGCAGCGTCACGGACATGCAGGGGAGTATACGGAGCGGCCGGAGGAGAGGCGTCCACGCGTCTCGCTGCCGGCCGACAGGCAAGCCTCGCGGGCAGCGGCGGCCGACGCGGCCGCTCGGGCACGCGATCTACCAGCGCCGGTTCTTCTTCGCTTGCTGGACCGACTTGTAGAAGGCGCCCAGCTTTCGCTCCCCGGCGCGACGGGACGCTTCGTCGCGGCGCTGCTCAAGCCGGCGCTGTTCGTCGCGGAGGTCGTTGTAGTTGCGTAGCCGGGCCGGATCCAGCGAGCCGTCCCGGATCGCCGCCTGGACCGCGCAGCCGGGCTCCCGTCCGTGGCCGCAGTCGCGGAAGCGGCAGCCGGCGGCGAGTTCCTCGACGTCGTCGAACGTCTCCTCCAGGCTGCCCTCATCCTCGGCCCAGAGCTGGAGTTCCCGGATTCCAGGGTTGTCGATCAGGAGGCCGCCGCCCGGCAACTGAACCAGCCGCCGGTGCGTCGTCGTGTGGCGGCCGCGGTCGTCGCTCTCCCTGACCGGGGCGGTACGCATCACGACCTCGCCGCAAAGGGCGTTGAGCAGGGTGGACTTGCCCGCGCCCGACGAGCCGACCATGGCCACGGTCCTGCCGGCCGCCAGTTGCTCCGCGAGCGTTTCCAGGTTCTCGCCCGCGAGGGCATTGATCGCAACGACCATCGTTGCCGGCGCCGCCTCCTCGGCCTGCGCGCGTCCGGCCTCCGGGTCGGCGCAGAGGTCCGCCTTGGTCAGCACGACGACGGGCTCGGCGCCGCTCTCCCTGACCATGGCGACGAAGCGCTCGAGGCGCCGCGGGTTGAAGTCGCCGTCGAGGCCCATCACCAGGAATACGGCGTCGACGTTCGCCGCCACGACCTGCTCCTGTGTCCGCGCTCCCGCCGCCTTGCGCGACAGCCGGCTCCGGCGATCGAGCACATGGACGATCCTCGGATCGACGCCGGGGACCGAGAAAGACTCGACCACCACCCAGTCGCCGACTGCCGGCGGGCCGGTCGCCGAGGTCCGCACACGCTTCAACACGCGCGCGTCGATCTCACCCTCCGCCCCGGCAACGTGGAACACGCCTCGCGATATCGAGACCACGCGCGCCGGGAACAGGTGCTCCGGCGCACCCGCCGATTCCAGAAACCGGCCGCAGGACTCGGCGAAGTCGGGCGCCCAACCCCAGGCTTCCAGTCCGGCTTCGTTCACGCCAGCCACTACGTCAACCGCCGTTTCGGGTCGAACGTGTCCCGCAACCAGTCGCCCAGAAGGTTCGACGCCAGACACGAAGCCATGATCGCGATCCCCGGCATCGTGATCAACCACCAGGCGACCTCGATGAAGTTGCGGCCGTCGGCGAGCATCCCGCCCCATGACACCTGGGGCGGCTGGATACCGAGACCCAGGAAGCTCAGCCCCGCCTCGAAGACGATCACGCTGCCGAACTGGAGCGTTGCCAGCACGAGCAGCGTGTTCAGGACGTTCGGGGTCAGGTGCCGGATCAAGATCATCGGACTCGAGACGCCCGCGACCCTGGCGACGGTGATGAAGTCCCGCTCACGCAGGCTGAGCACCTCGCCGCGGACGATCCGCGCATACCAGGTCCAGTAGGTCAGAACGATGATCGTGATCACCATCCCTTCGCCGGGAGGCAACACGGCGGCGAACAGCATGGCGAGCGGAATCGCCGGGATCGACATCTGGATATCGATCAGCCGCGAGATCACGGCGTCGACGATCCCGCCGAAGTAGCCCGCCGAGATGCCCAGCGCGGCGCCGATGCCACCGGAGAGGGCGATGGCGTAGACCGCCACCGTCACCGAGACGCGGGCGCCGGCGATGATCCGGCTCAGGATGTCCCGCCCCAGCATGTCCGTTCCGAGCGGATAGTCGAGGCTGCCGCCGGACCGCCAGAAAGGGGGCGTCATCGACTCGGCGAGCGCGATCTCGGAGGCCTCGTGAGGCGCGAACCACGGTCCCGCGACGGCGCACAGCAGCACCAGACCGAGGACTACGCAGGAGACGACGGGCATCCGCCGCTCAGCCATGGCGAATCCTCGGATCGATCAGCCCGTAGCTCAGGTCGACGAGGAGGTTCACGACGACGAAGATGACCGCCGAAAGCAGGACGCCCGCCTGCACCACCGGGAAGTCGCGCGCGAAGACGGCGTCGACCACCGCGCGCCCGACGCCCGGCCAGGCGAACACCACCTCGATGACGAACGCGCCGCCGAGCATGTTCGCGAAGTAGACGCCGATCATCGTCGCCAGGGGCACGGCGGCATTGCGCAGCGCGTAGCGCCAGATGACGGTGCGTTCCGGCAGCCCCATCACCCGGCCGGTGCGGATGTAGTCGCTGTCCAGGATGTCGAGCATCGACGAGCGCAGGGTACGCGTCATCGCGGCAACCGGGTACCAGCCGAGAGCGACCGCGGGCAGAACCAGGTGAAGCGGTCCCTCGCGGCCGAAGGCGGGCAGCCACTGGAGCCTCACGGCCAGGAACAGGATGAGCAGGAGGCCGACCCAGAATCCCGGCATCGCCTGACCGAGCAGAGCCAGCATCTTCGCCAGACGGTCGACCCACCGGCCTCGGTAGACGGCCGACATCACACCCAGCGGTACGGCGAGGAGCAGCGCGAAGGCGAGACCGGCGAGGGCCAGTTCCAGGGTCGCCGGCAGCCGCTCGAGCAGCAGCGCCATTGCCGGCGCCTGCCACTGGTACGACTCGCCGAAGTCGCCCGTGAACGCGTCGCGCAGGAAGACGAGGAACTGGACCGGCAGCGGCCGGTCGAGCCCCAGGGCCTCGCGCATCGCGGCGAAATCCTCCTCCGAAGCATCCATCGGCAGCAGCAGGGCTACCGGATCCCCGGCCAGGCGCTGCGCCACGAAGACGATCACGAGCGCGCCGAGCACCGCCACTGCGCCCTGCCAGAGACGGCGGATCAGGTAGGCGCGCATCGCTTCGTCGGGTTCACGGACCGGGCGATTCCGCCCCGTCGGATCCTCTTGCCGCCAACGCGATGTCCCGCATCATCCGCCAATTCGCCTGCGGCCAGGGCACGAAGCGCAGCGTGTCACGCCAGGCCAGCGTCACGAGCGGCCGGTAGGTCGGCACGCCGCCGGCTACCCGCTCGTGCTTGAGCCGGGCGATCTCCCGGATCAGCGCCTCCTTCGCCTCCGGGTCGACCGTCACGCGCAGGGTCTCGACCATCTCGTCCAGTTCCGGGTCGTCGTGGTACGAGTACCAGCCCCAACCGTCGCGATACGAATGGAGGTGGCCGCCCCACGGATCGGTCGGATCGCCGAGGGCGCCGTGACCCCACATCCAGTTCGCGATGCCGTCCATCTCGGGGCGGGCGTCGCGGCGGCCGAGATTGATCCAGGCGCCGTACTCGAGCTGAACGATCCGGCAGCGGATGCCCGCGGCGGTCAGGTAGGCGAACATCGCCTCGCCCACTTCCTTGAGGTAGGGCTCACGCGGCGTGGTCAGGTTGTAGCAGTTCACGTTGATGCCGCGGCCGTAGCCGGCTTGCCGCAGCAGCTCGCGGGAGCGGTCCGGATCGAAGGCGTAGGGCCTGAGCGCGGGATCGTGCCCCGGCGCCCCCGGGGTCACCTGAACGGTCCGGATGCCCTGCCCATGGAGGATGTACTGGATGATCGCGTCGAAGTCGATCGCGTGCGCCACTGCCTGTCGCACGCGGACATCCCCCAGCGGACTTCTCGGGTCGAGAGCGTTCAACGCGAGGAACAGGTTGTTGCTCGTCGGCAGCGATGCGACCTTCACGCCGGGCGTGCGCTCGAAGTCGGCGACCTGGGCCGGCGGCACCGCGTCGATCCAGTCGACGGCGCCGGTCTTGAAGGCGGCGACCCGGGTCGTGTCCTCGGGGATGATCTTGATCGTCAGCCGGCGGATGCCCGGCAGCAAGCCGGGGTCCCAGTAGTCGTCGAACCGCTCAACGACGATCTCCTCGCGCACACTGCGCGACACGAACTTCCAGGGCCCGGTGCCGATCGGATGCGCCTGCACGCCTTCGTTCCCGACCTCCTCGTAGTACCGGCGCGGTATCGCCCAGAGGTCGAGGTTGAGCGGCAACAGCGCCGAGTCCGGCAGACCCTTGAAGACGATCTCGAGTTCGTAGTCGCTGAGCACGCGCACGTCGGCCACGTGTCGCCAGCGCCCGGCTTGGCGTGACAGGCTCGGATCCCGCTGGCGGAGATAGCAGTACCGGAGGTCGTGCGCCGTCAGTTCGTCGCCGTTGTGGAACCGGACGCCGCGCCGCAGCTCGACGCCGATCAGCCACACTCCGTCGCGCTCGAACAGCCGCCAGGACTCGGCCAGCCAGTTCCGCTGCCTGAGGTCGGGCCCCGCCGTCAGTAGCTGCTCGTAGAACAGCGCCATGAAGTACTGGTCGACGCCGGCCGAAGTCCGCGTGGGGTCGATCTGGGTCGGCTCGGCTGCGAAAGCGACGACGACGTGCGCGTCGTCGGCTGCCGCGACCGGCAGCGGCAGCAGGCAGACACTGCACAGGCACGCCGCTGCTACAACTCCAAGCCGCATGGAGGGAACCTACCGTAGCGTGCTACCTTTCTGGGCGGCGCAGCTTCCATGTGCCCCTTGCGGGCAGCCCTCGTGTCTGCCCGGGGAAGGTGCGCCACCGCCTTGGCAGCGGAGTCGGGTCACCAGTCTGGTGAACGGAGTACGCTCGCAGGCTCCGACCCCGGCTTTCGCGACGAGGCACACACACTCCCACAGTCTGTTGACCGAGAACCGACCGCGCGGCACGGATCGCTGAGTCATGCTCACCGGCGCCTGTCTTTGCGGAGACGTCGCATTCGAGGTCGATGGCGACCTGATGGAGATCGCCCACTGCCACTGCTCCGTGTGCAGGAAGTTCCACGGTTCGGCCTACGCCACCTTCGGCGCGGTCGACCCGAGGTTCTTCCGCTGGACGCGCGGCGAGAAGAAGATCGTCCACTACCAGTCCTCGCCGCACGGAGTCCGGCACTTCTGCCCGCGCTGCGGTTCCGGTGTGCCGGCCAACCCGGAAGGCGGCCCTGTCTCCCTCGTCACGATGGGCAGCGTCACCGGGGACCCGGGCATCCGGCCCACGCTGCACATCTTCGCCGGATCGAAGGCGCCGTGGCATACGATCGTCGACGACTTGGCCCAGCACGAGGAGTACCCGCCCGACTGGGGCGCTCCTCCCGGGATCGAGCGGCCCGTCCGGGAAGCCCAGACGCACGGCGCCACACCGGGAAGCTGCCTTTGCGGCGTCGTGACCTACGAGTTCGACGGCCCGCCCGAGCGCATGGTGAACTGCCACTGCTCCAGGTGCCGCCGCCAGACGAGCGCCGCTTACGGCACGTTCGTCTTCGTCGCGGAGGACGCCTTCCGCTGGCTGACCGGGAGCGAATCGGTCGTCGACTACAAGATGCCGCAAGCGGACATCAAGGGCACAGCGTTCTGCCGGCACTGCGGCAGCCTGGTCCCCCGCCTCCGGGATCCCGGTGGGATGCAGATTCCGGCCGGCTCGCTGGACGCCGACCCGGGGGTCAAGCCGGCCGTGAACATCTTCGTCGGCTCCAGGGCGCCGTGGAGCGCGCTCGACGAGAGCGTTCCCTGTTTCGCCGAGTACCCGAAGTAGCGCCACTCCGCCGGGCGTGGAACCCGTTTCAGCGTGCGGCGCGAAGACCTGCCGGCAGGCCGCCGGTGGGGTTCGCGTTCTTGTAGAACCGGGACTCGAGCACGCGCATCCGGCGCTTGTAGAGGTCCTTCTGATCGGCGGCCGTCAGATCGAAGGCGCGAACGAAGAACCGGCACCCCCGTTCGACGCTCCACTCGTACACCGGTCGGGTCTGGCGGAGGAACTGGGCCTGGGAGACGACGCTTCCGGTCTGCACGAGGTCCAGGGGCAGCAGAGCTCGCTCGGCCTCATGCTGGGGCGCTCTCGCCAGGTCCACGACGAAGCCTCCGGCAACGAGAGCCACGTCGAAGAGATAGGCGACCGTGCCGTCGCGGTCATGCCAGCAGCTCGGGTGGTCCGAGCCGCCACCGACCTGCCGGCTCTCGATCGCATCGCGCACCTCAGCCGGCGACATGCCCCGCCGTGCGGCCGCGTTCATCGCTTCGGCTATCTCGCGCAGTGCGCCCGGCGTCGCCTCGATCTCGCGCACGAGTTCCCGCCAACTGTCCGCGTCCCGGTGATCATCCACCCGCTCACGCAACACCGCCCTGAGCGCGACCGGGTCCTCCGGCAGCGCCTCCGCCTCGAACAGGGCGGCGATCTGCTCGAAGCGGACGAGTTCCCGCTCGGCGGCCTGCCGCCTGTCCGCCTCGCGCGCGAGCAGAGCGGCCAGGGCGAGCAGCAGAACGAAGATGATCAGGATGGCGATCTCGGCCATCGTCAGGCCGAGGACGAGGCCGCGCGGAAACGTCCGGCCGCGCTCCGCCATCAGAGACCCCAGCGCTGCAACTCGCGCCGCCGCTCGCCCTCTTCCGCGACGCTGTCGAGTCTGTCCGCCATCCGTAGCAGCGACCTGTTCATCGCCTCCATCCGCTCCGGTGCGTCGTGCAACTGCCGCCGCGCCGCCGCTAATTCGCCCACGACCGCCCGCGTTCCTTCGCTGTACCGGTCGATGTGCGTCCGCAGGGAGACCAGGGCGTCGGTCGCGTTCCGGAAGCCGTTCGCTGCCCGGGCATTCGCCTGGGAGAAGCGGCGGTTCTCTTCGAGGATCTCCGTCAACCTAGCCACCGTGCTCCGGTTCTGCTCCATGACCCGCAACTGGCTCGCCTCGATGCGCCGCAGACCCTCCGTGACGGCCAGGAACTCCCGCGCCAGGCCCTGGAACTGGTCCGATGTCGGCTCGATCAACTCCTCGATCAACTCCTCGATGAACTCCCGCCGGAAGTCGACGGAACGGAAGTTCGCGAGTAGTTGCTGAAGGGAGTCGCTCACAGCCTGCGACTCGGAGACGAAGCGCTCCCGTTGCGCCTGGATGTCGCGAACCGCCCCGGCGGCGGCTTCATCGACCTCGCCGACGCGCTGCCGGAGCGCCCCGAACCGGGCGGCGCCGCTCTCCAGGTGTTCGAGCTGCCGTTCCAACGCGGCGCCGGCGGCGGTGACCCCCCGGTCGAGCTCCTCGAACACCCGCTTCGCTTCGACCCGGAACTGCTGGAACTCGTCGATCGAGTACTCCATCTCGGCCCGCAGCCGGCGGTTCGCCCGGGCGAGGTCTTCGCGCGCCCGCGCTTCCGCCTCTTCCTCGTCCTGCGGCTGGTTCAGGAGGATGCGTCCGGCCAGGCCGAGGATCGTGCTGGTCAGCGCCAGGCCGAAGTTCGTGATGATGGAACTCGTCGCCCCCTCGGTGTTGAACTGGTACAGCGAGATGGCCAGCGAGATCAGGGTGTAGAGAAAGCCCAGGTAGTAGAAGTTGTCGCCCGCGAAGTCGTACCTCGGCCGCAGGTCCGGCCACTCCACGAGCAGACAGGCGTAGCTGCCCATCAGGACGACCGGCAGCACAACGGCCAGAAGCGGGCTCGCCGTCAACGACTTCATCAGCAGGATGAGGATGCCCCCGCCGAGGAAGAACGTCAGGAACAGTCCACGGCCGCTCCGCTCGGCATCCATCGACCGTTGCCGCGGTACGACGGGCATCAGTTCACGCCGTCGACGCGCACGACCCGGTTCAGGGTGCCTCCCTGCTCCTCGATCCACTGCTGCCAGAAATCGATCAGGCCGCGAGTGCCGTCCAGACGCTGGTGCGCGGCACGCTGCACGAACAGGACCTCGACCGCGGTTCCCCGAAGGTCCGTGCGCAGCGCGCCGGCGCCGTTCGTCGCGGCGAAGGCGTCGTAGTCGACCGCCTGGCGGAAGAACGAGAGGTTGCGCGTGTTCTGCATCAGGTCCGAAACCAGGATCAGACGCTTCGGGAGATCCGCGTACTCGTGCCGGCCAAGAACGGATACCGCCACGCTCTGCACGCTCTCCATGAGCGGCGAGGTCGGCGCCGCATCCCGGCCGAGCAGTTCGGCGAAGAGCCGATCGAGCGGCTGCTCGAACCGCTCCTCCAGGCGTCGCCGGATCAGCCGTGGGTTCTCCGTCCACTCGCTGGCCTCGTCGGGATCACCGGGATGGCAGACCGAGAGCAACGGGGCTCCGATCTCGTCCCCCACCGGCTTCGCCTCGTAGGCCAGGACCATCTCGTCCTCCCGGCTGTCCGCGACGTATTCGTCCAGGTGCGCGAGCACGTCGGCGCGGCTGATCGCGCCGATCTGGTCCGTGACATCGACCAGGATCGCGGTCAGGGCCGCGGGCCCGGCCTCGGGACAGCCCGTCTCGGGGTCGCGATCCGGCGGCTTCGGGGCGAAGACCGTGAAGCGCGCGGCGACGACAAGGAGCACGAGTACTGTGACCGCGATACCTCCGCCGATCGCCAGGTCCCGCGGCGAGAGGTCACCCCGCCGCGAACGGCGGCGCCGCCGTCTACGAGCCGCCGCCATTCGCGGAAACGGGCTCCGCCGGATCGGACATCGAGCCCTCGAGGTCCAACCGCGCCCGGGTCTGTTCCCACTCCCCGTGTACGCGGCCCAGCGCCGACTCGTACTGTTCGTTCAAGGTGTCCAGATCCACATCTTCGACCGCACCCGGCTCGCGGCGGCGCCGGTGCGGCACCGGCGGGTCCATCCTCCAGGGCCTGCCGTACGCCTCGGGCGTACCGCGGTCGAAACGGACCGAGCGGTTCGCCTCCCGGTACTCCTCGATCAGCATCGTCCCGAAGCGCTGCAACTGCTCGACGTGGGCGTCGAACCCGGCCAGCAGTTTCGTCTCGCTCTCGAGCGCGCGCCGCCGCTCGACCGGCTGGCTCTTCGCCTGGTGCGCTGTGCGCCGGATCGCGTCCAGACCGTCTTCCCGGATGGTGCGCAACTGCTCCACCACGTCCTGCCAGAGGTCGTCGTAGTCGGCCCGCGCGTCCTCCATCTGGCGGTGCTTCCGGGAGTAGCCGGGATAGGAATCGCCGAAGAGCTTGCGGCCGTCGAAGAAGGCGACGCCGGAGAAGAAGAAACCGAGCACGAAGAGAAGCCACGATTCCGCGTCTTGCAGCCCCAGCGGCGAAGCCTGGAAACGGCTCAGCGCCTCGGCGCCGATGTTCTCGACCAGATCGGCCGAGGCGTCACGGAAGTGCGCGAGCCCCAGGTTCAGCACGAGTGCCGTTCCAAGCCACCCCAGGATCGCCAGCACTCCCACGGCCTTCAGGAGTACGTGGATGTGGCTCACGTAGCGGCTGACGGGACCGAAGAACAGGGCCGGCAGCACGAGGTTCACGACGCTGAAGCCCAAAGCCAGACCCCATCCGCCCACCAGCCCCCCCTCGCTGCCGACCGCCAGGAAGGCTCCGTTCAGGCCGCTTTCGATCACGAACAGCAGGACGATCAGACCCACCAGGAGCAGCGTCGTCCGCTGGCTCACGTAGTCCGGTTCGCGGTCCAGTCCGTTGCGGTGCTTGAAGTCGAAGAAGTCCCGTCGTTTCCGCTCGAACTCGTGCAGGCTCGCCTTGAGCGCCTGCAGTTCGCTCTGCTCCACTTCCCTGAACTCGGTCGCGGCCTTGCGCGCCGACGACTCCAGGTCGCCGGCGAGCACCGCCTGGTCGAGCTGGTCCAGGTGATTGTCGACCTGCTCGAGCTGCTCGTCGCGGATCCTCACCGCGTCGTTCTTCTTCGCCTCGATGAACTCCTCGACCTCCGTCTGGCCGGGGTCGTCCGTCGCGTTCAGCGGCGGCATGGCGCGCTCTCCCGCCCGACGTCCCAGCCGTTCCGGCTCGATCTCCGCGCGCAGATCCTCGATCAGCAGTTCCGGGAAGACCTTCATCGCCGGCTGGAGGAGTCCCTACTCGGCGGGCAACGCGAACGTGAACAGTGCCCGGCCGGCGGCGAGAGTCACGTGCTGCTGTCCGCCTGCCTCGTAGCTGATCGGTGCCGCGTGGACGCCGCCGCCAAGCCGCCGGTGCCAGAGTTCGTCGCCGGTTTCGGCGTCGAGAGCGTAGAAGATGCCGGCCACGCTGCCCCCGAAGACCAGTCCGCCCTTCGTGGCGAGCAGGCCGGACCTGGACCGGGGCTGGACCTGGTACTCCCAGACCCGATCGCCCGTCAACGGATCGAGCGCCCGCACCGCGCTGACGTACTGGTCGGCGGGCCCGGCCGGCTTGCCGTATCCGCCGACGAAGAGCTCGCCTTCTTCGTACTCGGCCTCGGCCATGTAGTAGAGCATCTCCGCGTCGTACGCCTGGATGTAGAACAGACCGGTGTCGGGGCTGTAGGTGGGCGAGAACCAGTTCGCGGCGCCGCCGATCGTCGGCGCGACGAGGGTGCCCTCCTCGCTGGGGAACATGTTCGGCACCCGGATCGGCCGGCCGGTTTCCTGGTCGATCCCCTCGGCCCAGGTCTGCCGCGCGAACTCGCGCGCGAACAGGAACTCCCCCGTCTCGCGGTCCAGCAGGTAGAAGAAGGCGTTCCGGTTGGCGAAGGCCATCAGCTTGCGCTGCTCGACCTGGTACTCCGCGTCGAACAGAATCGGCACCTGGCAGGCGTCCCAGTCGTGGACGTCGTGGGGTGTGAACTGGAAGGTCCAGACGATCTCGCCCGTGTCCGGACGGATCGCCAGCACGGAATCCGAGTGCAGGTTGTCGCCCTCGCGGACCTCACCGTTCCAGTCCGGCCCCGGATTGCCCGTCCCCCAGTAGAGGAGATCGAGTTCCGGGTCGTAGGAGCCGGTCATCCAGGTCGGCGCGCCGCCCGTCTTCCAGGAGTCGCCCTCCCAGGTCTCGTTGCCCGGCTCGCCCGGTCCTGGAATCGTGTAGGTACGCCAGCGGAGTTCGCCGGTGTCCGCGTCATAGGCGTCGAGGAAGCCCCGGATGCCGTACTCGCCGCCGCCGATTCCCGTGATGACGAGGTCGCCGATGATCATGGGCGCAGCCGTGATCGAGTGCCCAGTGCGCGGGCTTCCCACCTCCGTGTCCCAGATCACCGCGCCGGTCTTGGCGTCCAGGGAGACCAGGTGCGCATCGACCGTGCCCATGTAGAGCCGGTCGCCTCGAATGGCCACGCCACGGTTCTGCTTGCCGCAGCAGAGTGCGAGTTGATCCGGCAGTTCGTGAGCGTAGGACCAGTACTGCCGGCCGGTCCGCGCGTCGAGAGCGAGCACGACGTTGTCTGGCGTCGTCGCGTACATCACCCCGTCGATCACCAGCGGCGTCGTCTCCAGCCGTCCCAGCGTCGGCATCTGGTGGACCCAGCGGAGCTGGAGCTCCGCGGCGTTCGAACGGTCGATCTCGTCGAGGCGGCTGAAACGCTGGCTGTTGTACTCGCCCGAGTACATGAGCCAATTGCCCGGGTCGTCCGACGCCGCCTTCAACTGTTCGTAGGAAATCCCCCCCTGAGCGGACAGGCTGCTAGCCGCAAGTGCGAGCGCCGCGGCGAAAGCCACGGTCTTCGGTTTGATCGTCATCGTCACTCCGGCCGCAGTGAGTAGAGGTAGGCGACGAGATCGTCGAGATCCCGGCCGCGGAAGAAACTGGCGAGGGGCGGCATCAACGACTCCTCGGGTTTGTCGATGGCTGTCAGATCCGTCTTCTCGAAGGACCTGAGGTTCTCGAACTCGTCGAAGAGTTGAATCGAGAAGCGGTCCTCGTTCCGCAACAGACCGCGCACGATGTTGCCGCTATCCGTCCTGATCTCGACCGTCCGGTAGTCGGCGTCCATCGCCGCCGAAGGATCGGTGATCGACGCGCTGATGTGGTCCGGCGCCCGCCGCCAGCCGAGGTCGGACAGATCGGGACCGAGACGGCCGCCCGAGCCGTTCAGGCGGTGGCAGTCGGAGCAGGAACCGCGGGTCATGTACAGCATCCGTCCACGTCGCGGATCGCCCGGCACCTCGACATCGTCGCCGCCCCGACTGAGCGAGCGCACGTAGGACACCACCTGCCAGATCGACTTGTCCGGCTGGTAGATGCCGCCCATGCCGGTGTTCGGGATGCCCGTCAGGATGTTGCGGAACAGCGCGGCATCGCTGCTGCCGTGCCGGAACACGCCGCGGGTCAGGTCGGGGCCGTCGCCGCCGGTGCCGTCGGCGCCGTGGCAGAGCGAGCAACTGCGGCGGAACACGCGCGCCCCGGCCTCGACGTCCGCTTCGGTCGTGTGCGGATTCTCCTGAATGCGTTCCTGGAGCGCCCTGGAGAGCACGTTCTGGGCGGCCAGACCGTCGGCCCACAGGAGGCTCGACACGAGGAGAGCCGCCGCCGGAAGGAAGCCCCGCCTGCGTGCCGATTCGACCGGAAACATGCCGCCGAGCGTAGCACCGCGATCTCCCCGAAAGCCGCAACCCGAAGGCACCAGCGCCGTATAGTCGGGTACTGTCGAAACCATCACGGTCACGGAGTGCAACGCCCTGAGTCGTAAACGCATCCGGCGGCCGTCTTGTTTCCGCGAACACGTTCAAACCCGCTCTCAAGGACTTGGATATGAACCGGACTCCCCCGCTCCGCGGCGCGACCATGGTCACCGCCGTCGCATCGCTCGCCATCCCCGCCGCGAGTCACGCCCTGAACCTGGAACAGCCCACCTTCGTCGACGACATCGCGCCGATCCTCCACGAGAACTGCGCTTCCTGCCACCAGCCGGAGGAGATCGCTCCGATGTCGCTGCGCACCTACCGCGAGGTGCGCCCCTGGGCCCGCTCCATCGCCCGGGCGGTCGAGAACCGCGACATGCCGCCCTGGGACGCCGACCCGGGCTACGGCCCCTTCACGAACGACATCTCCCTGAGCGACGCGGAGATCGAGGCGATCACCCGCTGGGCAAGCAGCGGCGCTCCCCGCGGCGACGGCGACGAACCCGTTTACGAGTCTCCGGCAAATGCCGGCGAGTGGGCCTTCGGCGAACCGGACTGGGTCTACGAGTTCGATCCGTTCGAGGTTGCGGCCGACGGGCCCGACGAGTTCGCGGTGATCCCGGTCGAGACCGGCTGGGACCAGGACCGCTGGATCCGGGCGGTCGAGGTCCAGCCCGGCGACCGCGAGGTCGTCCACCACTTCATCCTCTGGCGCGCCGCTCCCGACAGCGAGGTCCAGGACGCGTGGCTCGACGCCTGGGCCGCCGGCGCCAAGGCCAACGAGTTTCCGGCAGGCACAGCACGCCTGGTACCCAAGGGCCAGAACCTGCTCGGCGACTTCCACTATCACCCGAACGGCACGGCCACGACCGACAAGACGCGCATCGGCATCTGGTTCGCCGAGCCGGACGAGGTCGAGAAGGAACTGATCAACCTCTGGGTCATGAACTCCACGTTCAAGATCCCCGCCGGCGACCCGAACTACCAGGCGCGCGCGAACCACGTGTTCACCGAGGACGTCGTTGTTCGCTCGCTGGCTCCCCACATGCACTACCGCGGTAAGGACATGACGTACACCGCGCACCTGCCCGACGGCGGCGAGAGGGACCTGCTCAGCGTCAGCCGCTACGACTTCAACTGGCAGACGGGCTACGAGTTCGTCGAGCCGGTGGCCCTGCCGGCCGGCACCCGGATCGAAGTCACCGCGCACTGGGACAACTCGGCCGACAACCCTCACAACCCCGACCCGACGATCGACGTCACCTGGGGCACCGACTCGACCGACGAGATGCTGATCGGATTCGTCGACTTCGTGGCCGCCGAGGGCGTCAGTCCCAAGCCCGCGAGCCCAGTGCTCGCCAAGCTGGCGGAACTGGCGCAGACCCATCCCGGCCAGGCGTGGCGCTTCGACGTACAACGCCAGCCCGGCAAGGGGCCCGAGCCGACCGCCATGCTCCTGCCCCGCGGCGGCGTCCCGGGCGGCTGGTTCGTCCAGTTCGGCACCCTCGTGCTGCCGGCGCCGATCGTCGACATCGTCTGGGACGGCGCCGACGTGACAGCCACCGCGCAGACGCCCGGCAACACGATGCAGCTCAAGGGTTCCATCCAGGAGGACGGCACCCTGCGGATGGACATGGGACCGGGCGAGATGGTCGGCACGCCGGCCGAGAACGAGACCCCGTCGACGCTGCCCACCGGGTAGCTGCGTCCAGAAAACAGGGCGGGCGGCGTCCCGGCTACAATCCGAGTCGCATCTCGAACAATTTCGGAGAGCACCCGATGAACCGAGCCTTCCCGCCTGGCTCGCCTCGCAGCCGT
Organism: Vicinamibacteraceae bacterium; assembly: GCA_012270995.1. Lineage (GTDB taxonomy): Bacteria > Acidobacteriota > Thermoanaerobaculia > Multivoradales > Multivoraceae > Multivorans. Next base: position 81,539 of record JAAXHG010000165.1, on the reverse strand, counting down.
CGCGAAAGCACTTCTCCTGCTGGCGCCGGCCATTGCCAAGGCAGCGACCCCGGCGGGTCCCGCCGGGCAATGAACCCTGGTGGCGCATCCGCGCGTCACCAGCGTCACGGTCCGAGCGCCCGTCCGCGGGCGGTCGGACGTCACCGTTCGCCGGCCGCCGCCGTCGCGTCCCTGACGCTCGCGGCGACGGCGCTCGGCTGCGGTGCCAACGGACCGCCGCCGCCGGGCGAGGACACCGGCACTTCGCCGCCGGCGGCGGAGCACGAGTTCACCGCCCCGATCGTCTTCCAGCGTTTCGCGAACACCGGCGCCACGCCCACTGTGCCGGGCTTCTACGGCGGCGCCGACATCTGGATCATGGAAGGGGACGGCAGCGGCCTGCGCCTGGTTCGCAGGGGCGTGCCACAGCACCTGGACCACCCCTCCCTGACGTTCGACGGGCGAAGCGTGGTCTACGCCGAGTTCGCAGACGCCGACGCCGGCGTCGAGGCCGGCGCCCGGATCTTCCGGGAAGACCTCGCGAGCGGCGAACGTGAAGTGCTGCGCGAAGTCGAGGGCTGCGCCGTTCACCACGCCAGCATCTCGCCCATCACGCGGCAGCTCGTCTACGCCCGGAACTGTCCCGACGGCGACGGCTTCAACCAGAGCCTGATCCTCGAGCTGAGCGACCGCCGCCAGCTCAACGCCGCGAACACGACGGCACTCCGGGTCGGCAACGGGGTCGGGCTACAGCGCGCTGTCCTGTTCCAGGCCGAGGATGAGCCCGAGAACGGCGAGCGACGAATGGAGATTGCGATCATCCGCTTCGACGGCTACGGCCAGGGCACCTACACGGCACTCACCGACCGGAACCACCGCCATCGCCGACCCGCCGTCTCACCCGACGGGCGGACGATCGCCTGGCAGACGAACCAGACCGGACCGACGGACGACATCTTCCTGGCCGACATCGACGGCTCCAACCAGCGACGCCTCACCGTGTCCGCCGCCAACGACGGCCACCCCTGGTTCTCCCGCGACGGCCGCTGGATCGTCTTCGAGTCCGACCGCTCCGGGAACTGGGAGATCTGGAAGATCGAGATCGAGACCGGTCAGGTCGTGCAACTGGCGGATGACCCGGCTTATGTCAGCACGCGGCCGCGGTGGTGAGGGTTGCGCGGCTGCCTTGACGGACTCTCCCCGCTGGCCGTAGGCTATCTGGCCAAGTTGGTCCGGTTCAACAAGGGCAGGTGAGCCGCGGGAGAAGAAGCAGTGCTTGTCAACACCCACGAAGCCAAGACGCAGTTGTCCAGACTGATCGCGGCCGCCGAAGCGGGCGAGGAGGTGATCATCGCCCGCCGCGGCACGCCGGCAGTGAAGCTCGTGCCGGTGGAGAAGAGGACGTTCCGCTTCGGAACGCTGGCCCACCTTGTCGGCCCGGAGACCATCCCCGATTTCCTGGCGCCGATGAGCGAAGAGGAGCTTGCCCTCTGGGAAGGCTCCCCCGACGAAACCAGACCTTGACGCGGGTACTTCTCGACACTCACGCCTGGGTCTGGTCTCTGGTCGCGCCAGACCGCCTGACCGCGACAGCAAAGGCCGCAATACTCCGTGCGGATTCCGTCCATGTGAGTCCCGTCAGTCTCTACGAAGTCGCCTGGAAGGTCCGCCTCGGAAAGTGGCCGCAGGTGAGGCCGCACCTCGACGCGTTCGAGACCGAAACAGAAACCCGGACGGCGAGCCTCACCCGGGCGGCCGCCGCCAGAGCCGGCCTGCTCGACTGGACGCACCGCGACCCGTTCGACCGACTGATCGCTGCCACGGCGATCGAGCTTCGCTGCTCCCTGGTGTCGAAGGACGCCGCTTTCGACGCGCTCGACAAGACAACGGGCTGGATCGGGCGAATCTGGACCTGACCCCGACTCGGGCTGCCGCCGGGTTCGGTAACGTAGCGATCAAGAGTCGCGTCGTGAGCGAAGCCCCCACCCGCAACGTCGTCCGGCACAACGAGGGTACCGGGCCGCCATGACCCCTGACTCCAAGGGCCGCGACCTCTTCATCGTCGACAACAGCGTGTCCGGCTGGACCGGGCTTCGCTACCTGCGGGAGTGGTCAGGCATCGCGAAGGCGTTCGACATCGCGACCGGCTACTTCGAGATCGGCGCTCTCCTCGCCCTCGACGGCAAGTGGCAGGAGCTCGACAAGATCAGGATTCTGATGGGCGCCGAAACCACCCACCGGACCCGACGGGCTCTCCTCGAAGCCGTCCGCAAGCGAGGCCTCAGACGGCTCGACGACAGTCTCGAGGAGAACAAGGCGCCCAATCCGCTCCTGCGCGGGACTCCGGCAATCCTCGACGCGCTCCGCTCGGGCCGGATCGAGTGCCGTATCTACGACAAGGCCAAGTTCCACGCCAAGGCGTACATCACCCACGCCAAGTTCGAGGTCATGGGCGCTCAGGCCTTGGTGGGTTCCAGCAACTTCACGCGGCCCGGCCTGGACGAGAACGTGGAACTGAACGTCCAGGTGCAGAGCGGCCGCGAGGTCGCGCAGCTTCAGGAGTGGTTCGAGGTCCACTGGAACGAGGCCCGGGAGGTCACCGACGACGTCGTCCGGATCATCACGCGCCACACCCGCCCGTACTCGCCGTTCGACGTCTACGCGAAGGCCCTGCAGCAGTACTTTCGGGGGCACCAACTGACCGAAACCGAGTGGGAAGACACACGCTCGCGGGTGTTCAAGCAGCTCGACCGCTACCAGAAGGAAGCCTACTGGGCACTGATGAAGATCGGCCGGCAACACGGCGGCGCGTTCCTCTGCGACGGCGTCGGCCTCGGCAAGACGTTCGTCGGCCTGATGCTGATCGAGCGGCTCATCCTGCACGAAGGCAAGCGGGTCGCGTTGTTCGCGCCCAAGGCCGCGAAGGAGAGCGTCTGGGCGCCCCACTTGCGGCGCTGGCTCCCCCACGTCGGCGGCTTCGGCGGCGGCGAGGACTTCAGCAACTTGGCCGTCTTCAGCCACACCGACCTCGGGCGCGGCGGCGACTTCCCCGAGCGCTTCCAGCGGGTCTCCGAACTCGCCGACGTCGTCGTCATCGACGAGGCCCACCATTTCCGCAACCCGGGTCGCCGCGGGGACGAGGCGAAGGGCGTTGAACCTTCGCGCTACTACCGGCTGTTCGATCTCCTCGACAACGCGGAGCGCCCGAAGTCGGTGTTCATGCTGACGGCGACACCGATCAACAACCGCCTGAGCGACTTTCGTCACATGACGGAGCTCTTCACGCGACGCGACGAGAGCTACTTCGCCAGGACGCTCGGCGTCAACAACCTGCGGGCGCATTTCAACCAGATGGAGAAGATGCTCCGGCACCGACTCGGCAGCGTCGCAGCCGAAACCGCGGACGCTGCGGACCACATGACCGAGGCGCAGGACATCCTCTTCACCGACGCCTTCTTCCGCGAACTCGTCGTCCAGCGGAGCCGCGCCTACGCACGAGAGAGCCAGAAACGGGAGCACGGCGCGGCGGCAGCCTTCCCCAACCGGCAGGCGCCGCGCGTCGCCGAATACTCGATCCGCAAGACCTACGGCCGGATGCTCGACCTCTTCGAGAAGGCATTCGCGAAACAGAATCCGCTCTTCACGCTTCCGATGTACTACCCCCTGCACTGGTACAGAGGCGCCGACGCCAACATCGATCCGTTCGAGGAGAACCGCCAGAAACAGGTCGTGGGGCTTATCCGGACCAACTTCCTCAAGCGCTTCGAGAGTTCGGTCGCCGCTTTCGAGCTCTCCTGCGAGCGTCTGCTTCAGAAGCTGCTCGCCTTCCTCGAGGTACACAGCGAAACGGACTCCGAGAAGAACCGCCTCGAACGCTGGAAGGCACAGCACGCGGACGACCTGGGGCGCAGCCAGCGGCAAAGGGAGCTCTGGGGCGATTCCGACGAAGCGGACGATGAGGACGTAGTGCCCCAGGAGCTGCTCGACGCAGTCGAGCGTCTCGACCGAGCGGAGTACAACGTCGAAGAGATGCTGACCGAGACCTTCATCGACCTAGGCGAGATCGTGAAGTTCCTGAACGAGGCCCGGCGGTTCGAGCCGCGGCACGACGACAAGCTCAAGAAGCTCGTTCGCTTGCTGAAGTCGAAGGAACTCGCCGACCAGAAGGTCCTCATTTTCACCGAGTTCGCCGACACGGCCCGTTACCTCAAACGCCACCTGCACCAAGTCGGCATCGCTGGCGTCGCGCAAGTGGACAGCGGCACGAAACAGAACCGCTCGGACGTCATCCAGAACTTCGCGCCTTACTACAACGGACTCTCCTCGCCCGAACTCGCCGAGCAGGGCCGCGAGGAGACCCGCGTCCTGATCTCCACGGACGTCCTCTCCGAGGGCATCAACCTCCAGGACGCCTCGCGGATGATCAACTACGACATCCACTGGAACCCGGTCCGCCTGATGCAGCGCATCGGGCGCGTGGACCGCAGAATGGACCCGGCCGTCGAGGAGAGGCTCCTTGGCGACCGCCCCGAGACCGCCGCTTCGCGCGGCAAGGTCTGGTTCTGGAACTTCCTGCCGCCCGCGGAACTCAACGAGATCCTCTCGCTCTACAAGCGGGTGACGCAGAAGACCCTGCTGATCTCCAAGACCCTCGGCATCGAGGGCAGGAAGCTCCTTACGCCGGACGACGACTACGATGCGCTCAAGGAGTTCAACCACGCCTACGAAGGCACTCGCACGGCTGTCGAGGACATGCACCTCGAGTATCAGGAGCTGCTCCGGGCCGACCCCGGTCTCGATGCGCGACTGGCTCGCTACCCCGGCGCGATCTTCAGCGGCCGCAGGCGCCCGACGAAGGGCGTTCGCGGCGTCTTCTTCTGCTACGGCCTCCCCGCTCTCGACCGAGACACGAACGAGTTCACCCTGGAGGCGGGCGCCACGGGCTGGTACCTCCACGACCTCGACCGCGACGCCATCCTGGAGGAGCCAGGCGACATCGCGGCGAGCATCCGCTCGAAGCCAACGACTCGCCGGCGCTGCACCACGGCAGAGGAGACGCTGCTGGACATCCGCAGGCGGGTCGAGAGGCACATCAAGAACGGCTATCTCAAACGCCTGGACGCCCCAGCCGGCGTCAAGCCGCGCCTTCACTGCTGGATGGAACTGAACGAGGACTGAGCCGATGCCGACCGACCATCGCGAACGGCTCGCCGGCATTCGCCGTTTCGACCACCTCGTGGCGTATCTCCGAGACGAACTGGACTGGCCCATCGACTCGGACAACTTCGAGGAAGTGACCTTCGAGTACACCCCGGAGGAGCTTGGCATCGACGCGAAGAACACGGCCAAGATCCAGGAGATCAAACGCCTGAGGCCGCTCGCGCCGGGCCAGCCCTGGGGCGTGTTCTTCGTCAAGTTCGCCCCGAAGCGTCTTCCCGTGGTGGCGCTGCGTCGCATCCTCGGTCAAGTGACGCTCAGAAAGCGTGCATCGGCCAACAGCACCGAACGTCAGGCCTGGGCGGCCGACGACCTGCTCTTCGTCTCCAACTACGGGATGGGGGAGACTCGGCAGATCGCCTTCGCGCACTTCTCGAAACCCCCGGATGGCCGCGACCTGCCCACCCTGAAGGTGCTCGGCTGGGACAATCTGGACACGCCGCTCCACCTCGATGCAGTTGCCCACGCTCTGCGAAACCACCTGGTCTGGCCCGAGGTCGACGGCGACGCCGAAGCCTGGCGCGATCAGTGGCGTGCCGCGTTCACCCTTCGTCACCGCGAAGTGATCACGACCTCGAAGCAGCTCTCCGCCCGGCTCGCCGAACTGGCCAAAGCCGTCCGGGACCGGGCCATGACGGTGCTCTCCCTTGAGAACGAGTCCGGACGCCTGACGCAGCTCATGGAGGCCTTCCGGGGCGCGCTCGTGCACGACCTGGACGAGGCTGGTTTCGCCGACATGTACGCCCAGACCATCGCGTACGGCCTTCTCTCAGCTCGCATCACCGACCCGGAACAAGCCACCGCGGACGACTTCGCCGCCCACATGAGGACAAACCCGTTTCTCCGGGACCTGCTGACGTCCTTCCTCCGCGCCGGCGGTCGCCACGGCGCCGACGGCGGACCGAACCTCGACTTCGACGAACTCGGCGTTTCCGAGGTCGTCGAACTCCTCGATCAAGCGAACATGGAGGCGGTAGTCCGGGACTTCGGCGACAAGAACCCGCAGGAAGACCCGGTCATCCACTTCTACGAGGACTTCCTGGCCGCCTACGACAAGCGACAGAAGGTGGAACGCGGCGTCTTCTACACCCCGCGCCCCGTCGTTTCCTTCATCGTGCGCTCGGTGGACGAACTTCTGCGTACCGAGTTCGACCTTGTGGACGGCCTCGCCGACACGGCCACCTGGGGCGAGATGGCCGAGCGCCACAAGGGCCTGGAGATCCCGAACCGTACCTCGCCCGATCAGGCATTCGTCCAGATTCTCGACCCGGCCACGGGGACGGGGACGTTCCTCGTCGAGACGATCGACCTGATCCACAAGACGATGACCGGGAAGTGGACTGCTCAGGGGCACGGCCCGAAGGCAATCGAGGACCTCTGGAACGAGTACGTCCCCGAGCACCTTCTTCCCCGGCTCCACGGTTACGAACTCCTGATGGCGCCCTACGCCATCGCACACCTCAAGATCGGCCTGAAGCTCCACGAGACCGGCTACCGGTTCGAGAACGAGGAGCGGGCACACGTCTACCTGACGAATGCGCTAGAACCGCCGGCACACTCGCAGATCCCTCTCGGCTTCCTGCCAGCATTGGCTCAGGAAGCCGCCACCGTCAGCGAGGTCAAGCGTCAGCGCCAGTTCACGGTAGTCCTCGGAAATCCCCCTTACGCGCAGTACAGCTCGAATCTCCAGGACTTCGCCAAGGCCCACATCGACAGATTCAGGTACGCCGGTGGGACGCTGATTCGCGCCCGCAACGCTCTCCAACTTGAGCGCAACCTGAACGACGACTACGTCAAGTTCCTGGGCTTCGCCACGAGGGCTCTTCGCAGCGCACCCGGCGTTCTGGGTTTCATCACCAACAGAATGTTCTTGGAGTCTGAGTCGCTCGTCGGCATGCGGGAGTGGATCTGCACACATTTCCGGAGAGCCTTCTTCCTGGATCTGCGCGGCAGCAGCGAGGAATCTCGTCGCGTCCAGCGCCTCGCCCACGATGAGAACGTCTTCGAGATCCGCCAAGGCGTCGCTGTGTCTTTGCTGGTCCACCAGCAGGACCGCATATCGAGTCCGCTTGGGGGCACAGGCGCGGAACCCAACACGTTCTCCTCCGAACTCATCGGTCCTGTCTCACACAAGTACCAAGCCCTCGCCAGTAGCTTCAGCATCTCCGATGCCTCCGATGCCGTCTGGAAGAGGCTCGCGCCAAAGGCCCCGGCGTGGCGCCTGGATTGTGAAGCAGCAACAGCGTCAGAGACGAGCGCCAAGAGCCGCGTCCGCGCTTTCGCTCTCAACGATGTGTTCCAGAAGTTCTCGACTCTTGTAGCCAGCAATCGCGACCACTTGGTGGTCGCCTTCGACCGCTCAGAGGTGATCGCCAACGCTGCCAGAGTGCAGGCCTTTCAAGGAACTGACCAGGAACTATGCGATCAATTCTCCATTACTGCCAAGAAAGGTTGGAACATCGCGGCAGCTCGGCAGAAGCTCACGGAGATCGAGTCGGTAGCCGGGAGTGTCCAGGAGATCGAATACCGTCCCTTTGATCGGCGCTTCATCTTCTTCCATCCAAGTCTGGTGTGGCAGACGGCGCCTGTCTGCTCACGGAACGTACTGGATCGGACGAACAACCGGCTGCTGATTTCTTTGGGGAAGAACAGGGCAGAGACGACCAACGGGCAGTGGATTGCTGGTGGCTTGGCGGATAAGAGCGTGGTCACGACGCGTGACAACGCGTCGGGCTTTCCCTTGTACTTGTATGACCACGACATGGGCAACATGGGCAACCGAGCGGCCCTCGACTTCTCCGATACGAGAAACGAGGCGCGACCGAACTTCCGGCGGGAGTTTATCGCGGGGATCTGCAGTGCGGCACATCTTCCACCTGGCGGTCCCTTTGGGATGCCAACGGGTATCCTCCCAGAGAACATCCTGCACTTCATTTACGCCTTGTTGCAGGCACCAAGCTACCGGGATTACTGGCGCCACGAGCTGGTCACGGGTTTTCCGCCCGTACCTCTTCCCCCATCCTACGGTTTCTTCGCCGAACTGGCACAGCGAGGAGCGAGTCTCGCGGCCTTCCACATGCTCGAATCCTCGAAGCTCACCGAGGCCATCACGAACTACGCCGGGCCACCAAGCCCTGAGGTCGGCCAAGTCGGCTGGTCAGCCGGCACGGTCTGGCTCGACGCTCGGAAGACCGTCGCCCGCGAGGGGCATCGCGCAACGCAGCCCGGCACGATCGGCTTCCACGGGGTCCCCGAGGAAGTCTGGGACTTTCACATCGGCGGCTATCAGGTCTGCCACAAGTGGCTCAAGGACCGGAAGGGCCGCACGCTCTCGGACGAGGACTTCGCTCACTACCAGAAGATCGTCGTCGCCCTGAACGAGACGATCCGCATCATGGCCGAGATCGACGAGGTCATCGAGGCACACGGCGGTTGGCCCGCAGCCTTCGAGCCCCGGGCGGCGGCAGGCACGGGCGCGGAGGAGGAGGCGAAGATCCTGCCGTTCCGGCCGCGGACGGTCGAGCCAGCGCCCGAGGACCGTTACGTCACCTGCGTGCCCCTCGTGCCGCTCAAGGCCGCCGCCGGCGCCTTCAGCGGCCAACAGCTCGTCGCGGACAACGGCGACATTGAGTGGGTCGAGGTCCAGTCCCGCCACAGACTACGACCAGGCATGTTCGTCGCCCAAGTCGTCGGCGGGTCCATGGCGCCCGCCATCCCCGACGGGTCCTGGTGCCTCTTCCGGGGCCCCGTGGAAGGCTCACGGCAAGGTAAGAACGTGTTGGTCCAACTACGCGACGCCACCGATCCGGAGACAGGCCAGCATTACACCGTCAAGCGCTACAGAAGCGAGAAGGCCACCGGCGGCGACACTTGGCGGCACACGGAGATCATCCTCGAACCGATCAACCCCGACTTCGACCCGATTGTCCTCACGGGCGCGGATGAAGGAGAACTGCGGGTCATCGCGGAATGCCTGGAAGTGCTGGGAGGTTGACGGCCTCGCGCGGCTGAGCGCAGAGCATGCTCGCCAGGAAAGGAGAGACAGCATGAGAGAACGCCACGTCGAGATCCACGAGCTTCAGGCCGACCTGAACGGCTGCCTGGAGGAGGTCCAGCAGGGTACGACGCTCCTCCTGACGGACGGCGAACACCGCGTGGCGAGGATCGTGCCCGAGCCCAAGCCGTGCGACGCGGAGCAGAATGGCCCTCTGATCCTGCCGGGCAAGGGAAAACCGAGGAAGTTCACGCCCAGGGCTCGCCTCCGCGGTGAAGGCACCATGGCCGACATCGTGCGAGAGAACCGCCGGTGAGTTCCGTCTATCTGGACACGAGTGCCCTCTTCAAGCACTACGTCGAAGAAGACGAGTCCAATGCGGTAAGCGGACTGATCGAGAACGCCTAGTCGGTCGGAACGGCGCTGATTACCCGCGTGGAGGTCGCGGCGGCGCTGGCGAAGAGCGTGCGTAACGACCGCATGGAGCTCCCGCGGCCGACGGCAGCCGGACGCTCGCTCAACCAGCAGGGTCGGCGCGGATTCGAGGCAGCGCATGCTCACTGATGTCATGATTCCCCCATGCGCGTCACCGTGACGATCGACGATGACGTGCTGGCAGCGGCCAAGGCGCTGGCCGCGCGAAAGGGCTGCAGTCTGGGAAGCGTCCTGTCGGAACTGGCTCGACGCGGGTTCGACCTTGGCGCCGTCCGAAAGGGCGCCGAGGAGTCCGTGTTCGCCGTCCCTTCCGACACCGAGGCCGTGACCAATGAGGACGTACATCGATCACTGGACGACTGGCCTTGATCGGCTTCCAACGGGCGAACGTCCTCGCCGCGCTCGCCCGGACCCACCCTGGGTGCCGCAGCCAGCTCTCGCGTCCTCGTCCCGGACCCGCTCAGCCTGTTTCTCCCGGCAGCGCGAACGCGATCAACTCCGACGGCACTCCGCTGCCGCCGACGGCGAGGACCACGTACTGGCGCCCCCGTACAGGTAGGTCACCGGCGCCAGGTCCAGATCGCGGATCGCCGGATGTCCGGTCGGCCCTGTCGCAGCGGCCGCAACCACTCCTACTCGCTCGGCTGCCTCACGACACAACCCGCGGTCGATAGGGCTCGACGCGGATACGGTCCTCCCGCTTACGGGCCTGGACGAGATCCCAGGTCGCCTGCCGCCGCAGCCAGAACTCGGCGTTGGACCAACCGGCCTTCTCCAACCGAATGGTCATCTCCGGGGAGATTGCCGCGTGGCCGTTCAGGACCCGGGACAGCGTGTGTCGCGCCACTCCCAGCACGCGGGCTGCATCGGTCACGTTCAGCCCGAGCGGTGTCAGGCAGTTCTCCCGGATGCTGTGGCCGGGATGGGGAGGGTTCATCATCGCCATGAAGCCGCCTCCTGTGGGTCCGGTTAGTGGAGTCGACCAAGTCGACATCGAACGCGTCGCCGTCGGCAAATCGGAAGATGATCCGCCAGTTGCCCGAGACGGAGATGCTCCAGGATCAGCTTTCCCCGACGAGTCTCAGCTCATACGAGTTCGCCACTGAGAGGCGGCCGAGCTTGGCGAGCATCTCGAACGGATCGCTCCCGTCGATCTTCTCAGCCTCCATCACTTCCTGCACGTCCTTCCGGCTGGTGGGTGGAATCCGCACTTCGAAGAAAGGCCAGAGAAACTCGGCTCGGTAGCGCTCCGTAGTTTCCGGAAAGGCCGAAATGGGAACGCCCGAATAGCCGGGAACGTAGTTGAAAACGTACTCACCGTCGTCCAACGAGAGTTCGCCAACCAGCTCCGGGGGATCGGTGTGCTTTCGCCGATAGACCTGAACGCGCTTGCCCGGGGCCCCACACTCGGCGGAGTGGGAACGCCCAACCCCCCATGCGCTCGACTTCAACAGCGACGAGAGAACTCTCTTCATCGCTTGATCGCCCGGGCCAAGCGGGTCAACCGCACTTCCAGCAGTTCCATGATGAAGCCGATTCGCACCTGCGTGATGATCCGCCGGAATCTGCGCTGAAGCATGAACTCGATGTCGGCAAGCCGGACAGCCCCAAGAACCTCACGAATCCCCGGCAACAGAATGTCGCGGCGTTCGTTGGCGATCCAAGCCACCAGATCGAAGTGGCTGACCCTGCTGCCGCCGTCGATTCCCAGAATCGGCCGCGAACGCTCCGCGTAACGCTCGACGAAGCGCTTCCGCCCGAACTTCGCAGACTTGGCCAGAAGGTCCGCATCCGAGTGATCTCCGAAGAGCCCCCTTGCCGTGTCGAACAGGGGAGCGAACCGCGGGCCAGGGCCGCCTGGCTCGACTGGCGCCAACACGCCCCAGTTCATGGCATGCCGGTCTGGAGCGCCCACAAAGGCATCGAATGTCAACATCTTGGCGAGTCCAGTCTCGAGCCTTGAAGGCCCACCGAGGTTCTGCACGTCAGGATACACGGCGTTCAGAATCTCCAACACGTTGTCCACCGTGTAGAAGTCCCGCTCCTTCCCCTTGTCGCCCAGCCCGAACGTGCTCGCGACGTCTTCCGCCGTCGTATCGAAGTACGCAGCAGCAAGTTCCATTCCGTGTCGCAGCTCGTAGCGCCGGCGGTCGACGAAGTCGCGGGACAAGAACCTCACGGCATGTGCCTTGCCGCGTCTCGCGGTACCGAGGCCTCCGCTCTCCGGGATTCGGACGAGCCGCGACTTCGCCATCTTGACTGGCAGCATGGCGCCGATCTTCGAGATGACCTCCTCCGTGACGCACTCCCGCGCCGACGCCGAGAAGCGCCCCTTCTTGGCGATGAAACCACTCGTAGCGATCAGCAGCGGATCCTGTTCCGGCTCCTCGTTCGTCCAGCGTCTTGGCAGGCCATAGGCCAGGTAGTCCTTCGGGACCGCCCCGGCGAGGGCTACTTCCCGTGCCGACAGGAGCCGCCATCCGCTCGCCGGCAGGACCGGGATCGCCCGCAGATTGACCTCCAGCCTGCTCGGCGTCGCCCGGAAACGAGTCTTTCGACGCTCCTTCACGGCCGAAGCCACTCCATCCCTCGCCCATCGCACTCTACTCCCGACGGGGCCGTCCCTGCGTCAACTGCCGGCGCAAGGTTCATGCACGCCTACCGACCCAACTAACGACGAAGGCAGCTACGCGCGACCGCCCACTACCCTCACTCCACCCGCGCCAGCAGCCACCACTTCATCGTCGTCGAGACGAGGTCGGCCGCGTCCTCCTGCACGAAGTGGTTCGCACCCGGCACGGTGACCAGGGTCAGGTCGCTGTCGAGCCAGTCCCAGGTGTTGTTCAGGCCGTCGGAGTGCAGCGCCGTGTCGTCCAGGCCGTGGAATTGGAGCACCGGCATGCCGAGGCGGGGCGTTTCCTGGCCCTCCGCCTGGCCGATGCCGCCGCCGCCTTCGCGCGGGTAGTTCCGCTTGTAGTAGGCGAGCATCGCGTCGAAGTCGGAGCGTTCGAACGCCTCGACGTAGTGCTTCCTGGCGGCCTCGTCGCGCACCCAGCCGGAGAGCGTCCGCGGCGTCATCGGCATGCCGAAGAAGATGTCCGGATCGCTGGGGCTGCCTTCCTGGAACTTGCGAGCGTAGCCGCTGTTCTGCTGCTGCTCCGCGTTGTTCGCCAGTTCCCGGCCCATGCCGTTCGGGTGCGGCAGGTTCAGGATGATCAGCCGCTCCGTCATCTGGGGTACATGGAACGCGAACTGCCAGGCGACCGCGCCGCCCCAGTCATGCCCGACGATCGTCGCCTTGTCGCGACCCAGATGCCGGATCACCGCCGCCACGTCGCCGACCAGATAGCGCATGTCGTAGTTCTCGTCGCCCTCGGGCTGGTCGCTCCTGTTGTAGCCGCGCTGGTCGATCGCGACGACCTGGAAGTCGCTCGACAGAACCTCCATCTGGTGCCGCCACGAGTACCAGAAGTCCGGGAAGCCGTGGATCATCACGACCAGGGGACCCTCGCCGATCGAGGCGTAGTGAATCTTGACGCCGTTCGAGTCAGCGTAGCCGCGCTCCACGCGATCCATCAGATCACTGCCCATCGCCGCTCCCCCTACCGATGCCAGCAGGAAAGCGGAGGCGGCAACAGCCGCCAGACGCCGTCGGTTCGTCCGTTCGCCAGCTCGCCACATCTTCGTTCTCCTTCGTTGCCCGGTGCGGAAAGGCGCCCGAGGGATTGTACGCGCGGAAGCTCAGCCTGTTTCTCCCGGCAGCGCGAACGCGATCAACTCCGACGGCACACCGCTGCCGCCCACGGCGAGGACCACGTACTGGCGGCCCCCATGCAGGTAGGTCATGGGCGACCCGCCGACGCCGGCTTCGATCTCCACCGACCAGACCGTCTCGCCAGTCGTCTTGTCCAGAGCCGAGAAGGTCGACGGTTCGAAGCGCCAGTCGCGGCTCGCCGCGATCTCGGCGAGTATCGCCGCCTGCTCCTCGTCCGCCACGGCCAGTTCCTCGAGCGCCGACGACTCGAGGTCCATCGATTCGGTCTCCATCTCGGCGTCGGGATGGACCGTGGCCTCCAGTCCCACGAACAGCAGCTCCGGCGTCAGCAGCACGTGGGAGCGCGAGCCCGAGCCCATCGGCTCCAGGTCCAGATCGCGGATTGCCGGATGTCCGGTCGGCCCCTGTCCCAGCGGCCGCATCCACTCGATCTCGCCCCGGTTCAGGTCGTAGGCCGTCATCCGGCTGTAAGGCGGCTTGACGATCGGCAGCCCGAAGGGACCGGGGGGGCTGATCTGGATGGAACCGATGTAGTCGAAGGACGACCGGTTCGGATCCGGCTTCTTGATCGTCAGCACCACCGGTCGGTTGAAGGACGGCACGTACAGCCATCCGGTCTCCGGGTCGAAGGCGCCGCCGGGCCAGCTCGCGCCGCCGCCCCAGCCGGGCACCTGCCAGGTACCCCGCAGCGAAGGCGGCGTGTAGAGCGGACCGTAGTCGTACTGCTCGAGGATCTCCCTCGCCCGTTCCAGGATCTCCGGCGTGAGATCGAGCAACTGGCCCTCGTGCATGCCCTGGCGCTCGTACGCGGGCGGCTTGGTCGGAAACGGCTGGGTCGGCGCCGAGCGTTCGCCGGGGACGGTGCTCCGCGGCACCGGGCGCTGTTCGATCGGCCACACCGGCTCGCCGCTGTCCGCATCGAAGACGTAGACGAAGCCCTGCTTGCTGAGCTGCGCCGCGACCTTGAGTTCCCGACCGTCGACCTCGACCTCGCCGAGGATGGGCGGCGTCACCAGGTCGTAGTCCCACAGCCCGTGACGAATCGCCTGGAAGTGCCACTTGCGCTCGCCGGTCTCGCAGTCGAGCGCCACCAGGCTCTCCGCGAACAAATTGTCGCCCAGCCGGTGGCCGCCGTACCAGTCGTTGGTCGGCGTGCCGAACGGCAGGTAGACGAGCCCGAGTTCCTCGTCCGCGGTGATCAGCGTCCACACGTTCGCGTTGCCGGTGTACTGCCAGGCGTCGTTCTCCCAGGTCTCGTGCCCGAACTCGCCCGGCTGCGGAATCGAGTGGAAGGTCCAGCGCAGCTCGCCGGTCACCGGATCGAAGCCGCGGATGTCGCCGGGCGGCGCGTCGGGGTGGTTCGGGGCGTCCGATATCGAGGCGCCCACGATCACGATGTCGCGGCAGACCATGACCGGCGAACTGACGGCGTAGGCGCGGCGCCGCCTGACCTCGCGGCGCAGACCCTCGGTCAGGTCGACCGCTCCGCCCTCGCCGAAGCTGCCGACCGGTTCGCCGGTGAACGGATCGACCGCCAGCAGCCGAGCGTCGCCGGTGCCGTAGAAGAGCCGCGCCGGCACCGCCTCGGCACCGTCGCCGGCTGGCCTCCCCGGCCAGTAGCTGGCGCCCCGGTGGACGAAGCCGAGGTTCGTGGGGCGCCCGGCGTCGTAGGCCTCCGGGTCGTAGACCCACTCCGTCTCGCCGGTCGCCGGATCGAGGGCGGCGATCTGGCTCAGGCCGGTGGTTGCGTAGAGGCGGTCGCCGATCTTGATCGGCGTGACCTGGTGGCCGCCGGGCTGCATCCGGCGACTGCGCAACCGGCGATCCTCCGCGACCCGATCATTGTCGGGCGATGACCAGCGCCAGGCGATCTCGAGATCGCTTACGTTGTCCGTATCGATCTGGTCGAGAGACGAGTAACGCTGCCCGCCCTTGTCGCCGGTGGTCACCGGCCACTCGCTGTCCTGGGCCGGCGAAGGAACCGGGACGCCCAGCCAGAGGACGACGGCGGCACCTGCCACGGCGCACGGAGTGCGACTCGTTGGGCCTCTTCCACCGTCGCGGACGCGGCGGAAGTCCCGGAGGCCGGCGCTTTGCGCCGGATGCCGGCGGGAACCCGGGTGGCGCGAATCCGCGCCACCCGCGAACCAGTCCGTGCGCCCGTCAGCGGGCTCACGGATGACACGCCGGCGAACCCAGTTCCCAGCAAAGAGCATCTAGGCGCTCACGTCGATGACCACCCTGCCGCGCGTCTCGCCCGCCAGGATCGACGCCGCCAGTTCCTCGATCCGGCTCATCGGCTCGACCGACGTCATCTCGGAGAGCAGGTCGGCCGGTAGTTCCGCGGCCAGCCGGCGCCAGGCCTCTTGTCGGCGCTCCATGGGCGCCATCACGGAGTCGACGCCGGCGAGCACCACGCCGCGAAGAATGAAGGGATAGACGCTCGACGGCAGGTCCATGCCGCCGGCGAGTCCGCAGGCCGCCACGCAGCCTCCGTAGCGGGTCTGGGCGATCAGGTTCGCCAGCGTCGATGATCCGACGACGTCGACCGCGCCCGCCCAGCTTTCCCGCCCGATCGGCCGCGGCTTCGCGGACAGCGTGTCGCGGGCGATGAAGTCGGCGGCGCCCAGACTGCTCAGATAGTCATGTTCCGCTTCGCGCCCAGTGGAGGCGATCACCTGGTAGCCGGCCCGCGCCAGCAGCGCCACGGCCACCGAGCCCACGCCGCCGGCGGCGCCGGTCACCACGACGTCGCCGCTCTCCGGCGTCACCCCGTGATCCTGCAGCGCCATCACGCACAGCATGGCCGTGTAGCCGGCCGTGCCGATCGCCATCGCCTGCAGGTTGGTAAAGGCGTCTGGCACCGGGAGCAGCCAGTCGGACTTCAACCTCGTCTTCTGCGAGTAGCCGCCCCAGTGGCTCTCGCTCAGGCCGTAGCCGTTGACCAGCACGCGGTCGCCCGGGGAGAACGAGTCCGAAGCGGATTCCGCCACCGTCCCGGCCAGATCGACACCGCAGACCATCGGCACCGAACGGCAGATCGGCGCCGCGCCGGTGATCGCCAGGCCGTCCTTGTAGTTCAGGGTGGAGTACTCGACGTCGACCAACACGTCGTGTTCAGGCAGGTCGCCCAGCGTCAGGTCGCGCAGGCCGGCGGTGTGTTGGTCGTCGACCCTGTCGACCACCACGGCTCGAAACGTCTCGCTCATTCCATGCTGCTCCCAGTGGGTTCCGATTCGCGGCAGGTTCTATCATTCCGGCATGAGCCACACGACGCCGATTCGCCTGTACGCCGCCGCCTTACTCCTCACGGCGCTTGCCGCAGACCCCGCCCTCGCCGACGAAAGGGCCCGGATGACGCCGGCCGACGCGGACCCGGCCACCACCTGGCCGCAGTGGCGCGGTCCGAGCGGCCAGGGCGAAGTCACGGGCACTGGCTACGTCGACCGTTGGGGCCCGGAGGAGAACGTGCGCTGGAAGGTCGCCGTCCCCGGCAAGGGCAACTCCTCGCCGATCGTCTGGGGCGACCGAATCTTCCTGACCACCGCCGAGGCGGCCGGCGCCAGGCGCTCCGTGCTCGCCTTCGACCGGGCAACCGGCAAGAGGCTCTGGTCCACCGCGGCGCCCGCGGCCAGCCCCGAGCGGGCCTACCCGAAGAACGGCCACGCCTCGTCGACACCCACCACCGACGGCGAGCGCGTCTACGCCTACTTCGGCAACCACGGGCTTCTCGCCGTCGACTTCCGCGGCGAGATCGTCTGGCACGAGTCCTTCGGCGAGTTGAGCGCCTTCCACGGCACCGCCTCCTCGCCCCTGCTGCACGGCGATCGTCTGATCATCGTGCAGGAGCAGCAGCGCGCCCCGTCCTTCATCGCCGCGTTCGACCGCCGCACCGGCGAGGAGCTGTGGCGAACCGAACGGGCCACCCGGGTCGGCTGGAGTTCGCCGGCCGCGATCTCGGTCACCACCGACGAAGGCGAGGAGCGCGACGAGCTCGTCGTCAACAGCCAGCACCACGTGATCGCCTACGCGCCCGAGGACGGCCGCGAGCTGTGGCGCGTCGGCGGCACGACCTTCGAGGTCATCCCGAGCCCCGTGGTCGGCCACGACCTGCTGTTCAGCACCTCCGGCCGCGCCGGGCCGACTCTGGCGATCCGCCCCGGCGGCAACGGCGACGTGACGGACAGCCGCATCGTCTGGACCGCGGCCAAGGGATCGCCATTCGTCGTCGCGCCGATGCTGGTCGGCGAGTACCTCTACATGGTCAACGACATGGTCAGCGTGATCACGGTCTACGAGGCGAAGAGCGGCGAGGTCGTGTGGCAGGAACGCCTGGGCGAGCGGATGCGTGAGGGCTTCTCCGCCGCGCCGGTCGCCTTCGGCGGCAAGATCTTCTTCACCAACGACAACGGCGAGACCTTCGTCATCAGGGAAGGGCCGGACTTCGAGCTTCTCCACGTCAACCGGATCGGCGAACGAACGATCGCCTCGCCAGCCCTCGTCGGCGGCGTCTGGTACATCCGCACCGACGGTCACCTGTGGGCGATCGCCGGCGAGGGGGGCTAGGGACTCAGGCCGCGGTGCACCCGCGCCACCTCGACCATGTAGCCGCGGTTGGGTAACGCAGCGGCGCGTTCGATCGAGGCTGCGGCCTTCTCGTCCTCGCCCACGAGTTCGTAGTAGAGGCCCAGGTACAGATCGGCGTAGAAACGCGCGCCGGAACCCTCCTCCCGTACGGCGGCCTCGACCTCCGCGACCCTCCCCTCGCCTCGGAACAGCGCGTCGATCTCCTTCATCGGCCGGCGCGGGTCGGGGCCGACCGGCAGCATCGCCGCCTGCGCCACCTCCAGGCCGTCCACGACCGCGACGCAGAGCAGATGCCACACCGCGTTCTCGACGTCGTTCGGATTGACCAGCCGGTGGCGCTCGAACTGGCCGCGGCAGTCGGCGAACCGGCCGGCGTAGTAGTACGAGATGCCGCGCTGCCACAGGTACGGGTCCTGGGACGGATCGAGCGCGACGACCTGGTCGAAGTCCTCGATCGAGGCTTCGATCCGGCCAGCCTTGAACCGCGCCGATCCTCGGAGGAGATAGAGCTGCCAGTCCCGCGGCTGGGCCTCGATCGCCCGGTCATAGCCGGCGATTGCTGCCTCGTAGTCACCCCGGGACTCGTGGAGGCTCGCCTGCCGCGACAGCATTGCCGCGCTCGACTCGTCGGCGTGCCGTTCGGGTGGTAGCTGCGCGGAGCTTCCGGTCGCCGTCGCGAGCGGAAACGCGGCCGCCACCGACGCGAAGAAGTGGAGGACCGTCGTGCGCCTCATCGCTTGGACTCTACCGGGCCAGTTCACCGCGTGTTTCGGGCTAGACTTCGCGCGCTTCGGCATCGCGACATCCCGACAGGACGACGATAAGGAAGGAACTCACCATGGGTCTGCTCGACGGCAAGGTTGCACTCGTTACAGGCGCTGGAGGCGGTCTCGGCCGCACTCACGCCTTGCTCCTGGCGCAGGAAGGCGCCGCGGTCGTGGTCAACGATCTGGGCGGCGCGCGGGACGGCACCGGCGCCGGTACCGCCATGGCCGACCAGGTGGCCCAGGAGATCCGGGACGCCGGCGGTCAGGCGGTCGCCGACTACGGCTCGGTCTCGGACGGCGACGCCGCGGAGGCGATGGTGCAACGCGCCGTGGACGAGTTCGGCAAGCTCGACATCGCGATCAACAACGCCGGCATCCTGCGCGACAAGTCGTTCAAGAACATGACCGACGAGATGTGGGACGTCGTCCTCGACGTGCACCTGCGAGGCACCTACCTGGTCACGAAAGCCGCCTACGATCAGATGATCGAGCAGGAGTCCGGCGGCCGCATCATCATGACGAGTTCGACCTCGGGCCTGCTCGGCAACTTCGGCCAGACGAACTACGGCGCCGCCAAGGCGGGGATGGCGGGGTTCATGCGCTGCCTGGCGCTCGAGGGCGCGAAGTACGGCGTGACGGTGAACCTGCTCGCTCCCGCCGCCTGGTCCCGCCTGACCGAGGACATCATGCCGGAAACGACCGCCGAGCCGCTGGCGCCCGAGAAGGTGTCGCCGGCCGTCGTCTGGCTGTGCAGCGACGACGCCGCCGACATCACGGGCCGCATCTTCGCGGTCGGCGGCAACAAGGTGTCGCTCCTGGCCTGGCAGTCGCTCGAGATCGCCAGCAGGCCGAACGACCAGGATCCCTGGGATGTCGCCGCCATCGGCGAGAAGATCCGCGCCGCGTCCGCCGACTTCCCCAAGCCGATCCACTTCAGCGACCTTATGTAGCCAGACCGTCCGCCGAACAGGCCGTCGTCCCCCGGACCTTCGTCCCGGCGCGCAACGTTCGCCGCCGGTTTGCGTAGAATGTTGACTAATGTGACTGTTATGGTCACGAATACAAGGAGCGGCGCCGCAACTGGGCTGAACGCCCCGCCCGCAGGACCTGACGAGAACACGCCATGAGCCAGCCAACCGCGAATGGAACCGCCCCCTGGGCGGCACGACTCGAGGATCGGATACCCCCGCACCTCGACGAGCAGATCGAGATCTACGAGACCCAGATCGCCCAGAAGCGCCAGGGGAAGATCGACGACAAGGTGTTCGCCGAGACCCGGCTTCGCCGCGGGGTGTACGGCCAGCGCTACGACAACGGACAGCGCCACGACGGCATTGCCAGCCGGGCTCTCGAGTATCCGTGCGGCGACCTGACGAAGGGCCCGAACACGGTCTGGGACGCCCCCGGGATGCTACGGATCAAGATCCCGTTCGGCGCGATGAACGGGGAGCAGATGGAGGTCCTCGCCGACCTGGCCGAGGAGTACTCGGACGGGATCGCGCATGTGACGACGCGCCAGGACATCCAACTCCACTTCATCCACATCGACGACACCCCGGACATCATGCGGCGTCTGGCCGCGGTCGACATCACGACCCAGGAAGCCTGCGGCAACTCGGTGCGCAACGTCACGGCCTGCCCGATGGCCGGCGTCTGCCGGGACGAGCCGTTCGACGTTTCGCCCTACGCCCACGCGCTGACCCACTTCCTGCTCGGCCACAAGGACGCGCAGGACTTCGGCCGCAAGTTCAAGATCGCCTTCTCCGGCTGCGAGCAGCACGCGTGCGGGCTCGCCAACATGCACGACCTCGGCGTCGTCGCCCAGGTGCGGGAGGCCGGCAACGGCACGAGCAGCGGCACGGAACGCGGCTTCAGGGTCTACGTCGGCGGAGGTCTGGGAGCCGTGCCGCACCAGGCGAAGGTGCTCCGCGAGTTCGTGCGCGAGGATGAACTCCTTCCCCTGGCGCAGGCGGTCTGCCGCGTCTTCGGGCGGCTCGGCGAGAAACGGAACCGCGCGCGGGCCCGGGTCAAGTTCCTGGTCGCCAAGCTGGGCATCGAGGAGTTCACGCGTCTGGTCGACGAGGAACTCGCGATCCTGCCGGCCGACGAGCGCTGGACCACCTATCTGGACGACCTTTCGGTCACGGACGAAGAGCCGACGCGGCCGGCGGCAGCGCTGTCGCCCGGCCCGCGGCCCGAGGGCTTCGCCGAGTGGCTGGGATCGAACGTCCAGCGCCAGCGCCAGCCGGGCTACGTCGCAGTGGCGATCAACCTGCCTCTCGGCGACCTGACCTCGACCCAGTTGCGGGCACTGGCCGACACGGCCCGGCGGTACAACGGCGGCCACGTGCGGAACACGGTCGAGCAGAACATCGTGCTCCGCAACATCAGCGAAGCCGACCTGCCCGCGCTCTACGCCGAGCTGCGCGCCGTCGGTCTCGGCGCTCCCGGCGCTTCATCGCTGGTCGATGTCACCGCTTGCCCGGGCACGGACACGTGCAAGCTGGGCATTTCGTCCTCGCGCGGACTTGCCGCCGAGCTCCGCAAGCGGATTGCCGCGTCCATCAAGACCACCGGCGTGTTAGCCGACGAAGCAGTGAAGGACCTGCGCATCAAGGTGTCCGGCTGCTTCAATTCATGCGGCCAGCACCACGTTGCCGACATCGGCTTCTACGGCGTCAGCCGCAAGAGCGACGGCCGCACCGTGCCCCATTTCCAGGTCATCCTCGGCGGCCAGTGGACCGAAAACGCGGGTTCCTACGGGCTGGCGGTGGTCGCGGTGCCGGCCAAGCGCATCCCCGAAGCGGTCGAGCGGATCGCCGGTCTGTACGTCGCTGAGCGGGAGAAGGGCGAGAGCTTCCAGAGCTTTATCGCCCGGGTCGGCAAGGCCCGCGTCCGGCAACTGCTCGACGACCTGACCAAGCTGCCCACGTACCTCGAGGATCGCACTCTCTACTCCGACTGGGGTGATCCGCGCGAGTACACGATCGGCGACCTCGGCGTCGGCGAGTGCGCCGGCGAGGTCGTGACCGCGGTCGAGTTCGGCCTCTCCGCCGCCGAGCGCGAGGTCTTCCAGGGTCTGCTCGAACTCGACCGTGGCGCCGCCGAAGCCGCCGCGGAGAAGGCATACGCGGCGATGCTCCAGGCGGCGCGGGCGCTGATCACCACCGAGAACATCGACATCGGCACCGCGCCGGAGGAGATCGTCGGCGAGTTTCGCACCCGCTTCTACGACACGGAGCTGTTCTTCGACCCCTACGCCGGGGCCAAGTTCGCGAACTACCTGTTCCGGGTTCACGGCGATGCCGAAACGGACTCTGGCGAGGAAGCGCACCGGCGGATCGAGGAGGCGCAGTTGTTCATCGAAGCGGCGCATGCCTGCAACCAGCGGATCTCCCAGGCCCAGGTCGCAGGCACCCTGAGACGAGCAGTATGAACGCCGCGACCGAAGCGGGGCTCGACGACCTGGTCAAACTGGACCTGAAGGTCCTGGCCAGCAGCGACTCGGCGGCGGCGCCCGAGGAGTTCATCCCGGTCTTCCATCGCTGGATCACGGAGCGGGTTCTGCCCGAGCTGCTGATCGACGTCGCCGATTACAGCCACGTCCACGAAGGCCCCGGCGTCCTCCTCGTGGGCCACGACGCGATCTACGCCTACGACCAGAGCCTCGGCGAACCGGGCCTGCTCTACAGCCGCCGCCGCGAGACCTCGCCGGAGACTGCCGGCATCCGCACCCTGGACCAGAGGCTCGAGTCGCTGCTCCTCTGCGCCTTCCGGGCCTGCGACCGCATCGAGGCCGAGCCCCGACTCGACGGCCGGGTGACCTTCGATCGCCACCGGATCGAGTTGCGGGTGAACGACCGCCTCGTCGCCCGCGACGACGACACGGTCGCCGCCCTCGAGTCCGCCTTCTCGCGGGCCCTGTCCGCCGCCGGGGTCGGCAACGGCCGCGGTTCCGTCGCGCTGGAGCGCATCGGCAAGGCGCGCGAGCGGCTGACGTTCAGGACCGCCTGACCGAACGCGCCGCCCGCGCCGCCGCCACCAGCTCGCGCAGTTCCGGCTTCAGCTCCAGCCCCGCCGCGGCTTCGCGGCCGGCTTCCGACATCTTGGGCCACGTCCGGGTCAGCACGTCGACGGTCTTCTCAGATCCCAGGCGCTTCGCCAACGCCTCCAGGTCGCGTTCCAGGAACACGAGGCAGGCCGCGTCCTCAAGCGTCTGTGCGTCGGCCCGCGAACTTCGGCCGGCGCGCTTCAGCACCAGGTTCTGCACCCGCTCGATCTTCTCCCTCCGGTAGCCGGCGTCGCGCAGTACGGCGCCCGCCAGCCTCGCATGTTCGAGCGCGGCGGCTCGACGCCACGCCAGATAGCCCTTGCGCCCGACCGGGTAGTCGCTTCGTGGTAGCGCGAACCGGCGCAGATGCTGGCAGTGCGCGGCCAGGAGGAGGATCTCGCCGGCATCCGGATCGAGGCGCTCCACCCAGGCGGCCATCCGCCGCGAGTACACCAACTCCCGCGGCAGTTCCTCGCCGTCCACTGTTTCCGTCGCCGGATCCTCCCGGTGAAACAGATCGAAACCGGCCACCGCGTTCTCGAAACGCGGCATCAACTGGAAACTCTTCACGCCCAGAAGACCAGCCCGGGAAACAGAAAGCTACTCGCCCGCCAACTCGCGTTCGACGGCCAGCTTCTCCCCGGCGTTTCGCTGCAACTCCGCCAGCCAGTCGACGAAGCCCTGCGGATCGACGAAGGGATGGGGGTCGCCCTCGCCCCGCGACGCCAGCTGCTCCGCACGCTCGAAGATCCTGCCCATTGAGGCGTGGTTCGAGATGTTCACGTCGATCGGGTTGCCTTCCTCGGCGGCAAGCCTCCCAATCCTGGCCACGCTGTCCAGATAGAGGTTCGTCCGGTGGACCCCCTCGAAGTTGAGTCCCACGCCGCCGAACACGAACGCGCGGTGCTCCTCCCCACCGTCCCGCACCGGGAACTCCATCGAGAGAACGCCCTCGGTATGGCCGGGAGTGACATAGAAGCGGATCTCGGTGTCGCCCAACTGCAGGGTGTCGCCATCCGCGATCACCATGTCGTGGACCGGCACGTCGATCTCGTAGCGGGGATCGCTCGGCGGCTGTTCTGCCAACTCCCAATCGGCTTCGGTCATGCCGACCCGTGCGCCGTAGGCCTCCTGGAACCTCGCCGCCCCGCCGACATGGTCGAAGTGGCCATGGGTCACCAGGACGTACTTCAGATCCGACGGATCAAACCCCACGGCCCGAATGCCGTCGATCGCGTTGTCGATGAAGTCGCCGTACAGCGAACCGATCAGGATCAGGCCGTCCGTCGTCACCAGGAGATAGCACGAAACCCAGTCGATGCCGACGTAGTAGAGGTTGTCGAAGATCTGGAACGGCTCAACCCGCTGCGCCGCGGGGTCGTTCCGGAGTCCCCAGCCGTCGTCCTCGCCCTCCGCGGAGGTCGCGACATCGGCTTCCGAAGCCTCGTCCGGCGCCGGCGCCGTGCTCTCGCCGCAGGCCGCGGCGCCAAGGGTGACCAGGAGTGCGCTCAGGAGAGCCAGGAAGGAACGTCTCATGTGCCGGTCCAAGTTACCACGCCGATCCGGCCGGACGGGCCGCTACCAGCGCTCGCCGTAGGGTCTGAGTTCGACCTCGAAACTCCACGCCGACGGGTCCTGGTGGGCCACGTACCAGACGTTCTCGGCGATCGCGTCCGGCTGAATGAAGAAGTCGTCCGGCTGGTCTGGCATCCGGCGCCGGGTCCATTCCAGGTCGATCACGGCGTCGATCACGAAGTACGCGACGTGGATTCCCTGAGGCCCCAGTGTTCGAGCCATCGACTCGGCGAGGATGCGCTGCCCCGCCTTGGTCGGCGCGAAACCGGCAAAGCGCGGCATGCCGCGGCGGGCCGCCGTGTTGCCGGTCACCATGATCGCCCCGCGCCCGGCCTCGATCATCGCCGGCACGACCGCGCGCGCCAGGTAGAGCAGACCCATCACGTTGACGTCGAAGTTCGCGCGCAGCCGCTCCGGATCGATCTCCAGGAAGTCGCCGAAGGCCCCGCCGACGGCGTTATGGACGAGCACTCCGGGCACGCCGAGATCGCCTCGCACCTGCGTCACGGTCGTCCGCACCGCCTCCGCGTCGGAGACATCGCAGGCGTAGCCGCGCGAACCCTCGATCTCGGCTTCCAGGGCCTTCAGGCGCTCAGGGCTACGGGCGAGCATCGCTACCCGGTAGCCGCCGGAAGCGAAGCGCCGGGCAAGCGCGGCGCCGGTTCCGGGGCCGACGCCGGAGATCAGGCAGACCGGATCGCTCATCGGCGCGGACGTTACAGCATCAAGATATCGACATTCCTGTATGCTCTCGCCACCAACCGACCGTCGCTTGCCCGGGAGACGATCATGACCACACGCCGCTCTTGGATGACCCGATTCCTGCTGTCGGCGCCCGCCGCAGCCCTTCTGGCGAGCACGCTCGCCGCTCCCGCGGCGGCCTCGGAGCGCGAACTCTACGTCGGTTTCCACCTGGGTCAGTCGGGAGTCGACATCGAGGTGGGGGACGCCTTCGATCATGTTCTCGACGGCGACGTGAACTCGCGCAGCTACGAAGCCGGTTTCAGGTTCAGCCGGTACTTCGCGGTCGAGGCGTCCTACTACGGTTTCTCCAAGGTCGACGGGACGATCCGGCCCTGCGCGGAGGGCGTTCCCTGCACGGACCTCCAGGTCCGCGGCAAGATCAACGCCCTGTCCGTCGCGATCGTGCCGCGGTACGAAGTCACCGGACGTATCTCGGTGTTCGCGAAGGCCGGCCTGGTGGCCTGGGGCGCCGACATCGAGGACGCGGCCGACGAACTCGAACTCACGCTCGAGGACATCGACGAAGACGACCTGATCTACGGCGTCGGCGTCGAGATCCAACTGCTCGGCAGGCTGAGGGCCGTGGGCCGCATCGAGTCCATCGGCGGCAACATCGAGACCTTCTCCGCCGGCGTTCGCGTGGGCTTCTGAGGGCTGACGGCCGAACCCGTTCCGGACGCGGGAGTGCTACCGTCGGCCCATGACCGACATCAGGCCCTACCGCATCGAGATCGACGAGCAACAACTGACCGACCTGCGCCGGCGGCTGGACGCTACTCGCTGGCCCGAGCGCGAGACGGTCGACGACTGGAACCAGGGCATCCCCCTGGCCTACACCCGGGAGTTGTGCGCGTACTGGTCCTCCTCCTACGACTGGCGCCGCCTGGAAAGCCGCCTGAACGGCCTCGACCAGTTCAGGACCGAGATCGACGGGCTGGGCATTCACTTCCTCCACCTGCGCTCGAAGCACCGGGGGGCGGCGCCGCTGGTGATGACCCACGGCTGGCCGGGCTCGATCGTGGAGTTCCTGGAGGTGCTCGAGCCGCTGCTCGATCCGACCGCTCACGGAGGCTCGGAGGAGGACGCCTTTCACCTGGTCGTTCCCGCCCTGCCGGGGTTCGGATTCTCGGACAAGCCGACCACGGCGGGCTGGAGCGTTGAGAAGATCGCCGACGCCTGGGCCGAACTCATGTCGCGACTCGGCTACGAATGGTACTTCGCCCAGGGCGGCGATTGGGGCGCGACGGTGAGCACGGCGATCGCGATCCAGGACCACGAGCACTGCCACGGCATCCACCTGAACATGCCGACCTCGGGCGTGGACCGGAGCACAATGGACGACCTGACGGACATCGAGAAGGACGCCCTCGCCGGGCTTCAGTACTACCAGGACTGGGACTCCGGCTACTCCAAGCAGCAGTCGACCCGGCCGCAGACCCTCGGCTACGGCCTGGTGGACTCGCCGGCCGGGCAGGCCGCCTGGATCATCGAGAAGTTCTGGTCCTGGATGGACTGCGACGGCCACCCGGAAAACGTGCTGACCCGCGACCAGTTGCTCGACAACGTGATGATGTACTGGCTGCCGGCCTGCGGCGCGTCCTCGGGACGGATCTATTGGGAGAGCTTCGGCAAGCGCCGCAACGACCCGGTCGAGATCCCGGTCGGCTGCAGCATCTTCCCGAAGGAGATCTTCCGCTCCTCCCGGCGCTGGGCTAAGCGCCGGTACCGGCAGCTCGTCTACTGGAACCGGCTCGACAAGGGCGGGCACTTCGCCGCCTTCGAGGTGCCGGACGTCTTCGTCGACGAGCTGCGGAAGTGCTTCCGCGCGATGAGGGCCTAGCGCCGCGCGTTCAGGCTTCGTCGACGCCGGCGCGGAACCGCGGCGGCCGGCGATGCGGCGCAGCCTGCTCGAAGGCCCAGGCGACGCGGATCAGCGTCGGCTCGCTCCAGGCGGCGCCGAAGAACGAGACGCCGACCGGCAGGCCGTGGACGTGGCCGGCCGGGACGGTGACGTTCGGGTAGCCCGCCACCGCCGCCGCGCCGGAGCTGCCGACAGAGAAGCCGTCGCCGTGGACCAGATCGGTCACCCAGGCCGGACCGCCGCTCGGCCCCAGGATGGCGTCCAGACGGTGCTGGGCCAGCGCCGCGTCGAGCCCCTCCTCGCGGGACAGGCGGCTCGCCTCGTCTCGCGCCGTCCGGTAGGAAGCCTCCGTCAGCGGCCCCTTGGCCTCCGCCTCGATCAGGATCTCCTGGCCGAAGTACGGCATCTCGCGTTCAGCGTTTGCCTCGTTGAACGCGATGACGTCCGCGAGCGTTTTCGCCGGAGCGTCGTCGCCCAGCCCGGCCAGGTACTCGTTCAGACCGGCCTTGAACTCGTACAGCATCGCTTCGTACTCGTGCCGCCCCACTTCCCGGCGATGAGCGATCTCCACCGGGTCGACGATCTCGGCGCCCAGGCTCCGGAGCGTCTCGATCGCCTCCTCCATGACCGCGTCGACACGGCCGTCCCGGTCGAAGAACTGGCGGCCGATGCCGATGCGGACGCGGCTCAGGTCGGCCGTGCCGACCTCGCCGAGATGGCGACCCAGATCGGTCGGCGCCGGCGACCCGCCGGTCGCCTCGTCCAGCGGATCCCGCCCCGTCATGCCGCTGAGCAACGCCGCGGCGTCGGCGACCGTTCGCGCCATCGGGCCCGCGGTGTCCTGCACCGCGGAGATCGGCACGATGCCGCTGCGACTTACAAGACCCACGGTCGGCTTGATTCCGACCAGGCCGTTCGCCGACGACGGACAGATGATCGAGCCGTCGGTCTCCGTGCCCACCGCCGCGGCGCAGAGGTTCGCGGACGCGGCGGCGCCCGAACCGGAGCTGGAACCGCAGGGGTTCCGGGAGAGAACGTAGGGATTGCGGCACTGCCCGCCGCGGGCGCTCCAGCCCGAACTGGACCGGTTGGAGCGAAAGTTGGCCCACTCGCTGAGGTTCGCCTTGCCGAGGAGCACCGCCCCGGCCTGCCTGAGCCGGGCCGCGACGAAAGCATCCTGCCGCGGAATCGATCTCTCCAGGGCCAGGGAACCGGCAGTGGTCGTCGTGCGGTCGGCGGTGGCGACGTTGTCCTTGAGCAGGATCGGAACGCCGTGCAGCGGGCCGCGCACGTTTCCTCCGGCGCGCTCGCGGTCGAGCTCTTCCGCGATCTCGAGCGCGTCCGGGTTCGTCTCGATGACGGAGCGCAGCGTCGGACCCCGGCGGTCCAGGGCCTCGATGCGGTCTAGGTAGAGCTCGGTGATCTCCCGGCTCGTCCGCTCCCTCTCGGCCATCTGGCGACCCAGTTCGGCGATCGTCACCTCTTCGAGTTCGAAGCTGCCCACCTCCGTCGGCGCGGCTCCCGGCGGCGCGTCTCGGTCGCGGTCCGACGAAACGCAGGCCGAGCCCGCCACCGCCGCGGCGCCGAGCGCACCCACGACGGCCATCAGGTCGCGACGAGTCGCTCCGTCCGGGTCGGCCACCGTTCGACGCTAGCACTCAAGCCCAGCCCCCACACCCACGCCACCAGAGCGCCCAGCGGCACGTACCACGGCCAGGCCAGGATCTCGCCGCCCGAGCCCTGGGCCCAGCGCCACAGGGCCAGCACACCGCCGGCACCGATGGCAAGGAAGAGGCTGGCGACCAGGCGGCCGCGGCCGTCCATGCGCAGCCAGGCGACAAGCAGCACGGCGACGCCGAGCAGGCAGATCCAGCCCGCAGCCGGCTGATGCCAGACCGCGGCGAAGACGGCGAGCGCCGAGAGCGGCCCGGACCAGAGAAAGCCCCTGCCGTCGCGGCCGAACGGCGCCAGAGCCAGAGCCACAGCCGCCAGCAGAGCGCCCCCCGTGTACCCGGCCATCGCCAGGGCGAGATCGAGCAGCGCGTCATAGCGGGCCGCCACCGTGTCCATCGCGAGCGAGGTCAGTCCGAGCACGAGACCCCAGCCGAGCACGAGCAGCCGCGGCAGGCGCACGCCATCGCCGGGACGCGCGCGGGAGCGCAGGAGCGCGGACGTCGTCTGCGCGAGCGCCGCGAGGATCGAGTCGAGGCTGGAAACCGCCGCCGCCAGCGCGCCGGCGACGACCAGCGCCTTCAGGCCGACGGCCACCGCCTCGACCGCGAAGACGGCGAAGATCCGGTCGGGCTGCTCGGCCACGATCTCGGCCGCCACGCCTGTCAGCGGCGCCTGTTCGTAGTAGGCCCACAAACCGATCCCGACGAACGCGAACGAGAGGGAGACGAGCACGGAGACGCCGCTGGCGGACACCGCCAGTTGAGCGTCCCGCGCGCTGCGGCAGCAGAAGAGGCGTTGCGCCATCAACTGGTCCGTGCCGAAGGCGGCCACGCCGCCGACCGTCGCGCCGATCAGCGCGGCCCAGAGCGTGTAGGGCGCGGTAAGGGACGCGGACAGGTCGAACAAGGTGAACTTCCCCTCGCTCCACGCTTCGGCGAGCGCAGGCGCCATGCCCGCCTCGAGTTCCCACGCCACGACGCCCAGGCTGACCGCGACGCCGACCACGAACAGCAGGAAGAGGACGACGTCGGTCCAGACCACTGCGGCAATGCCGCCGAGCCAGGTCCAGACCACGGCGATGACGACCACCGCCGCCACCGCCGCCACATGGGGCGGTACGCCCGTCGTCCGTTCCAGCCATCCCAGTTCCCGGTGGAGCAGAACGCCCAGGACGACCGCGGACAGATAGACCCGGGCGGACTGGGCAAGAACGCCTCCCAGCCAGAACATGCCGGTCGCCGTCCGTCGCACGGAGGCCCCCGCGGCGCCAAGCCGCCGCTCGATCAGGTCGTAAGGACTCATCACGTCGTAGCGGTAGTAGGCGGGAACGAGCAGCCACGCCACCAGCAGCCGGGCGGCCAAGTAGCCGAACAAACCGATCTGCAGGTAGGTCAGGTCGCCCCCCGGCCGATGGACGATCGAAGGCAGGCTGATGTAGGTGACCGCGCTGATCTCGGTCGCGACCAGGGACGCGGCCACCGCGTACCAGGGGAGGTTCCGGGCGCCACCGAAGTAGTCGCGCTCCGTCTTCTGCCGCCGCGACAGCGAGCGCGCCATCACCGTGATGGCGGCGAACAGCGCCAGCAGAATCAGCCAGTCGGCAAGGCCGAAGCTGCCGCCAAGGCCCATCCCGGCCTACGAGTGAATCACTCGCCCCGGTACACGAGACCCCGGGTGCTCGTGGCGACGCGGTAGAGCCCGGAGCGCGCCGTCATGTAGAGCGTGCTGCCGTCGCCGCCGAAGGCGGTGTTGGCCGGCAGCTCGGCCGGCGCGATCGTGCCCAGGTGACGGCCGTCGGGTGCTATGACCATCACGCCGCCCGGCCCGGTCGCGAAGACGTTGCCCTCTGTGTCGACGGCCAGACCGTCCGGCGCGCCCGGCGCCTCCATGCCGCTGGCGTCGAAGAACATCTCGCCCTCGCCCAGCGTGAGGTCGTCGTTCACCGCGTACTTCTTCCAGTACCGGTTGGGCGCCGCGTCGGAGTTCGCCACGTAGAGCGTCTTCTCGTCCGGGGACAGCCCGAGGCCGTTGGGTCGGGTCTGACCGGTCTCGAGCAGGGTCACCGTCCCGTCCGGGTCCAGCCGGTAGATCCCGTTGTGGTCCTGCTCCTTGTTCTCGGACTGGTTCGGAAGACCATAGGGCGGGTCGGTGAAAAACGCCGCCCCGCTCGAGTGGTAAACGATGTCGTTCGGGCTGTTGAGCCGCTTGCCGTCATAGCTGTCGGCCAGGGTCGCCCGCTCGCCGTCCAGCGCCATCGCGGACACCAAGCGGTTGCCGTGCTCGCAGAGAACGAGCCGACCGTCCGGGTGAAGCGCCAGTCCGTTCGATCCGCCGATGCCGCCGGTGCCGGCGTCGTCCGACAGGACCGGATCGAGGAAGACGACCGCGCCCTCACCTTCGGACCAGCGGTAGACCTTGTTCTCCGGAATGTCGCTGAAGTAGAGACGGTCGGGGTCACCGGGAACCCACACCGGGCCCTCGGTGAACGTGAAGCCGTCGGCCACCTTCTCGACCACGGCGCCGACCGGTACCAGGTCGTCCATTGCCGGGTCGCTGCGCAGCACCGTGCCGTCGCTCTCCATCGCTTCCGTCGCCTCCTCCGCCATCGGCTCCTCTTCCTCACTGGCGCCGCCGTAGCCACAACCGGCGGCCAGCGTCACACCCAACACGATCCACGCCAGAGAACCTCTCATTACGGACTCCTCCTCCAACATGCTCTCTCTTCGCCACCGAAGGCGTGAGGATAGCAACCGCCTCGAACCGGGGATCCTTCGTTGCGTTCGACGGTCCAAGCTCCTATTCTGGCCGCGTTGCCTTCTTCGCCCGCCATGGAAGCCGTGCGGGGACTCGCCGCCGCACGACCGGCTCCGCTCCTGGCGACTGTTCTCCTGCTCGCGGCCACTTCCGCCTGTCAATCGTCCCGACCAATGGCGCCCCTATCTCCACCGATGTCGGCCGAACCGCCACAGGCCGCCGCCGTGCTTCGCAACGCTCCGCCCGACGCGGCCGGGTTCGACCCCGGGCGGCTCGAGCAGGCGGTCGCTCTGCTGGAGAAGGCCGCGGCGGAGGGAGTCACGCCGGGTGGCGTCCTGCTGGTCGCGCGTCGCGGCAGCGTCGTCCTCGAACAGGCCGCCGGCCGCCTGACCTACGAAGACGGCGCGCCCGCCGTTGCCCTTTCGACGATCTACGACCTGGCCTCGCTGACGAAGGTCATCGCGACGACGACCCTGATGATGCGCCGGATCGAGTCCGGCGCCCTCGACCTCGACGACACCGTCGCCTCTCGCCTGCCGGAACTCGAAGGGTCGCCGGTGGGCGGGGCAACGCTGCGGGATCTCCTGGCCCATTCGAGCGGCCTGCCCTGCTGCAGCGAGCTGTTCCGGGAGCTCGGGGAGGGTCTCGACCGCGACGAGGCCCGCGCTCGCTACCTGGAACACATCGCCGCCACCGAACTCGAGGTCGGATCCCGCCAACGGTCGATCTACTCCGACCTCGGAGTGCTGCTGCTCGGTGAGATCCTGGAGCGCGAATCCGGTCATGGCCTCGCCGAACTGGTCCAGGAGGAGATCCTCGATCCGCTGGGGCTGGCCGACACCGGCTACCTGCCCGCGGATTCCCTGCGCGGACGGATCGCTCCGACCGAGTTCGATTCCTGGCGCGGCCGACTGCCGCATGGCGAAGTCCACGACGAGAACACCCATGCCCTGGGCGGCATCGCGCCACACGCCGGCCTCTTCGGCACCGCGCGCGACGTCGCCGCGTTCGCCCAGGCGATGCTGAACGGCGGCGTCTACGGCGGACGTCGGATCGTGGGTGCCGATACGGTCGCCCTCTTCATCCGGCGCGCCGAGCTCGTTGCCGGCAGCAGCCGTGCGCTCGGCTGGGACACGCCCTCCCACCCGAGTTCTGCCGGCACGTACTTCTCGGCACGCTCCTTCGGCCACACCGGATTCACCGGCACTTCCCTCTGGATCGATCCCGACCTGGAGCTGATCGTCGTCCTGCTGACCAACCGTGTGCACCCGACCCGGGACAACATCGCGATCAGGAAGCTCCGTCCGGCGATCCACGACGCGGTCGTCCTCGCGATCGCGGACACGACGGTGGAACCCCGGGACGCCGACTGACGGCGGCGGCTCCGGAGCGCTGCCTACAACTTCACGCCCAGGTCCCGCAGATCCTGTTCCGCCTGCTCCTCCCAGCCCCGGTTGGCCGCCGGGCTGGCCGGGCTCGGGTGCAGCATCCTGCCGACCGGCACGCCGACGTCCGCGAGCGCCCGCCGCGCCCTCCCCTCGGCGAAGGCGCCGATACCGACCACGAGCCGCGGCTCCAGCACCCGGGCCGCCCGCCGCAAGGCGCGATCACAGGCTTCGAAGAGGAGCGCCTTCTCCCGCGCCGGCAAGCGGTCCGGGGTCAGGTTGGCGCCGCTCTCCAGAAGAAACCCCAACGGGCAGTAGTTCCAGATCAGGAAGCGGGCGAAGTACGCCCCAGGAGTCCCGAAGCGACGCTCTGCCCAGCCCCAGACGCGCCGGCCGCTGATCTCGCTCCGCGGACATTCGAAGCCCAGGATCGGACGCTTCGGGTGCTGCTCGTCGGGTGGGTCCACCCGCCCTTCGATGCCCAGCCAGTCCCGAACGTACGCCACCTCGCCGAACGGCACGCCGGTCTGGGTCATGCCCCACGGACCCGGGTTCATGCCGATGAGAAGCACCCGCCCAGGGCCGTCGCCCGCAAGACCCAGGTATGCGTGGTGCGACGCGCGGGCGTAGATCAGCGGGTTGTACACATGGGCAACCGGCGGGCCGAACCGCAGGCCGTCGACGGCGCCGGCCAGTTCGTCGGCAACGGGTACGAGCCTGGAACGCGCCACCGCTCTACCGGTCCGAGCTCAGACGATCCGCGACGTACGGCCCGTCCAGTAGCGGTCGCGCAGCAGGCGCTTGTAGAGCTTCCCGGTGGGAAGCCGCGGGAGCTGCTCCTCGAAGTCGATCGACTTCGGCGCCTTGTAATGGGCGACGCGCTCTCGGGCGTAGGCGAGGAGTTCCTCGGCAACGTCCGGGCTCTCCTCGAACCCGGGCATCAACTGGACAACCGCCTTGACCTCTTCGCCCAGGTCCTCGTTCGGCACGCCGATCACGGCCACATCGGCCACCTTCGAATGGAGGATGAGAGCGTCTTCGATCTCCTGCGGATAGATGTTGACGCCGCCCGAGATGATCATGAACGCCTTGCGATCGGTCAGGAAGACGTAGCCGTCCTCATCCAGATAGCCGACATCGCCCAGCGTGCTCCAGCGGGGATGGCGCGGGTGCCGCGAGCCAAGCGTCTTCTCCGGGTCGCCGTGGTACTCGAACAGGTCCGCGTCCTCGGGCGGTTCGAAGAAGATCGTCCCCGGCTCGCCCGCCGGCAATTCCTCGCCGTCGTCGTCGCAGATGTGGACGGTCGCGGTCAGGCACTGGCCGACCGTGCCCGGCTTTCTGAGCCACTCGTCCGTCTCGACCGCGCACATGCCGTTGCCCTCGGAGCCGGCGTAGTACTCCAGGATGATCGGCCCCCACCACTCGATCATCCGTCGCTTGACGTCGACGGGACAGGGAGCGGCGGCGTGGATCGCCCGCTTGTGGCTCGACAGGTCGTAGCAGGTTCGCGCCTCCTCGGGGAGCTTGAGCATGCGGCTGAACATCGTCGGCACCCACTGGCTCACGGTGATCCCAAAGTCCTCGATCGCCTTGAGCGAGAGTTCCGCGTCGAACCGCTCCATGACGACCACCGTGCCGCCGAGTGTCTGCGTACCGGCCGTGAAGCCGAGCGGCGCCGCGTGGTACAGGGGCGCGGGCGACAGGTAGATCGAGTCGGAGTCGATGCCGTAGATGGTCGTCAGCACCTCGAACCGCTGGTCCGGCATCTCCTCAACCGACAGGCCGGTGAGCGGACGCAGGACGCCCTTCGGCCTGCCGGTCGTGCCGGAGCTGTAGAGCATCGTGCTGCCGCGCGGTTGATCGGCGAGCGGCTCGGTCGGGAACGCGGCCGTCGCCTCGCCATAGTCGTCCCAGCCCGGCGGGGTTCCCATTCCGTCGTCGTCGACGATCAGCCGGCTCGGACAGTTCGGGATCAAGTCCGTCAGTTCGGCACATGCTTCGGCGAGCTTTGCCGATCCCACGATGCTCCGCGCGCCGCAGTTCTTGACGATGTACGCCGCCTCCTCGGCGGTCAGGTAGCGATTCACCGTCGTCAGGTAGAGGCCCGAGCGAATCGCCGCCCAGTAGACGTCGAAGTACCGCGGGTGGTTCTCCATGAAGATCGCCACGTGATCGCCCGGCCGCAATCCCTGCGCGTACCAGAGCCGCGCCAGCCGGTTCGACCGCCGGTCGAGTTCGAGGTAGGTGACCGTCTCGTCGGTTCCGGCCATGATGACCGCCGGCTTGTCGGGGGTCTCGCGCGCGTACCTGCCGGGATACATCGACGCGGCCTGCTCCGGAATCGCTTCGCCCGCGACTCAGGAGCCTACCGGCTCCATCTGCCAACTGAGCATGAACTCGCCGCGGCACGGGATCTGCCGGGTCACGTCGATTTCAACCTCGGCATCGACAACCGCGCTGTCCGGCGCCTCGAAGCGGCCAACGACCCGCGCCCTGATGTAGCCGTCGTTGTCGACCCGGAAGTCGTCAGGCGTGCGGAAACTGAAACCGGCGTTGCGGACCGGCACACGGACGTCCCCGTTCCCGAACCGGCTGAATGCGGCGACGACCGCGCCGCACGCCTCCGACTCACCCTCCAGCAGATCGGCGAGCCCCGGCAGTTCGACGAGGAACGCAGTCAGGACCGCCTCGTCGTCGTCACGCTCGAGAAGGAAACGCAACACCTCGCCCTGATCGCCGGTGCCCGACCATTCGCCGACCGAGAAGACGACCAACTCAACGCCCAACAGGTCGCCCCGGTTGTCGCAACCTCCGAGCAGGAGAACGAGCAGCGAAGCAACCAGCGGGATCGCGCCACGCCGGCGTGGACGGTGGGGAGGCCTCGCTGACGGTAGGTCTCGCACAGGCATTGGACGAACTCACCCTATCGCAGCGCCGTTCGTCCGATGCGACCGCGACACGAGCAGGCCGACAGCGAAGATCGTCAAGGTACCGATGACCGTGATCATGTAGCTGTGGAGCGGGATCCGCAGCACGACCAGCCCCCCTTCGAGGCGTGGTGAAACGGTCATCCAGACAATGACCAGCACGCCCACCGCCACCCCAACCTGAGCCGCGGCTCGCCCGGCCCGCGACGCCAGCCGGTCGAGCGCGAAGAGCCCCAGCAGTCCTCCGGCGAAGATGCCCGACACTGTCCACCAGACATCCAGCAGGCTTTCGGCGCCGATCATCAGTAGCGCCGCGCCGGTGCCAAGAACGCCGATGACGACCGTGGACCGCCGCAGCACCCTCAGGTCCTCCGCCTCGCCGCCGTCCGGACCGCGCTCGGGCCGGATGTACGTCCGGTAGATGTCCGACAGGAACACCGTGGCCGAGCTGTTGAACGAGGTGTCGATGCTGCTCATCGCCGCCGCGAACAGTGCCGCGATGAGCAGGCCCGCGGCGCCGGACGGCAGCCGGGTCGAGATGTAGTGCGGAAACGCCTGATCAGCGGCGAGACCGGCTGCCTCGGGCTGGCCCTGGAGAACGACGAACAGCCCGGTACCGATGAAGAAGAAGACGGCCGAGACCGGCAGGTAGAGGCCGGCCGCCAACCACACGGATTGCTGTGCCGCTCGGTCGCTGTTCGCCACGTGGTAGCGCTGGACGTAGCTCTGGTCGATGCCGAAGTTGTTGAAGTTGATGAACAGCCCGTAGATCAACACGACCCAGAACGTCGAGGTCGTGAAGTCGAAGGCGAAGCTGCCGAGGGAGAACTTCTCCGCTGCGTGCGCCGTCTCGAGCAGTCCGCGGGGGCCCCCCGGCGCATCGAGGAGCAGAAGGCCGACAACGATCAGAGCACCGAGGGTCAAGACAACGCTCTGGATCACGTCGGTCCAGATGACCGCTTCGATGCCGCCGACGAGCGTGTAGATCGTGACGATGACGCCCGTGCACAGGATGATCCAGGCCACCGGCCAGCCGGTCAGGGCGTTCATCGCCAGCGCCACCCCGAAGAGGATGGACCCGACCCGCGCGAACTGGGTCAGCAGGTAGCAGGCCACGGCGTAGGTCCGCGCCCAGCGGCCGAAACGGCCCTCCAGGTGGTCGTAGGCCGACACCGCGCCGCCACGCCGGTAGAACGGGATCCACCATCGCGCCGCAAGGAACGCCGCCACCGGCAGGGACAGCGAGAAGACGAACGCGTTCCAGTTGCCGCCGTACGCCTGCCCGGGGACCCCGATGAACGTGTTGGAGGAAAGGAACGTGCCGAACATCGACATGCCAACCGCCCAGCCGGGCAGCGCTCCGCCCGCGACCATGAAGCCGCGCGCCGTTCCGCTCCGTTTGGCGAGCGAGATTCCTAGCGCGACGACGCCGACAAGGTAGGCGACGAAGACGACGAGATCGGCGCCTGCGGTCACTCGGGAGGCAGGACCGGCGCTTCCGCCGGCCACTCGACTCCGGACATCGGGTGCCGCGTGAGCGCGGCCGGGTTGAGGACCAGGTGCCGGATGCGGGTGCGCCGGTGCGTGTACGTCACGTGGACCATCCCGTCACGGCCCTGGATGACCGCCGGGTAGGAGTACTCTCCGTCCTGGTCCTCCAGCATCAGCGCCGCGTCCCAGGTGTCGCCGTCGTCCGAGAGCGCCACGTTCAGGCGTGACCGCGAGCCGGCCCAGGCGCCATTGATCCGAACCTTGTGGTTGTAGACGAGGAGGTGCAGGCCGTCGGCCAGCGTGAGGCCATCGACCCCGGCGTCGGGGTTGAGCAGGCCGGTAGCGAAGATCGGACCCCAGGTGCGGCCTTCGTCCGCTGAACGGGACGCCGCTATGCGACTCTGCTTGGATCGGAACAACGCCAGGAGTTCGCCGTCGCCGAGCGTCAGGATCGTCGGCTGGATGATCCAGAAGTCGTCGCCCCCCGCGGTCCTGCCCGCCAGCCGCTCGGTGCGCGTCCAGGTTCGGCCCAGATCGGGCGAACGCTCGAAGTGCGCCCGCCAGGCCGGGGGCTCGGGCGCGTCTTCGATGCTCGAGCCGGCAAGCAGACTGCCGTCGGGCAGGGTAGTCGGCTTGTTCTTGATGGGTCCGAGAATGCCATCCGGAAGCCGCCGGGGCTCGCTCCAGGTGCGGCCGTCGTCCTCCGACTCCATGACCATCCCCCACCACTCCGGCGGGCTCGGCCCCACCTTGAAGAAGAGGAGCAGGGGCGCGCCGTCACGGGGCGATTGGTAGAGAACCGGGTTCCAGGTCGGGTAACGGCTACCGTCGCGCTGAACGCCGTTGGCAACTTCGACGGGAGGCGTCCAGCCGTCGAGGCCCTGCCGACTGAACCAGATGCCGACGTCCGCGTTCCGCTCGGCGGTCCCGCCGAACCAGGCGGCGACCAGAGCGTCGGAAGCCGTCTCGGCGATCGTCGAAGCGTGGCACTCGGGATGCGGCGCGTCGTTGAAGATGAACTCGGCCAACACCACCCCGTCCTGTCCCGCCGCCGGCGCCGCGAGGAGCACGGCAAGCGCCGCCGCAGCCACGCCGACCCTCTGCCGCGAACTCGTCACGACGGGTTCTGGGGCGCCGCGGCAAGCACCAGTTCCTCCGCCTGCCTCACAATTTCCCCCGCCCGTTCCAAGAGTTCCGCGTCGGTCGCGCTGCTGATCGGATGTTCGATCACCGCAAACCCGTAGCCCGGCGCGCCGCAGGCCTGCCCCATCAACTCCGCGCCGTCGACGAACGCCGACGTCATTACGCCGACCGCGGGCACACCTTCCCGTTCAAACGTCACGGCGTCGTGCAGACTGCACGACGAGCAGCTCCCTCAGTCGCCGACGCCGGTGATGACCAGGCGGCGCCTTGCCAGACGGCGGACCAGTTCCGGTTCGGCCGGAGCGCTGTAGTTCCCCTTCGTCGCGCGCTCGACCGCGGCCACGTTCCAGAGTTCCCGCAGCAGCGCCTCCACGTGGTCGAACAGCGGAGCCACACCGGCCTTGCCGTTCGAGAGCAGGGCAACGTCGACTCCAGCCAACGCTCTCAACCGGGGTGCCGGCGAGAGCCGCGGCGGAGCGCCCTCCCAGGAGGGGTCGAGGACTTGCACGGTTCGGAGTGTAGCCGCGGGGTAACCAGCGAGACGACTGAGCGGGCAAAGAGCAACGCCACAACCAGACAGATCGCGGCATCGAGCTTGTCCTGATCCGCCTTGCCGGGCCTCTCGGTGTTCGCCGCGTCCATGGCCCACTCCGCTAGAAGAGGAAGCTCCAGTCTCTTCGCGTGACACCCAACGGTTCGGCTGACTAGCAGCCAGTCGCCGATGTGGAACCTCTTGCGCTTGGCGGGGTTGTAGCGTGCCGCAGCCCCCCAGTCGAAGATGTGAGGTGCGAGCGCCGGCAGTGAGAGCGCGGGGAGGACTTCAACGAGATGCAGCCCTTCGGCGGCACTTCGCCCAGCCAAGGGGTCCTGACACGCACCGACACAATCGAGGAACCGCCAGATGGGAGCGTCCGAATCAAACAGCGGAGAGCCCCGATTCGCTCGCTGAACACCGCCCTTCAACCTGAAGATCAAGGAACCGGCGACACGGTCCACGGGCCTCGAACCCGTCTCGTTCGGCACCACGATCGGCTGGTCCAACCCGACCAGGACAAAGTCATGATCCTGGCTGAGTTGCTTGATGATCCTGGCGGCATCGAGGAAGTCGACCGACTGGGGCGGAGCACCCCGTACGAACTCTCCATTCGCGAACGACGCCCAAGCCAAGCCTCCCGGCGCCTTGCCGGCCCAAGCCGAATCGAAACCGACAAAGACCTCACGAATGGCCAGTCCTACCGCTTTCTCTTCCATCGCGCTCTGCACGTCACTCCGGCATCGCCCACGCGGGCAGAGTATCGTCGCTACCTGCTCCGACGCTGCCGAGTGGGAGTGCGACTGAGTGCGACCATGCTGACGATCACGCAGGTAGACGCCTTCACCAGCGAGCCGTTCGGGGGCAACCCGGCCGCGGTCTGCCTGCTGCCGAAGCCGGCCGACGCGGCGTGGATGCAGCGAGTCGCACGAGAGATGAACCTCTCGGAGACCGCCTTTCTTGTCCGCCGCGACGATGGCCGACGCATTAGGGGCCGAGCCAGCCTACCTCGGCAGGAACCGCTTCGACTACCTCGTGGAGATCGGCTCCGAGAGCACGCTGCGAAGTCTGGCGCCGGATTTCGGACGCCTGCGGCAACTTGCCGTCCGCGGAGTGATCGTCACCACTCGGGCGGAAACCGAGGGGTTCGACTTCGTGTCCCGGTTCTTCGCGCCCGGGGCCGGCATCGACGAGGACCCGGTCACCGGTTCCGCCCACTGCAGCCTGGCTCCTTACTGGCAAAGGCGTCTCGGCAAGGAGTCCTTCACGGCGTGGCAGGCCTCGGAGCGTGGAGGCGAGGTCCGCTGCGCCGTCCGCGGCGATCGGGTGCTGCTTGGCGGCCAGGCCGTCACCGTCATGCGCGCGGACTTACTGGCCTGACATGAGACGAGTTCGCTACTGCGTCGCCATGAGCCTGGACGGCTACATCGCCGGGCCCAACGGCGAAGCGGACTGGATCGTCATCGATCCCGACTACGACTTCGCCGAGCTGTACGGCGAGTTCGACACCTACCTGATCGGCCGGAAGACCTTCGAGAGCACCGGCGGCCAGGACCAGGACTCGATGCCCGGCGCGCGGACCTACGTGTTCTCGCGGACCCTGAAGCAGAGCGAGTACAGGAACCTCACGATCGTCGGCGACGACTGGAAGGAGGTCGTCCAGTCCCTGCGCGAGGAGGACGGCAAGAAGGACATCTGGCTGTTCGGCGGTGGGTCGCTGTTCCGCAGCCTCGCCGAGGCGGGTCTCGTCGACACGGTTGAGGTCGCGGTGATCCCGACGATTCTCGGTGAAGGCGTTCCGCTGATCGCCGAACCGGCGCCTCGGATCAGGCTCGAACCCAGGCACAGAACGTCTACAAGGAGACGGGAACGGTCGACCTGGTCTACTCCGTGGAGCGCGCCTAGCACCACCTTCCAGCTAGAACCTGTCCGCCTCCCAGAAGGCGAAACGCTCGGGCGGCAGGAAGCGGGCCAGGAGATCGCCTGCGTTCGCCGTGTTCAGCCGTCTGGCGAGTGCCTCGTCGTCGAGGCTGCGAACCATCCAGGTCGCGGGCGGCGGCGCGTCCGGCGGTACTTCGTTCCATGCCGGCCGGGTGTCGACGCGGGTGCCGGCGGCCGCCAGCGAGCTTTCCAAGGCCTCATCCCGGATCAGAGGCATCCGAATCGCTTCCACGCTCCGCCTGGTCATGGCAGCGGCCAGCAACTCGCACAAGGCAGGGGCGCCATCAGCCTCCCGGCCCCACTCCAGAACACGAAGCCGTCCGTTGAAGTCGGCGACGCGCAGGTAGGCCGTGGCGC
Organism: Vicinamibacteraceae bacterium; assembly: GCA_012270995.1. GTDB lineage: Bacteria > Acidobacteriota > Thermoanaerobaculia > Multivoradales > Multivoraceae > Multivorans. The sequence continues at coordinate 40,350 of JAAXHG010000165.1, read as the reverse complement.
GCCAGCCGCCGTCCGCGATCCAGATGTCCTCCTCCGGAGTGCCGGCAAGTCGGAAGCTGCTCTGCCAGTCCTCCCCGGAGCCCCGGTCGACGATGCCGTCAAGCGGTGCGCCGGCGGCGCCCTCGGCGTACAGACGCCAGAGCCTCGCCACATCGCCTCGATCTCGCTCAGCCTCGTAGGTGCGCGCATTCGGGCCGGGGCGTCGAGCGGCAGCCGGCCAATGCAGTGTGCGCCAGCCGCGCGACCATGGCCGGTAGCCGTATCTCCCGTACCACCGCAGCCGCTCGGCCAGAAGGTACGAGAGCACGATCCCTCTCTCCCGCATCGCGTCGATCGCCCGCTCGAGCAGAGCACCCGCCACACCGCGACGCCGGTGCTCCGGCCGGGTGAAGACGCTACCGATCCCGCCCATGGGAAGCACTCCGCCGCCGACGCGCACCCGTCGCGGAAAGATCTGGACGCACGACACCAACTCGCCGCCATGGTCCGCGACCCAGATGTTCCGTGGCTCGAACGTCGGATCGAGCTCGATGTAGCGGCGAAAGAAGCCACGGCCACTCTGGCCGTCGGGAAAGGGCCAGCCGTCCAGCAGGTCGAGCAGGGCCTCGATCTCGCCGGCGCGGAGGGTTCGGAGTCGCGCGCCCGCCATGGCGGCGACTCTGCCATGCAGTCTGCCCTTCCTGCTTGACGGCAGCACGAGACTTAGCCAGACTTAGCTAGGTCGGATCTGGAGGGGAGAACGGATGAAGGTGAACATGCACGAAGCGAAATCACAACTCTCGCGCCTGGGCAAGCTGGCCTGGGAAGGCGAGGAGATCGTCATCGCCAAGGCGGGAGAGCCGTACCTGCGGCTTGAGCCCTATCGCGAGAAGAAGCTGGAACCTCGCAAGCTGGGGGGTCTGGAAGGGAAGATCTGGATGGCGCCGGACTTCGATGAGCCGGACGAGGAACTCTTCGAGGAGATCATGAACCCGAAGATCTTCCCGGACGAGACCTGACGGGTGGAGCGCCTGCTGCTCGATACGCACGCGTTCCTGTGGTGCTTGTCCGATACCGGCAGACTGAGGGCAGCGTCGCGCGACGCCATCGAAGATCCGCGCAATCGGATCTTCGTCAGCGCGATCACAGCCTGGGAGATCACGGTCAAACGGCTGAAAGGGAAGATGGAGGCCCCGGACAACCTCGCGGCGATCGTCGACGAGAAGGGCTTCACGCACCTGCCGCTAACGTTCCATCACGCGGAGTTGGCAGCGCGCCTGCCACGACACCACAAGGACCCGTTCGACCGGTTCCTGATCGCCCAGGCACAGGCGGAGGGACTCACGGTTGTCACACGCGACACGCACTTCCCGCTGTACGGTGTGCGGACCGTGCGCGCCTGAGCCGAGCCGACGGACGCAGGCTAGTCTTCTCGGCGTGAACCTGCGCGCAGTGTCGCTCCTTAGCTTCCTTCTGGCGCCGCTCGCGCTGGCGGCCCAGACCGAGCTGCCGGTCCGAGTCGAACCGTTCCTGCAACAGATCGCGGAGTACGAGCCGCCAGCCGACTCCGCCGGCGCCCCGCCCGCGGCTGCGCCGTCCCGCACCACCACCCTCGACGCCCCCGGCGAAGTCAACGAGGTCATCACGGATGCCGCGATCCGGGTAGCGGCCGCCACGTCCACCGGTGTCTACCTGCGAGACGGCTCCGACACCGTCTGGCGCCGCCTGCTGCCGCGCGACGCCGATCGGAGCTGGGCGCCCGTCGACGTGCGGGCGGTGGAGTTCGACTACGACGGCAGGCTCTGGTTCGCCTCGCCTCAGGGCCTGGGCTCTCTCGACGAAATCACCGGCGAGTGGCGGCTCTACGACCATACCGACGGTCTGCCCTGGAACAACTTCACCAGCCTCGCCGCGGCACCGGACGGCTCGATCTGGGCGGGCACGACCCGCGGCCTCGTCCGTCTGATCCCCGGCGCTTCCCCGGACGAGCCGCCCCGCTGGCAGTACCGGCAGGGCCGGCGCTGGCTGCCTCACGACCACGTCCTGTCGATCGAAGTCGACCGTGAGGGTACGGTACGGGTCGAGACTGCCGCCGGGCCCGGCAGGATCCACTCGCGGCCGATGACCCTCCGCGGAAAGGCGGAGCGCTTTCACGAGGCGATCGACCGCTTCCACCGGCGGACGCCCTACGGCTACGTGCTGGGCGTCGCGCTCGAGCGCCCCGGCGACACCTCGGCGTTCCGCCAGTCCGACAGCGACAACGATGGTCTGTGGACCTCGATGTACGGCGCCGCCGAGTGTCTGCGCTGGGCGGTCACCGGCGAGCCGGAAGCGCGCGAGAACGCGCGCAAGGCGTTCGAGGCGCTGCGCTTCCTGCAACTCGTGACCCAGGGCGGCACGCCTCCCGCCGAGCCCGGCTTCGTCGCCCGCACCATCCTGCCGACCGACGGTCCGGACCCGAACGAAGGCCGCCTGGAGAGCGACCGCCGGATGCGGGAGGAGCGGGACGGCCTGTGGAAGGCGATCGATCCCCGCTGGCCCACAAGCGCCGACGGCCAGTGGTACTGGAAGAGCGACACGAGTTCGGACGAGCTGGACGGCCACTTCTTCTTCTACGGCCTGTACTACGACCTGGTCGCGGACACCGAGACGGAGCGCGCCGAGGTCCGTGAGACGGTGCTTGCGATCGTCGACCACCTGATCGACCACGGCGGCGCCCTCGTCGACCACGACGGGGCGCGCACCCGCTGGGCCGTCTTCGGCCCCGAGCAACTGAACTACGACCAGGACTGGTGGGAGGAGCGCGGACTCAACTCGCTCTCCTACCTGACCTACCTGCGAATCGCCCAGCACATGAGCGACACGGGATCCGAGGCCGACGCCCGCCGCGGACAGCGCTACGCCGAAGCCGCCCGAAGTCTCCTCGACGACCACGCCTACCTGGCCAACCTGCGCAACCCGAAGGTTCAGAGCGGCCCCGGCACGGGCAACCAGTCGGACGACGAGATGGCCTTCATGAACTACTACCACCTCCTGAAGTACGAGCGGGACGAGGCGGTACGGAGCGTCGCCGCCCACTCGCTGCGGCAGTACTGGAAGGTCCTCCAGCCGGAGCGGAATCCACTGTTCGACTTCATCCACGCCGCGGCCATCGACGGCAACGGCTACCGGGACGCCTTCGACGACGAGACCTACAACCGCGCCGACTACCCGCTCCACGACGCCGTCGAGAGCCTGGTCCTCTACCCGCTTGACCGTTTCGACTGGGGGCTGTCGAACAGCCACCGCCTCGACGTCGTCCTGCTGCAAACCCAGGAGGAACGCCGCGGTGTGCGCGGCCACCTCCTCGACGGCCGCGTGCTGCCGATCGACGAGCGCTTCGTCAACCACTGGAATCACGACCCGTGGCGGCTCGACCATGGCGGCCAGGGCCTCTACCTCGCCGACGGCGCCAGCTTCCTTCTGCCGTACTACTTCGGCCTCTACCACGAGCTGATCGAGGATACGTCGGTCGACGTGCCGTCGGAGCCGCCGCGTTGACGGAAGGCTCGGCCGGCCTCCCGCGGGTGGCGCTCCAGCTCTACACCCTCCGCCGGCAGGCGCAGGAGCACCTCGAGACCGCTCTGGACCAGGCCGCCAAAGCCGGCTACCGCGAGATCGAGTGGTTCGGCGGTCTCTGGGGGCGCACAACCACCGAACTGAGGCAACTCCTTGCCGGCCGCGGCCTTTCCCTCGCTGCTGCCCACGTACCCCTGGCGGAACTCGAAGCGGACCCGGCCTCGGTGATGGAGACCTTCCGCGAACTGGACTGCGAGGCCCTGGTCTGCCCCTGGCTCGACGAAGTCCAGCGTGGAGACGGCAGCCGCGCGCACTACCTGGAACTCGGCAGCCGCCTCGACCTGCTGAGCTACCGGTTCCGGGCCGGCGGCTTCCGCTTCGCGTACCACAACCACGAGTTCGAGTTGCTCTCGTTTGACGACGGCCAACCGGACAGGCTCGGCCGCGACGGCCTGCGCGCGCTCGTCTCCTGCCGCTCCCAAGACGGCTGGGGACTGGAACTGGACACGTACTGGGCCGCCTTCGCCGGCTGCGACCCCGTGGCTCTGATTGGGGAACTCGGCGACCGGGTGCAACTCCTCCACCTGAAGGACGGCCTGCTCCCCGGACTGCCCGAGGAGCGAGCGGCCGAACAGGCAACCTCCGAGCGCTGGTTCCGTCCGCTCGGCGAGGGCGACGTCGACATCGCCGGCTGCGTCGAGGCTGCGCTCGGGGCAGGCGTGCGCCTGTTCGTCGTCGAGCAGGACGAAACGGCCGCGGCCGACGCAGCGCCCGAGCACGACATAGAGGTGAGCCTCAGGCACCTTCAGACGGCGACTGCAATCGGCGCGGCGACGGCGGAAGGCGACGCGCCATGACTTGGGGCCTCTCCGGGCTCGACACCACGATCGTCCTCGTCTACCTGACGGGGATCCTGGTCATCGGCACCACCTTCAGCCGATACGTCAAGACCAGCGGCGACTTCCTGCTCGCCGGCCGCGCACTGCCCTTCTGGGCGATCGGCATGTCGATCGTGGTCAGCGACATCGGCGCCACGGACTTCATCGCCGTCGCCGGCGGCACGTACCGCTACGGACTCGCCCAGGCCAACTTCGACTGGCTCGGCTCGATGCCGGCCTTGCTGATCGCCGCCTTCCTGATCGTGCCCTTCTACTGGCGCAGCGGCGTCTACACCGTGCCGGAGTTCCTGGGCCGTCGCTACGGCAGCGGCGTGCGCAGCTTCCTCGCCCTGGCCTGGGGCGTCATCCTGGTGCTGAACCTCGGGATCATGATCCACGCCACCGCGCTCCTCATGCGCACCGTGCTCGGCTGGGATCCGCATTTCTCCATCTGGATCACGACCGCCATCGTCGGCATCTACACGATCAGCGGCGGTCTGGCGGCGGTCGTGATGACCGACGTGCTGCAGCTCATCATCATGTTCGTGGGCGGCGCCGCCCTGGTGGCGCGGGCTCTCTACGAAGTCGGCGGGCTGGCGGCGCTCCGGGACGGCGTCCTCAACCAGGGCGCCCAGTACGCGGACCACTTCTCGCTCTACCTGCCCCACGACACGGCGACGCCCTTCCCCTGGACCGGGATCGTTCTCGGCTTGGGGATCGTGCTGTCGGTCGCCTACTACACCGGCAACCAGACAATGGTGCAGCGCGCGCTTGGCGGACGCAGCGAGTGGGACGCGAAGGCCGGCGTGCTGCTCGCCGGTTTCCTCAAGCTGTTCATCCCACTGCTCGTCGCGCTGCCGGGGCTGGCCGCGATCCTGATCGTCCCCGACCTTGCGAACGCCGACGAAGCGGTGCCGAGCCTGATCGCGCAGTTGCTGCCGCCGGGCCTGCGCGGGCTCATGTTCGCGGCCTTCCTGGCGGCTCTCATGTCGAGCGTCGACTCCAACCTGAACTCGGCGACGACGCTCTGGAGCCGCGACCTGCTCGGTCGCCTGCGCCGGCGCCTGGGACGCGGGGAACTCGGAACCGTCGCGGAACTCCGCTTCGGCCGGATCCTCTCGGCCATTCTGCTGCTGACCGCCGCGTTCATCGCACCCGAGATCGAGCAACGCTTCAGCAACATCTACAACGCGATCCAGACCGTCTTCTCGCTGATCCAGGGGCCGACTCTCGCCGTGCTCCTGCTCGGCATCCTGTGGCGGGGAGCGAACCGCTACGGCGGCGCCGCCGGTCTGACCCTGGGCGTCGGCCTCTGTCTCCTGCTCAACAGCCCGGCGATGGACGGCCTGTTCCCGTCCGAGGAGCCGTTCCTGTTCGTCGCCTGGTGGTCCTTCGTGTTCACGCTCGCCGTGACCTGGATCGTCAGTCGGCTGACGCCGCCCGAGCCGCCGGAACGGCTGCGCGGCCTCGTCTGGGGCGAGGTACGGAACGACGGAGCGGTGCAGGCGGCCCTACGGAGTCGCGTAGCCCGGCTTCAGGACGAGGGCGCCAGACGATGAGAGCGATCTTCGAGATCGTCCTGGGCCCGATCAACGCCGCGATGGGCGCCTTGCCCCTCTGGAGCGCCCGCGTCGCCGTGGCGTTACTGCTCGTCTTGCCGGCGGCCGCCGTCTGGCGACTCAGCGGCGACTGGGTGCTCCGCGGCGCGCCCGACCGCGCGAAGTGGCGGGACCTCCGAGTCTGGGCAGCGCTGTTCATCGTGCCCTACCTCGTGATCTACCTGCTGCTGGCTTAGACCGACCGCTCCTGAGAACACCATGAGCACCGACCACACCAGCCGGGACCGCTCCACTGCCCGCATCCTCGGCGTGTTTCTGGCGGTGCTGTCGATTCCGGTTCTCATCGGGGGGTTCTCCGCTGCCGAGACGATCGACCTCGCGCTAGGCACCGCCGCCGGGGCGGCCCTGCTGCTGGCGGCCGCCGTCCTCATGTTCTACGGCAGCCGCGGTCGTTCGAAGCAGACAGGAAGACGCTGACCGAGCCGCCACAACCCGCACCGGCGATCACGCCAAGGATCGGCGCCGACGAAGCACGGCGGCGGCTGGCGGGAGGTCGGCTGCGACGACTTCGGAGCGGGCGGCCCATCGCCTTCGAACTCCTCTACCTGCCCCACTGGCTCGCCGTCTACGAGACGCTGGAGGCTGCCGCCGACACCCACACGCCCGCCAGCAGCTCCGATCCGGGCGAGCAGCTCCCCGTCCTCGTCTGCCGGCTCAGCGGGCAGGCCGCGCACATCCGACTGGACGGTCTCGACCTCTCAGCGGGACCGCCGACCCTTCCGCCCGCGCTCCAGCCCGCCAAAGCGGAAGAGCGGGCCGCCGACTTCGCCGGTCGCGTGCTGCTGATGGCGGCTCGCGGCAAGCGCCGCCGTGAACGCGGCAGGTTGCTTCGTTCCGAACCGTGCGGCTATCCGTACTGGGTCGAGTACGTTGAACGCGGCCGCAGCGTCGACTTTCGAGCCGTCGACGCCGTCTCCGGAAAGCGGGCCGGCGCCGCCGTGCGCGCCGCGATCGCCCGGGGGATCACGGTGGGCCGTCAGGAGCCTGCGCCGTAGAACGCGGCGAAGCGATCTCCGCGGCGCAGGCTTGCATGGAACTACTGTTCCCTGCGCGACAGCGCAGCCTGACGGCTGCGAACGCTCCTGGCGAGGTGGGGGCTGGGGCCAAGCACGGAGTCCGCGACGGGTTTGGCGGCTCTAACCCGAGTCCTCGTCGGCATCGGGTTCCGCCCGCACCCGGTCGGACGCCGCTCCCACGAACGGTTCCGCCGCTTCGAGGGCTTCCTCCGCCATCTGTCGGGTGTAGGTCTCGGCCGGTATGCCCCCGTCCTGGCCGTTCGGGTAGCGGGCCTCGACGTAGTGGACGTCCAGGCCCTTGCCCAAGCCACGCAGCGCGACCAGGTCCGGCGCTCGTTCCCCGGAGCGATCGATCATCTCAACCAGCGAGTGGGTGCGCACACGGCGCTCGCCCAGGCCGTAGGCGATCGACTTGACCGCCTTCTCCGCCGCCTGCTGGGCGAAGAAGCAGGCCTGGTTGTAGTGCCGGCCGTCGAAGGCGTAACGGGCAAAGCCGAAGTCGTACTCGGCATGCCCAAGCCACCGCTCGGCTTCGGCTCGCGCCACCTCCGGCGGGGTCGGCCAAGAGGCCGCCCCCGCGCCGCGGAGTTCCTGGAGATCCCGCTCGACCAGTTCGCCCCAGGGCGTTCCGAGATGAACGGGCTTCGCCTCCAGCAGCGCATCCACCAGGAAGGGCCTGCCCGCGGACCTCATCGCCTCGAACTCCTCAGGCGTGTAGACGAGAAGATCCACGGCGCCGCCGGCAACCGCGATCGCTTCGGAGTAGGCCAGCCGACGCAGGGGCCTCGGCTCCTCGCTCGGCTGTACGACGATCAGGTCGATGTCGCTTTCGGTCCCCGCGGTTCCCCGCGCTTGCGACCCGAACAGCCACGCCCCGTAGGCGCCCTGCTCTTCCAGAAGCGGACGCATCGCGTCGAGAAGCGTCTCCAGCCGACTCATGGCGAAAGCCTATCCGCGAAGCGAGGAACGCGGTCGGCACGATCTGGGAACGAAGTCGGCCCCCAAGTTCAAGTGTCAGAAGAGAAGAACTCCAAGGCTGAGTGCCTTGGCGCCGCCCCTGACTCAGGGCGACCGGGACGTCGACGAAGCCCCGACGCTCGCGCTCGACCAAGGCGCCGGCGAACAGCGCGTCGCCGTCGCCGACCGGCAGGCGGCGCGGTGGCGAGCCTCCGCTACGGCGCCGGCGGCTGAGCGGAGCGAGAGACGCGCTTAGCGGCTCGCTTGCGGCCCAACCAATGCGCCCAGACCACGAATCCGACTCCCAGAACAAGCCCGCCACAGGCGCCTAAGGCAGCCGACCGCGGATGCGGGCTCGTCACGACTGCGACCAACAGCGTCACGCCGCCAACGACGGACACGACGACAATCGCCGCAATCGTCAACAGCCGCGACACGGGCTTCATATCAGCCCATCGGCTTCAAGGTTTCGACACATCAGATCCAGGCTGGCGTAGACACCGGCACCTGCCCCAATCGCTACAAGCGCCGTATCCAGCATCTCCTTCACGTCTTCGTTCTCCGATGGGTTTAGTTGGGTGGCCAGCCTTGCAACGGCCAAGATCACCGCCAGCGTGTATCCCGCGAGCTTGAGAGTGGTCGCCGTCTTTCCGTCGCTTTGAATGGCCTGGCAGGCGCTCCGGGCGGTACCCCCCAACGCTTCCAGTTGGCGTTCCGCGAAGTCGTGAATCATCTCGTTGATGTCGGGCGTGACGATGTTGATCTGCGGACCCAACCCGCCGTCAAGACCAGAAAGGGGATTCCCTTCCAAGATGTTGATGACAAACGGGAAGCGATTTGCAACAACGTTCGTCAGATCGTTCATGGCGCATCTGCCGTTGCTATCGCAACGTATGGCATCCGCCGGCGCTGGCGTGCCGAACGTCAGCAGTGCGAAGAACAGCACGCTCAGCAGCGCGCCCCGGCGCCAACTGTCTTTCCTGAACAAGAGATCCTCCTCTCGTATCTGGAGGACCTCCGGTCAGTGGAGGACCTCCGGTCAGTGGAGGACCTCCGGTCAGTGGGTGCGGGCAAGCTTACCACAGGTAATCGTGCCCGCACCGGATTCAACGACGGCAAGCTACTGGCGCCAGTTCCCTCTTGTCAACCCCTGATGAGATCGCCATCGGGCCAAGCAGTGGCCGGTTTCGCCTCAAGCAGCAGACGCACCGCATCGGGAAGGCGTGTCGAGGTCGTTCATCGTCCGGGAGCCTTTCGCCTACACTTGGCCTTCCCAACCGAGGAGAACCGAATGGCCGAGGCATTCGACACGCCGACCTGCATCCGCGGACCGCTGCGCTCCCCCAGACAGATGCTCGCCGAGCAGGAGTACGGCGGGCACCTCTCCATCCATGACGATTCCACGGCCGAGAAGATGGGCTTTGCGGCCGGCGGCCCGATCGAAGGTCCGACCCACTTCAGCCAGTTCGTGCCCCTGCTTCACGACCTGTGGGGCCGGGAGTGGTTCGAGACCGGCTGCCTGAGCGCCCACTACCGGAACATGGTGGTCGAGGGCGAGCAGGTGCGCGCCCTCGTCGAACAGCCCAGGAGCGGCCAGACCCAGGTCCGCGTCCGGGCCGAGAAGGAGGACGGCACGGAGGTGTTGATCGGCACCGCCTCGATCCGCGGCGACATCGAGTCCTCCGAGATCGCGACCCGCATCGCCCGTCTGCGGCCGCCGGGGCCCCTGGTCATCCTCCGCGATCTCGAGGTGGGAATGAAAGGCAAGGGACTCGAAGAGGTGCGGATGGACTTCGACCAGAACATGGGCAAGCTCTATCCCTTCAGCCTGAATCAGAAACTCGACAGGATCACCGAGCCTTCGCCTTGGTACACGGCGGACGAGGGCGCCTCGTCTCCCTGGGGCCGCGCGATCATCCCGCTGGAGATGGTCAGCGTCCTCGGGGGTTACTCCAACCGCCAGGCCGGCTTCCCCACCCGCGGACCGGCCTTGGGCCTCTTCGCCGGCCAACAGATCCGGATGATCGACGGCCCTCTCTTCGTCGGCCAGGACTACCTCCTGGAGCGGGAGATCGTCGCCCTGAGCGAGAGCAGGCGCACGGAATCGAACTGGGTCAGGACGACCTTCCTGGACGCGGAGTCGAAGGAGCCCAAGGCCGAGATGATCCTGAACAACGCGACGCTCAAGCACTCCTTCGAGGGCTACGAGGAGGAACGGACGGCGTACGAACGAGACCGGGCGGCGATGGCATGAACGACATGAGGGAAGCGAAGGCCCAGAACACCCCCGGACACGCGCCGATCCACGGCCAGATGACCTACGACGAGTCGGTCGCCCACCTGACGGCGCCGGGCGCGGACTGGGAGCTGGCGACGGAGACCCTCCGCGGTGTCGACTACCAGGTGTTCAAGAACCTGCCGCCGACGCTGCGCCAGGTCTACGACCAGGCGCGCCGTGACCACGGCGACAAGGACTTCCTGGTGTTCCAGGACACGCGCCTGACCTACAACGAGGCCTACCAACGGGCGGCTGCGATCGCCCATCAGTTGGTCCACCGCTACGGCGTGAAGAAGGGCGACCGCGTCGCGATCGGCATGCGCAACTACCCCGAGTGGGTGATCGCCTTCATGGCGATCACGTCGTCCGGCGCGATCTCGGTTTCGCTGAACGGCTGGTGGTCGGGCGAAGAGATGGAGTACGGCTTCAAGGACTCCGGCGCCAAACTCGCCTTCTTCGACCAGCAGCGCTACGAGCGGGTCGCCGGCAAGCTGCCGGGCCTCGGCGTCAAGTGCATCGGCGTGCGCTGGGAAGAGGAGCTACCGGAGGGCGTGGACGACTTCGACGAAGTGTGGCGCGAGGCGGCCGGCCAACCGATGCCCGACGTCGAACTCGGCCCCCACGACGACGTGACGATCCTCTTCACTTCGGGTACCACCGGCTTCCCGAAGGGTGCCGTCTCGTCCCACCGCGCCGTCCTCAGCGGGATCGGCAGTTGGGGCTACTACGCCGCCCAGCGGATCGCGATGGGCCTGATGGACGAGCCCGAGGAGAACCCCGAGTTCCAGCCCTCCATCCTCATGCCGCTGCCGCTCTTTCACGTCAGCGGCAGCCACGCCGGCCTCCTCGCCTCCTTTGGCATCGGCCGCAAGATCGTGATGATGTACAAGTGGAACCCGGAACTCGGCCTGGAGCTGATCGAGCGCGAGCGCGTCACCTCCTTCAACGGCGTCCCCACGATGACCTGGGAGATGCTCCAGTCGCCATCCCTCCAGGAGCGTGATCTGCGGAGTCTCATCGCCGTCTCCGGCGGCGGCGCGCCGATCCCGGGCGGCATGGTCGACCGCCTGCAGGCCCTGATGCCGGACAAGCACTGGTCCTTCGGCTGGGGGATGACGGAGACGAACGCCGGCGGCGCCGGCAACACGGACGAGGGCCTGGTGGAGAAGCCCGACAGTTGCGGCAAGCCCTGCCCGATCGTCGAGTTGAAGATCATCGACGACGACGGCAACGAGCTCCCGTCCGGCGAAGAGGGCGAACTGATCATGAAGTCGTCGATGAACATCCGCGGTTACTGGAATCGCCCGGAGGCGACCGCCGAGACGATCCAGGACGGCTGGCTCTGCACCGGCGACATCGCCGAGATCGACGAGGACGGCTTCCTCTACATCCGCGACCGCAAGAAGGACATGGTGCTGCGTGGCGGCGAGAACATCTACTGCGCCGAAATCGAGCGCGTCGTCTACCAGCATCCGGCCGTCTACGAGGCGGCGGCCTTCGGCGTCCCGGACGAGCGGCTGGGCGAGGAACTCGCCGTGGTCGTGGTACCCAAGGACGGCGCCGATCTCGACGCGGCCGGCGTCCGCGCCCACGTCGCCGAGCACCTGGCCCGGTTCAAGGTGCCGCGCTACGTGTGGCTCCAGAACGAACAGTTGCCCCGCGGCGCCACCGAGAAGATCCACAAGCGCACCTTGCGGGATCAGATGCTCAGTGAAGCTCCGGAGTTCCAGCCATGCGCCGAATGACCGGCGGCACGGCCTGGGACGCGGTGGCGCGGAACGCGCCAACCGGGTAGCCGTCGACGCCGATGAGGCCGGCCGACCGCGGCGACAACCAGATGACCACCGACGAAGTCCGAATCGAGCCCGGCGACCCCGCCGATCCCGCTTTCGTCCGCCTGCACGAAGCCCTCGACCGCGAGCTGGGCGAGCTGTATCCCGCGGACAGCATCTACAGTGTAGAGCCGGACAAGCTCGACGCCCCCGGCTGCTGCCTGCTCCTCGGCCGCACCGCCGGGGGCGAAGCCGTCGCCTGCGGCGCCCTCCGCCGCCTGAGCGCCGAGCAGGCCGAGATCAAGCGGATGTACGTAGTGCCGGAGTACCGCCGGCAGGCCCTCGGACGCCGCATCCTGGAGGAGCTCGAAGCCCGCGCTGCCGCGTTCGGCTACAAGTCGCTGCGTCTCGAAACCGGTGAGCGCCAGCCGGCCGCGATCGGCCTCTACCGCTCCTTCGGTTACGTCCAAATCCCCTGCTACAACGAGTACGCCTACGACCCGCACAGCCTCTGTTTCGAGAAGCGGCTCGGCCGGTGACCGCGTAGACGACGCCGTCGAACCACTCTACGATTCGGGAACCGGGAGCCCTCCCCACGCGCGCAGCACCTGCCCCGACATCGTCCCTTCGATCGCCCGCACATAGACTTCGGCGCACCGTGCCGCCGTCACGAGTCCGCGGGAGTCCCTTCCAGGCGGCACCACGGGAGCAGGGCTTACGACGTTGAGTCGAACGCCGCGCGGCAGCAGCGCCGCGGCGTTCTCCACGAAGGTATCGACGGCCGCGTTGATCGGTCCGGTGGCGACACTGTACGGGTTCGGATAGTGGGTCAGGAATCCGCTCGTCAACGTAAACGAACCGCCGTCCCGGATCGTCGGCGCCCCCAGCGACAACAGCCGGATTTGGGACAGGAACTTCCTCTCGAATCCGTAGCGAAAATCGTCGTCGACCAGTTCTTCGAACGCGCGAAACCTGACATCCCCGCCCACGACCGCGACAAGCGCATCATAGGCGCCGATTGTCTCGAACATGCTTCGCACCGAGTCCGCGCTCGTGTAGTCGCACCGCACGTCACCGCTGGCCGCACCGACTCGAACCACCTCATGGCGCCCGGACAGGGCCTTGTCTACTTCCCGACCGATCTTGCCGGATGCTCCGAGGACGATCACCTTCATGCCCGTTTCCTCCGTGATTCGCCCGGCAGCCGAAGGGGCCGAACGGCCGGACCGCGCGGCCGGATCTTACCCCCGGCCGTCCGAGACCCGCACCAGACGGCCAACGTGCTCGTCACGACCGCCCGGACCAGCCAAGGGACAGGGAAGGCCATCGGCAAGCGAGGAGCGACGCAGGCGTGGCTCAACCGTCGGCCTGAGTCCGCGAGGCCGAAGCGGCGCCGCACGCCGAGGAAAACGCGGTCACGTCGGTGATCGCCGGCGCCGCCCGACCCGGTTCGTTCCCGTACTCTCGCACCTCCCCGCTCACCGTGTCCGTCACTGCGATCCGGTAACCGCGATCCGTGCTCGACGCGCCGAACACCCAAACGTGACCGTTGATCGAGCACCCGTCGAGCACCTTGATCAGCATCTCCCAGTTCTCCCGTTCGAAGAACCAGAACAGGCCCGAATCGTCCGTGCCCACGCGCGCCACCCGAGCCATCGCTCTCTCGCCGCCGGCGGCCCACCACTCCATCTCCACCTGGAAGCGGGAATCGCGCAGACAACGGGTTTCGTCGCCCGACTTGCAGGATCCTTCCGGGTTGCTCGACTCGACCAGAACGTCGAGCGTCGCCTCCGATGATTCTCCGGCGCCCCAGACCGTCAGCACCACCTCATGGAATCCTGGCGTCGACCAGGAGAACCGCGGCGACGCCAACTTCGAGACCGAACCTTCGCCGAACGTCCAAGTTCTCCTCGATACCGTTCCGCTGCTCGCATCGCGAAACGTCACCGGCGAGCCCGTCCGCGCGCTGCACAGGCCGTCGGAGCAGTCGATTCCCACCGCCTCGATCCGCGCCGTCGGCGGTACGTCCGGCTCGGGTGGCGGCGGCGGAGGTGGCGGAGGCGGCTCGGGTGGAGGCGGCTCGGGTGGAGGCGGCTCGGGCGGAGGCGGCTCGGGCGGAGGCGGCGGGTCAGGATCGGGATCGGGATCGGGAGGCGGAGAGGGAGCAGACGGCGGCCGCCAAGGTTGCGGGCCGCCCGGCAAGGCCCTCAGGAACCTGGCGCCGACTTTGCCATACCAAGCGTGGAGGCTCTTCCGCAAGTCGGCGACGCGCCCCGGCTGTTCGGCGGCGAGGTCCTTCCGTTCCCCGGCGTCGGCGTCGAGATCGTACAGGTGGACCCGCCCGTCCTCGTAGCGCTCGATCAGTTTGTACGAACCGCGGGAGACCGCGCCGCCAGGGAAGCCGCCGGTGCCGGGGTAGTGCGGAAAGTGCCAGAAGAGACTGCGCCCGGTCGTCACGGCGGCCGCGGCCTGGCCCGCCGCTCCGCCTCGGAGCAGGTCGAGGAAGCTCCGGCCGTCGATCTCGACGCCGGAAGGCGGCGCGATGCCGGCCGCCCCGAGCAACGTCGGGAAGAAATCGGTGCTGATGACCGGCGCCGCGACGACGCGGCCGCCGGACGCCGCCGCGGGCCACCGGACAATCAGCGGCACCCGGATGCCGCCCTCGTACAGCCAGCCCTTGCCGCCGCGCAGCGGCAGGTTCGACGTCGGAAAGTCGTGGGAGGTTGACAGGCCACCGTTGTCCGAGAAGAGGATGACGATCGTGTTCTCGGCCATCTTCAAGGAGTCGAGGCGGTCGAGGATGCGGCCGACGCTCGTGTCCAGCGTCTCGACCATCGCCGCGTAGACGGGGTGGTTCTGAACTTCACGCACCTTCCGCGGATCGTTGGTCCGCCAGATCTGCTCCTCCTCGCCAAAGTCGTCGGGATTCGGCGGCGCGCCCACTTCGACGCCGGCTTTCTCGGCGTACTTCGCCACCAGATCCGCCGGCGCTTCCAGCGGCCTGTGGACCGTGTAGTAAGCCAAATAGAGCAGGAAGGGCGCGCCGTCGTCATCCTCCGCGTAACGATCCAGCAGGGCGAGCGCTTCGTCGGTCAGTCGGGCGGTGAGATGTTCGCCCTCGGGCCCGTCCGCGAGCGTCGGGTTCGAATACGGGGAGAAGTAACTCGAGGGACTGCCCAAGTGGTGGCCGCCGACGTTCGCGTCGAAGCCCTGGGCCAGCGGCCAGAACGCCTCCGAAGGCCCCAGATGCCACTTGCCCACCGACGCCGTCTGGTAGCCGCCGTCGCCGAGAGCTTCGGCGAGCGTGTACTCGGCGAGCGGCATCCGGTCCTCGCGCGGCGCCGGCCTGAACTTCTCCTGGCGTTGGGTGCCGGTGAAGCTGTGCGTAGCGCCCACTCGAGTCGGATAGCGGCCGGTCATGATGCTGAACCGGGTCGGGCTGCAATTGGGACCCGCGGCGTAGGCCCGCGTGAAGCGGACGCCGCCGGCGGCCAGCCGGTCGATGTTCGGCGTTTCGTAGAAACTGTTCTGGTTGAACGCGCCCACGTCCATGGCGCCAAGCTCGTCGACCAGGAGGAAGACGATGTTGGGCGCGTCGGCCGAGCGGGCGTCCGCCTGGGCGAACGCCCCGCCCGAACCAGCGACGAGAAGCAACAAGGCCGCTAATGCCTGACTCCCCGGTCTGGCGATTTCCTTCATGATCCTGAAGCCATGGCCTGCCGCCAAACTAGTATAGGGCTGCGATGCAGATTCCGGACTTCCCTGCCCCGCCGGCCTCGGAGAGCCAACATGGGAGAAGCCTCCAGGCCAGGACAACGACCGAGCATTCGGCGGCCCGAGCCACGAGCCTCTCGCCGGGCGCGGTCGGCCGGCGACGCGCCCTGCGGGTGATCGGCGGCGCCGCCGCGCTGCCGTTCCTGCCGGCGGAACTGTTCGCGAACCCGCACGTCGGGCATCCGCGCCTGCACCCGCGGCAGGCGACCGCCGGCGAACCCCAACCGCTCGCCGTCCTCACGGAACAGCAGGCGCGCACGCTCGACGCCATCGCCGAACGCATCCTGCCGGCGACAGACACCCCAGGCGGCGGCGACGCCGGTATCCCGGCCTTCGTCGACCGGCTGCTGGACGGCTGGCTGCCGGCCGCGGCACGGGATCACCTGCTCGCCGAACTCGACCGATTCGACGCGCGCGCCCGCGAGCGCCAGCCCGAGGCCGCCGGATTCGTCGACCTCGAAGGCCCGGCGCAAGACGAACTCCTGACGGAAGCCCAGGACGAAGCCCTCGCCCAGCGCGACGGCCGCGCCTTCTCGCGCAACCCGGACCGGCTTCGCGAACAGCCCTTCTTCGACCTGGTCAAGTGGCTCACCCTGTTGGGCTACTACACCTCCGAAGCGGGAATGAAGTCGGAACTCGGCTACCGGATCGTGCCCGGGCGCTGGGACCCCTGCGTCGACATCGAGGACGCCTGAAGTTCTCCGAGTGCCCACAAGGAATGGTCCAGATCATCGAGCGCAAGACCTGGGACGCGATCGTCATCGGTTCCGGCATCACCGGCGGCTGGGCGGCGAAGGAACTGACCGAGAAGGGCCTGGAAACGCTGGTGCTAGAAGCCGGACCGCCGGTCGTTCCCGAGCGCGATTACAACGAGCACACGCCGCCCTGGCAGATGCCGTACCGCGGGCTCCGGGACCGCAAGCACCAGGCCGAGCGGCAGCCGATCCAGAGCCGCGCGGGCGCCTGCGACGAGTGGTCGGGGAAGTTCTTCGTCGACGACATCGACAACCCGTACTCGATCGGCGAGGGCGGCCAGGAGTTCCTGTGGATCCGCGCCCGTCTGGTCGGCGGACGGTCCCTCTTGTGGGGACGCCAGAGCTACCGCTGGAGCGATCTCGACTTCGAAGCAAACGCCCGCGACGGCTACGGCACGGACTGGCCGATCCGCTACCGGGATCTCGCGCCGTGGTACGACCACGTGGAGTCCTTCGTCGGCATCGCGGGCCAGCCGGAGAACATGCCGCAGCTTCCGGACGGGAAGTTCCTGCCGCCCATCGCCCAGAGCTGCATGGAGGAGCGGGTCCGAGAACGCCTCGACCGCGCCTTCGGCGGCACGCGCCGGTTCACCCCGGCCCGGGTCGCGGTGCTCACCAAACATCACCTCGGCCGCCGCGCCTGCCACTACTGCGGCATCTGCCGCCGCGGCTGCATCAGCCGGTCCTACTTCTCGAGCCTGAACGCGACGCTGCCGGCCGCCGAGGCGACCGGCCGGCTGACCGTGCGCCCCAACAGCGTCGTCCGCAACCTCGTGTACGACGAGCAGACGGACCGGGTGAGCGGCGTTCACCTGATCGACGGCGAATCGATGGAGTCGATCGAGGTACGGGGCCGCCTCGTCTTCCTCTGCGCGTCGACGATTGAGTCGGCGCGCATCCTGCTGAACTCGGCCACGCCCCGCTTCGGCGAGGGCCTCGCGAACTCGAGCGGGCAGGTCGGACGCAACCTGATGGACCACATCTTCCAGGTCGGCGCGAACGGGAACCTGGACGGCCTGGAAGACAAGACGACCTTCGGCCGCCGGCCCAACTCGTGCTATCTGCCCCGCTTCGTCAACCTGGACGGCGACCGCGCCGAGGCAACCCGCGAGAAGGACTTCCTGCGCGGCTTCGGCTACCAGTGCGGCGCCCGCCGCGGCACCCTGTGGCAGGGCGGCATCGGCCAGCCGGGCTTCGGCGCCGACTACAAGGCGAGTCTGCGCGGGCTCGCCCCCTGGCGGCTCAACTTCAGCGGCTTCGGCGAGAACCTGCCGAACCCCGACAACCGCGTGACGATCGACCCGGAGCTCGTGGACCGCTGGGGCATTCCCGCGGCCCGGATCACGATGAGCTACGGCGAGAACGAAGCGGCGATGCGCGAGGGCATCCAGACCCGCGCCGCCGAGATGCTGGAAGCGCTCGGCGCCAGGAACATCCGCACCTTCAACCGCAACTCCCTGCCGGGCTTCGCGATCCACGAGATGGGCACGGCGCGGATGGGCCGGGATCCCGCGACCTCCGTCCTCAACGGCTGGTGCCAGTCCTGGGACGTGCCGAACCTGTTCATCACCGACGGCGCCGCGATGGCGTCTTCCGCCTGCCAGAACCCGAGCCTGACCTACATGGCGCTCACCGCGCGCTCCTGCGACTACGCGGTGCGACAGATGCGCCGGCTGGAACTGTGATCCCGCGCCACCCGGGGATCTATGATTCCCTGCAAACCGACGGGTGAACCGAAACGGAGAGGAGCAACTCCCATGCGCCCGACCCACCGACTCGCAACGACCTGCCTCGCCGTCACCGTCCTAGCCTTCTGCCTCGCCGGCTGCGGCGGCGAAGAGGCGCCGCCCGACGGCACGATCCTCACCGACACCCACACGTTCGAGGAGGTCGCGCCCGGCGTCTACTTCATCGTAGGTACGGGGTCCATCTTCGTGCAGAGCAACGCCATGCTCGTCGTGACGGACGAGGACGCCCTGGTCGTCGACTCCCACGTCACGCCGGCCGCGGCCCGAGCCCTGCTCGCCTCGATCGCCGAAGTGACGGACAAGCCGGTCACGCACCTCGTCAACACGCACTACCACTTCGACCACGCCCACGGAAACCAGGCGTTTCCCGAAGACACCGCGATCGTCGGCCACGAATTCACCCGCGCCATGCTGATGACGGACGTGATGAGCCAGCCGACCGCCTCGATCTTCACCGGGAACATCCCAAACCAGATCGCCGCGATGAAGGAGGCGGCGGACGCGATGGAGGACGGCGAGGAGAAGGACCAGGCGCTCAACGCGATCCGGATCCAGGAGGCCCACTACGTGGCGATCGGCGAAACCCAGCCGACGCCGCCGAACGTGACGTTGACCAGCCGAATGACGATCCACCGCACCTTCGAGGGCCGGGACCGGCCGATCGAGCTGCTCCACCTCGGCCGCGGCCACACCGGCGGCGACGTCGTCGTCCTGCTGCCGAACGAGCGGGTCGTCTTCACCGGCGACCTCGTCCTCGCCGGCGCCGCCTACATCGGCGACGCCTACGTCGACGAGTGGCTCGACACCCTCGACCGCTTCGAGGAGCTCGAGTTCGACCTGATCCTCCCCGGCCACGGCCCGACCTTCAGCGACATGGCCCAGATCGATGCCCTCAGGCAGTTCCTGGCCGACTTCTGGAGCCAGGCGTCCGACGCCCACGAACAGGGTCTGAGTCCCGAGGAAGCGATCGCCGAGATCGAGTGGCAGGGGTTCCTGGCCACCGCGCCGGACGCCCTGAAGATTCACTGCGTCCAGACGGCGTACAGCAGGATGGACGCCGACACAGACCCGGAGAACGCCGATTCCGCATAGGCCGGCTGGACTCGGAGAAGACGTGCCGATTTCGCTAAGTTGTGCATTTTGTGGTATTTACAGAGAAACGGCGTTAGCATCCCGGTATGGAACAGCAGCAGGTTGCTCCCCTCTCGGTAGGACTCGACGCGCTCGGGCGAGCGGTCGAGCGCGCAAGCGGCTGGCTGCTGGAACGCTACGGCGAAGAAGTCGAATGGGCGATCGAGGACCAGTTCCTGATCGGCCTCGACGACCAGGAACGGATCGACCTGGAAGAGCAACTCCAGGCCCGGAGCAGCCGCGATCAGGCCATCTTCTTCGCCAACGCGATGAGTTGCCTGCTCGCCCAGGGGCGCTTCGAGCCGGACGCCGAGGAGGGCGACTGCCGCTCCTTCAGCTTCGCCGACAAACTGCTGGGAACAGGCGGCCTGTTGCTGGAAGTGACGGAACGGCGCTGGCTGGAGGCGCTGGTCGGAAGCCGGTTGCAGCTCTACCGCATCGGTTCGGACAACGGTTCGACGGCCCTGGAGGAGGTGACCAGCCGCCGGCAAGTCCTGGTGGAACCGCATCCGGCCATGGAGCCCCTGGAAGACGGCGATCTCGTCGGCACCCGGGTCGTGGCCCTGGAGGGCGAGACGGCGGGACGTCTGTGCGGGGTCTTCGGCTTCCCGGCCGGGGCCGCCGAACGGGGACTCGTCGAGCTGGTGGAAACGGCCGCGACGCACCCGCGCAGCAGCCGCGGCGAGATCCTCGGCATCGCCGAAGTCGTCGCCACCGCCTGGCTTCGCTCCTTCCTGCCCGACGCTTCGACGCGCGGGCCCCAGGCAGTCGTCGATGGCGGCTCCGAAACCCCCGGCAGGCGCCGGATCCTGGAGTGGCCCGGCTCCGGCGACTGAGCGCGCCTGAGGCGGGGAACGCCGCCGACAGTTCGAGGGTTCGGGGCGTCGCGATGCGGCTGATCCTGTGCTGGTTCGCGGCAGGCGCTGCGACGGTCGTGGCCCAGGAGCCGGCGGCCGAGATCGCCACCGGTCCAGTGGCGATTCGCAGCTTCCAACTCCTGACCCCGTTCGAGATGGTCGGCAGCGGAATCGACCCGGAGGTAGAGGTCCGGGTCGAGATCGACGCCGCCGGGAAGGTCTCCGACGTGCAGGTGCTCGCGATCGATCCGCCGTCCGAGTTCGACGACCTGCTCCGGTCCTACGTCGAGAACCGGGTCGGCGGGCGGCGCTATGGACCGGCTCGGGATGCGAACGACAACCCCGTCCCTTCCGCCCTGTCGTGGCGAATGAAGTTCCAGAGCCCCGATTCCCGAGGGAACCGGGTCGCCGACGAGCGCGGACGGCCCGACCCGGAGCTCGGGGTCCTGGTGCGGCTCGGCAGCCTGCCCCTTTCCGCCCGGCCGTTGACCCGCGAACAACGCGGACGTGCGTTGACCCAGGCCGTAGAGGCGGCCGAGCGGTACATCGACCGCGACCACCGCCGGCGCCGCGAGACGCCGCGCTTCATCGTGATCAGCGACGCCGAGGATGAATCGCAGATCGACATCCTGGCAGGCAACATGGAGGCGGTCTTCGAGCTCTTCCACCAGCTCTTCGATCCGCACCTCGAGCCGTTCGCCGAGAACTTCAAGACCGTCGTCTATCTCTACAGCCGGCAACAGAACCTGCAGCGTCTGCAAACGCAGTTGGGCGGTTCAGGCTTCGGTACCGGCTTCTACCGCTCGCCCGGGTTCCTGGCCTTCCACCAGGAAGTCGAAGATTCCGACTACCTGCTGCACACGATGCTCCACGAGGCGTTCCACGCATTCCGGGACAGCCACCTGACCGCGCCCGGAAAGGAGTTGCCCCGATGGGCCGAGGAGGGGCTCGCCGAGTACTTCGGCAACTCGAAGATCGAGAAGGGCCGCCTGAGTCCCGGCGAGGTCAGTCATGGCAAGTACGTCATCTTCCACGCCGCCCCTGTGCGGCGCCTGCGGAGCAGGGCAAACTGGAGTCTGCGGGAGGCCCGCTCGGACCTGCGAGGCGGCGACGCGCCGACCGTGGCCGAGCTCCTGGAAGCGGGCCGGGACACGTTCTACGGTGAGCGCCACCGGCAGTACTACGGCTTCTCCTGGTTGTTCACGCACTTCCTCCAGCACGGCAGGGAGGAGTGGGAAACGGAAAAGCCGTTCGCCAGCATGCTGCTCTACCTCACCGAGGGCTACTCGGGACGCGACGCGATGGCGGCCGCATTCGGGTTCACTCCCGAGGAGGTTCAGGCCGAGTTCGAGCGCTACGTCCGCAAGTTCTAACTACAGTCAGGACCGGCCTAGCCGTCGCCCAGCGCGTCGTACGCCGCCTTGTGCCTGCCGGCTTCCGCATCGAGTCCGAGCGACCTGTAGCAAACCCACAGTTGATAGTGGGCGTGGCGACGCTCCGGGTCCAGTGCGAGAGCCCGCAGAAGCCGCGGGATGGCCTCCTCCCATCGCTCCAGGCTGACCATCGCCATGCCGCTGAAGAAGAACGTATCGGCCCGCTGATCGTTCAGCTCCGAAGCACGATCGAGCGCCTGCCAGGCCTCGTCCCAGCGCTCCGCCCGGTAGGCCGCGAAGCCCAGGTTGTACCAGACGGCCTCCAGGTGTCCCAGTTCCCCGGCCGCCCGTTTCAACAACTCGATCGCCTGGTCGAAGTTGCCCGAGGCCAACTGGTTGGCGCCCTCGTTCAGCAGGGACTGCGGGTCGCTGACGGATTGCCACCTGTCCGCTACCGCGGTCTGATGGGCGGCCCGCTCCTCCACCGTGCCGTAGAGGTGAACGAGCGCGCCCCTGGCTTCCACGCTGGGCCACCCCTGGGGCGGCGCATGTTCCTCCGCGAGACGGAAGAGGCGCTCCGCCTCCTCGAGGCGGCCGGAGTCGCGCAGGCTCCAAGCCGCGGCAAGAACCTCGGCGGCATAGTTGTTGAGCGCGAGGGCATCCTCGCTGTCGACCTCACCGGCGAGGATCTCGAGCTGTTCGCTTGCGTCCTCGACGCGACCCGCGCGAGCGAGGGTCCGAGCGTAGAGGGAGCGGACGGTCGGCCCTCCGTCCTCCGCCATCTCGGCGAGAAGCTCGGCGGCTCTGTCCCAGTGCTCCGGAATGCTGAGAAGACGCAGCAGCGCCCAGGCGATCTCCTCGTTCTTCGGTTCCATCGTCCGGAGTTCTGCCAGGGCCGCCGTCGCTTCCGCACGATCCCCGAGGCGCTGGGAGAGCAACGCCTTCAAGCGCAGAAAGCGGGCACGGTCGACATCGGGCGACGACAACCGCCGTTCAACGAGCCGGCGGGAAGCGAGCAGCACCGTCTCGTCCGCCTCGTCTTCACGGGCGATGAACTCGAGTACCCCGGGCGGCGGCGCCGAGGCGGGGTCATCGAAGGCAGCGATCAGGTCCTTGCGAACCTCCTGGATCTCCACTTCAGGGAGCGGGTTTCGAAGATGCGCCCGAAGCAGGGCGAGAAGTGCGGTGGTCGGCTGGTTGCACTCGTTGCGGGCTCTCCTCAGCCACGCCGCCTCGACGTCCGGCTGCGACTTGAGTTCCGCGATCCGGGCACTGCGCAACAGGCGGAGGCACTGGAGGTCCGGCATTTCGCCGGACGGGCCAGCAGGAGGCTGGGCCGGCAACATGGCCGGCGTTCCGGCCAGCAGGGGAACCAGCAGCGCGTTGCGCGCGACGCGGCCCGCGCGCCTTCGGCTGCCGGCCCTGCCCCCGGCGATCACTTCGTCAGGCCGTCTCGACCGCCGCGGCCATTCGCTCCACGATCTCCTCGAGGATGGCCCGCGAGGTGGCGAAGTTGAGCCGTGTACAGCGCTCGAAACCGAGCGGCGAGTCCGGCGGGCCGAACTCCGCGCCGTCGTTGAGCGCCACCTTCGCCCGCTTCAGGAAGAACCGGGACGCCGGCATCGGCAGGTCGAGGCCGCTGCAATCGAGCCAGTACAGGTAGGTCGCCTCCTGCGGACCGTGGACGATCCCCGGCAGGCGGCGGTTCAGGAATTCCGTCAGGAAGGCGCGGTTCGCGTCCAGGTAGGCGACGGCTTCCTCGAGCCACGGCCCGCCTTCGCGCCAGGCGGCACGCGCCGCCTCGACCCCGAGGATGCCCGGATGCGCGAGAACGAAGTGCGGTAGTTCGTCGAACCGCTGCTTGAGCTTCTCGCTGCCGAACACCAGCAGCGCGAGTTCCAGGCCGGCGAGGTTGAAGGACTTGGTGGCCGACGTGATCGTGACCGTCCGCTCCCTGACCTCGGGGCCGAGGGTCTCGAACACCGTGTGCTCGTGCCCGGGGAACACGAGCTCGTTGTGGATCTCGTCGGCGAGGACGAACAGGTCGTGCTCGATCGCCAGTTCGGCCACCGCCTCCAGTTCGCTCCGCGTCCACGACCGGCCGCTGGGATTGTGCGGGTTGCAGAGCATGAACAGGCGGGTGTCCTCGTCGATCGTCGCCCGCAACTGGTCGAGGTCCATCTCGAACCGTTCCGCTCCCCGACGGAGTGGTGACTCCACGAGCCGCCGGCCGGTGCCGGAGACCGCCTCGAGGAAGGGCGGATAGATCGGCGTCTGGATCACGACGCCCTCGCCCTTCCCGGCGCCCAGCATGACCGCGAGGTCGAGCCCCTGGAGTGCGTTGACGAGGAAGCGGATCCGCTCCGGCTCCACCGTCCAGCCGATCTGCTCCTCCATGCGCCGGCCGAAGATCTCGGGGAGATTGCCTGTTTCGGGCGGTTCGCAGTAGCCGAGGTCGGACGTCTCGACGAGATGCCGCACCACACGCTGGATCGGCGCCGCGAGGGGGTAGTCCATGTCCGCGACCCACGCCGGCAGGATGCCGCTCCCGTTCGCGGTGTAACGGCTCCACTTGAACCCGGTGCGGGCCTCCAGGTCCCTGATCCGGAGGCCGTCGAACTGGTCCTTCAGCGACACGGCGGCAAGCTATCAAGCGCTGCTAGGGTCGCGGCCCATGACACTCAAACTCGGACTACAACTCGGCTACTGGGGCGCGGGACCGCGCCCGGACTTCCTCGACATCGCCATCGAAGCGGAGGCGCTCGGCTACGACTGCGTGTTCACCGCGGAGGCTTGGGGATCGGACGTCTTCACGCCCCTCGCGTGGATCGGCGCCCACACGTCGAAGATCCGCCTGGGTACCGGCATCGCCCAGATCTCGGCACGCACGCCGGCGTCGACGGCGATGCACGCAATGACCCTCGACCACCTGTCGAAGGGCCGGGTCATCCTCGGCCTCGGCGTCTCCGGGCCGCAAGTCGTCGAGGGCTGGTACGGCCAGCCCTTCGGCAAGCCCCTGTCGCGCACCCGCGCCTACATCGAGATCATCCAGAAGATCCTCGCGCGCGAGGAACCGGTGACCCAGCACAGCGAGCACTACCCTCTCCCCTACAGCGGCGAAGGCTCGTGGGGACTGGGCAAGCCGCTCCGCTCGATTGTCCACCCGCTGCGCTCCGACCTGCCGATCTTCCTCGGCGCCGAAGGTCCGAAGAATGTGGCTCTCGCCGCCGAGCTCTGCAGCGGCTGGCTGCCCCTCTACTACTCGCCTTACCGGCCCGAGGTCTATGCCGAGTCCCTCGCCGGCAAGCGCGACGACTTCGAAGTCCCCTACGGCGCCCGCCTCCGCGTCCACGACGACGTCGCCGAGGCCCTGCTACCGATCAAGCAGTCCCTGGCCCTCTACGTCGGCGGCATGGGCGCAAAGAACCGGAACTTCCACCGCGAGCTGATGGCCCGCATGGGCTGGGAAGAGGACTCCCTGCGCATCCAGGAGCTCTTCATGACCGGCCAGCGCGAAGAGGCCGTCGCCGCCGTACCCGACGACTTCGCCGACGAGATCTCCCTCGTCGGCCCAGCCGAACGGATCAGGGACCGCCTCCAGGCCTTCGAAGACAGCGACGTGACGACACTGATGGTCGGCGCCGCGAGCAAGGACGAGCTGCGGCAGGCGGCCGAGATCGTGCTGGGCTAAGAGACCAGGTTCCACGACGCGTCAATGCCACGGACTCCAACGAGATGGGAGGAATCATGATGAAGACCCCAACAGCCGGCCGGATACCCGATTGGGGGTCAAATCTCTACTACTGACTTGTCTCTCCCCGCGCGGTCTCTCCTCGCGCTTGCGAGCTGCTAGCGACGCGCCGCCTGGCAGCCCGCGAATTCGGCGCCGACGTCCGGGAGTTCTGCCTCCAGCAACGGCAACGACTCGATCTCCGGACCAGCGCCGTGCTGGCCGCTGGCGAGTCGGGTGCTCATGTTCGTAAAGGTCTCGAGCAGGGTCTTCGCGGTGCGCGGCGTCACGACCCCGGCGCCCATGCCGAAGGGGGGCTGGGGGTCGCTGACGGTTTCCTGGACGACGTGGATCGTTCCTTCCTCGTCCCCAGGGGTCAGGAACCAGCGCGTGCGTATGCAGAGCACGCGTTTTCCCTTGAAGGCAGGCGTCTCATCGTCCGCGCCGATCATGTCGCCGACAACGGCGCCATCCGTGGTTCGCCACCACGCCGCGCTGTTCATCGAGATCCGCCGGGTCATGCCCTTGCCCGACACGCGCTGGCGGAGGCTCTGGAAGGGCGTGTCGAGTGCCTGCGCGGTCTCTTCGGTACACATGGCCTGCCACTCGGGGCACGCCGCTTCATCGTCCAGAAGGGCGATAACCGCGGGCATGGAGCCGGGCACGGTCATCTCCGCGCGCACGAGGGGGTAGTCGGCGTTCTCGATCGGGCAGGATTCGACCGTGACGGGGCCTTCGGCCTCTCGGGGTTCGCATTCGGCGGCGGATGCGGGCGGCAGTGCGGCAATCAGTGTGAACGCGGCCACGGCGGACAGTGTCCGTGAACCGGCGCTTCGCGCCCGATGCCGGCCAGACGGCCGGCGCACCGACAGAAGTGACGTTGGCGTCTTCATCGACCTAGCCTCCAATCTCTGACTCCGGCAACGCAAAGGCAATCAGTTCATCGGGGATCCGGCGGTTCCGTGCCCCGCCCCCGGCGATGACGATGTACTGCCGGCCCTCGTGCATGTAGGTCATGGGCGGGCCGTGCAGCCAGACGTCGGTCTCGGTTTCCGCGACGATTTCACCGGTCGCCTTGTCGTAGGCTCGTAGCAGCCCGCCGCTTGAGGTGCGGGGGTTGTCCTCGTCGGGTAGGGCCAGGAAGCCGATCAGGAGTGTGCGCGTCACGAGCAGACCGCCATCCGCCGGCATGCCCATGTAGCGGGTGCCCATGTCGCCCAGGTTCAGATGGGCGATCGCCGGATGGTCCTTGGGGCCGGGACCGACGGGTATCCGCCAGACGTGCTCGCCGCGATTCAGATCGATCGCCGTGATCGTCCGGTAGGGCGGTTTCGTCAAGGGCAGGCCCCGCGGTCCACCGGTGTCGACGTAGCCGATCACGTAGCGCCAGTCGGGGCCGCGGGCCGCATCCGGCTCGATCAGGGACATGCCGGTCGGCCGGTGCTGGGACTCGACGAAGAGCACGCCAGTCATCGGATCGAGGGACGCTCCGGGGTGGTTCGCGCCGCCGGCCGCCCCCGGGACCACCATGACGCCTTCCTTGCCACCTTCGCCCTGGACGATCAGCGGCGGGAACATGGGCGCCAGCACCAGCTTCTCGGCGATCTCGAGCGCCTCTTCACGCAGTTCCGGCGTCCAGTCGATCAGGTCGTCCTCGCTGACCCCCTGCCGCTCGAAGGCCGGTGGTCTGGTCGGGAACGGCTGGGACTCCGCCAGCTTCTCGCCCGGCACCGTCGACTCGTGGTTCACCGGCCGGTCCTCGATCGGCCACACCGGCTCGCCGGTGGCCCGGTCGAACACGTAGGTGAACCCGGTCTTCGAAACCTGGGCGACCGCCTTGATCAGCTTGCCGTCGACCACGATGTCGAGCAGGTTCGGGGCCGAGGCGATGTCGTAGTCCCAGATGCCGTGGCGGACGGTCTGGAAGTGCCAGACGCGCTCACCCGTCTCCGCGTCGACGCAGACCAGGCTCTCGGCGAACAGGTTGTCGCCCGGCCGATCGGCCCCGTAGTAGTCGTTCGACGGCGTGCTGGTCGGCAGGTAGACGTATCCCAACTCGTGGTCCGCGCTCATCGACGTCCACACGTTCGCGTTGCCGGCCGTCCGCCAGGACTCGTTCTCCCAGGTATCGACTCCGTACTCGTCGTCCCGCGGGATCGTGTTGAAGCGCCACTTGAACTCGCCCGTATGGACGTCGTAGGCGCGGACGTGCCCGGGCGGCGCGTCGCTCCTGATCGAGTAGTCGAAGATCTTCGAGCCGACGATCACGCTGTTGCCGACAACGATCGGGGGCGCGCCGTGGGTGATGTGCCGGATCGCGTAGTCGCCGGGGCCGAGATCGCGCGCCAGGTCGACCACGCCGTCCTCTCCGAACGCACGGTCGGCCTCACCGGTGGCGGCGTCGACCGAGACGAGCTGGCGGCCGATCGTGGCGACGAACAGCCGCTCCTTCTCGCCGTCGGTCCAGTACTCGATGCCGCGGGCGCCGACCGGCCGCATCGTCGTGCCGCCGCGTTCCCATGTCTTCGGGTTGTAGACCCACTTCTGCTCGCCGGTCGCCGGGTCGAGCAGGGCGACCTGGCCCAGGCTCGTCGGCGCGAACAGGCGGCCGCCGATCATCAGCGGCACGGAGCGGTAGAACCCGGTGTCGTAGCCCGGCAGCACGTCCAGCGGCACCTCGTGGTCCGCCGTGCGCCAGCGCCAGGCGATCTCGAGCCGGTCGAAGTTCGACCCGTCGATCTGGGTCAGCGGCGAGTAGCGGCTGGACGTGTGGTCGCCGCCGTGGTGCTGCCACTCCCCCGGCAGGGACCGGCCGTGCTCCCGGGTCTCCGCCCCGATGGGCACGGACGTGAGCCCGATCGACCAGGCGATGCCCAGTCCAGCGATGCGAACGAGGTTCATCGGATGCGCTAACCTAGCGCACAAGAAACCTGACGGAAAGGTAAGCCGCTATGCCCGAGCAAGAGATGACCCGCCGCCGCATTCTGGGCGCCACCGCCGCAGGCGCGGCCCTGATGATCGTTCCCCGGCACGTCCTCGGCCGCGGCCAGGAAGCACCCAGCGACAAGCTGAACATCGCCGCCGTCGGCGCCGGCGGCAAGGGCCGCAGCGACATCGAAGGCGTTGCGAGCGAGAACATCGTCGCCCTCTGCGACATCGACTGGAAGCGCGCCGAGCAGGCGATGAACGCGCATCCCGATGCGCCGCGCTACCACGACTACCGCGAGATGTTCGACCGGCACGGCGACGAGCTCGACGCCGTTCTGGTGTCGACCGCGGATCACACCCACGCCGTGATCACCGCGGCGGCGCTCAGGCGCGGCCTTCACGTCTTCACCCAGAAGCCACTGACGCGAACGATCTGGGAGGCCCGCAAGCTGGGCAAGCTGGCCCGCAAGGCGGGAACCGCCACCCAGATGGGCAACCAGGGCCACGCGGGCGACGGCACCCGGTTGATCCGCGAGTGGATCGAGGCCGGCGTGATCGGCGAAGTGAACCGGGTCGAGTACTGGACGAACCGGCCGATCTGGCCGCAGGCGATGCAGCGGCCCACGGAAGTGCACGACGTGCCGGAACACGTGAAGTGGGATCTCTGGCTCGGACCCGCGGCCGAAAGGCCCTATCACTCCGACTACTACCATCCCTTCGCCTGGCGTGGATGGTGGGACTTCGGCACCGGCGCGATCGGCGACATCGCCTGCCACGCGATGGACGCCGCCTTCTGGATCTTCGATCTGAGAGACCCGTCGTCGATCTACGCCGAGTCGACGCAGTTGTTCAAGGAAGCGGCTCCCGCCTCGACCCGGATCACGTTCGAGTACCCGGCGCGCGGCAACCGCCCGAAGATGACCGTCGTCTGGCGCGACGGCAACCTGAGACCGGCGAAACCGAAGTTCTACGAGGGCAAGTGGCCGCCCGGCAACAGCGGCCAGTTGTTCGTGGGCACGAAGGGCGTCATCGTCGACAACATGTACGCCGGCAAGCCCCAGCTCCACCCCGCGAAGCTGCACGAGAAGATCGAGAAGAACCCGCTGCCCGAGAAGTACGAGCGGACCGAGGGCCACTACAAGCAGTGGCTCGCCGCGATCAAGTCGGGCACCACGAACCCGGACGGTTCCAACTTCCCCGATCACGCGGGTCCGATGACCGAAACCGCTCTGCTGGGCAACCTGGCGGTTCGCTCTCAGCAGGAAATCGTCTGGAACCGGAAGAAGCTGAAGGTGACGAACGGCGTCGACGTGCCGCGGGAGTACATCCAGCCGATCTACCGGGACGGCTGGACGCTGTAGGGGTTCGCGCGGCAAAGACTGGGTACGCCGGCGTCCCGCCGGCATCCGGCGCGAAAGCGCCGGCTTCCGGACCTTCTGCCGCGCGAAGGTCAGCCGGACAGCTGGACCGCGGCGACCGCGGCGTCGCGGTCCGCCTCGATGCCCACGATCAGGCTGAAGCCCGAAACCTCGAACAGTTCCTTCACTTCGTCGTTCAGGCCGCAGACGGCGAACTTCCCCTTGCGCGCCTGCAGTTGGCGGGCCACGACCAGTACGACACGGAGGCCGGCGCTGCTCATGTAGCGAGTGCGGCTCAGGTCGAGGACGACGGCATCCCCGCCCTCCTCGATCTCGGACGTCATCGCCTGCTCCAAGTCCGGCGCACTCGAGGCGTCGACCCGCCCTTCCGGCACCCACACGGTCACGTCGCCAACCGTCTCGCTCCCGATCGCCGACTTCCCGATCTTGATGCTCTCGATCACGTACACACCTCTCTGCGTCTTGTTTGCACTCAGTAGAACGGATGATGCGCCGTCGCGGTCGCGGCGGCAATGTCCTGAACCGACTTCTGGATCGCCCGGCCCATCGCCTGACCGATCAGATCGAAGCCACGAACCAACTCGATCCGGGCCGCGGCGTGACGCAGTTCCTGCGCGCTCAGGATGACCTGGAAGGCGTTCGACGCATCGGCCAGGCAAATGAGGGCGACATCTCTGGGCGCGGGAATCCGGTCGCTCAGGAGCACGTCGAGGATCCGCAGCTTCACCTCTCGCTCTTCCCGGTCGTCGACCATCGGATAGCGGCGGCTGCCGAACACCCACAAGAAGTTCCGGTCCTCGACCCGGAGGATTCCCCGCTCGACGAGGCGCGCAAGGGCCGCTTCCTGGACCTGCTTGCTGCGGGCCGAGAGACGCACCACCCACGTGCGGGCGTCGGCCTCGTCGGCGGCCCCCGCGATCTCCGCCAGCGGGCCGTCTAGTATCTCCTCGCCGACCGGCGTCGAATCGACGACGACGAGTCGCTGCAGGTCGCAATCCAAGCGTCCGCGCAACGCGAGGTCCATCAGGATCGCACCGGCGATCAGCAGTTCCATCACGTTCGGGGCGACCCGCTTCATCACGCCGGTGTCATCGTCCAGCAGGAGGAGCAGGATCTCCTCCACGAACGTCAGATGCGGACTATCAGTCAATTCGCTCGTCCGTTCCGCAGTCAGACTCCCAAGCGCCCGACCGCAGCCGTGCATCCTACAATGCTCCCGATCCCTCAAAGTCCCGCCTGTCCACATGTCCCCTCATCCGCCTCGTAGCGGATGCCCGCCCCCGGGTTCTTTGCCGCGGCGGTCACGCCTGGTACAGCGCCGAGTCGGGCCGCCACGGAGACCGCTGGCCGGCGTAGACCGGCGGGCCGTTGCGGAAGTGCGAGGCCTCGTCGAGCGTCTCGACGAACGGCATCTGCCGCGGGTAGAGATCGCCGTCGCCGCGCGGCCTCGGCCCCGCCTTGGAGACGTGGCCCCAGAGCGGATGGCCGACCACCTCCTCCGCGATCTGTGCCGCCTCGATCAGCTTGTCGAGCTTGTAGCCGGTCTCGATCCCCAACTCGTGGCAGAAATCGACGAAGTCCTCCGTCGGCACATGACCCGCGGCGCGGCCGTTGCCGCAGTAGGGACAGCCCCCCATGCCGCCGATCGAGGTGTCGAACTCACGCACACCCAGCTTGAGCGCCTCGTAGTAGCTGACCATCGAGGCCCCACGCGTGTTGTGCAGGTGGCAGTGGAAGTCCGTGATCTCGGGCCAGCGCTCTCGGATGGCGACCAGCGTCTCGCGTACGGTGTGCGGCATGTTCCAGCCCATCGCCTCGATGATCGAGCAGCGCGTGACCCGGAAGCCCGCCTCATGCCAGCGGGCGATCATCAGCGCCAGCAGGTCCAGCCGCTGCTCAAGCGAGAACGCGCCCTCGAAGTTCGATCCGAACGGGTTGCCGATCGCCACGGCACCGGTTTCGACGCCGCGTGCACGCGCCTGCTCTATCATCGCCGGAATGCGCTCGATCTGCTGCGCCTGGGTGACGTTGTAGTTGCGGCGGGCGAAGGTGTCGCACAACTCGACGTGGGTGCCGATCCGGCGCTGCCTGACGTCGAGCTTCGGATACCAGCGGTCCGCCCGCTCGAACCCGTACCTGTTGAAGATCGCCGCCGTGTAGCGAACGCCCGGCTTCGGCACGAAGCGCTCGGCGATCTCGTCGATGCAGGCCATCTGGGGGGTCCACTTGGGGTGGGCGTAGGAGCCGATCGAGATCACTTTGGCACCGGTCTCGCCCAGCGCGTCGAGCAGCCGCAGCTTGTCCTCGACCGGAATGTCCGCGCTCTCGATCTGAAGACCCTCCCTCATCGTGTCGTCCGTGATGGTCACGGACTTCGGCAACTGACTCATCGTCTGACACCTCCGCCTGTCTCGAGACCGGCGCTCCGTGGAACGGGAATCAGCTACCTTATCGTCGGCCCGCGGAAGGCGCCTCCCGGCAACCGGATTCCCTGTGTCAGGATCCTCCCGTGCGAGGAAACCGGCTTGCCTACCTGATCCTCGCCGCTGCCGCGATCGCGGTGCTGCTGCCCGGAATCCACAGCCGTGACCTCTGGAACCCCGACGAACCGCGCTACGCGGAAGTCGCGCGGGAGATGCTCGAGCCGCCGCTCGAACTGAAGCACTTCCTGGTGCCGCGCCTGAACGGCGAGACCTACACCCACAAGCCGCCGCTCCACTTCTGGAACATCGCGCTCTTCGGCGTCCTCAGGGGTGGCGTCGACGAGGTCGCGGCGCGCCTTCCGTCTCTCTTCGCCGGAGTCGGCGCCGTGCTGGTCGTCTTCGCGCTCGCCGCGCGGCTCTTCGACCGGGCGACCGCCTGGCTCGCAGCGCCGATCTTCCTCACCTCGGCCCTGGTCATGTGGAACGGCCGGGTCGGCCAGATCGACATGACGCTCACGCTCCTCGAGCTGCTGGCGATCCTGTCCTGGGCGCGCGCACGGTTCGGCCCTGCCGGCGGAGCCGTCCGAAGCGGCGGCAGGGCTTACATCCCCTTCTTCGCGTGCACCGGACTCGCCACCCTGGCGAAGGGTCCGGTGGGGCTGGTGGTGCCCCTGCTCGCCGTCATCCTGTTCCTCGCCTTCGAGCGCGACCGGGCCGGCATCGCCGAGCTGCGGCTCGGCCGCGGGCTGCTGCTCTGGGCGGTCATCGTCCTGGCCTGGTTCGGCCCCGCGGTGTGGCTGGCTGGGCGGTCCTACTTCGACGCCCTCGTACTCGACCAGACCCTGTCCCGCTACGCCGGCGGCACGTACCATCCGAAACCCTGGCACTACTACTTCCAGACCCTTCCCGGCACGTTCGCACCCTGGACGCTGCTGGCCCCGGTCGCGATCTACGCCGCCTTTCGCCACTCCCGCGAAGAGCCCCGTAGCCGCCAGGCACAGGCGGTCCGTTTCCTGCTGATCTGGGTCGCCGGCATCTTCGTGTTCTTCAGCCTCTCGGGCGGCAAGCGCACCGTGTACCTGCTGGCCCTGTCGGCGCCCCTGGCGATGCTGACCGCCCACGGCGTGCTCCTCATCCGCGACCGCTGGCCAAGCTACCGGGCGGCGTTCCTTACGTCGGCGGCGGCACTGCTCCTGCTGTTCGCGGTTCTCGTCGCGGCGGTGCCGGCAGCGGCCGGCGACCTCCCCGAGGGCACGATCTCCGCGAGGACGATCACGGAGCTGCAGGCGGTGGCCGCCCTGCCCTTGATCGCCGGCGCGGCCGGACTCTGGTTCGCGGCGCGTCGCCGCCCCGATCTGCTGATACCCTGCCTCGCAACCGGCCTCGGACTCGCCATGTCGGTCACCGCAGTGCGGTTGCTGCCGCTAGGCGACGCCTTCAAATCGGCGCGCGCCCTCTCCCGCGATCTCGTCCAATGGGCGGAACCCGACGAGCCGTACGCGATCTACCCCGTTCCCGATGCCGCGTTCCTCTTCTACACCCAGCGTTTCGCCGTTGACCTGCACGGCGGCACCCAGGTCCATGACCAGGGAGACGAAGAAGCTCTGCGACGGTTCGTGGCCCGCACCGACAAGAACGTCTGGCTACTCATCGAACGGGACAACCTGGACGCCCTGGATCCGCCGACCGCGCTGGTCGAGGTGAGCCGGGACCACGATCCACTTCAGGGCCACGTCCTGCTGACAACCCCAGAAGCCGCCGCCCGCGTGGCGCCCTCCTCGAAAGCGCAACCATGAACGACACCGACGGCCTGGGTCTGGCGCCCGAGCTGGCCACGGACGCCGCGGCGCCTCGGTTGGTTCCGGGCAGCGGCGCCGAGGCGCCGGCCGTCGCTCCGCCGCGGCCCGAACCGGGCCGTCGGTTCGGCCCCCTCGGCCGCCGGCTGGCGGACCAGGGGCTGTTCCTGTTCCGCCACCGGGGCCTGTTCGTCGTCTTCCTCCTGCCGGCGTCCCTGCTTGCGGTACTCGAACGCCGATCCGCGGCTCTCCCCCAGGACCCCGGCCTCGGTTGGCTCGCGTTCTGCCTTGCGGTCTCCCTCGCCGGAATGGCCGTGCGGGCGGCCGCGGTCGGATCGGCGCCTCCCGGGGCCTCCACCCGGAGCCTCCGGGCGCCGAGCGCCAGCCGCCTGAACACCTCCGGCATGTACTCGCTCAGCCGGCATCCCGTCTACCTGGGCAACCTGTTCGTGCTGGTCGGGTTCGCGCTCGCGGTCAGATCGTGGTGGTTCGTGCTCACCTCCGCCCTGGTGTACTGGCTGCTCTACGAACGCGTCATCGCCGCCGAGGAGCGATTTCTCGTCCAGCGGTTCGGCGTAGCCCACCGCCGCTGGGCCGAGCGCACGCCGACGTTCTGGCCCCGTCCGCACCTGTGGCGGCCGCCGGAGACGCGCTTCAGTTGGCGCACGGTTCTATTGCGCGAGTACAACTCGTTTCTGCTGATCGCCGCGATCTTCCTGTTTCTGCGCTGGGTCGACCAGGCGATCGTCCGCGAACTGGGCGCCGGCGCCTGGTTCAGGCAGGATCTTCCCCTCACCGCCTCCGTGCTGGCGCTTGCCGTCGGCGTCGCCGCCATGCGGCGGATCCGCAAGCGGGGGAGCTCCGGGCACTGACCTTCGGGCAACCGGCGTCCAGCCGATGGAAGCAGTAACGGTAGATCCGTTGACGCACATGACCGGAACGCCGATGACCGCCCGCCTCAGGATCGCCGCCCTTGCCGCGTGCCTGCTCGTCTTCGCCGGCAACGCGTCGTTCGCAGACGAGACCAAGGAGGCCGAGGAGACCGCCCCGCCCCAGCCTCTCGACGTCCGCTTCGTCCGCTGGCTGGAGCGGATCGGGCCACTGATCAGCGAGGAGGAGCGGGCGTTCTTCATCGGCCTCCCCGAGGACTACCGGCGGGAAGCGTTCATCCAGGCCTTCTGGAAGGCGCGCGACCCGGATCCGAGGACGCCGCTGAACGAACTTCGCGTGCTCTGGGAGGATCGCGTGGACGCGGCACTCAGCCAGTGGGGCACGCTCGAGGATGCCCGGGCCCTCTTCTACCTGCTGAACGGTCCGCCGGGACGGTTCGTCCTGCCTGACGGCCGCAGCGCGTCATACTGCCTCTCGCGTGCCAGCGAGCTGGAGATCTGGTTCTATGGCGGCAGCGACCGCTCGCCGCGCCACTTCGTCGTCATCTTCGTGCGAACGAGCAGGAACCGGCCGTACCAGTTCTGGCACGAGAGCCCGGTACGCCGTCCGACGGCCCGTCGCGGCCTGCCCACGACGGACATCAGGTTGCTCTGCGCTGACGAGTGGTTCGGCTGGGCGGCCCAGGCAGTCCAGCGCGACCTCGCCGGCGCCGGAGTCATCGAAGACCTCTCGACACCCCCTGAACCGCCCGCGGAGTGGCTGGCGACCTTCGCCGCCTTCAACACCGACGTTCCGGCCGGCGCCCCTCGCTTCGACATCGACCTCGAGTGGGACTTCCCGGGCCGCAACCAGACCCGGACGGTGACCCACGGACTCGTCCTGGTTCCGAACGCGAGCGCCGGCCGCAGGACCTTCCAGGAACGCGACTACCACAGCTTTCACCTGACCGGCGAGGTGATCCGGGACGACCACCTGTTCGAGACCTTCCGCTACCGCTTCGAGCTTCCCGCCGGCGGCGGCGAACGGGAGGACGAGCGGATCCCGCTCGTCTTCACCCGCTACCTGCGACCGGGCGAGGTCCAGATCCGGCTCAAGATCGAGGATGTCTTCGGTCAGCAGTTCGCTGTCGTCAACGAGACGGTCGACGTGCCGAACCTCGAGCAGGCGCAATCGCTGCGCAAGACGATCCTGGAGACGTTCCCGGCCCTTGCCGAGGCGAACGAGGCCGCGGCCCGCGGCGAACGCCTGCTGCGGCTGGTGCCGCCGCGAGACGAGCGCCTGCGGGTCGGCATGGTCCGCTTCTCCACGCACGCGATCGGCGACTTCGACGCCGTCGCCTTCTCGCTCGACGGTCGCGAGATCCTGCGCAAGCGCCGGCCGCCCTACGGCGTGGAACTGAACCTGGGTTCCCATCCGACCGAGCACCGGATCCGTGTCGAGGGCCTCAAGGACGGCGAGGTGGTCGCCTCGGACGAGATGTCCGTCAACCGCGGCGGCCAGCGCTTCCGCGCCCGGTTCATCGAACCGCGGTCCGGCGAGCAGTATCTGCAGAGCACCCGCGCCGTCGTCGAGATCGCGGTGCCGGACGGCGAACAGATCGAGCGGCTTGAGTTGTACCTGGGAGAGGAGCGGATCGCGACGCTGTACCAGCCGCCCTGGGTCCAGCCGGTCGTGCTCGACGGGCCGAACCTGACCTACCTGCGAGCGGCCGCTTTCCTCGCCGACGGCAGCAGCACGGAGGACGTCGTCTTCATCAACAGCCCCAACCCGGTCGAGCGGGTTGACGTGCAGTACATCGAGCTCTTCGCCAGCGTCGTTGACGAACGGGGACGACCGGTGCCCGGACTGGAACGGGATCGCTTCGTGGTCACCGAAGACGGCGTGCCGCAGACGGTCCGCCGCTTCGAGTGGGTCGACGACACGCCCTTCCACGCCGGCCTCCTGATCGACACGTCCGCTTCGATGCAGGATTCGATCGCTCAGGTCCGGGCCGCCGCGCGCCGGTTCGTGGACACGGCTCTCCGGCCGAAGGACCGGATGGCGATCCTGACCTTCGCCAACCGAACCCAGGTCGAGAGCCGGTTCACGAAGAACACGGGCCAGCTCGCGCGGGCGCTGTCCGGCCTCAAGGCGACCGGCACGACCTCGCTCTACGACAGTCTCGTGTACGCCCTGAGCTACTTCGACGGCATCAGCGGCCAGAAGGCGCTGCTCCTCCTGTCCGACGGCAGGGACGAGAACAGCTCGTTCACGTTCGAGAGCGCGCTGGAAACCGCGCACCGGTCCGGCGTGACGATCTACGCCATCGGACTCAAGAAGGCGGCGACGGACAGAACCACCCGCCGGGTCCTCGAGCGCATCGCGGGAGAGACCGGCGGCCAGGCGTTCTTCATCGATCAGGTCAGCGAACTCGACGCGATCTACGCCCAGATCGAACGGGAACTCAGGAACCGCTACCTGCTCACCTACCAGTCGACGAGCACGAAGGCGGACAGCGAGTTCCGGGTGGTCCGGGTCGAGGTGGACCGCCGCGGCGCCGACGTGCGGACGATGGCGGGTTACTACCCGTAGCTGCCAGGCCAGCCCGACTACCGGAACCCCGGCGCGACCTCCTCGATGAACCGGTCGAGGACCTCCTTCTGGCGGTCCTTGCCGCCCAGGTTGAACGCCGGCACGATGAACTCGTCCACCCCGGCGTCGCGGTAGGCGCCGACCGCGTCGGCGATCTCCGACACGCCGCCGATGTTTGCCGGCATTCCCGTGCCGCGTGCCCGCACCTTGGCCAGGAACGCCTCGTCGTCGCTCAGGTACAGGAGCGCAACGGCCGAGCGCTCGATCTCCGCCGGGTCCCGGCCCACGTTCTCGCAGTGGGCGTCGAGCACCGCCATCTTGTGCTTCAGAATCTCCACCGTGCCCCAGACGTTCCACTCGTCGGCGTGCTGGGCGGTGATCCGCAAAGTCACCTTCTCCCCGCCGCCGCCGATCATCAGCGGCAGCGGATCCTGGACCGGCTTCGGCTCGAGCGGCGCATCGACCAACTGGTAGGCATCGCCAACGAAGTTCGCGCCCCGTTGGCCATAGAGCGCCTTGATCACCCGGCACGCCTCGTCCAGACGGCGAAGCCGCTCGCCCATCGTGTAGAACGGGATGCCGTAGGCCAGGTGCTCGTTCTCCTGCCAGCCGGCGCCGAGGCCCAGCACC
The DNA here is from genome assembly GCA_012270995.1 of Vicinamibacteraceae bacterium. Taxonomy (GTDB): domain Bacteria; phylum Acidobacteriota; class Thermoanaerobaculia; order Multivoradales; family Multivoraceae; genus Multivorans. The sequence continues at coordinate 2,307 of JAAXHG010000165.1, read as the reverse complement.
ACCCGGCCGCCCGAGATGTGGTCGATCGTCGCCGCCATCTTCGCCAGCACCGCAGGATGCCGGTAGGTGTTGCCCGTGACCAGCGGACCGAGACGCACGCGCGGCACCGCCGCCGCCAGAGCAGCGATCGTCGTCCAGCTCTCCGCCCACGGCGCCGACGTGTCCTCGTCGTTCGGCATGAAGTGGTCGGCGTACCAGATGCCGTCCCAGCCGGTTGCCTCGACGTGCCGGGACATCTCCAGCAGGTCGGTCCAGGGCATCGTCGGGGCGGGCCAGTAGCTGAATCGCATTCGCGGGACTCCGTGCGGTCGGGTGGGCGGTGAGGGCGCGTACCTTACCGCGCAGAGGCGAGCGCTTCCGAGCTGGCGACGGTCTTCCGCTCAGGAAGCGGCGGAGGCCATCGTGTACGCATGAAGGCCGAGAAGAAGCGTGATCAAGGCCATGAAGCTGCCGAAGGTCCACTTCAGCATGCCCACCTGACCGGCTAGCCCCGCGATCTGTGCCTCGACCGCGCCGAACCGGGCGTCCATGTGGCCCTTGAACTCGGCGAAGCGGGCGTTGATCTCCGCCCGATGCTGCGCGCGCTTCGCATCGTCACGCTCCAGCATCGCCGCGAACCGGGCGTCCGCCTCGGCTTTCGCCATGCCCTGACGCTCCAGCATCGCCGCGAACCGGGCGTCCGCTTCCGCTCTCGTCATCATCGGCGCCGCCTGTTCATCCTGCAGGTCGACAAGCGTCTCCGCGACCGGGCGCTCCATCCCCGCGTCGGCCAGCGCCTTGCGCCGGGCCGCCGCCTGTCCGCTGGTCCACGCTGTACTCTCCGATCTCGTCGTCGTCGGCTCCCCATCCCGCGTCGGGCAGCCGCGACGTCGAGAGGATCGTACTACAGGCCCCGGCGCCGGCCCGCGGCGGGCACGGCCAGTCGCCGCCCCTCATGGACATGGACGGATTCGGGCTCGGGTTGCTCGAGTCGTCGCCCGCATGGCCATACTCGGCTGCCGGAGGCACCTGCGAAAGAAACGGTCGGGAGCTCGACGGGGCCGTCCTGGGGGATGTGACGGCGGTCGTGGCGGGCCCCGGGACGGCGTCTACCGGAGGCGCCAACCGGCCGCCCGCGCCTCGAGCACGATCCGGGCGCAAGCGAGGGCGTCCGAGCCGGCGTCATGGTGGCGGAGAGGGATGTCCAGACGCCGGCAGACGTGCGCCAGTCCGGCCGACGAGACATCCCATTGAGCCCTGGCCAACTCCACCGTGCAGACAAAGCGCCGACGCGGCGGCCGCAGCCGGTACAGAGCGCAGCAGGCGTTCAAGACCCCGCGATCGAACTTCGCGTTGTGGGCGGCAACGAACCGCGCCGGAACGAGCCAGCCCCGCAAGGCCGGCCAGAGATCGGCGAACGTGGGCGCCTCGCGCACGTCTTCCCAGCGCAGACCGTGGATCCCGGTGAATGTGAAACGCCTGCCTGGAGGCCGGATGAGATAGCTGCGCGACTGCACCACCTGACCGCCGCTGCAGGCCGCGAGCCCGACCGCGCAAGCGCTGTCGTGCCGGGGGTTCGCGATCTCGAAGTCGATGGCGACGAAGGGGTCCATCGGGTCGGCTACCATGCGGCGCCGGATGCTACCCACGGCCCAGCGACCCAACTGCAGGAACGGCCGAGCAGGTTTCGCGAGGTGAGGTACGTTGCTGAGGCCTGAAGAGATCGGTTCCGGGCCCGGGAAGACCATCGACGATGCCCTGCACCCCGCGTTGTGGCACATGCTGGACGTCGGCGCGGTCGCGAAGTGCCTGACTTCCAGTGCTCCGCTCACGGAGGACCCGTCGCTCGACGACGCGCTCGTCCTTCTGGTTGCCCTGCACGATCTGGGCAAGTTCAGCGCGAACTTCCGCGGGATGCTGCGTGGAAGCCCGCCCAGGGGCTTCCGGCACTGGCAGCACAGCTACCGGCTGCTTCGTGACCACGATGACGTCGTGGCCGATCTGGTTGGGGGAACACGAGGTTCCAGAAGGATCCTCTACGCTGCCGTAGCCGGCCATCATGGAGGCCCGCGCGAGCATCTGGATCCAGCGCCCATCCGTTCCCCGCACACGCGGGGATGAACCGCCATGTCCCTGGCATCCCCTTGCATTAGCACCCGTTCCCCGCACACGCGGGGATGAACCGAGTGAGCTAGGCGCGCCGCCGGCGTGGGCGGACCGTTCCCCGCACACGCGGGGATGAACCGCCGCTAGCCCGAAGTTCTGAGCCGTTCTAGGTTGCGGCAGGATCGAAGGGCCTTGTGGGGCTTGGGTTTTCGCGTTGACCGG
>JAAXHG010000201.1 GCA_012270995.1 Vicinamibacteraceae bacterium | reverse complement strand
TCCGCGGCCGCAGTAGGACATCGGTGCAATTCGCGGGCTAGCCTTCTTCGTCGCGGAAACAGTAGCCGATGCCTCGCACGGTCTGGATCATCCCGCGGTGCGGTCCGAGTTTCTTGCGCACCGCACGGACATGGACGTCGATGTTCCGGTCGATGACCACGGCGCGGTCCCCGACCGCCCGGTCGAGCAGTTGGCCACGCGTGAACACGCGGCCCGGATGCGAAGCCAGGAAGTGGAGCAGGCGGAACTCGGTGGGCGTGAACTCCAGACGCCGGCCGTCGACCTTGATCCGGTGCTTGACCGGGTTGATCGCGAGCGGACCCCGAACGATCTTGCGCTCGGGATCGCGCTCCCTCACGTGGCCTCGCCGGAGCACTGCCCGCACCCGCGCGACCAGCTCCCGCGGACTGAACGGCTTGTGGATGTAGTCGTCCGCGCCGAGTCCGAGGCCCAGGACGACATCGCTCTCCTCGCCGCGAGCCGTGACCATGATCACGGGCAGATCGCGCGTCGATTCCACGGCGCGAAGGCGGCGGCAGACGTCCAGACCGTCCAGGCCGGGCAGCAACAGGTCGAGCAGCACGATGTCCGGCTTTTCCCGCCCGATCACGGAAAGACCGCTACGGCCAGTGGTCGCGGTCGCGACCTCAAAGCCCTCCCGCCGGAGGTTGTACTCGATCAGCTCGAGGATGTCGGGTTCGTCCTCGATGACTACGACCTTCAGGGCGCTCATGGAACGTTCGGCACCTCCAGCACGTTTGACGTGCGCCAAGGCTAGCCAGACTTCTGTGAACGGGCGATAAAGCTCATCTTCACGGTCTCTTCACGCCTTCTTATGAACGTAGCGGCGTGAGCGGCCGCCGGGCTGGCTGCTGTCGGAGACCACCGAGACCCATAGCGACCCTGCGAGGAGTGCGAATGTTCCGTTCCCTGGCTCTTGCGGCGCCGCTTCTGGTCAGCGCGGCCACGACAACCCAGGCCCAGGAGGGAGCCCTTGACATCTCCGTCGGCGGGCGAATCCACGTCGAGGCCAGCACTTCGTCGCCCGACCCGGCCCTGGAAGAACGGTTCGAGTTCGAGGACGGCGTCGACTGGCGGCGAGCCCGCCTCGTGCTGAACGGCGAGTTCCTCGACCGGTTCACGTTCAAGATCGAGCACGACATCGCGAGCGGAGACATCGTGCCCACGGAAGTCTTCATCGAGGCGACGCCCAACGACGGCGCGGCCGCCTTCCGCGCGGGCCACTTCAAGGAGCCGTTCAGCCTGTCGATCCTCCAGTCGTCCAACCACTATTCCTTCATCGCGCGTCCGGCCGCGGCCACCGCCCTGGCGCCGGGCCGCAACCTCGGCTTCATGGTCCACGACCGACTTGTCGGCGACCGCGTCGCCTGGGCGGTCGGCGCCTTCCGCGACAGCGACGGCTACGACAAGCGGCCCGGGTCGGACTGGAACCTGACCGGCCGCCTCACCGGCCTCGCCCTCGATGGAGACGAAGGAAGCGATCCCCTGCTCCACCTCGGCGTAGCCCTCTCGCACCGCCAGCCCACGGCGGACGCCGTCCGTCTGCGCGGCCGCGCCGGCGTGCGGCTCGCGCCGCGACAGGTCGACACCGGATGGCTGCCGGCCGACGGCATGCGACTGCTGGGCGCCGAGTTCGTGCTCGCCCGGAGTTCCTTCTGGCTGCAGGGCGAGGTGCTGTCCGCCCAGGTGGACCTCCTGGAGGTTGGTTCTCCAGATGGCCGGTGCGCTCGCTTCGCGGCCCAGTACGTTGAAGCGGGCTGGTTCCTCACCGGAGAGAGGAAGCCCTACAGCCGAAGTTCCCGCACCTTCACCCGGTTGAGGCCGAAGGCGCCCGTGCCCGAAGGCAGGGGCGCCTGGGAACTCGCCGCCCGCTGGGACCACATCGACCTGAGCGGCGGTTCCGTTCCAGGCGGGAGCCAGCAGAGCCTCACCCTGGCCCTCAACTGGACCCTCCGCGACAACCTGCGGGTGCTCGCGAACTACGTGTCGAACGACCCGGACGGAGCCGGATCGGTCGAACACGTCGGCCTGTTCCTGAACTTCGACTTCTGAGGTTCGGCACCGACGCCACGCCGGCGGACCGTGCAGGGCCTGCTTTCGGCGCCTACGAACCCAGGTACTCGGCCAGGAACGCCGCGTAGCGCTCCGACGCCTCGATCCGGTTGACCCGGTTCCGGAAGCCGTGACCCTCGTCCGGGAACAGGACGTACTCGACCGGCACGCCGTTTGCCCGCACCGCCTCGACGAGTTCGTCGCTCTCCACCTGGAGCACCCGGGGGTCGTTCGCTCCCTGGACGACGAGCAGCGGCTTGACGATGTTCGAGGCATGGAACAGCGGCGAGATGCGTTCCAGGCGCTCGCGCTCGGTCGCCGGATCGCCCAGCTCGCCGAGCAGAGCCACCTTCTGCGCCTGCCACCAAGGCGGCGTGCTCTCGAGCGTCCGGATCCAGTTCGTCACCCCGAAGATGTTGACGCCGACATCGAAGACCTCCGGCTCGAATGCGAGCGCGGCCGCCACCATGTAGCCGCCGTAGCTGCCGCCGATGATGCCGACGCGCGAACCGTCCACCCAGTCCTGCGACTCGAGCCAGGTACGGGCCCACACGCAGTCCCGCAGATCGACCTCGCCGTGCTTCCTGTCGTCCATGTGGAAGAAGGTCTTGCCGTAGCCGGACGAACCGCGGTTGTTCACGCCAAGGACGACGTAGCCCCGGTTCACCAGGTGCTGGATGTCGGCGCGATAGGTGCGCCGGGTCTGACCGCCGGGTCCGCCGTGGACCCAGACCATCGCCGGCGCCGGGTTGTCGGCCGACGCCCCGCGCGGCCGCCACAGGATGGCCGGGATCTCGAGTCCGTCGAAGCTCGGGTACCGAATCACCTCGGTGGTTACGAGATCGTTGGGGTCGATCTCGGGGTTCAGGCTCTGCGTCAGGCGAAGCGCTTCGCCGCCCTGCTCCAGGTCGTAGACGTAGAGGTCCGAGGGCGACCGGTCGCTGCTCAGGTAGAAGGCCATCAGCCGGTCGCTGGCCGAGAAGCTGACCTGCCCGATATCGCCGGCGGGCAGATCGGGAAGCTCGACCGGGGCGCCCGTCTCGCTATCCAGAACCTCGACCGAGGTCGAAGCGTCCTCGTTGATCGCGGACACCCGATACCGGCCGGTCTCGGAGAAGGACACCCCGAAGACGTCCCAGTCGGCGGCGAGCACAAGTTCGCGCTCGCCGCTCCTGAGGTCGTAGGACCAGTTCTGGCTGAACTCGCCGTGCTCGTACGTCCCGTAGTGGAGCTTCGCGCTGTCCGGCGTGAAGACGCCGGAGGAGTGCTCGACCTCGCCCTCGTGCTCGGTGACGTGCACCAGGCGGCCCGCCGTCAGGTCGTAGGCGTAGACGTCGCTGTCGTAGTTGCTGGTCAGCTTGTCGAGGGCCAGCCAGCGGCCGTCGTCGCTGACGTCGCCGAGGTTGAAGGCGCCGTCGTTCTCGAACACGAGCTCGCGCTCGAAGTCCCAGGTTCCCGGCGGCGGCACGTTGTAGCGGTAGAGGTCCATCGCGAAAGGCGTGCGCTCGTTGGTCTGGACGAAGAACGCCTCGCCGTCCCCGCGCCAGCCGGCGAACGAGGCGCGCACGTTGTCTCCCGGCGTCAGGTCGACGCCGCCTTCCGGGACATCCCCGGCGCCGTCCAAGCCGACGTACAGGTGGTTCAGCTCGTTTCCGCCCTGATCGCCCCGGTAGAGAAACCGGTCGTCGTCCGGAAAGTAGCTCTGCGCGAACACCGGGCCGGCGCTGTCGGTCAGGCGCCTCGGCTCACCGCCCGCGACCGGCATGCTGTAGACGGCCCAGACGCCGGTCATGTCGCTCGAGATCAGGAGGCGGCTCTCGTCGGCCGAGAACGAGGCCCCGCCGTAGGACGTCGTGTTGTGGAACGCGGCGGCGCTGTAGACCGCGGTTTCGCGAGCCACCGGCTCACCGGCGCAGGCCAGCATCGCGACGGCGACGAGAACCGGGGTGGCCGGCCGCGGGCGGCGGCAGTCATCGGGAAGAGGGGAGGTGAAGGCAAAGTGGTTCTTCACGCTGGGATCATCCATGGTGTAGTTGCTGGTCCGCCGCGAGCCGACGAGCGCCCTTGACACTACCGCGACCGCCGGCCCGCCGGCGGCATCAGAGAACGCCAAACCGGAAGAGAGCCATCAACAAACCCAGCATCGTGGAGAAGAACAGCAACAGCAGCCGGTTCTCCCGCCGAAGCGCACTGAACTGCCCGTCCATCCGCCCGAGCAGTTCATCCCTCACGCCGTCGATCTTCCTGTCGACGGCATCGAACCGGCCATCGACCGCCTCGAACCGCGCATCGAACTTGGCCTCGACCGCCTCCAATCGGCCACCGAAGCTGGTCCTCAGTGAGTCGATCTCGCCCGCCAGCACGTCGATCCGTCCGCCCAGGCGAGCCTCGACCTCGCGAAGGCCGCTCTCCACCGCCCGAACATCGCCCTGCAAGCGAGCAAGGGCAACCTCGATCTTCGCGACCTGGTCCGTCGTCGCGAAACGGGACTCGCTGCGATGGATCTCCTCTACCACCGCAGCCGCCACGGCCGGGTCGAGTCCGGCCCGCTCCAGTCGGGATGAGGCCGCGCCTCGTTCATGGGGAGAGTGTAGCGGCTGAGACATGATCGGAAGCTCCGTCGGTCGTTCCGGGCGCACTGATCGCCCCGTCTACGGACCTTGACGGATTTCAACAGCCGAAGTCGGGGCCGAACGGTTGATCCTGTCCAGAACCGGAAGCTCACGGCGGTGCATCGCGCGCGCTCCCAGCAGGAAGAAGGCGCTCGCGGGTCGGCTACGATGCACCGGAGAATCCGGTTCCGCAAGGAGCCCGCTCCGGGATTCCCGGATTCACTCGACAGACCCGCAGGATTGCCGTGCCAGAAGCCAGACCGCAGGCCGGTCCATTCGCCTGGACCGAGTTCTACCAGGAAGTCGCCGAGAAACTGCTCGACTACCGCGGCGATCGCGCGCCACTGCTCGAGCAGCTACGGCAAGTCGCCTCGGAGCTCCCGGTCGTCAAATGATCTCGAAGGCGACCGCTTCAGCGACGGAAGTCGCGGTCCCCTGCGCGACATCGACCCCTTCACCGTGATGGGGACGTTCAACCGCACGCTGAAGGCTGAGAACCGGAAAGCCATGGCTGCCGGGCTCAAGCGGATTCTCGGCGTCGGAACCCCAGTGCCCCCTGACTTCGACGCCGTTCAAGCTCCTCTGCTCCATCCCCACACCAGTTGGTTCTGCGTCTTTGCGAAGGACCGTCGAGAAGGAGAGATCGACGCCCTCTGGAAAGCGTTCGCAGCGGCCCGGGATTTCGTTGCTTCACCCGATGGGCCGAGCGCTCGCGCCCGGTTCATCGCCGCCTACGATCCGGCCAAGCAAGTTCGGAGCGTCAAGTGGAAGCTCTCGATAGGTCTCTACTGGGCCCACCCGTGGAAGTTCCCCAGCCTAGACAAGCGGAGCCGGTCCTACTTGAAGCGGGGTCTCGGTGTTTCGCTCCCGACGCAAATCGATGGGGCCGGCTACGTCGAGTTAATCGGTCAACTGGAGCGCCTCTTCGCCGGGGACAACTGCTCCGTCCACAGCTTCCCGGAAATGTGCGCCAAAGCCTGGCGCTGGAACGAGGAGGAGCCACCACCGCCACCACCGGACGACCCCGAAGGAAGAACTCCAGCCGAACCCGGACACGAGCGGAGAGCGGCTTCTACGGCGTCGATGCCATCGTCAACGATGGTTGCTTCCTCGAACGTCCGGAGGTCGAGTCGCTGCTCGAACGCCTCCGGTCCAAGAAGAACCTGATCCTCCAGGGTCCGCCCGGCACGGGAAAGACCTGGCTCGCTCGACGGCTCGCCTACGCGCTCGTCGGGCGGAGGGATCCCAGCTGCGTTCGGGCGGTTCAGTTCCACCCGAACCTCTCCTACGAGGACTTCGTGCGCGGCTACCGACCGTCCGGCGAGGGGCGGCTTGCCCTGGTCGATGGCGTGTTCATGCAGGTCGTGAGAGCGGCGCGCGACGATCCTGAGTCCGACTTCGTCCTGGTCGTCGAAGAGATCAACCGCGGCAATCCGGCGCAGATCTTCGGCGAACTCCTGACGCTGCTGGAAGCGGACAAACGCAGCCCCGAGGAAGCTCTGGAGCTCTCCTACCCGGACCCGGAGAACGGTTCGCACTCGCCCGTCCACCTGCCTCCGAACCTCTACGTGATCGGCACGATGAATCTCGCCGACCGGTCGCTCTAGCCCTGGTCGATCTCGCCCTCAGACGGCGCTTCGCCTTCGCCGAACTCGAGCCGCAACTCGGAACCAGGTGGCTGGAGTGGATCGTCGAACACCGCAACGTGGACCGGGAACTCGCCCGAGACATCCAGAGCCGCGTCCAGGCGCTGAACGAGACCATCGAAGACGACGAGAGTCTCGGCCCGCAGTTCCGGCTCGGGCACAGCTACGTCACGCCTGCGGAACCGCTGGTCGGCGACACGAAGGAGTGGTTCGAGAGGGTCGCCAGAACGGAGATCGGGCCTCAACTCGACGAATACTCGTTCGACTCGCCGAAGACGGCGAGCGAGCGGCTCGAAGACCTCTTGAAGGGCTGGTGACGGGCATCCCCTCGACTTCGACCAGGACTACGAGAGGGCCGGGAACCGGCTACGTCGGTCGGATACCCGTTCGCAATCTCTGGCTCCTCCTACTCTACGCCTCCGACCTCTTCCGGGAAACCGGCTCGTCGGACGTTTCCCGCGAAGAGAACCCGGACCGCCTGCCCGATCTGCTGGGCGAGATCCTGGCGCACGCCGTCGAGCAACGGCTCCGCCGACAACTCAGCCTGGGCTACCGCGAACGGCGGCTGGACCTCCACCGGGTCAGAGGGCGGGTGGACCTGCTCAGGACGGAGCGCCACAAGCTGCTCGACCGCAGCCTGGTCGCCTGCCGCTTCGACGAACTCACGATGGACACGCAGCGCAACCGCTTCGTCCTTGCGGCGCTGAGCTCCGTCGCCTGCCGCGTCCGGGACCGAAGACTCGCCCACAGGTGTCGCGAGGTCGCGGGCCGGCTGCGGCGACTTGGCGTGTCCACCGTCCCGCCGGACGCCCGGCAGCTTGGCTCAGGCCAGTTCGGCCGCCACGACGCGCACGACCGCTACATGTTGGCCGCGGCGAAGCTCGCGCTCGATCTTGCCCTGCCAGCCGAGAGCGCGGGAGTCCACGCCCTGCCGCGCCCGAACCGCGAGGAAGAGTGGGCGCGCCGCGTCTTCGAGAAGGCGGTCGGTGGCTTCTACCGGGGCGTCCTGGCCCCGCGGGGCTGGCGAGTCCGAACAGGCCGACGCCTGAACTGGCCGTGCGAGGAGGCGACGCCGGGAATCGAGCGCATCCTGCCGACGATGAAGACGGACATCGTTATCGACCGCCCGTCGCCCCGCGCCCGCATCGTGATCGACACGAAGTTCACGTCGATAACGGAGAAGGGCTACAGGAGGGACGAGACCCTGAAGAGAGACCACGTCTTCCAGATCTACGCCTACCTCCGATCCCAGGTCGGCCTTGGACGCACGCTGGACGACCGAGCCGAGGGGCTGCTCCTGTACCCGAGCGTCGGCACCGATGTCGACGAGAGGGTCCGCATCCAGGACCATCGCATTCGCTTCGCCACGGTTGACCTCACGGCCTCGCCCACGGCGATCCGGCGACGGCTGCTCAAGGTCACCGAACCGCCAATTCCCGAATCATCGATCCGCGGCACCGAGAGTGCGCGTTCCAGCGACCCGATTGAGTCGCCAACGAACCCGCTTTGAGACGATGCTACGCCAACTCCGCCACAACCGACGCCATGCCTGCTGGCTTCATCGCTTCGGTCCCGCGGCTTCCGCCAGTGCCTCGCTGGCGCCCGCGAGCGAGAAGTTCCAGGCGGCAGGGCCGGCCCCGTACCAGTCCATTGCAACCGACAGCGTCTCATGGCGCAGAATCCGCTTCACCTTCTTCTTGTCAGCGTAGAAGTGGAGCGACGTGTCGCCCCAACGCTGATCGACCATGAAGCTCGACACCGGAACGCCGTCCCACCGACCCCGTAGGTGGTGGATGTCGTAGCCGTCGTTCTTCTGACCGCCGACCAGATTCGGCGGCACGGTGAACTCCAGATGGACGCCGAAGTCGTTGACGACCACGCGGGCCATTACGTCCTCGTACGGAGCGGCGAGTGGGCGGGCTGGCGCGGTCCACTGCGACGCCGCCGCCTTGCCGGTCACCTCGCCGTACTCGTTCACCGAGTCGACGGTGGACCACTGCGCACCAACCGGCGTCGGCGACGCTGCCACGACGATGAGCACCATCGCCACCAACGCGGCCATGCTGTTACTCCGACCCTTCATTGGTCCTCCTCTCCCAACGGACTGTAGCCGACAACAGGTGAGCGCTGCTCGGATCCCCGGAGATCAGGACGCCCAGGCACTTGGTTCCTTCCGCTCTCGGCCGTGCTGTCGCGGTTCAAACGCCGTCCTCCCGGCACATCTCCAGAAAGACCGCAAGCGAGGTCGCCGCCTCTTCGCGGAGATTCGCCAAGTCCGCAGCATAGAAGTCCGCGCCTCCATTCAGGCCGACAAACTCGCCGCGGTGCATCCCAAGTTCGGCGTCGTTAGCGGGCGACGGCTCGGTAACCGTCAACTTCGATCATGCTCGTCATGGATCCGGGCCCTTCGCAGTCGCGGCCGCCGGATCGCCTGTGAGGTCGGGTTCAGCGCACTCCAGCCGGCTTCTTCGAGAAGACAGCCCGAAACTGCTCGTGGGAGACCTCGGCCTGCCGCAGCAAGCCGGCGAGCGTGCCGATCTTCAATTCCCGATGCTTAGGCACGACGCAGCCAGCCGAACCTCGGCGCATGACGACGTGACTTCCACGCTGTCGGACGACCTCGAACCCCAGTCTCTCGAGTGCTGCCACAGTTTGCCGCCCCAAACGCGCGGCAAGCTACGCGGCATGCACGTCCACTTGAAACGTGGTCAGGATCGGTCTGCCCCGCGACTCCAGCGGGAACTCCTCCAAGTAGAGCTCGGTCGCCTCGCGCAGGTTCGCCAGGGCGTCTTCGATGCTCTCGCCTTGGGTCGTCACGCCCGTTTCCGGGTTCACGGCCGTAAAGCCGCCCTCCGGCGCGGGCAGCAGAACGGCGGTCAACTCCACGTTGCGCGTCATGTTCTTCTCCATCGATCCCGGCGGCCCAGCCGTCCGTTGGATGCTACACGGAGCGGCCGGCCTCAAGGAGGCGCGTCGTGCAGCCAACCGGCCTGTTCGAGGATCGAGATCGCGGCCAGATCGACCAGCTTCTCGCCGGCGCCGACCTCGACGATCGTAGCTTCCCTGCCACCGTAGCCGCCCTGGGCCGCCGCGGCGATCGTGGGGAAGTAGGCGAGTTCGCCGTTCGTGTAGCCGGCGAAGAAGACGTGGGGCACCTGAGACTCGGCCCGCAGCCGGAGCTGGTGCTCGACGAAGAACTCGCCCGGGAAGGTGGCCAGGGCGAACTGGCCTGCGCCGCGCTCGCCGAGGACCAGCGTGTTCACCTCGGCCTCCCGTTCGCGCGGGAAGCGTGCGCGGTACCTCCGAAGCGACGCCTCCAGCCCATGACGCCGGAAACCCTCTTCGACCACCGGAGAGTCCAGGTCCCAGCGCGGATCGAGCGTCACCAGGTGGCGCCTCACGGACAGGGTCGCCGGATCGTGGAACGCCTCCGCCGCCGCCAGGTCGGCGCGGACGCGGAGCACCTCCTGGCCCAGCCGCTCCCCCGCCATCCGGACCTGCTCGAAGCCGCCCTCCGCGGGCGGCGTCTTGTCCCAGAACGGGTTGATGTCGCCGGCGGCGCCCTGCAGCAACATCGGCACGCCGCCTTCGCGCGCGCCGACGAGAGCCGCCATCGCCCCCGGATAGTCGGCGGAGACCAGCATGTTCTCGGGCCCCAGGATGACCGGGTGAACGGCGAAGTTGACCACCGTGGCGATCGCTTCGCCGTCCGCGCCGTCGACCGCCAGCACGCCGACGGATTCATCGAGCGGTGCGGTCGGCAGGCGCTCGCGGTTGCGCCAGAACATCTCGACGCTGCCGTCGGGCAGCACGCGACGCCGGTTGTGCCCCTCGCTCGCACGGCCCCAGCCCACGGCGACGCGAGCCGGGCGCAGCGCGGCGTGGGCCTCCAGGATGACGCCGGCGATCTTCCGCTCCAGTTCCTCGACCCACGGCCGCTCGGCGCTCGGGAAGTCCGCCTCGAACAGCGGCGCGGAGTGCGTATGCGACGGGTTCAGCAATACGTGGTCGAAGCCGGCGGCATTCAGGACCGCCCGCCGCACGGCCAAGGTGTTCTCCTTGCGGATCGAGCCGAGATCGAGGGTCACGAGCGCGACCGTCTCGCCGCCCGCCTCGAGCACCAGCGCCCGCGCGTAGAGCGGGTCGTGAACTCCCGACGACCGGTTCGTTCCGCGCGCGCCGTAGCCGTAGAGCAGCGAGCCGGCCGGCGGCGTGATCTCGACCTCGGCGGCGCCGGCGCGTAGCTGCGCCGCCATGGGCGGCGGACTCACGCAACCTGCTCCAAGAGCAGCAAGACTCACCGCCGCGAGAATCGGCCGCGATCGCAGGCGCCTGGCGGCGTTCCGCGCGCTGTCGCTGCGCTGCCGCGCCGGGAAGACGCCCGCGGCGGCAGCCGGCCAGAAGGCCGAAGGACCGACAATGCTAGCTCTCGCCACCGCCCAACGTGCCCCAGGGCACCCGGCCCAGCGGATCGCGCAGGATGCGCCGCGCCACGACCATCCGATGCACCTCGTCCGGGCCGTCGTAGAGCCGCGCGTAGCGCGCCTCGCGGTACATCTTCTCGAGCGGAGTGTCACCGGTCACACCCAAGGCGCCGTGCACCTGGATCGCCCGGTCGATCACGTTGTGGAGCATCCGGGCGCCCCAGAACTTGATCAGCGAGATCTCGACCCGGGCCTGCTCGCCGCGGTCCATCGCCTCGGCGGCGTCCAGGGTCATCAGCCGCGCGGCCTGGATCTCGGCAGCCGACTCGGCGACGTAGCGCTGGATCTCGCCCTTCTCCGACAGGTACGAGCCGTGCGCCCAGCGCGACTTGGCGCGCTCGCACATCAACTCGAAAGCCCGCTGGGCCTGGCCCAGCCACCTCATGCAGTGGAAGATCCGGCCCGGCCCCAACCGCCTCTGGGCGATCACGAAGCCCTCGCCGCGGCCGCCGAGGAGGTTGTCCTTGGGTACCCGGACGTCGTTGTAGCGCACCTCGCAGTGCTGGCCGGCCGTGGTGCCCATCGTCGGCACGGCCCGCACGATCTCGTAGCCCGGCGTGTCCGTCGGCACGATGATCGAGGAGAACTTGCGGTGCCCCTGGGCCTCCGGCTCGGTCAGCGCGAAGCAGGTCGTGAACGCGGCCCGGCTGGCGCCGCTGGTGAACCACTTGTGGCCGTTGATCACCCAGTCGTCGCCGTCGAGCACGGCCCGGGTCTGCATCAGGGTCGGATCGGAACCCGCGACCTCCGGCTCGGTGAGGCCGACCGACGGGTAGATGTCGCCCGCTACCAGCGGCTTGAGCCAGCGCTCCCTCTGCTCGTCGCTGGCGTAGAGGTGGAGCATGATCGAGTCCTGCATCGACGCGGAGCCGACGGCGATCTGCCCGTAGTGCGAGCGGCCGATGATCTCGTTCAGGTAGACGAACGGCATGAGCGGCAGCCCGCCGCCGCCGATCTCGGCGGGGTGCCCCAGCGCCCACAGGCCCCGCTGCTTGGCCAGCGCCTTGAGTTCGGCCAGCCGGCCGCGCGTGCGGTCCTCGCCCGACTCCGAATCCAGCTCCGGCTCGGCCGGAATCACCTCGCCGTCGATGAACTCCCGCATCCGTTCGCGGAGTTCGATGACCTCGTCCGTCAGACCGTACCAGCCCATCAGCGCCTCCGATCCGTTCCATGTCCTGAAGCAGGCGCCGATGATGCCACAGCGATGCCTCCGCACGCTCGCCTCTCACGGCCAGAGGGCTCCTTCGGCCAGAGCGCGGTGCAGCCGGTCGAACGTCCAGACATCGATTCCGTCCTCGGTCATGAACGACCGTCTGCCTCCGTAGACGAGGATCCTGCGGGTCATCCCGCTCAGTGCGGCCACCGCCCGCAAGCCGCGGAGCAGACCGGTGTGGTATCTGGCTTGGGACTTCACTTCGATCGCGAGCAACTCTCCATCGCGGCGAAGAAGAAAGTCCACCTCGGTGCGAGCCGCCGAGTGAGGACTCCAGTAGTGGATCGCCTCATGCAGATCCGTGCCCTCCCCGTGCGCGCGAAGGAGGTGAAACACCCACCCCTCGAGGAGTGCCCCGCGCTCCTCCGGCGCGACGGTGCCGTAGAGCCGCTTCGTCGCTCGAACCAGCCCTGCGTCGACCCAGTAGAGCTTGGGGTGACGGCGCTCGCGCACCCGCAGTTTCGCTTCGAACGCCGGCAACCGGTACGCGAGCAGGGTGTCCTCCAGTATCTCCAGATAGCCCTGCACCGTCGTTCGGGCAACGCCGCAGTCGCGAGCGATGCCCGAGATACTCACCGTTGCTCCATGACAGAGAGATGCGACCGGCAGAAAGCGGGCGAAGCCGGCCAGATTTCTGACCAGCGCCTCCGCGCGAATCTCCTCGCGCAGATAGAGCTGAACGTAGCTCTCAAGTGCCGCCCGACGGTCCTCGGCCGCCCAGATGAGGGGAATCGTCCCTGACCGAAGCGCGGCTTCGAGGTCGAAGTCGCCGCCGAGTTCCGCCGGCGTCAGCGGATGCATCATGCGCCGGAGAGCCCGCCCCGCAAGAAGGTTGACTCCGGCCGCTTTCAGCTTGCGCGCACTCGAACCGAGAAGCGCGAAGCGGAGCCGACGTCCCTCGATGAACCGATGGACCTCGTTCAGCAGGTTCGGCAGGCGCTGAATCTCGTCCACGACCACCCAGCCTCCGGGCGAGACCGAGCGCAGCTCCGCAGCGAAGAGGGACGGGTCGACCAGGTAGTCCTGGTATAGCGCCTCGTCGAGCAGGTCGACCCGCTTGGCCTCGGAGAGGCACAGGTGCGCCCAGGTGCTCTTGCCCACCCCTCGGACACCGAGCAAAAAGAAGCTCTGGCGCGGAAGTCGAGCCAGTCTCGGATAGGGTCGGCTGTGCATAAGGTCGTCACTTTTCCTGGAAATATGACGTCATCATGTCACGGTGGCGCCATGCCAAGCAACGACAGGCCGTTCGTCCGAGAAGAGCCACCGAGTTGATTCCAACGTCCTCGTCCAATACCTGATCGGTGACGATCCGGGACAGTCCGCCAAAGCGAGAGCCGCGATAGAGACGGGAAGCGCCTTCGTGAGCACGACGGTCCTCCTGGAGAGCGAGTGGGTCCTGCGCAGCGTCTACGGCCTTGCCCGCAAGGACGTAGCGACGGCCCTGCGGGCCTTCTCGGGCCTGCCGAGCGTCTCGGTCGAGAGCCCGAACCTGCTCGTCGAGGCCCTCGACCGAGCAGAAAAGGGCATGGATTTCGCGGATGCGCTACATCTTGGCGCTGCCGCTCATTGCGAAGCCATGCTCACGTTCGACCGACGCTTCATTGAGTCGGCCAGAGACGCGGCGCCCAGGGTACGCGAGCCCTGATCGCTGGCGCCCGGTTCCGCCAGCAGGTCGCGCCACTCGCAGCGGGTTCGTCTGGTCCCGGCGAACGCAAGAACAGTAGTATCCCGTCCAACCCGTGCCCCGCATCGTCGAGACGGCGTTCAACAACGCCCTAGCCAACGTTCTGAGAGGGAAACTCCCTGCTTCCTGGGTCGTGACGGCCGAAGAAACGGGAGTCCTTCAAGAGAGCGCGGGCGCCCGGCCCGACATCACGGTACGCCCGCCGGCCGGCATGCCGATCGTTCTGGAGACCGAGTACGACCCGGCCCGCACCGTGGAGGACGACGCCAGGAACCGGGTCGGCCGCGTGTTGGTGGACACGGGGGACTTCCTGGAGGTGGTGCTCGCAGTGCGTGTCCCGGGCCAGCTGGGGGAAGGCGGAGGAGACGTGGCCCCCGGCATCCTCTCGGGCCGGTACCGCTGGTGCGCCTTCTCCGGCCTGCCGCTGGAAGGCCGGCCCGTCAGCCGCTGGCCTGCCAGCGACTGGCTCGACGGCGGGATCGACGACCTCGCGGGATGCGTCGAACAGGTGTCGCTGTCCGAGCAGCAAATCGCCGAAGGCCTGGAGGTGCTGGAGCAGGCGGTGAGAACCAGCGCCGAGAGGCTCCGGCAGTCGTCGTTCGACCGGAGTCCCGAGGTTCTGCATTCGATCGCGGCCGTCCTGCATCAGGAGGATGGCGAGCAGACCACGCGGATGGCTACCGCGATCCTCCTTGATGCCCTGCTGTTCCAGACCGCCATTGCCGGCGTTCAGGACATCCCGGATCTGAACGGACTCGGCAACGCCGCTGGAGGACCCTCGAAGGCGAAGGGCCTCAAGGCGTGGAAGCGGATACTCGAGATCAACTACTGGCCGATCTTCAAACTCGCCCACGACCTGCTGAAAGCGATTCCGGCGCGCGACGCCGCCAGCCTTCTCGAGGTGCTGATCGACGCTGCCTCCGGGCTCGCCGGCCTCGGTGCCACGACCATCCAGGATCTCTCGGGCGTCCTGTTCCAGCGGCTGATCAGCGATCGGAAGTTCCTCGCGACCTTCTACACTCTCCCAACCAGCGCTCACCTCCTCGCAGACCTCGCGGTGCAGAGACTAAACGTCGACTGGGGGAACGAGGCCGCGGTCAGGAAGCTACGGGTCGCCGACTTCGCTTGCGGGACCGGTGCCCTGCTCTCGGCCGTGCAGCACCGGATCGCTGCACGGCTGCGGCGCTCCGGCAACGACGACCGGAAGCTCCACGACGCGATGATGGAGCGCGTGTTGACCGGCGCCGACATCATGCCGGCCGCCACCCACCTGACGGCGGCGATTCTCTCCAGCGCGCATCCTCAGGTGCCGTTCGCCCAGACCCGCGTCTATACGCTGCCCTACGGTGTGGCCCAGCAAGGCGGCGGCCTGCACGCCATCGGCTCACTTGAGTTGCTGGCGAAGGAGCAGGCTTTGCCGCTATTCGACACCGGCGTCGTCGAACTTCACGGCGGCGGGTCACACGACGCCGCGACGGCCGTGAAAGCGCCGAACGAGAGCTTCGACCTAGTGATCATGAACCCCCCGTTCACCCGGCCGACGAACCATGAGGCAACGGACGTCCCGGTGCCGTCGTTTGCCGGCTTCGCCACGAGTGAAGACGAGCAGCGCGCCATGTCGCGCCGGCTGAAGAAGATGAGACGAGACCTCAAGCACGACGCGCAGCGCTTCGGTGTGGAGAGCCCCGCCGGAAACGGCAACGCCGGCCTGGGATCGTACTTTCTCGACTTGGCGGACACGAAGGTCCGGCCCGGTGGAGTCCTGGCGCTCGTGCTCTCCGCCGCCTTCGTTCAGGGCGAATCGTGGAGCGCCGCCCGGCGGCTCCTGGCCCGGAAATACGACGACCTGGCCGTCGTCTCGATCGCCACTACGGGAACGACCGACCGCGCCTTCTCCTCGGACACCGGCATGGCGGAGGTGCTCGTGCTGGCTACCAGGAAGCAGGAACCTACTCCCCCCCCCCCCCCCCCCCNNAACAAAAGCAAAAGGCAGAACGAAAGAAATACATTCCCGACCCCGAGAAAGAAGTCGAAACGCTTTTTGTCAACCTGCGTCAACGACCCGCCACGCTTCTGGAAGCGGTCACGGTCGCTCGCGGGATTCAGCGCGCCAACGGCGCTGCCGGCTCCGTGGCGCTCACGCCAAGCGAGAGCAGCGGCAACTTCGTGCGCACCGTGCTCGACAACGGGGGTGCCGCCTCGGTCGTCGAACTGGGTCTGGCCCGGACCATGCTCGCGCTGGTCGATGGGCAACTCGTTCTGCCGCAGTTGGAACCCCTGCACGGCGTTCCGGTTACGACTCTCGGTCTCATTGGTGAACGCGGCCTCGTCCACCGCGACATCAACGGAGCGCCCCCAAAGGCCGGCGACGAACCGCGCGGACCGTTCGAGATCCGCAAGTGCAAGTGGGAAAAGGAGCAGGTACCGACCTACCCGACTCTCTGGGCGCACGACGCCCGTCGCGAGCGGTGCCTGGAGGTGGCGCCGGATTCGTTCGGAGAGCCGAAGCCGAAGTGTGAGCGGCGAGCGGTCCGGACCTGGCAGAAGACAGCTACGAGGCTCCACTTCAATCTCGATTTTCGACTGAACTCCCAGTCCCTCGCCGCCTGCGTCACGCCTCGGAAGACATTGGGCGGAACGGCGTGGCCCAGCTACCGTCTGAACGACGCCACCTGGGAATCGGCGGTGCTGCTGTGGGCGAACACCACGTTGGGCCTGATGGGGTTCTGGTGGCTCGGAAGCCTCCAGCAGCAGGGCCGCGCCCGGATGACGATCAGCCGACTGTCGGAACTCCTAACGCTCGACCCGCGCGCACTCGACGAGAAGCGAATCGTCCACGCCGACCGCATCCTGGACGACTTCCGGCACGCCAAGCTTCTACCCGCCAACGAGGTCTACCGCGACGAGAACCGCAAGGCGCTCGACCGGGCGGTGCTCATTGACCTGCTGGGGCTGCCGGAGGACCTGTTCGGCCCACTCGACCTGCTGCGCCGCCAATGGTGCGCGGAACCCACCGTCCACGGCGGCAAGGCGACGCGACCGATCTCGCAGTAAGGCCAGAGCGAGCCTCGGCGACTCCTCTCCTCCGACTGCCGTTCGGTAGCAGCCACCAATCCACCCGGTCGGCCGTCACCGACCGTCGAGGCGGTCGAGGAGTCTCCTGAAGCCCAGCGCCAGGCCGCTTCGGCGCGAAGGCACGGAAGCCGGATCGTCCGGCAGCACGGTGAGGGCGCTCAGGCACATCTCGTCGCGAGTCCCTTCACCCCAGATCGTGTACCTCCGGTCCTCGCCGGCGCCCTTGTTCCAGGTGCAACTGATGCGGACCACGTCGCCTTCGGCGACCCGAACCGGGGTCTCGTACTGGTAGCGGCCCTGCCAGTTGAAGTCCCACTGCGGAATCTCGAACAGCACCTGCTCGTCGCTCGTGTCCGGGTTCAGCGTCAGCGAGAAGCTGCTGCCCATCGTATGCATGTGACCGCCGACCTCGACGATCTTGCCGTCGTAGCGCATCGGAACGTCGCACCAACTGGTTACCGTCGGCCCTTCCTGCTCCGCGAACTCCGCGGCGGTCCGGCCGCAAAGGCGGAGCAGCAGATTCGGCATGAGCGAGGCGCGCAATCCTTCCGTCTCGCGCCGCGCGCGGATCGCCTGCCTGCGTTCGCAGAGCGGGCCGACGGCGGGGTCGATGCAAGGGATCTCCACCGGCGCGATCAGCGGCGCCGACTGCAGGGCCAGGAGATCCCCGTCCGCCGGCTCGGTCTGAAGGACGAGGCTGGTCCGGTCGGCCAGTACCTGCTCCGCGTAGTTGTAGTGCAACTGGAAGACGAAGAAGCTCCCCGCCGGCACCAGGAAGCCGGCGCCCTCCGGCTGCGTCGTCGCGCTCTGGCCCGGCACCCAACTGGCGATCACGCCGCCGACTCCCGGGATGCCCGGCCCTCCAAAGCACTCCCAGCCGTAACGCTCGTCCCGGGCCGCGGCGGACTCCGCGTCTTCCCTCGCGTCGGCGCCGGCCAGGTAGACGAGCGAGTGATGGACGACCCGCCGCTCGCCGGGCTGAAGCGAGAACCCGGTGATGAAGGTGTCTTCCTCGAAACCGGGGTCCAGCAGGAAGCAGCGGTAGTCGTCCGAGAGCTCGCCGGTTCCCTCGTACGGCTCGCTCATCCCGAGAACGAGGTCGGCCCGCACCTCGACCGCGTCCGTCCGGCTCGACGGCACCGGGGTGTCCGGCGCCACGTCCAGCGGGCCGCCGGCGGCCGCCCACTGCTGCAGGCTCGCCCGTTGCTCGACCGTGAGCGTGCGCTCGTGAAGGAGCTTCGGCGTCGCGCCGCCCGGCTTCCAGGGCGGCATGTAGCCGAGCCGGGTCACCAGCGCCAGGGCGTCGGCGTACTCCGCCGCGTCCGCGGCGGTAGCCAGAGACCAGACGCCGGCGCCCACTTCCCCCGGCTGGTGGCAGCTCGCGCAGGCGGCGCCGAGCGTCGGGAGAATCTCCTCGGCGAAGCTCGGTCCATCGACGCCATCGACGCTCATCGACGTGAGGTGTCTGTCGGCAGGCACGTCCGCGTCGCTTCCGGCCGCGAGGTCGAAGGCGACGAGGTCGACCCAAAGCGACACGTCGTCCCGCGTCTTCAGGAGGCCGGCGATGCTGATGGGGCCCACGCCGTAGGTGGACATCAGGATCCCGGTCCTCGCCGAGCCTCGAAGGAGCGCCTCGTCGAACTCGAAGGTCACGTCCCAGACCGTGGGCGCCGTGACGCCCTTGACGGTCAGCTCCCCTTCGAGCCGCAGACCGTACTCCCGCCCCGGTTCGAAGAACTCCGGCGGCTCGAGCAGCCTCCCGAAACGCATCTCGACCTCCGGATACGCGGTCGACTCGAGATACTCCTTGCGCAGCCGCGAGTCGCGCATGGCGCTGTCCGACACCAGCGACTCCACGTTGACGACGATCGTTCCGAATCGGCTGTTCTCCGGGTTGTCCGGCTCGATCAGGATGTCTCCGGCGATCGCGGCGGTCTCGCCGACGGGCGACCCGACCGTTGCGTCCAGGAACTCCTCGAACGCCTGATATCGGGCCGCCGACCGGGACGGGTCGATCCGGAAGACCCGTTGACCCTCGCCGGCCGGCGCCAGTGCCGGCGCGGTCACGGCCGGGACGGGGCGGTCGGCGCTCGGGGCGGCCCCGCCGCCGTTCGGTCGGACCAGAAACCAGACGACGATTGCGGTCAGCGCCACGCCGGCCAACAGGACCGCGAGGACCACGCGACGATTGTTCATGACTGCCTCTCTTGGGATTCCACCGCGGCGCGGGCCGTTTCTCCCGGTCGCGAGTTGGTCCCCGGCGCGGCGCGCGACCGCAACTCTACCGATGGGCTCCGTCTCTCGGAATGGAACGGCCGACCATCGCTCCGGAGGCGCCATGGCGTAGTAGGCTCCCTCCGCCCGGGACCGACGGCCCCGCGCCAATAGCACGACCATCAAAGGGAGCAACCCCATGACCCGATCTCAAGATACCCGCGGGGCCCGCGCGCTTGCGGCGAGCGCCTTCGCGCTGGTTCTGTTCGCGGCTTCGGCCGATGCCGGCGCCGCCCAAGAGCCGGGCGGCGAGCAACTCGCGCAGCTCCAGGAGCGCCTGGAGGAAGCGAAGGCGCGACTGAAGCTCACGGACGAACAGGTCGAGCAGGTTCGACCGATCTTCCGCGCCAGCACGGAAAAGCAGATGGCGGTGCTGGAGAAGCACGGCATCGACCTGCGCGATGGCGGCGCATCGCGTGGCGACGGCGACGCGCGGAGGCGCGGAGGCGCCGGCCGGCGCGGAGCGGGAAACCGGCAGGACCTGCAACAGCTTCGAGCGCTGGGAGACGATCTCGAAGCCTTGAGGAAGGAGACCCGGAAGGAACTCAAGAACGTCCTGACCAAGGAGCAGTTCAAGGAGTTCAAGAAGATGCAGGAAGAGAACCGGGAAGCGATGCGCCAGCGGATCCGGGAACGCGCCGGCGGCTCTTCAGGGTTCGGCGACCGGCGGCGACGGCGGCGGCTGCGGAACTGAAGCGCGGAGGAGGTCGGCGCTGCGGTTCGTCCCACCAACGGCGCCGAATCGGAGCGTCTTCAGCCGTACCGCCCCTCGACGTAGGCCGCGGTCTGGCTGTTCGCCGGATTCAGGAACATCGAGGCCGTGTCGCTGTGCTCGATGATCTCGCCGAGCAGCATGAACACGCATTCCTCGCTGGCCCGGCGGGCCTGCGCCATGTTGTGGGTGACGATCAGGATCGTGTAGTCACCGCGGAGCTTCCAGATCAGCTCCTCGACGGCTTCCGTGCCGGCGGGATCGAGGGCCGAGCAGGGCTCGTCCATCAGCAGGAGTTTCGGCTTGACCGGCAGCAGGCGGGCGATGCACAGCTTCTGCTGCTGCTCGAGCGAGAGCTCGGTGCCGCGGCGGTCTAGCGAGTCCTTCAGTTCGTCCCAGAGGAGCACCTCACGCAGGGCCTCCTCGACGATCCGGTCGCTCTCGGCCTTGTTCGGCGGCCGCCCGTCCGGAAGGTGGACGCGGGTTCCGAACAGGACGTTGTCGCGCACGGACAGCGGCAGCGGGTTGGGACGCTGGAAGATCATGCCCACTTGCTTGCGGAGCTGCGCCAGCTCGACCATGGGATCGAGCACGTCGAGTCCCCAGAGCCGGATGCCGCCGGTTGTTCGGACATAACCGAGACGCTCGTTGATTCGGTTGACCGACCGGAGCAGCGTCGTCTTGCCGCAGCCGGAAGGGCCGATCAGGGAGGTGATCGCGCCGGCCCGCACTCGAAGGTCCACGTCGAGCAGGGCCTGGAAGTCGCCGTACCAGAGGTTCAGCTTCTCGACGAGGATCGCCGCCGAGGCGTCGGCGGCGGCAATGTCCGGGAGAATCGGTTCCGCCGCGCTCATCCGAACTTCCCCTCGACGTAGGCCGTCGTGCGCGGGTCCTTGGCGCCGCCCTCGAACATGGCTTCCGTCTCGGTCACTTCGACCAGCTCGCCGGTCAGGAAGAAGGCGGTCTGAGAAGCCAGCCGCCGCGCCTGCTGGACGAGATTCGTGACCAGCACGATCGTCATCTCGGATTTGAGCTCCGAAAGCACCTCCTCGATCCGCATCGTCGTCACCGGATCGACCGCGATCGAGAACTCGTCGAGCAGCAGGATGGACGGATCCTGCGACAGGGCGCGGGCGATCGTCAGCCGCTGCTGCTGCCCGCCGGAGAGCAGGCTGCCCAGGGAATCGAGCCGGTCCTTCACCTCGTCCCAGAGCGCCGCGCGGCGGAGGCAGCGTTCGACGATCACGTCCAGCTCGGCCTTCTTCCGCGTGCCCCGCAGCAGCGACGACAGCGCGACGTTGTCGTAGATCGAGAGCGGCAGGCCCACCGGCAGCGGAAAGACGACGCCGATTCGCCGCCGCAACGCGTAGGGATTGCGCCAACCGCGAACGTCCCGCCCCTCGACCCGCACGCTGCCGGACACCTCCATGCCCGCCGTCATCAGGTCCATCCGGTTGATGGCGCGCAGAAAGGACGTCTTGCCGCTGTTCGCCGGACCGATGATGCCGAAGATCTCGTGCCTCGGCGCCTGGAGCGTGACATCGGAAAGCGCCGGCTTGCCGTGGTAGCGGATCGCCAGGTCCTCGACCTCGATCGCGTAGTCGGCTGCCTCGCTCGCCTGGACCGGAACGCTCACCACTTCTTGCGGCCCCGCAGGTAGACGCGGAAGGCGATCGACAGCCCGTTCATCGCCAGCACCATCGAGATCAGGACCAGCGCGACGCCGAACGGCATGTGCTCCGGCACGTCCGGCACCTGGGTCGAGATGACGAACAGGTGCAGCGACATCGCCATCGTCTGGTCGAGCACTCCCTGCGGCAGGAAGGGAAGAAAGAACGCAGCGCCGGTGAACATGATCGGGGCGGTTTCACCCGACGTGCGGGACACCTCCAGGATGACGCCGGTCAGGATGCCGCTGATCGCGTTCGGCAGCACGATCTTGCGGATCGTCTGCCAGCGGGTGGCGCCCATGTTCCAGCACGCCTCACGGAAGGCGAGCGGCACGGTCTGGAGCGACTCCCTGGTGGCGACGATGACCACCGGCAGCGTCATGACCGCCAGCGTCAGGCTGGCCGCCAGGATGCTGGTGCCGAAACGGAAGAAGATGACGAAAGCGCCGAGGCCGAAGAGCGCGTGGACAATCGACGGTACGCCGGCCAGGTTGATGATCGCCAGGTTGATCGCCCGCGTGAGCCGGTTGTCCGGCGCGTACTCGCTCAGGTAGAGCGCGGCCGCCACGCCGACCGGCACCGAGGCGATCAGGGCGACGACGACCAGCCACACGGTGCCCACGAGGGCCGGCAGGATGCCGCCCGCGGTCATGTTGTCGAGCGGCTGGGTGAACAGGAACTCCCACGAGATGGCCGGCCCTCCACGCACGACGAGCACCCCCAGGATGAGGGCGACCGGCAGGATGAGCATGCAGGTCATCCACAGGAAGAGAAGCCGGAGCAGACCCTCGACCTTCCGGTTGCGGCGGTTCCTTGCGGTCGCTTCGAACATGGCGCCTCGCTACGGATTCGCCGACGCGGCCGGCCGGCGGCCGCGGCGGCGGTGCTTGCGCTGGCCGCCCCGCACGAACACGTCGGCGGCGAAGTTGATCGCGAAGGTGACCAGGAACAGGAAGATGCCGAGAGCAAAAAGCGCCCCGTAGTGGTCCGAACCGGCGGCCGTCTCGCCGAGCTCGGCGGCGATCGTCGCCGTCAGCGCCCGCACCGAGTCGAAGGGGCTCGTCGGCAGGTTGATCGAGTGGCCGCTGGCCATCAGCACCGCCATCGTCTCACCGAAGCCCCGGCCGACGCCCAGCAGCGTCGCCGCGACCAGGCCGTTGCGGGCGGCCGGAAGCACCACTCTGAAGGTCACCTGCCAGCGGGTCGCCCCCATCGCTTCGGCGGCCTCGCGATAGGTGTCCGGGACGGCCTTCAGGGCGTCCTCGGCGATCGTGGTCATGATCGGGGCCGCCATCAGTCCCAGGATGACCCCGGCGTTCAGCACGTTCAGACCGACCGGCACGTCGAAGACCCTGATGATCAGCGGATTCATGATGGACAGCCCGATGAACCCCCAGACCACCGAGGGAATCGCGGCCAGGAGCTCCACGAGCACCTTGAGCGTTTCGCGCACCCGGCCGGTCGCGAACTCGCCGATGTAGATCGCGGCCCCGAGCGAGAACGGCACGGACACGACCATGGCGAGTCCGGTCACCGAGGCCGTGCCGGCGATCAGGGCGAGCGCGCCGTACGTCGGGTTGTGGCTCGAGGTCGGCGTCCAGCGCGGCGAGCCGAAGAACTCGCGGAAATCGAAACGGTCGAAGACGAAGCCGGCGCCTTCCCGCGTGATGAACACGAAGATCCCGGCGATGAAGACGATCGCCGACAGCCCGCCGGCCAGCACCAGGATCTGGACCATGCGGTCGATCCACCACGCGGCATCCCGCCGGTCCGCGGCCTGCGCCAACTCAGGCAAGACGTCAGCCGGGGAACGTGGAACGCCGCGTCATTCCCGGGAGCCGTTCCCGTTCAGGAACAGTCCACGTCGCCGCGCGGCGCGTAGCCCTTGTCGTAGATGATGCACTGGCCCTCGTCGCTCAGCACCCAACCGATGTACTCGCGAATGGCGCCCTGGGGCTCGCCCGCGGTGTACATGAACAGCGGACGCGCGATGGGATAGGAGCCGTCGATCGCGGTCTCGACCGAAGGAGACACGCAGTCGCCGCCCTCGCCCGTCCTGACGCAGGGCATCTTGACGTGGTCCGTCGCGTAGGCGAGGCCGCTGTAGCCGATGGCGCAGGGCGTGTTCTCGACCAGGTCGACCACGTCCTTGGAGCCGTGCATGTCGCGCGAGCCGAGCCGGAAGTCGCGCCTGTCGCCCAGCACCGCCTCGCGGAAGTAGACGTACGTGCCGGAGTTGTTCTGGCGGCTGACCCGGACGATCTCGTCGCTGCCGCAGCCCGGCACCTCGACGCCGAACTGGCTCCAGGACTCGATCTCGCCGCCTTCGCCGTACAGCGAGGCCAACTGCTCCAGCGACACCTCGTCCAGCGGGTTGTCGGGATGGACGTATACCGCCAGGGCGTCGTAGCCGACGACGAACTCGATCGGCTCGGCGCCGTTGCCGCGCGCCAGGTCGAGCTCGGAGTCCTTCATCTTGCGGCTCGAGTTCGCGATGTCGACCGTGCCGTTGATCATGGCCGCGATACCGGTGCCCGACCCGCCGCCGGTCACCGCGACCGCGATACCGGGCGCCACCGCGGCGTACTCCTCGGCCCACGCCTGAGCGACATTGACCAGGGTGTCCGAGCCCTTGTTCTGGATCACGCTGCGAGAACCGCCGCCGCCGCAGGCGGCAGTCACGGCGGCGGCAAGCGCCAGGAGGCACGAGGCGAAGGCGGTTTTCGTTGTCTTCATTCGACTGGAACTCCGTGCAATCCGAGGTTCCGGCCGGTGCGCCTCGGAAGGCGCGCCGTCCGGTTCAAAGGCGGCGCGACGAGCGCCAGCTGGGTGCTCCACGCCCGCGGAGCGTAGCCGACGGTTCGTGAACAACCCGTAAAGACGGCTCGGCTTCATCGCCGGGCAGGTTCCTGGCCCTCGGCGCGGCGGATTCGCCGCTCCCGCCTTGCTTCTAGAATCCTCGGCACCTTGACCTCACGCGTTCCGGCCCCCGGCAGCCGCGTCCTCGTCCGCGACGCGGAATGGGTCGTGCGCCGCGTCGACATGGCCTCGCAAGGCGGGTACCAGCT
Organism: Vicinamibacteraceae bacterium; assembly: GCA_012270995.1. Classification (GTDB taxonomy): domain Bacteria; phylum Acidobacteriota; class Thermoanaerobaculia; order Multivoradales; family Multivoraceae; genus Multivorans. The sequence continues at coordinate 112,857 of JAAXHG010000201.1, read as the reverse complement.
CGTCTGCGACGGCGTTTCGGAACTTGTCCGCGAGCAGGAGGCGGTCTTCCTCGATTCCCTGGAGGAGATCGAGTTTCTCGATCCGGCCGAGACCCGATTGACTCTGGATTCCTCGCCCTCCTTCGTGGACAGCCGCCTGTATATGGAGAGCCAGCTGCGCGCGACCGTGCCCAACGACGAGCGCATCCGCGTCGGCCATCAGGCCGCCATGGACCTGGTCCAGTACCAGCTCGACCCGGCTCGCCAGGCCCTCGCCCGGCCACGTCAGCGCATCCTGATCGCCGACGCCGTGGGCCTCGGCAAGACGCTGGAAGCCGGCATCCTGGTCAGCGAGCTGATCGCGCGGGGGCGGGGCCGGCGCATTCTGGCGCTGGTCCTCAAGAGCATGCTCACGCAGTTCCAGAAGGAGTTCTGGAACCGCTTCACGATCCCGCTTGTCCGCCTCGACTCGATCGGAATCCAGCGGGTGCGGCGGCGCATCCCGACCAACCACAACCCGTTCCACTACTACGACAAGACGATCATCTCCATCGACACGTTGAAGCAGGCTTCGGAATACCGCGCCTATCTGGAAGAGGCCTGGTGGGACGTGATCGTGATCGACGAGGCGCACAACGTGGCCGACCGCGGCACGGCCTCCCTGCGCAGCCACCTGGCCCGGCTGCTCGCGCGGCGCTCCGACACGTTGATCATGCTCTCGGCCACTCCGCATGACGGCAAGGCGAGGAGCTTCGCCAGCCTGGTGAACATGCTGGACCCTACGGCCATCGCGGACCCGGACGACTACACCGCGGAGGACTTTCGCGGCAAGGGTCTCGTCGTTCGCCGTTTCAAGAAGGACATCCAGCACGAGGTCCGCGAGGCGTTTCGGGACCGGACCGCTTATCGGCGGGCCTTCGACGCATCCGCCGCCGAGGAGGCGGCCTACGATGCCCTGCTGGCGGTGCGGGTGGCGAACCGTACGGGTTCGACTCGTCGGGACCTCTTCGTCGTGACGCTGGAGAAGGCGCTCTTCTCCAGTCCGGCAGCCTGCGTCCAGACCGTCGACCACCGCATCGCGCGCCGCCGGCTAGAGCTGGAGAGCCAGCCGGACGAGGGAATCGCGGCCGAGGTCGCTTCGCTGGAGAAGCTGCGATCGGCTCTGAACCGCATCGGTCCGGACGACTACGCCAAGTACCGGGCGTTGCTCGCGGCAATCCAGGGAGGGGCGCCGTTCCGCTGGAAAGCGAAGGCTCCGGCCGACCGTCTCGTCGTCTTTACCGAGCGGATCGAGACCCTGCACTGGCTTCACGACCGCCTCCGGCGGGATCTGACGCCGAAGCCCCGCGACGACCAGATCGAGATCCTCCACGGCGGCATGAGCGATATCGAACAGCAGCGGGTGGTGGAGGACTTCGGCGCCGCGAAGCGTCCGGTGCGCCTGCTGCTCTGCTCGGACGTGGCGTCCGAGGGCATCAACCTGCACTACCAGTGCCACCGCCTGATCCACTTCGACATGCCGTGGTCGCTCATGGTGTTCCAGCAGCGGAACGGCCGGATCGACCGCTACGGCCAGGAGCGCGAACCCCGGATCGTCTACCTCGTCGCCCGGAGCGCCAACGAGACGATCCGCGGCGACATGCGCATCCTCGAGGTGCTCCAGGAGAAGGACGAACAGGCGTACAGGAACGTCGGCGACCCCTCCGCGTTCATGAACGTCCATGACATCGAAGAGGAGGAGGCGATCACCGCCGGGGCGATAGCCAGCGGCGAGGAAGCGAGGCGTTTCGACGAGCGTCTGAAGCCGAGGTCGAACGCGGGCGACGATCTGCTGGCCCTGTTCCTCGGCAAGGGCGGCGCGGAGGAGGCGTCCGCGGCGCCAGGCGAAGCCCCGGAGGCGCCGAAGTCGCTCTTCGATGGCGACCTGGGGTACTGCGAGGAGGCCCTGCATCGTCTTCGGCGGCAAGCCGGCGGCGGCAACGACCTGCGCTTCGAGGCGAACCGGGATTCGATGACCTTGACGCTCGACGCACCCGACGACCTGCGCCACCGGTTCGGTTACCTGTCGCGCGAAATCGTCCCGGAGAACTGGCGCTTCGAACTCACGGCCGATCGCGAGCGCATGAACGAGGCCATCGGCGAGAGTCGCCGCAACGAGACGACCTGGCCGCGCCTGCACTACCTCTGGCGGCTGAACCCCGTGGTCGGGTGGTTGAACGACCGGATGCTGGCCCTCTTCGGCCGGCACGAAGCGCCCGTGCTGGCCGGCCTTGGGGGCCTGGAGCGAGACGAGATCGTGTTCGTGCTGTCGGGTCTCGTGCCCAACCGCAAGAGCCATCCGCTCGTTTACGAGTGGGTCGGCGTGCGCTTTCGCGGGGACGCGCTCGATTCGCTGGTTCCGTTCGACGATCCGCTCGAACGGACGGGGCTGGACCGAGGGGCGATCCCGAATCCCGGTTTGCCGGCGGATGTCGAGAGTCTCGGGGAACTCCTGCCGGTCGCGGTCGAGCGCGCCCGCGCGCACTTCGTGGAGCGTCGCAAGCGGTTCGAGGACGACGTCAACGCAAAGCTGGAACAGGAACTCCGGGATCTCGAACGGCTGAAGACGCGCCGCCTGAAGCGGCTCAGGCGGGACGTGGACCGGTCCGCCCAGGCGGAACCCTTCAAACAGGCCCGCAGAGAGAAGGGCCGACTCGAGATCGACCGGATCTTCAACGACTACCTCGATTGGGTCCAGGACACGATGACGACCGAGCGGGAACCCTGGATCAAGGTCATCTGCGCGATGACGGGGGCCGGAGCGGGGGAGAACTGAGCCGATGCCCGCCGCCGCAACCACGTTCCCCGGCATCCACAACGAGAACGAGTTCTACAGTCAGCACTACCTCTCGGAGATCTTCGCCAGAGACATCGGGGACACCGTCTCCCGCTGGAGCGACGAAGCGAAGGCGGCGGGCGGCGCTTCCGCCGGCGCCCGACCTCCGTACGAGGCCCTGCGAGGCCTGGCCGGCGACTACCTGCGGTTCCGGGGCCGCTACATGCGCGAGCGGCGCGACGAAGCCCGCGTGGAGCGTCAGCGGGCCTGGTTTCGTCAGCTTCTCGCGGCCCTGGGCTACGAGTACGAGCCTGGAAACCACGCTCTCGAGGACGGCGGCGAAGTGCCGGTGCTGCACGCCGCGCGCCAGTACGGCGCGGTCAACCTGCTGGCGCTCGGCGTCTATGACGCCGCGGGAGAAGACGAAGATCCGCTCACCCTCAGGCCGCACCGCGCCCAGTACCACGGCGAGGCGCCGCCGCCGGAGGCGCTGCTCAGGGAGACCTGGAACGACATCGTCACCCGCCGCATCTTCGGCCAAGAGCGCCCTCCTCGCTGGGTCGTGCTGCTCTCCGCGGGTCAGATCCTCCTGATCGAACGCGGGAAGTGGACCCACAACCGCCTGCTGCGCTTCGACCTGGACGAGATTCTCGGCCGCCGCGACGGCGCCACGCTCAGGGCCGCCGCGGCCCTTCTGCACCGCGAATGCCTCGTCCCCGAACAGGGCGGAAGCCTCCTCGACAGCTTGGACGAGAACAGCCACAAGCATGCCTTCGCCGTTTCCGAGGACCTGAAGTACGCGCTTCGAGAGTCCATCGAGCTGATCGGCAACGAGGCGATTCGGTACCTGCGCGAAGTGAGCAAGGACCGCGTCTACCGCCTCGACGACCAGCTCGCCGGCGAACTCGGTCTGGAGTGCCTGCGCTACATGTACCGGCTGCTGTTCCTCTTCTACATCGAGGCGAGGCCGGATCTCGGTTACGCGCCCATCGACGCCGAGGCGTACCGGAAGGGCTACGGCCTGGAACGGCTGCGGGACCTCGAACTGGTGCGCCTGACGAGCGACGAGTCGCTCGACGGCTACTACCTGCACCACAGCGTCCAGATGCTGTTCCGGCTCGTTCGCGACGGCTTCGGCGACGAGGGCAGCCAGTTCGCGCTCGGCGGCGGCCGCGGCCACGGCTTCCGGATGAGGGCACTCGACAGCCGGCTGTTCCGGGACGGCGCCACGCCGCTGCTCGACCGCGTGAAGCTGCGCAACCGCGTGCTCCAGCGCGTGATCAGGCTGATGTCCCTGAGCCGTCCGGCCAAGGGCCGCCGCGGACGGCGCGGGCGCATCTCCTACGGCCAACTCGGCATCAACCAGTTGGGCGCGGTCTACGAGGCGCTGCTCTCCTACCGGGGCTTCTTCGCCGAAGAGGACCTGTACGAGGTGAAGAAGGCGGGAGACAAGCCGGACGTGCTCGCCAGCGCCTGGTTCGTGCCGGCGCGCGACCTCGGCGAGTACGAGGACGAAGAGAAGGTCTACGACCGAGACGAACAGGGTCGGAGGAAGCTCCGGGTCCATCGGAGAGGCTCGTTCGTCTACCGCCTGGCCGGCCGCGACCGGCAGAAGACGGCGAGCTACTACACGCCGGAGTCGCTCACGCGCTGCGTCGTCAAGTACTCGCTCAAGGAGTTGATCCCGGACGACATGCCCGCCGACCGCATCCTGGACCTCACGGTGTGCGAGCCGGCGATGGGCTCGGCGGCGTTCCTCAACGAGGCCGTCAACCAGCTCGCCGAGAAGTACCTCGACCGCAAGCAGGCGGAACTGGGCCGGCGCATCGGGCACGACGAGTACGCCGACGAACTCCAGAAGGTCCGGCACTACATCGCCGACCGCAACGTCTACGGCGTGGACCTGAACCCGGTGGCGCTGGAACTGGCCGAGGTCTCGCTGTGGCTGAACTGCATCCACCGGGACGGCCACGTGCCCTGGTTCGGCTACCAGCTCCTGTGCGGCAACTCGCTCGTGGGCGCGAGACGGCAGGCGTTTCCCTCGGCGCGTCTGGGCCGGCAAGAGCGGAAGGCCGACCTCTGGTTCAACGAGCCGCCGGAGCGGGTCGAGCCGCTGACCGCGTCGGCCGGGTCAGGCGCCGGGAGCGGCGACGACGCGGGGATGGGAAGTTCCGGCAAGGCGCGAACCCGCGCGCCGCGTCGACCGCCCGGGACCGTGTATCACTTCCTGGTCCCCGACCCGGGCATGGCGAACTACCGCAACAAGGCGGCGAAGGAACTGGCGCCCGGGAACTTCGAGCGGATCAAGGAATGGCGCAAGGGCTTCCTTCAGCCCTTCACCCCAGAGCAGATTGCCGAGCTGGAGAGGCTCTCCGACCGGGTGGACGAACTCTGGGCCCTTCATGCCGAGCAACTCGCCCGCGACCACCGGGAAACCGAGGACACCCTGCCCGTGTGGGGCCGGGCCCCCGCCGAGCGCGAGCGCCGCACGGCGAACGCCTGGAAGGACCGCATCCGAGCCCAGGGCGTCCTCAGCGAGAGCGGGCGCACCGCCAGCCCCTACCGTCGCCTCAAGCTGGCGATGGACTACTGGTGCGCGCTCTGGTTCTGGCCCATCGAGAAGGCGGACCAACTGCCGGACCGCGACGACTTCCTGAACGAGATCTCGCTCGTGCTCACCGGCTCGGTGTACGAGCCCGGCCTCGGCCCGAACCAGACCGCCGACCTCTTCGGCGAAGAGTACGCGGAGCACGCGGACGCGATCGCCAGGCGGATCGCGAACGAGATCGGGATGCTGGACCTCGGCAAGCTGTTCGAGCAGTTCCCGCGGCTCCAGTTCGTGGACGAGTTGGCGTCGCGGCGCCGTTTCCACCATTGGGAGCTGGCGTTTGCCGACCTCTTCTACGGGAACGGTCCCGACGGGCGGGTCAGAGGCGGCTTCGATCTTGTGCTGGGAAATCCGCCTTGGGTCAAGGTGGAGTGGAAGGAAAGCGGAGTACTGGGGGACTACAATCCGCTGCTCGCGCTGCGCGGCTACTCCGCGACCCGGATTGCCGAGATGCGGACCAGTCTGCTGGCCGGCGGGGGCGCCTCGCTCGAAGAGTCCAGACGCCGTCAGAACACCGACTCTTCCGCCCCGGGGCCGCTGGCGAACCGGTCCGAGGCGCCGACCACGAACCCATCGAACCCACCGACCAGCGACTCCCGCGCCGCCGGGCCAGGACGCGACAGTCGCGCAGCGCGAGGCGGCGGCGCTGGCGGCCGCCCCGGCGCGCCGCTCGGGGCTGGGGCAGGCCGCGCCGCCGGCGTTCGGGCGGCCTGGCTCGCGGAGGTCGAACAGGCCGAGGCGACGCAGGCCTTCCTGAACGCCCGCCAGAACTACCCGCTTCTCGCCGGCCAGAAGACGAACCTCTACAAGTGCTTCCTGCCGCAAGCGTGGATGGTCGCGGCCGCGAGCGGAGTCGTCGGCTACCTGCATCCCGAGGGCGTCTACGACGACCCGAAGGGCGGGCCGCTTCGGGAGGCGCTCTACCTCAGGCTGCAGGCGCACTTTCAGTTCCAGAACTCGCTCATGCTGTTTCCGATTCCCGACCGCGCCCTGTTCAGCGTCAACGTACACGGCAGGCCGCGCCAGAAGCCGGGGTTCGCCCACATCGCCAACCTGTTCGCGCCGGCGACGGTCGACGCCTGTTTCGAGCACGATGGACGCGGGGCCGTTCCCGGCATCAAGGACGACAAGTACCGCTGGGCCACGGCCGGGCACGGCGGCCGGATCGTTCGTGTCGACCAGGAGGCGCTTGAGGTCTTTGCCAAGCTGTACGACGAACCAGGAACGCCGGCCGTCAGGGCCCGGCTACCTGCTCTTCACGCGGGACTGCTGCTCGGTGTGCTGCGGAAGTTCGCTTCGCATCCAAGGTGCCTCGGCGACGCTGGAGAGGCTGCCTACTGTACGACCGCTCACTGGAACGAGACGCTCGACCGACGCGACGGGATCATCCGGAGGCAGACACAGTTCCCGGAGACTCCGGCACAGCTCATCCTGTCCGGTCCACACTTCTTCGTGGGCAACCCGCTCAGCAAAACGCCCCGGCGGATTTGCACGGAGAAGGCCCACTACGACGTTCTGGACCTGACGACGCTTCCGGACGACTACCTGCCGCGGACGAACTACTTGCCGGCCTGCGACCGGGTCGAGTATGAGCGTCGCACGCCACGCGTGACGTGGCGAGACGCGGGCGAAGAGGTTCCGAAGAAGGCGACCGACTACTACCGGCTCATCAACCGGAGGATGACAGGCCCTGCGTCCGAGCGCTCCCTGATCTGCGCCGTCGTCCCCAGAGAGGTGGCGCTCATTCACACGAACGTGGCAACCGTCTTCCGGCATGCCGCGAGTTGCGTGGATCTCTCTGCCCTGGCCAGTTCCGTCGTGTTCGACTTCTTCATCAAGAGCACCGGCGCGAGTGACGTCCTTTTGGCGTGGCTGAGCCGCCTTCCGGTCCTCGACGACACCTCCGACCCGCGCATTCGGGACGCCCTCCGAATCAGGGCGCTGCGTCTCTGTTGCCTGACCACGCACTACGCAGACTTGTGGTCCGAGATCTGCGCGGAAGAATCAACGTGCGCCCGTAGCCGGGCGGTTGGTCGCGGAGCCAGCTTTGGTCCGGAGAGCCTCGCGCCGGGCGGTGGCGCTTCAGCCATCGAAGCCTTCCGCTCGGACACCTGGGCGAAACAGGATCCCCGTCTGCCCCAGGACTTCGCCCAACTCCCGCCAGAGTGGCGGTGGGACGTAGCTCTGCGGACCGACTACGCCCGGCGGCAAGCCCTCCTCGAGATTGACGTCCTCGCTGCAATGGCCCTCGGGTTGACGTTGGAAGAACTCCTGACGATTTACCGCGTCCAGTTCCCCGTCATGCGCCAGTACGAAGCCGACACCTGGTACGACCGCAACGGCCGCATCGTCTTCACCGTCTCCAAGGGCCTCCCCGGCGTGGGCCTGCCCCGAAAGGCCCGCAAGGGCGACACGGCCTACGGCCTTCGCACACCGTCCGCCGTCCGTAGCAGCCTCACCCTCGGCTGGGAGGACATCCACGACCTGCAGCAGGGGGTGGTCACGCGCGACATCACCGACGACACCCTCCCCGGCGGCCCCGTCGAGCGGGCCATTGAGTACCACGCCCCGTTCGACTGCTGCGACCGGGAGACGGACTACCGGATCGCGTGGACGGAGTTCGAAGAGCGCTTCAAGTAGCCTCGGCGAGCGTTACTTGGGTCAGTGGGCGCCGCGCCCCTCGTCGTGCTTGTCTTCCTTGCTTGCCGGCGAACCTATGTACGCGAGCAGTGCTGCGTCCGCAGTTCCGCAGGTAGCCCAGAGTTCGGGGACCATCTCGCAAAGCCGACGCACATAGCCGTGGAGGACCCCGCCCTCGTCTCCGGTCAGGTCGCTGAACGCGAGTTCCGTAAGGCAGTCTCCCACGAAACTCGCCCAATCCCCGATGTCGGCCCGGCTCGCGGCGGCGACCAGCAAGGCCGTAACCGCTTCGTTGAGCTCGGTCCTGAGATCAGGGTCTTGACGGGACGTTCTGACTGCAACCCGAAGCGTGTCCGCGAGCGTCTCGCTTCGCGCGACGGCGGCAACGGACGCCAAGTGCCCCAGAGTGGCGACCAGTTCCGAGCGGCTACTGACTTCTTCCAACTGGAAATCCGAACCCGCGAGCACGTCCGCCGCTAGATCCGCCTGCGCATTGCCGACACGGAAGCTCGCCGCCGAGGTTCTGAGCGCAGCAAAGCCGGCGGGGGTGGCGGCCTTCCCGGCGCCAAGCTGGGCCTGGATCGCTTGGGCAAACTCCGCTGGCAACTCCCGGCCTTCCTCGAGTTCTCCAAGCGGTCCGGGGGCGTACAAGACGTACTTGCTCCCGGCCTCTCGAAGCTGCTCGGGGCCCATCACCTGCGCCAGGTCGCGGATCAGATCCGGGTCCACTTCGTTCTCGTAGCGCTCGGCGGCTCGCGCGATTCGCCCAAAGAAGTGGTTTCGCAGTTGATCCGCTGATCCGAGGGCGGGAAACCGGCGCGGCTCCAGCCTGAGGTCCACGAGGGACTGCAGGAAGTACTCCCCGACGACCGAGCCGATGGCGGAGTTCTCGAGCGCGATGCCCGCAGCGGCCATCTGCCGCTGAATCACACCTGCCTGTGCCATGGCTGCCAGACGGCGGTAGAAGGGAGGTTCGCCGGCGAGCTGCTGGCGGGTCGCGAGCTCGCTCGACACAAGAACGTAAAGGAGCGAGTAGCCGCGGAAGCCACTGGCGCTTCCAGTCGTGTCGTCTGCACGAATCGACTCCACCAGTTCCTTGAGCGCCGGACTCACTTCCGGCCGGTCGACGGAAACCCGGAGCCCGACCTCGATGGCGCCAAGCTGTGAAACTCGGTCGCCCGCGCGACGAATGAAGTCGAACGCCCGCTCGAGCTGCTCGCTGCTCAGGCCGTCGACCCCAATGCGAGCGCTCAAATCGGGATGCGCGGCCATGTAGAGACTCTGCAAGAAGCCCTCATATGGCTTCCAGGCGGCCAGTTCCCGGAGGCGTTCCTCGCCGCCGGCCGCCGCGTGAAGCTGGATGGAATCGCTGTCGCCCCGCGGGCCGACGAGCCTCTCGAAGTAGGCCCGGGACGGAGGCGCGGCGAGCAGCGAGTTCAGCCCAGGCCCGCCGACGCCATTGGCGAGAAACTCCTCCTGGACGCGGGCCGTAGCATGGAGGTCCGTGAGGAAGTCTGGCACCTCCTCCCCCCGGAGGCTCCCTTCCTTGAGGATCCGCCGCCAAGACGAGCAGGCCTTCGGCGGTAGACCGGTATCGGCGGCAAGGGCGTCGAGACAACGAAGTCTCGTACCGCGGTCCGGCGACAGCGTCAGCCACGCATGCATGCCGACTCTCTGCTCACCTCGGACGATGAAGAGGGTCGGCTGGTCGACGCCGGTCTCCGCTTCGACTAGCCAGTCGCTTCCGCCCTTGTCCCGGATGGTTGCTTCCGAGGCACCGTCGAGAGCGCTCTTGACGCCGCGCACGATTTCGGGGACCGGCACACTGAATTCCGAATGGCCAAGCTCGAGAATGGTGTCGATCCGGATGCCATAGCCATCACGCATCCGGGCGTCACGCGCCAGCGTCTCTCGGAGGGATGGCGGCATGCAGCTCAGTGCGAGCAAGGCCGTCGCCTCTCGAATCTCCCTCGCATCATCCATCGTCGTGCTCCGGGTTCTCAGCAGCCCTGTCGGCCACTCGCGAGACCGTGAGGAAGAACTGCTCGGCGAGCCAAGCGTAAAGGGCCGGTTCAGCCACCTGGATCGGCTTCAGCAGTCGCTTATCGACCCATTCCCAATACTCCGCGCTCACCGTCGCCGAGGCCTCTGGCGGCGCCAGCGAGAGCCGGATGAGTTGTTCCGCTCGGTGTCCATCCATGGTCCGGCTCGCACTGTCCAAGGGTAGCCGGTGAGTCCAACCTCGGAGGTCGATCTGATCCAGAATCCAGTCCGACTTGGCCCGCGCATCAGCGAGTTCAAGCCCGTCCTTCCACATCGCCTTCAAGGCGACAATGAAGGCCGTCATCGTCGCTGCGAGCCAAGGCCCCTCGTCGGGCAATTGGAGGCAGCCGCCCATGCGGGAGATCAGGAGGTTCTCTCGCACAGCCCTCAGTGCTGCCATCTCCAAGACGCGCTCGTGTCCGACTTCCGCGTCGCGAAGGTGAACCAGAATCTCGTCCTCCTCGACTGGCACAAACAGGTAGCCGGCACGCCGAAGCCGGGTCCTGTGGCGTCGCCGGTCCTCCTGCGATGTCGCTCCGGTCGATGCGAGGGTATCGAGAAGGTCGAGCGTCGTGGCAGTCAACGCCACCTCGTCGCCCTCGCCGATTGTCGCGTAGCCACCGCCGAACCGGTCGTCGGAGACGATGACGTCCGCGCGATCGGCCAAGGCGATCACTTCCATGGTGGGATGTTGTGTACGCGAGCCTTCCTGGGATGCAGCGAGAGGCAGGAAAGGGCCGACGGCCACCTGCCCGGTTTCGATCCGTGAACGGAGGGCGACTCGGATGCGCTCCAAGATCGCCTTCACTTTGCTTGAGGCGACTTCGTAGGAGAGCAGGTCGTACATCCTCCGAACATCGCCATCTGGGACGTAGACCGTGAAGCCGCCGTCTCGCAGTAGCCCAATCATGTCCAACCGAAGCAAGTAGGTCACCGCCAGACCGTCCAAGTAAAGAACGGCGGACGCGCTGATCTCTGGCTGCCGAGGCCATGGCTTCTCCTGGAGACGCAGATACGAAACTGCGGCCTGGTGCCTCTCCTCGGTCAGGAGGCCCTGCTGGTGCAGGCTGTCAACGACCGCTTGGCAGCCGGTGAGCGCGGGATAGTGGGCCGAAAGATCGACCTCCTCATCCATAAGCGATCCGACACGATGAACCGGAAACGGACGAACGACCAGACGCTGTCTGCCCGCATGTTCAGTCGTCTCGGCTTCAGCGATCAGCGAAGCGAGCTCGGGACCTATCCGGGAAGCAAGTTCGCGGTCCAGACGTCCCGTTGATCGGGCCACCAGGACCGCCCCGTCCTGGATCAGGTCCCGGATCCGGCGAGCATCCTCTACTTGGCTGGGCTGGTGGAAGGACGCTGCCGTCCTCTCGTCCAGGAGCCACCTCAGCGTCGAGTGGGGAATCTCGACCGCGTCGAAAGCGTCCAGACCCTGGTCGAGCAGGTTCAGATAGCCCAAGGTCAAGAGTGCGGTCGGCTCGAAGATCGCCCGGCGCGCCGTTTCACAGCGCACCCTGGACCGCTTGCCGCTGTACGCTGGTACCGGACGCCGTCTGCGGGGGTCCGGCTCGGCCAGATTGGCAATGGCCGGGCGCAGCATCAAGTCCGAGAGGCCACAGTTGAGAAACTCGGCGGCCACGAAAGCCGGGATCTCGCCCGCGTCCAGTTTCCCGAGCACGTTGACGCGACTCTCGCGCCACGGGAGCATCCTCTCAGCGATCGTCTTGAGAGGTGCGGTCTGAACAGGACCGTCCGGCCCAGAGAGTTCGGCCGCGCGGTGCAGCCAGGCAACAGCCTCCGGCTCGTGATCCCACCCGCCCTTGACCGCCAGCATGTGGAGAGCCAAGAGGAACTCCGCTTTGTCCTCAGCCTTCTGGGCCGCAGCTGACGCCAGCGCTTTCACGCGCGGCGATCCCAAGGCGCCGGCAAGTTGCGCGATGTCCAGCAACTCCCGCCCACGTCTTCGTTCGCGGGATCGATACTCGCTCTCGACGACCGCCAATGCCGACTCCCAGTCACCCAGGGAGAGCGCCAACTGGATCTGCAGGTTGCGGTAATCCGGCTGGTTCCGCTTGCCGCTGAAGCTGGCCAAGGCCTCCTGGGCCTCTGGCAAGGCGCCCTGCCAGAACAGCGACCAGCAGAAGGCGAGCCGCAACGCTTCGGACTGCTCGACCTGATCCGCGTTGGACTCCAGAAAGGCCGCAAGTCCCGGGTAGTCCTGTGCATGCATCAGCGCGTTGGCCAGCCGTTCGGCAACGTCAGGAGCGCGAGTCTCCTGGAAAAGGAGCGCGCAGTACTTGCAGTACTCCTTGAGTTCGCCCTGAACGGAGAGCGCCTCGACGAGGTCAGCGAGATCCCCTAACGTGCCGGTCTCTTCGAAACGCCTTCTCAGTGAAACCGTCGTGTCGCTACCTTCGCCCCTGGCGATTGCGTCGCGAAGCCGGTCCGCCTCGGCATCATCGAGCCCTCCTCGTACGAGCTTGCTCAGCTTGAGCCGCGCTTGGTCGAAGCGCTTGGCGCGCGACAGGGCAGCTACTTCCAGAGAGGCGAGCGCTCGGTCGTCGACATGGCCGGCGAGTTCCTGCCGGTGCCGCTCGACGTACTCCGCGAACGCTCCGGCCGTCTCTTGCTTCAGGGCGATCGCCAGCCGGGCGATCGCCGTGCCCTCCGTGCTGGAGCCTCTTCTTGCAACTTCGCGTCGAATCTCCCGTTCGACCGTCGCGACGTCAACCGGCATGCCGAATTGCAATGCCAATCGCACGAAGCGGAGGTTGGCGCCGAGGTCCTGGAGCTTGATCTGCAATTCCATTCGCGCCTCGTTCCTGCGGCCCGGATCGAGCAGTTCGAGCCATAGGGCGTACTCTTCGCACGTCTCCGCGGTCAGAGCGCAGCCCAAGCCACGAGCGGCTTCGGCGGCGCCACGGAAGTGGCGCCAAGCGCGGCTGCGAGTCCGCAGCGCTTCACGATCCGCCGCTAGAGGAAAGTCCGCTGCGAAGAACGGGACGCCTTGGGCCACGGTGGAACGAAGATCGTGCGGCACGGCCCGCAGGAGGCTCGCGAAGCCCGTCAGCCTGCCAAGGGCCGGTGCGCCAGCGCGGTCGTCCTCCGTCACCGCGTCGAGAGTCGAGAACGCCGCTTCCCAGTGGCCGAGATCAAGGAGGTAGGCGAGCAGCACGTACTTGCCGTCCGGGTCCAAATCGACCGCCGAGACGCCGGCGTCCGTGGCCCATCGCACGGCCCCTGCCGGACCATCTCGGTCGGCCGCTACGATCAAAGCAGCGGACTGCGCCGTCATCGAGTGCACGTCAGCGAGGGCCCTAAAGGCGACTGTGTGCTCGCCTCCGTGCGACCGAGTGAGCGCTTCCGCGATCACGACTTCCTCGGGGGCACCCAAGTGGCGCGCCTCACGGAGATGCTCCTTCGCGGTCTCCGCCTCATCGGTCCGGCTCAGGACCCGGGCACACCAAGCCAGAGCGCGGCAGCGGATGGCGGCCGTGCCACCTACATAATCGCCCTTCGTTAGGGCCGTGCCGAGTCGCAGACAACGAACCCGTGTATCGAAGTCGGGAAAAAGGCGGCCTTGCCTGATGGAGAGAAGTGCGGCTTCAACTTCCCGATCCACAAGGGACGTGGGGAAACGAACAGAGGGTTCCACCCGCGGTTCGCGGGCAGCATCCTCAATCCTGGCCGCCGTCACCTTGATCTCGTGGTCGTTCTTCCACTTTCGCAGTAGGTCAGCCGTGTAGGTATCGGGGTTCTTGTCCACCATCGTGTGATGGTTCGGACAGAGGTAGATCAGGTTGGAGGAATCCCGGATCTGCTCCTCGGTCAGCTCCGGATTCCACCGCGCACTTCCGGGCTTTCTGCCGTGGATGTGGCACATCTCTCCGACGATGGTCGTGGTAGCGGAGGGCCCTGGCTGGTGCGTGAGGCGCTGCCCGCAATCCGGATGAGCACACTGATCCCCGCTTCGCATGGCTAGTGCTGTCTTCGTCGAGGGCTTTGGATCAGTCACTGTAGACCACACCTGTGTCGGATGGCTGGCCGAGCGACCGCGGGTGGATGGAACGTCGCGGACACGATGGCGTGATGGGCGCGACTCGCAGGCACCGTCGTCAGAGGAACCGCTGCTCTAGCCTGACGGCCCTATCCCGCCGGCCGGAGAGAAGTCGAGACACTCGCGACGAAAGCCCAGGCCAGTGCTGGCTCCAGCAACTCGGCGCTCGCCATGTGCCACTTCTTTGCCGAGCCGACTCGAGAAGGGCGTGCCAGGTCAGTCCGACGCCAAGCCACGTACACGTTCTCCGAGAACGCAGCGGCGTCCGTGAGGCAGGCAGGCCTCTGCGCTGCTGCGAGGAGCGTGACGCAGGCGGTCTGCGACTGGGGCGCGGCTTCTGCCGTCGGGGCAGGCTCGACGTCGATGATGCCCGTCACGTGAACGCCCTCGAACTGCTGGACATCTCGCACCGCGGAGAGAACCGCGGCGCCAAGATCGGTGGCCTCGCGGTCAAAGTCGACGTACTGGACGCCGTCGCACCGGCCGATCGTGGCGTCGTCACAGCCAGCTTCGAACAACTCGTCGATGAGCGGTTCGGACTGCAGGTCGGGACCCTCGACGATGAGGGTGAATCGCTGGGTCGGCATCGGTCTGTCCTCCTTTAATCCGGTCGGTTCCAGCCGTGGGGGCAGCGCTTGATGGCGCGCCGTAGCCGTTTGGCGTGGTCGCCTGGGTCCTTGGGCGTCGACCAGATCGACGGCTGGCATCCCGACCGACTGGCTTCACCACACTTCATCACGCCCCATCGATGGCCGCGTGGCGTCTGCGTCACGGTCCAGCCCGCCGCCTCCGCCTCGGCCAGCGCGGCCTCGACCTCCTTCTTCGGATGTCGAGGCCGCATTCCTCGGCACGCTACAACAGTTAGCCCCAGAGCGCACGGCTGTCGAGTTCCGGGGCGGACGACTGGGGTTAGAGTGCCCTCGGTCTCGCGGGCCGCCCGTGGCGGTCACCGATCCTAGCCGCCCATGATCCCCTCCGCCGTCGCCTCGGAAGTCGCCGACGCTCTCCGGTCCTTCCTCAGGACCGGCTTCGGTCCGTCCAACCCGGAGCTGGCGGGCGTCATCGACGACTTCCTGACGGAGCCCGAGAACCTGGTCAAGGGTCCGTATCTGTCCATCGCCCTGCCGTACCGGCACGCGCCGGAAGGCGGCGAGCCGTTCCCGGAGATCCCTCTCGGCTACACGCCGTACCGCCACCAGCGGACCGCCTTCTCGCGGCTCGCGGCGGATGCGGGGCGCTCGACGGTCATCGCCACCGGCACGGGGTCGGGGAAGACGGAGTGCTTCCTGCTGCCGATTCTCGACTACTGCCGCGAACAGGCGAGCACGCCGGAGGGCCGGAAAGGGATCAAGGCGATCCTCATCTACCCGATGAACGCTCTGGCGACGGACCAGGCGCGGCGCATCGCGAAGACGATCTACGGGACGCCGTCTCTGCGCGGCCGCGTCACGGCGGGGCTCTTCATCGGCCAGGCGGCGCGCGCCCCGCAAGTGGGGATGGGGCCGGAGCACATCGTCGCCGACCGGGAGAGCCTCCTGGAGCAGCCTCCCGACATCCTGCTCACGAACTACAAGATGCTCGACTACCTGCTGGTTCGGCCCTCGGACCAGCGGCTCTGGCGGTTCAACGAGCCGGGAACGCTGCGCTACCTGGCGGTGGACGAGCTGCACGCGTTCGACGGCGCGCAGGGCACGGACCTCGCCTGCCTCATTCGGCGTCTGCGGGCACGGCTGGGCGCGAGCGAGGGCCTGATCTGCGCCGGCACCTCGGCGACCCTGGGGGGCGAGGGCGCCGAGCCGGAGCTGCGCGAGTACGCATCCCGGATCTTCGCTCAGCCGTTCGAGCCGGGTTCCATCGTCGGCGAAACCCGGCAGAGCATCGACGAGTTCCTGGGCGGTTCGTTGATCGGCGGGTACCTGATGCCTGGCGCCGACCTTGCGGCCGACCTTGCAGACGTTCTCGACCGCCGGCGGGAGTCGGCGGAGGACTACATCCGCGGACTGCACGAACTGTTCTTCGACGTGCCCATCGAGGGCGGCTTCGAGTCGGACGGTTGGCGCGTCGCGCTGGCCGACCGCCTGCGCGAGCACGCCACGTTCGTCAACCTGCTCAGGGTGCTCGACGGGCGGGCCATGCCGGTCGTGGAGGTCGCGAACCGCCTCCGCCGAAGCCTGCCGGTTGCCGCCGGAAGCGAGGCGCTCGCGGTGCTCGACGGTCTGTGCGCCCTGATCTCGGTGGCGCGGCGGCGCGAGGGAGGCGAAGAGTCGGACCGGCTCTTGCCGTTCTTGCAGGTCGGCCTGCATCTCTGGGTGCGCGAGCTCCGCCGCATGGTGTGCAGCGTCTACGACGTTGCCTCGGCGCAGGGTTCCCACGAAGACGCCGCGGTCGAAGCCGGGGATGAGACCTCGAGCGACGCGGCGGCCGGAGATGGCGCCGTTTCGGGCGCGCCGCATCGACTGCGTCATTCGGACGACCTGAAGCCGGACGACCGGTCGGTCCACCTGCCGCTGATCCAGTGCCGCGAGTGCCGGGCGACCGGCTGGGGCGCGGTCAAGCGCGGCGGAGAGGAACGCGTCGAACGGGACCTGCGCGTCTTCTACAACAGGTTCTTCGCTCGCGACGTCGACGTGCAGTACTTCTTCCCGGGCGAGGCGCCGTCGCCCGCCAGGGGCATCGACGGGACGATCTGCGGCGGTTGCGGCCGGCTCACGGCGAGGCCCGAGAATGCCGGCAAGCCCTGCGCCGGTTGCGGCGGGGACCAGGTGCTGCGCGTGTTCCGCCCGGATGCCGTCGTCAAGAGGGCCATCGGCGGCGGGCGCGGCTCGAAGATGCAACTCAGCCGGGACTGCCCCTACTGCGGCGCCGGGGAGGCGTTGATCGTCTTCGGCGCCCGGGCGTCCAGCCTGCTCGGCGTGGCGCTCGGCCAGACCTTCGCTTCGCGCCACAACGACGACCGCAAGGTCATCGCGTTCTCCGACAACGTGCAGGACGCCGCCCACAGGGCCGGCTTCGTCGCGGCCCGCACCTGGCCGAACAACGTGCGGGCCGCCATCGCTCAGGTGGTCGAGGAGCACGGCGAGATCAGTCTGTCGGAGTTGATCGGCGGCGCGACCGACGACGGCCGCGTCGTCGCCCGCTGGCGCGGCGGAAACGCGGGCACGGCGGGTTTCGGCGCGGAGCGTTTCGTCAGTGAGTTCATCGCCCCGGACCGGCTGTGGCTCCGGGACTTCGCCGCCCTGCGGCGCCGAGGCCGGCTGCCGCGGGGTTCCGACCTGCCCGAGCTCGTGGCGCGCCGCCTCCGCTGGGAGGCGTTCGCCGAGTTCGGCCATCGGTCGACGATCGGACGAACGCTGGAACGCACGCGCGCGGCGGCGATCGGCGTGGACCGCGAACGGTTCGACCGGGCGCGCCGTGAGGCCTGGTCCCGCATCCGGGAGATCGGCGGTTTCCGCGAGATCGAAGTCGAGACGGTGCGGGCGCTGCTGCTCGGCATCCTGCGGCGCATGAAGAACCGTGGGGCGATCTGGAGCGACCTGGTGGAGGGATTCCTCGCCAGCGGCGCCAGCCGCTGGTGGCTGACCAGACAACGCGCGCTCCAGGACTTCGGCCCGCGCTCCCCGCTGCCCGTCTTCCCGGCTGACCGGCCCGTGAAGGGCGATGGGCTGGCGCCCCTCCTGGGGCGCCCGTCGCGCCGGTCCTGGTACAGGAACTGGACGATCAAGGTCCTTTCGCCCCTCGACCCCCTCTCGGCTACCCACGACGCCCCGGATGTCCTGGCGGCCGCGCTGGAGTCGCTCGAATCGGCTGGCCTGGTTCGGCGCGTCGATGCCGGCGGCGCCCAGGCGTGGGCTCTCGACCCGGCTTCCCTCTACGCGACGTCCCGTGTCGCCGTGATGCGCTGCGAGAAGTCGAACCGCGTGCTGGTGGTCCCAGCGCGGGAAGTGGACATCTGGCGGGGCGTCCCCTGCCTCGACCTCGCGGCGGACGACGTCTACGGCGGCCACGAAGCGGCGTCGGCGCCCTCGTGGTTCGGCCGGCTGTACCGGAAGACCGCCATCCGCCGGCTCGTGGCCGCCGAGCACACGGCGCTGCTCACGCGCGAAGAGCGCGCCGAGCTTCAGGAGCGTTTCGCCGACCCGGAATCGAAGCCGTGGGCGCCGAACGTGCTGTCGGCCACGCCGACCCTCGAACTGGGAATCGACATCGGCGACCTGTCGACCGTCGTGCTCTGCTCGGTTCCGCCGGCGCGGCAGAACTACGTCCAGCGCATCGGGCGTGCCGGCAGGCGCGACGGCAACGCGTTCACGCTGACCGTGGCCGCCGGCCGCCCGCACGATCTCTACTTCTACGAGGAGCCGCTCGACATGCTGGGCGGCAGCGTCGAGCCGCCCGGCGTGTTCCTCAATGCGTCGGCCGTGCTGGAGCGGCAGCTCACGGCGTTCTGTTTCGACGGATGGGCGGCCACCGGCATCGCCGAGGATGCCGTGCCGCGCAGGA
Source organism: Vicinamibacteraceae bacterium (assembly GCA_012270995.1). Lineage (GTDB taxonomy): Bacteria > Acidobacteriota > Thermoanaerobaculia > Multivoradales > Multivoraceae > Multivorans. The sequence continues at coordinate 94,215 of JAAXHG010000201.1, read as the reverse complement.
TTCGCCCGGTGCTCGACAGCGTCGAAGGGAAGGCGCTGGACCGCTTCCCCCATCCCTTGTTCGACTTCGTACGGGAGCGCGCGGAGGCCCTGCTCGACGGATTCTTCTCCGCCTTCTCGGACAGCCTGGACGAGGCGTCGAAGACGTACCTGCGCGGGTTCCTGCTGGGCGACGCGGAGGGTCAACCGTCATTGCGGCTGCGCCTGCTGGAGCGGTTTCTGGAGGTGGCCGAAGAGCGGAAGTCGCTTCGCGCCGAGATCGAGGCGCTGCGCCGCCGGATCGCGGCGTTGCGGCGCGACCCGCCGGACGAGGCGACCGGGAACGAGATCAGGGAACTGGCTCAGGAACGGGGCGGCCTCCAGCGCCTGCTGCGCGACCTGAACGGCCGCAACACCTTCAACTTCCTGACCGACGAGGGGCTTCTGCCGAACTACGCGTTTCCGGAAGCGGGCGTGACGCTGAAGTCGGTCATCTACCGGCGCCGGGAACGGCGGCGCGAAGAGTCGGGGGGCTACGGCGCTGCCGCGGGCGACGCCGGATTCGAGTACGACACGTACGAGTACATGCGGCCGGCGGCCTCCGCTCTCGGCGAGCTCGCCCCGGAGAACCGTTTCTACGCCGGGGGCCGCCGCGTCCGGATCGATCGGATCGATCTGCGGCTGTCGGGGATCGAGACGTGGCGGCTTTGCGCGTCCTGCAGCTACTGCGAGCGGGTGGACGTCAAGGACGAGCACGGCGCCTGCCCTCGTTGCGGCGACGGCATGTGGGCCGACGCGGGCCAGCGGCGGAGCATGCTGCCGCTTCGCCTCGTGCATGCCTTCACGCCGGACCGGCGCAGCCGCATCGTCGACGAGCGGGACGATCGGGAACCGCTGTTCTACACCCGGCAGCTTGTCGCCGACTTCGAGCCGCGGGCGGTCGAGCGCGCCTACGCGATGCCGAACAGCGAACGGCCGTTCGGTTTCGAGTACATCTCGTCGGCCACGTTCCGCGAGATGAACTTCGGTCGGCTGGGCCAGGGAGGTCAGCCGACGATGTTCGCCGGCGTCGAACTGCCGCGGGACGGCTTCCGCGTCTGCACACGCTGCGGCAAGGTCCAGGGGGACCGCGACGACGATCCCGTCCACGCCCGGACGTGTCCCGCGCGAAGCCCGGCGGCAAGGACACGCGGCGCCGGGGCCGGGCCGAGCGCGTTCGGCGCCGTCGCGGGCGCCGGGCAAAGCGGCGATGGCGACATCGAGGACTGCCTCTACCTGTATCGCCAGTTCCGGTCCGAGGCGGTCCGGATGCTGCTTCCCGCGGGGGCGGCGCTTGGAACCGAGCGCCGCGTCGCTTCCTTCGTCGCGTCCCTGGAACTCGGCCTGAAGCGCTGGTTCAGCGGCCGGATCGACCATCTGCGGGCGATGACGAGCGAGTACCCGGACGCCGGAACGAACACCCGTCGCCGGTACCTGATGCTCTACGACACGGTGCCCGGCGGTACCGGCTACCTAAAGGAACTGATGAGCGAGCCGTCGAAGCTGCTCGGCGTGTTCGAGACGGCGTTGGACGCGCTTGTGTCCTGCCCGTGCAACCAGGACCCGGAAAAGGACGGCTGCTATCGCTGCGTGTTCGCGTATCGGCGCGGACGCGACATGGCGAGCACGTCCAGAACCGCGGCGGTGGAGATTCTCCAGGCGATCCTGGCCCAGAGGGAGGACCTCGAGGAGGTCGAGGGGCTCGCCGCGGTGAACTTCGCGCAGCCGCTCGAGAGCGAACTGGAGGAGCGACTCGTTGCCGCGCTTTCCCAGGTCAGGGTTGACGGCGAACCCGTTCGGCTGCGACGCGACCTGGTGCGAGGCTGCCCGGGCTACGTTCTGACGGTGGCGGGCTCGACCTGGTACATGGCGCCGCAGGTCGATCTTGGACTCGCGGACGGCGTCGCGGCCCCGAGCCGGCCGGACTTCGTCATCCGCCCCGCGCGTACGACGAGCAGACAGCAGCCGATTGCCGTGTTCACGGACGGCTTCGAGTTCCATCGCGACAGGACCGACGACGACTCGCTCAAGCGGATGGCGCTCGTGCGCGCCGGCTACCTGGCGTGGTCGCTCACCTGGCGGGATGTGGTCGAAGACGCCGCCGTCGACTCGACCTTCGACCTCGCCGGCAACGGCGATACGGACCTCCAGGTTGCTCTGGACCAGAGTTGGGGCGTTGCAGCCTTGCGGGCCCGGTTCGCGGTGGAGTCGTCGCTGAAGCTGCTCGCGCGTTACCTGGCGAAACCCGACCCCGAGCATTGGAAACGGGCGGTGTTCGCGTCCCTGTGTGGACTCTTCGACAGCCGGGAGATGCTCGACCCGGGCTTGCGGTCCCGCTTCGAGAGCAGAGCGGCGGAGACGCTGCCCGACGAGGCCCGTGCCGCGCTCGCCGACCTCGAACGGCCGGTCGCGGTCGCCGGTCGAGGGGCGTGGGCCGGAACGGCGCCGGAAAACGCGGACCTGCTGGTGGCGCTGCCACCTGCCGCCGTAGAGCAAGGCGACCCGGACGGCATGCGAGCCGCCGTGTACCTCCGAGACGACACGGACGGGCGCGCCCGCGGGGACTACCGGCGGGTCTGGAACGGCGTGCTCCGGCTGTTCAACCTCCTGCAGTTCCTGCCGGGCGCCTGGTGGACGACCCGGAAGGGGATCGAGGAGCGGCTCTACGATGCCCTTGACGGAGTTTCGGACCCGGCGCGGGCGCCTGGAGAAGTCGAAGCCCTGTGGAAGGAGGCTCTGGAGTTGGTCGCGCCCGACCTGCTCCCCGTGCTGGAAGCGCTCTCGCGGGGCGGCGCGCCTCCGCCTGAGGTCGGCTTCGAGCTGTGCGGCGAGGACGGCGTCGTGCTCGCGGAAGCGGAGCTGGCGTGGCCCGAACGGCGGGTCGCCGCCTTGTGGCCGGACGAGCCCGAACAGGCCGGCGCGCTCGTCTCGGCGGGATGGCGGGTAGTGTCCGGCGACGCGGACGACCTGGACGGTCTCGCGCGTGAGATAGCGAAGGCGATTGCGGAGGAAGATTGATGCCCAGCAGCGCGACGATGGCGATGTCCAGCGACTTCCTGGGGGCGTACGCCCGGTTGCCGCGGCCTCAGCAGAGGAACGTACGGTCGTTGATCTCGAAGTTCAACGTCGACTCGACGGCCAGTGGACTGAACTACGAGCGAATCCGCGGGGCTCGGGATCCGCACATGCGGTCGCTGCGCATCGACCGCGGCTATCGGGCAATCGTCCTCAAGCCCGACCGCGGCAACGTCCACATGCTCCTGTGGGCCGCCAAGCATGACGACGCCTACGACTGGGCCGAGAGGCACGAATGCCGCATCAACGTCGAGACCGGAGCGCTGCAGATCTACGAACCCCAAACGGGCGCCCCTGCCGGCGGCACGGCGACGGATGAGGACGCCGCGGCGCCCGCGGCCGATCGATCGTCGGCCTTCGAGGACCTGCGCGACCGTCAACTGACGCGTCTCGGCGTTCCCGCCGCCATGGTGCCCGAGGTGCGCGCGGTGGGCGACGACCTGGAACTCGACGCCATGCAGGCGCGGTTGCCGGTTGAAGCGTATGAAGCTCTCTTCCTCTACCTGGCGGGCGAGTCCTACGAGAGGCTCGTGCGGGAACGCGAGGCCGCCCGCGAGCCGGTCGACACGGCCGACTTCGAGAAGGCACTGAACCGGCCCGATTCGCAGGCGCGATTCGTCGTCGTGGACGACGAGATGGAACTCGAGGCCATGCTGAACGCGCCCCTGGAGCGCTGGCGCGTCTTTCTGCATCCGTCGCAGCGCCGACTCGTCGAACGGAACTGGAGCGGTCCAGCGAGAGTTCTCGGCGGCGCCGGGACCGGAAAGACCGTGGTTGCGATGCACCGTGCCCGCTGGCTCGCCCGCAACAGCCCGAACGGCGGCCGCATCCTGTTCACGACGTTCACCAGAAACCTGGCCGCCGACATCGAGAACAACCTGCGGTCCATCTGCTCGCCGGAAGAGATGGGCCGCATCGAGGTAACGAACCTGGACCGTTGGGTGGTCGGCTTCCTGCGCGGTCGCCGCTACGAATCCCGGATCGTCTTCGGGCGGCATCGGGAGTCCTGGGAGTCGGCTCTCGATCAGAAGCCCGGCGATCTGGACCTTGGGAACGCCTTCTACCGGGACGAGTGGGAGCGGGTCGTGCTTCCGAACGGCGTCACCACCGAGGCCGAGTACCGGCGCGTGTCCCGCGTCGGTCGCGGCACGCGCCTGCACCGGGCGGCGCGGGTCAAGGTCTGGCGGGTGTTCGAGGAGTACCGGGCCCAGCTCGCGGAGCGCGGCTTGAAGGAGGTCGACGACGCCTACCGGGACGCCGCCGCGCTGATGGAGGAAGACCGGTCGGCGCTGGACTACGCGACGGTCATCGTCGACGAAGCGCAGGACATGGGCTCGCAGGCTTACCGCCTCATCCGCGCCATGGTTTCCCCGGGGGCGGACGACCTCTTCATCGTCGGCGACGGTCACCAGCGCATCTACGGCCGGAACCGGGTCGTGCTCGGGCGCTGCGGCATCGAGATTCGCGGCCGCGCCAGCAAGCTCCGACTCAACTACCGCACGACGCGGCAGACGTGGGATTGGGCGACGGGCCTGCTTGCCGGCCGCGGCATCGACGATCTGGACGGCGGCCTCGACGACAACCAGGGCATCAAGTCGCTCACGCTGGGACCCGAACCGCAAGTGCGGCCGTTCGAGACCCGCGAGGAACAGACCGCCGCCCTCGTCGAGTGGCTCGGAGCGCTGAAGCTGAAGGACCGAGGCGAGGGGCTGCGGAGCGCCTGCGTGGTCGCCCGGACGATAGCGGAGCGCGACGCGCTCGCGGCGAGCCTCGACGACCGCGGCCTCCCGGTCCTGGTGCTGGCGCCCGATCACCTGGATGACCGGGAGAAGGAGGGCGTTCGCGTAGCCACCATGCACCGCGTCAAGGGGCTGGAGTTCGACCGCGTGGCGATCGCGAGCGTCAACTCAGGCCTCGTCCCGCTGCGTGCAGCCGTCCAAAGTCGGGGCGACCAAGCGGGCCGCATCGCTGCCGAGACCGAGGAGAGAGCGCTCGTCTACGTTGCGGCGACGCGGGCAAAGAAGGAACTGATGGTGTTCAGCTTCGGCGAGCCGAGCCCGTTCGTAGCGGATCCCTCGATGCACCACCTACGGAAGTAGGCCGCGTCTTCCACGGAACAACACTTCCACGGAACAACACGCTGTTCCCTGCGCGTCAGCGCTGCGGCAAGCCGCTGTGTCTACTTGCATGGAACCGGCCGACCGACCGATCCCGGTTTCCCACACCGGACTCGCACTCAGAAGTACGCGGTCAGGGACGACCAGGCCACCACCGGTACCGCGCCGTACTCACTGCCGAGGACACCGTCCCGAACGCCGCGTCCGGTCGATCCGATGAGACCCGCGCCGATCGACACGTGGTCGGACAGGGACCAGGTGATGCCGGGCTGGAACAGGGCCGAGGCATCGTCCCGGTTGTAGAGCACGGCGCCGCTTATGGTCAGCAGCGGGTGGGCCTGCCATCCGAGGGAGATCCCGGCGTAGCGCCGGCCGAGCGATACGACCTCGCCCCGCCGCACCCGGTCCGCCTCGGCAAGTCGCGCGTAGTCCGCCGGCCCGCCGGCTCCGAAACCGTTCCAGCTCGCCTCGGCGATCAGGGTCAGCCGGGGCGTCAGGAGGCGGTCGACGCCCACCGTGACGCGCCAGAAGTCGCCGCAACCGAAGACGGGATGGGTGCTCTCCGCATCGCAGCCCGGACTGGTCCAGGAGACTTCGCCGCGCAGGCCGGTGCCGCGGACATCGGCCGAGAAGAAGCCGCCGAGGACCAAATCGCGATGGAAACCGCCCACCATGTAGCCGAAGTCGACGCTCGAGGGGCCCTCGCCCAGCTCGCTGTGGAAACGGCCGAGCGAGGCGAAACTGAGATCGTCCGGCGTGCGCGTGCCCTGGCCGGCAGCGATGACCTCGACCTCGGAGAAGTCGCCCACCGGGACGGTGAAACGGAGCGCGTCGACTCCGGGCTTGTAGTCGCGGTCGATGCGCTGCGGCGCGAACGGCGCGAACAGGTCGAGGACCGGCCAGAAGTAGTTCACCCCCCAGGTGATCGCCTGGCGGCCCACGACCACGCGGAACCCGGGCCGGTCCCAGCGCAGGTTGAGCCGGTCGATCTCCGTCGTTCCGGCCACATCGCCTCCACTGAATGAGTCCCGCTCCAGGTCGAAGAAGCGCCGCGTGCCGCCGGTGGCAATCGAGGTCACCGCTCCGCTTCCGGGCGGCGACGTGGCCTGCGCTAGGCCGTGCAGCTCGAAACGGAAGCGGTTCCCGGATGAAGCCTGCCAACGCGAGTCGAGCTTGAGCCTCAGAATCCCGAGTTCGACGCCGCCGGCGCCCGCCGCCGCGCCGTTCCCTTCGGCCGGCTCCGCGTCACCGGCCAGGTCTGTCGCCTCCAGCACCCGGAAGGCAAAGACGCGCACGTCCCCGCCCACCACCGTCTGCCCGGTGGCCGGCGACACGGCTCCAAGAAGCAGCAACCCACCGGCAGCGGCGAGCCGCAACAGGTCACCGCCGCTCGTCGCTCGCGACCCTTCCATCGACAAGCCGGACCACCCGCCGGGCGCGCTCCATCACCTGCGGATCGTGGGTCGAGAACACGAAGGTCACGCCCTGCTCCCTGTTCAGTTCCTCCATCAGGTCGAGCAGCGTCTCCGCGGTCTCCGAGTCGACATTGGCGGTCGGCTCGTCGGCGAGCACCACCGCCGGGTTGCTGGCGATGGCGCGGGCGATCGCGACCCGCTGCTGTTGCCCGCCCGAAAGTTCCGAGGGCCGCCGGTTCTCCATTCCCTTGAGCCCCACCTGTTCCAGAAGACCCATCACCCGCTCGCGCCGGGTCGCAGCGTCCACACCCTGAACCCAGAGCACCATCTCCGCGTTCTCGTAGGCGGTCAGCACCGGCATCAGGTTGTAGGCCTGGAACACGAAGCCGATCCGGTCGCGGCGGAGTTCGCTCAACTGCTTCTTGTTCAGGCTCGCCAGTTCCCGTCCCTCGAGCGCGATCGAGCCCGAGGTCATCGCGTCGAGGGCGCCGATCAGGTTGAGCATCGTCGTCTTGCCGGAGCCCGAAGGCCCGCAGATCGCCGTGAACTCGCCGGCTTCGACGTCCATCGTCAGGCCCCTCAGGGCATGTACGTCGACGCTGCCCTGACGGTAGACCTTGGTGACGTCGCGAAGCGCGATGATCGGCTGGGCGTCCACGTCACACCACCTTGATCGTCTCGACCGGCTGCACCCGACCCGCACGCCACGCCGGGTAGATCCCGGATGCGATGGTCGCCAGCACCGCGAACAGCCCGATCAGGACCGCGTTGCGCGGGAAGATCCCGATCTTCAGCACCGGATCCAGGCCAACGCCCGCGACTTCCACCGTGCCACCGTAGATCGCGGTCATGTCGAGGCCGGTGGAAGACAGGTAGAGGTAGGGGCCCAGGGTGATCAGGAAGGCGCCGGCCAGACCGAGCACGGCCAGCCACGCGCTCTCCATCATGATCATCCGGAACAGCCGGCCCGGGCTCCAGCCGATCGCCAGCATGATCCCGAACTCCCGTAACCGCTCCATCACGCTGACGAACATCGTGTTGAAGATGCCCGCCGCGACCAGGATGGCGATCAGGATCTCCATGACCACCGCCCCGCCCACCTTGAGCGCGATGAACGCCGCCAGTTGCGGCTGACTCGTGTTCCACGGAACGGCGGCCGCCGTCCCGCCGAGCTCGCGACCGAGCCGGCCGGCGACGCCGGCACTCCGCCGCTGATCCTCCAGGAACACGGCGACCAGGGTCGCCTCGTCCTCGCCGTAGCCGAGCAGGTCGCGCACCGTGTCGATCGGCAGCAGGCAGAAGCCGCCGTCGACCGTCGGCGCGTTGGTCCGGAGCGTGCCCCGCAACCTCGCGAGACCGCTCACGATTTCTCCGTGCTTGTCCGTCAGCGTGTAGACCACCTTGTCGCCCAACTCCATCCCCAGGTTGCTGGCCAGACGGTGGCCCAGGATCACGCCGTTCCGGTCGCCCGGCTCGAGAGCCGAGCCCTCGTCGATCGCCTCGAGGATCGAGAGCGTTGTCTCGTCCTCGGCTTCCGGATCGAAGGCGATGAAGGCGGCGCTGAAGGTCTCGCCCGCCGTCGCCAGCATGGTCGGACCGATCACCCGGTCGACGGCGTGCCGGATCCTGCGCGCCTCCGACTCCAGCGCGGCCTCGAGCGCCTCGCCGCGAACGACCGTGCGGGTCAGTGTCGGCTTGTCGAGGTACTCCGGATGCTGGAGGCTGACGTGACCGCCCCCGAGCCTGGCGGCGAGGTCGATCATGTCCTTCCAGTTGCGGTCCTGCATGGCGGTGAACACGACGGCGAGGAATACGCCGAAGATGATCGAGCCCAGGGTCAGCAGGGTTCGCCGGCGATTGCGCCACAGGTTGCGCCAGGCCAGGGTCGCCACGTTGGGTCCGCTCATGCTCGTCTCCCTTCCCTCGAGCCGCCGCTACTGGTGGTGGATGGCCTCGATCGGATTGATCCGGGCCGCCTTGATCGCCGGAAACAGCAGCGCCACCCCCGCGACGAACAGCAGGATGAAGACGGGCCCGGCAATCGTCAGCGGAGAAACCGCGCCGGTCCAGATCTGATCCATCGCCACGCCCATGATCGCCGTTCCGCCCAGGCCGCCGACGTCGATCCCCCGGGTCGTGACGAACCAGAGCGCGGGCAGGCTGGCGACCAGACCGATGCCGATCGCCAGTGCCGACTGCAGCGCGCCCTCGACCAGGATCAGCGCCAGCACCCGCCGCGGCGAGACGCCGATCGCCTTCAGCACCCCGAACTCGCGGATCCGCTCGAAGACGGCCGTCAGCATCGCGTTCAGGATGAGGATCGCGATCACGACGTACACGACGAACGCCACGACCTGGACGGCGGCTTGCGCCGAGTCGAAGACGTTCGCCAGGCCCGGCAGGAGGTCGCGCCAGCTCCTGACCTCGACGCCCGGCGCGCTCGTGGCCGCGGCCTGCTCGACGAGGCCCGCGGCCGCGGCGAGATCCTGACCCTCGGAGCTGCGGACGATGACCCGGTGGGCGCCGTCCTCCAGCGCGAAGAAGTTGCGGAACTCGTCCTCGAGCAGGAACACGGTCGCGCGGTCGGTCTCCTCGCTCAGGCTCTGGAGCACGCCGCGTACCCGGAACAGGTCGTTCGCCATGCTGCCGTCGGTCGCCTGGCTGAGCGCCACGAGTTCGTCGCCGACCTCGACCGCCAGCGTCCGGGCCAGCCGGTAGCCGAGCACCACGCCCTTCGCGTCCGCCGGATCCAGCCACTCTCCCCGATCGAGCCGCAGATGGACCTCGCTGACCAGGGCGTCGCGTTCCGGGCGCAGGCCCTTGAGCAGGGCGCCGGTCGAGACGTCACCCGAAGCGACCAGAGCGCCGCCGAGCAGGCGCGCGGTCGACCGCAGTCCGGTCTCGTCCAGGGCCTGGAGCAGCGCGTCCGGATCTTCGATCCGTTCCCAGATGGACGGCCGCTCCCGGTAGCCGTCGGCGTGAACCTGGATCTCCCCCAACTCCACGTCGAGGAGGGTGGTTTCCATGCTACTCAGCATCCCCTCCATCAGAGAGGTGTAGAGCACCATGCTCCACAGGGCCAGGGTCATCGCGGCGACGGTGACCAGCGTGCGGCGACCGTTCCGCCACAGGTTGCGCCAGGCCATGCGGAGGATCTTCATCCGGCTGGACCAGGCCACGAGCGCTCGCCGGTGAAAGCAGCGGATCGGGTGCTCGTGCGCGGGCTCATGGGTGAGGTGGGGGCTGGGGCCGAGTATGAAGCTGGTCTGGCGGCGGCTATTGCCGCAGCGACTGCAGCGAGAACGTGGCCGGCGCCAGATCGACGTCGAAGCTGTGTTCCTCGTAGACGATCTCGGTGAACTCGTCCGGATCGTCCGCCGGAATCACCCGCATCCGGCGCGGGAGCGTCCGGCCGCCCAGCGGACCGAACTCGTCGTAACGAATCGTACGGACCAGCCGTTCACGCTCGTCGAAGTACTCCGCCTGGTCGAGCAGCATGTCCTGCGCTCTGAACCGGGCGTCGATCGCGCCCCAGACGACGGGAGCGTCCGGCAGCGGGATGCAGCGCACCAGCCAGTGGCCGGAGGCGTCCGCCGGCCGTTCCCGGTAGGCGCACTCGAAGTCCTCGCTGTACCGCGACTCGTGGACCAGGTCGTCATTCGTGAAGTGACTGCCCATCCACGCCGCCTGCATCATCGACGCCGGCACCTTGATCGTCCGGTCGACCTTCGGCAGGTAGTTCCAGATGTTCTGCTCGACCTTGAGCGTCGCCGTGCCGCGCTCCTTCGGAGGCGCTTCGATCCGCACCAGCGCCTTCTCGCTGCCCTCGGAGACGACGTGGAGCCGCAACTCCCGCTGCCAGCGCTCGGTTCTGATCCGCATCGTGATCCGACTCTCGCTGGACTCTCCCCGCATCGCGTCGTCGGTGGCGCGCATCAGCACGTCGAGCGGCGGGTCGGCCGGCTGAGCCGCCGCGGCGGCGGCGGAGAGAAGCCAGGCGACCGCGAGCAGGAAACCCGCGGAGAGGAAGGACCTGTTCACGCGAGAGAGGACTATAACAACGCGCCGACTCTCCACGCTCCAGGCAGACGCCGCCTCCAGGCAGACGCCGCGCGACTCGGCTCCAGCGCCCAAGATCCGTCTTGGTCAACAGGAGGCCAAGATATGGAACGCTACGCGCTAAAATCGTCCGGCAAGGCGGACAGACAACGGCTCGAAGCAGCCGGTTTCGACTCAGCTCAGGCGGAGGCGCTGCTCCAGATGATCGGTGACAGTCAGGAAGCGCTGGCAACGAAGCAGGATGTCGCTTCGGTCCAGGGCACACTGACGACGGACCTCGCCGACGTCCGCACCGAGCTCAAGCAGGACATCGCCGACGTCCGCAGCGACTTGAGCGACCTCGCGACGACCGTGGCGCAGAACTCAGCCCGAATCGACGCTCTTGAGAAGGCGATGGAGGCCCTGCGCCAGGAGGTCCGGGACCGCTTCGAGAGCTTCCGCCAGGAGATCGTCGGCCAGATGGACGGGCTGAGGGGCGAGATGAGCGGGCTACGGGGCGAGATCGATGGGCTGCGGGGCGAGTTCAGGAGCGAGCTGAGGGCACTCAAGTGGATGTTCGGTACCGTGCTAGCCCTGATGGCGCCGATGGTCGGTGGCATCATCGCGCTCGCCCTGCGCTGAACCTGCCCCGGAACGCCCAACTTCACGCAACCGTCCCGATTCACTCCACGGGCCTGATCTTCACGATGGCAGCCCCGACGTTCCGGCGCTTCGGAGTGGCGGGCGCGGCAGGCGAAGCACACCTTGGCGGTGCTTCGAGACTGTCCAAGAACCGGGACCTCCTCACCCGGGAACTACTGCACGGCCACCACGAGTTCGCGGCCCGGTTCCACGCGGAGTCTCCGTCGAGAACCTGGACGTCGGTTGACTTCCAGCACCCACTCCCCGGAGGGCACGTTGTCGAAGACGAAGCCGCCCTCGCCGTTCGTCCACGAAGTACGGGTCGAGCCGATCGCATCCGACTGGCTTCGCGTCGCCGCGGCTGGCCACAGCGCAACGATCGCACCAGCCACCGGCAGACCCGTCGTAGGCCCCAGAATCAGCCACTCGGGCCCCATCCGTTGTGCCGCGGCTACGACGGATCACGAACAGCACGCTCCGGAACCAACGTGCTCTCTTCATTGTGGAGGACCTCCGACTGTGGGTGCGGGGAGCTTAGCATGCCCGTCGATCTTGAACCTTGGCCAGTCTTCTGAGCAGTTTCTGGTGGTGATCGCGGCTGGACGGAGTTGACCAGCCACTACTCGATGTAGCCGAGAGCCTCAAGCCGGCGACGCGTGTCCTCATCCAGCTCGACTTCCACCGCGTCCACGGCCGAACCGGCGGCCAGGTCCAACTGCTCACGCAGGCGCCGCGCCATGACGCCGGCCAGTAGCGGCCGCTCCGCCGCCAGGTCGTGCAACTCCTCCGGGTCGGCCGTCCGGTCGAACAGTTGCCGGCTGGGGGCATGCCCCGCGCGGCGCAGTTCGATCAGCTTGTACCGGCCGCGGACAAGCGACGCGGCGGGCCGCCGGAAGGTGTCCATCGTCGACAGCAGGAGACGGTCGGCAAGGCCCTCGAACCCGCCTGCCGCGGACCCGGCATCGAGCAGCGGCAGCAGGCTGTCGCCCTCGATTCCCGGCCCGGCCTCGCCGCCCGCGATCTCGATCAGCGTGGGCAGCAGGTCGGCCTGCTGAACCGGCGCCGACACGCGGCGGCCCTCGCCCTGACCGCTCCGGCGGATCAGGAAGGGAATGTCCAGCACCTCCCGGTGCAGATCCCAGGCGTGACCGAAGACCCCCCTCTCCTCGAACGCCTCGCCGTGGTCGGACACGACGACGATCGTTGGATCATGGCTCCGCCGGTCCAGCTCCCGCCGGAACTCGCCGAAGACATGGTCGTTCCAGGCGATCTCCGCGTCGTAGAGCAGGAACAACTGGTCCACCACCTCCGGTGTCGAGGGGATTCGCCTGTTGCTCAACGCCCTCATGTGCTCCACCGTGCCGAGGCCCCTGTCCCGGACGGCGGCCGCGAAGCGCTCGCGGAAGGGCTCGGCCGGATCGAAGGAAGCATGCGGTTCGACGCCGAGGATCATGAGGAAGAACGGCTGGTCCGGCGTCTCGGCCGCGACGTCGTCGAGCCAGTCGAGCGCCCACCCGGCCAGGGTGTCGACGTCGACGGCACCGTACTCGAAACGGTCGAAGCCCTGCTTGAAGCCAGTGTCGGCGGTGACGTTCGCGTTCGCCGAGAAGCCCGCCGTCGCGTAGCCGAGTTCCCGCAGACGCTCCGGCAACGTGGCGAACGAGCCGTCGAGCCCATGGTTCAACTCGCGGATGCCATGCCGCTCGGGGCCGACGCCGGTGAGCAGCGTCGCCACCGTGGGCCGCGTCCAGGAAGACTGCGCCACGGCCCGCTCGAAGACGGTGGAGCGCTCCGCCAGGGCGTCGAAGTTGGGCGACACGGGCCGCTGGTGGCCATGGAAGCCAAGCCGGTCGACCCGCAGCGTGTCCACGATCCAGAGCAGGATCGACTCGGGTGGAGGTTCTCCGCGAGGCGAAGACGGCACTCCTCCTGTCGCGGCGGTCTCCAGGCCCGCGGCAGGCCTCTTCTCCCCGGCCGGTGTCGATGACAGCATGCGGGCGACCAGCCTCGGCGCACGGAGGACGATCCCCGCCTCGTCGCCAGCCTCCGGCTGCCGCCCGGCATCTTCGCTGCGCCGCGCCGACGCGCGCAACGTCAGCTTCGCGGGCGGAGGATCGGCGCGGCCGGGCGGCAGCGGAAGACGGACGACGGTGTCCGCATCCCTGCCGACGACCGTGCCGGCCGGCGCGGCGCCTTCGACCTCCCACACGACCTCCAGGCCGCTGCCGCCCCGCGGCGAGAACCCCTGCCACCGAAGCTCAAGGTCCTGCTCGGATTCCAGAAAGAACGAGACTTCGCTGGCCGCCGGAATCCACAGCGTGTCCGACTCGGCCCGGGCCTCTCCCGGGGTCGGACCGTCACCCAGTTCGATCCGGTCGCAGGCGAACGAGAGTTTCCTCGAACGCCGGGGCTCCGTGGCGGAGGCAGCCGCCTCCGGCGGCCGTCCGAAGTAGCTCGGCACCAGTTCCACCCGGTGCTCACCGGCGACGGCCAGAGCGGCCGACACCACGAAGTCGCGCTCCGCGAAACCCCGGGTCAACTCCAGGTCGGCGACTTCCAGACCGTCCCAGAGCACCGCGAGGCGCTGCGACGGGGCGCCGGGGTAGCGGTACGCCCGGCACCGCATCCGCACCTCAAGGTCCCGTGCCGAAGCGAGGTAGACGCTGATCGCCGAGCGCGGACCGACCGCCCACACGAAGGTGTTGCCGGCGGGATCCGTCTCGTTCCACGACCAGCCGCCAACGAGCGCAGCCGCCGCAGAGGGAGTCCCCAGGTCGATCAGCGGGCGCTCGTGTTCGACCTCGGCGTACCGGAACTCCGAGACGAGGTCAGCGACCTCGACCGTCACCGGACCAGGACCGCAACTGACGAGCCACAGGCATGCGGCCAGCAACGGAGCGGCCAGGCAGCGCCGATGAAACTGTCTCACTCGCCCCGGACCGCGCTGGCCTGGCGCGCTCGGTCGAGCAGGCGCTCGGCGCGGTGCAGGTGCGGGGCGTCCACCATCTGGCCCTCGTGGCGGAACGCCATTCGACCCTGCGCCTCGTTCTCCTCGAATGCGGCGACGAGAGCCGCCGCCGCGGCGATCTCCTCCTCGCTCGGCGTGAAGACCTCGTTGACGATCGGGATCTGGTTCGGGTGGATCGTCATCTTGCCCTCGAAGCCCATCCAGGCCGCCCGCTGGCAGTCGAGGCGCAGGGCGTCCAGGTCGCCGATGTCGGTGAACACGCTGTCGATGGGCTGGGCGCCGCCGGCGCGGGCGGCCAACAGGGTCATCGACCGGCAGTAACGGAACACGTCCAGGTACTCGCCGCGCTCGTCCCGACGCCGACTCGCGCCGATCGAGACGGACAGGTCCTCGGCGCCCCAGGTCAGCGCCGAGACGCGGTTGGTCGCTGTCAGGTGAGCGAGATTCAGCGCCCCGCCGGCCGTCTCGGTAGCGATCAGGATCAGCGCGATGCCGCCCAGGTCGTGGCCGTGGGCCATCTCGAGCTGGGCAACCAGCCGATCGACCCGCAACACGTCATCGACGCCGCTCACCTTGGGTACGACGTAGGCGTCGGGCGGGTGCTCCATCGTGACCCCGACGTCCTCCCGGCCCCAGGGCGTCATCAGGTCGTTGATCCGTACCGCCCGCTCCTTGCCGCCGAAGTCCGTCGCCTCGAGCCAGCCGGCTACCTCGCGGCGAACCTCAACCTTCCGATCCGGCGTCACGGCGTCCTCAAGATCGAGGATCAGCGTATCGGCCATAAGACCCAGAGACTTCGCCAGCATGTGCTCGTTGCCGCCGGGAACGAAGTGGACGGCGCGCCGAAGCCGGGTGGTGCTCACGAAGCGACTCTAGCTCGCGCTGCGGAGCTCCAGCTCGACCCGGCGCAGGCCCTCCGCGAAGGCCGCCGGCTCGACACCCAGACCGAAGCGCAGGTAGCCCGGCATGCCGGCCCAGCGGCCCGCGACCAGCAGGACGCTGCGGTTCCGGCGGAGCCGTTCGGCGAAGGCGGCGCAGTCGGCCGGGCGGCCGTTCTGAAGCAGCGGCACGAAGCCGTAGGCCCCGGCCCGCGGCTCCCGGTAGCCGATCGCGCCGTTCTGCCGGCCGGTCCAGTCGCGGAAGATCGCGCGGTTCGCGCGCATCATCCGCCGCGCCCGTTCGAACAGCCGTTCCTGGTTCGACGGCGCCGTAGCGAAACGGGCGATCGGGTCGGAAAGCGCCGCGGGGGCGATTGTCGTGAAATCGCGCCTCGACCAGCAGCGCTCGACGAACCCGGGCGGACCGGCCATCCAGCCCAGGCGGGCGCCCGGCAGACCGTAGGCCTTGGACAGGCTCGAAACGACGACGACGCGCTCGCCCCGCCCCCACATGCCGGGGGTCTCCTCTCCGGGCAGAAGATCGTGGACGGCGCCGCGGTAGACCTCGTCCGACAGCACCCAGGCGCCGACCCGTTCCGCGGCGGCGGCGATGCGATCCAGCTCGGAGGGTGTGAACACGTGGCCGGTCGGGTTGTTCGGATGACTCAGGTAGATGAGCTTCGTCCGCTCAGAGGCGGCGTCCTCGAACGCGTCCCAGTCGAGCGACCAGGTCGATTCGTCGGCGCCGGGGAGGAGGGGTATGTCTCGCACCACCGCCCCGAGACCACGGGCCGCCAGACCTACCTGCAGGTAGTTCGGCACGATGGCGACCACCTCGTCGGCCGGCCCGACCAGGACCTGCACGGCCACGTAGTTCGCCTCGGCCGAGCCGGTCGTCACCAGCAGGTTCTCGATCGTCGCCCCCGCGTAGTGCCCGGCGAGCTGCGAGCGCAGCTCCGGCGTGCCATTCGACTGGATGTACTCGAGCGGCACCGAGTGCAGTCCGTCCAGATCGAACCCCAGCGCCGCCAGGCCGGCCAGCGTCAGCGGTTCGACGCCGCTCTCGCTCAGGTTGATGTCGACGCGATGTTCCCAGAGCGACTGTTGCCGCTCCAGATCGAAGGTCTCCATCTCCATCGTGCTTCCCCCCGCCGGATCGGTTCGTCGTCAGGCGCCGCAGTATGCCACCTGGGGCCAAACACGGAGCCTGCGACGGGTTTGGCGGCGCTCGGGCAGGATAGGCGCCGTGCCGCGACTGCTTCTGCGACTCCTCGCCGGAGTCCACCTGGTTGCCTTCGTCTCCCTATGGGTCCAGATCGACGGCCTGATCGGATCGCGGGGCATTCTCCCGGCAGGGGACTTCTTCGCCTATCTCGAACGGGTACTCGGCACCGGGGCGCTCGAACGGTTCTTGGGCGCCCCGTCACTGCTCTGGTTCGGCGCCGGCGACACAGCGCTCCATGTGCTCTGTGCGGTCGGTGTCCTTCTGTCGCTACTGGCCATCGCCGGCCTGGTGACCGCACCGATCTTCGCTGCCCTCTGGATCTGCTACCTGTCGCTGGTCTGGGGCGGCCAGACCTTTCTTGCCTTCCAGTGGGACACGCTGCTGCTGGAGGCGACCGTGTGCGCCGTCGTGCTGGCGCCACTGGGCTGGCCGCAACGGGGACCGGCCGGCGCTGCGGTCGGTGCCGAACCGCGGCCACTCACGACGTCCCTTCGCGCCGCGTTCCGAGTCGCGCCGAACCCCGGGGCCGCCCGACCGGGGATGTGGCTCTTCCGGATCCTGGTGGTCAAGCTGATGTTCCTGTCCGGCGCGGTCAAGCTGCTCAGCCTGGACCCGACTTGGTGGCAACTGACCGCGCTCGACGTCCACTACTTCACCCAGCCGCTGCCCGTGGCGGCGAGCTGGTACGCGCATCACCTGCCGGAGTGGTTCCATCGTCTGTCCGTGCTGGTCATGTTCGCGGTCGAGCTGGCGGCACCGTGGTTCGTCTTCTTCCGGCGCCTGAGGCTGCCCGGAATGGGAGTGCTGCTCCTGCTCCAGTTGCTGATCGCGGCCACCGGCAACTACGGGTTCTTCAATCTGCTCACCGCGGTGTTGTGCCTGTCCTGGTTGGGCGCGGGGACTGTAGGCGGATGGACGCGGACATCGGGGCTGCAGGCCGCCGCTGCCGGGGGCGGCGGTCGCGCTCGGGCCCGGCCCGGGATCCGCGTCCGTTGGGCCGTAGCGACGGTGATCCTCCTCCTGAGCCTGCTGACCACCATGCGCGAGCTCACCCGCTCCCTCCCCCGCGGACCCGAGACGCCACCGGCAGCGGCCGTCACGGCCGACTTCATCGACCG
Organism: Vicinamibacteraceae bacterium; assembly: GCA_012270995.1. Classification (GTDB taxonomy): domain Bacteria; phylum Acidobacteriota; class Thermoanaerobaculia; order Multivoradales; family Multivoraceae; genus Multivorans. The sequence goes on along the minus strand of JAAXHG010000201.1, from coordinate 76,722 downwards.
GGCCCTCGTCGATCCCGCCGCTCCCCTGCTCCGGGTCATCGCGCCCTTCCGCTCCATCAACGGCTATGGCCTCTTCCGCGCGATGACGACGTCGCGCCCGGAGATCGTCGTGGAGACGAGTGCCGACGGCGCAGCCTGGAGCGAACTCGCCTTCCGGTTCAAGCCCGGCGACCTCGACCGCCCGCCACGCGCCGCGTTCCCACACATGCCGCGCCTCGACTGGCAAATGTGGTTCGCGGCCCTGGACCCGGCCGGAGCGGACTGGCTGGGTTCCTTCGTCGAGCGGCTGTTCGAAGGCGAACCGGCGGTTCTGTGGCTGCTCGGCGAAGCGGCGCGCCCGGCGGAGCCCCCGCGCTACGTGCGACTCCGTCTCTACGACTACGCGTTCAGCGAACCACGCACCGGAGCTCGGTGGTGGCGGCGAGGGTTCCTCTACGATCTGTCGCCCGTGCTCGCGAGAAAAGCCTTCGCACAGGATCCCGTCGGCGGCGGTGCTCGATGAGCCCGGTTCGGTTGCGCTACGGCAGCGCGTGGACCGACGGCATGACGCCGACGGCGTGGCTGCCGAAGCCGTACATCGTCGGTTCGTACGCGCCGACGACCCGGGCGTCGTTGCGGTCGGGAATCCGGTCCTCCAAGCCGAGACCCCAGTACACCGCGTTCACGAGCAGCCGGCGGAGTCCCTCGCTCTCGAAGTCGACCGAGGCGCCCATCGTCGTCGTGAAGACGCGCGCGGCCTTGCCGCCCGCGCCGGTGTAGGAACGGGTCCAGGCGATCGGAACCATCGGGTCGTTCTTGGGACCAGAGGCCGGCGGATCGTCGGGCGACATGCCGGCGAGGACCGCCCCTAGCAGCAGGACGTTCGCGTCGTCGCCGAGGTTCCTGAGGCCGTAGACGTCGGTCGGGCCCCAGACGTCGCCTATGCCCCGAAGAATCGGGTGGCCGGCCGCGCCCGGAGCGACCACGCCGCGCGTGCTTTCCTGGCCGTGACGGCCGTGATGGTTGATCCAGGTGTCGCCGAGCACCTGCTGGCCGAATCCGCCCGGCCACTCTTCGCTGCGGAAGTGCCAGTGCGCGTACGGACTGTCCGGATTGCGCTGATAGAGGAAGGCGTGGGTAGCGGTCCGCAAGCCCACGATGGGCCGCCCCGATTCGACGTAGTCGACGATGTGCTTCATCTGTTCGTCGGGCAGCTCGCGGAAACGCGTCGCGATCACCATCAGGTCGGCGTCGCCGAGGGCTTCGAGACCCGGGATGTTGGTCTGCTCCTCCGGATCGATCGCTCCGGTCTCGGCGTCGATCGAGAACAGGACCACGCACTCGAATCCATGCCGAACCGACAGCAGCTTGCCCAGCATCGGCATCGCCTCCTCGGAGCGGTACTCCTCGTCTCCGGCGATCAGGACGATCTTGCGGCCGGCGCCGGGGCCGTCGCCGCCCGGGTAGGTGACCCACTGGGCGTCGCTTCCCCGTCCGGGCGCGGGCAGGAACATGATCACCGAGGCGGACAACGCCACCAGGCCGGGAACTGAACGACCACGCTTCATCAGCGGCACCTCCGCCGGCAGCGTACCAAGCGCGCTATCGTAGGCATCCCGACATTCAACCGCTGACTTCACACGGCCGACACGGCCCGGCTCCAGGAGCCCGCAAAATGAAGAGACACACTCCCCTCGCCTTCTTCCTCGGCGTCCTCCTCGTCGCGACCGGCAGCACGAAGGCACAAGAACTGAAGACGGAATTCCTCGGCTCGCAGCAGGGCTTCTCCCAAATCGCCAAGACGACCGCCAACGGCGTCACCACGATCCGCCTCTCGGGCCAGATCGGCGTGGCCGACGGCGCGGACGCGCCCGCGGCGACTCTCGCCGAGCAGGCCGAGATCGCCTTCACCAACGTCGTCAAGCGCATGGAGCAGGCCGGAGCGAGCGCCGAAGACATCGTCAAGACGACCGTCTTCATCAAGGACATCGACCCGGAGAAAGTGCGGACCGTCGGCCGGGCACAGGCCAAGGTGCTGCAACTCGACCCGCCGCGCGCGGCTACCTGGGTTGGGGTAACGGGGTTGGTGTTCCCGTCGCTGCTGATCGAAGTGGAGGCAACGGCGGTGGTGGCGGCGGAGTAAGACTCGCGCTCGCCGCTTCGCGGCGTCGCGCTTGATGCGGACCAGAAGGTCCGCGCACCCAGAGAACCACCCCGGCGTGGCGAGGTTCTGTACATGCGGATGACATGGCACCGCTGCGAGCGATCGCCGCCGTCTAGGCGATCTTCCCTACTGCAAAGAACGCCGCCGAAGGCGGCACAAACAAAACGCCGCCGGCCAAGGGCCGGCGACCGCTTCAAAACGGCGTCAGCAAAGGGAGACGGGATTCGAACCCGCGACCAACAGCTTGGAAGGCTGTGACTCTACCCCTGAGTTACTCCCGCGCACCCGCGTGGGGAGGAAGTGGTGGAGGCGGATGGATTCGAACCACCGTAGGGCTTTGCCCGACAGATTTACAGTCTGTTGCCTTTGACCGCTCGGCCACGCCTCCGGCAACTTCCCCATGGAGCCGGCACCCGGATTCGAACCGAGGACCTACTGCTTACAAGGCAGTTGCTCTACCACTGAGCTATGCCGGCCCTCGCTTGCGAGGCGCTTGGCGCCACGGCGACGCCGGAGTCTACGCCAGGCCCTCCGGCCTGACAAGACGCTGGCGCACCGCCTCGTAGAGCAGCGCCGCGGCGGCGGTGGAGAGGTTCAGGGACTCCACGTGGCCGCGCATCGGCAGGCCGAGAAGGCCGTCGCAGAGACTTCTCGTGCGGCGGCGTAGGCCGCGGGCTTCACCGCCGATGCAGAGCGCGATCCGGCCGCTCAGGTCGACGGTCCAGGGCGCGTCGCCCGTGGCGTCGGCGCCATACACCCAGAAACCGTCCTGCTTGAGTCGCTCGATCTCCCGGGCGCTGTTGGTGATCCGTTCGATGGCCAGCCAGTCGACCGCGCCCGCGGCGGCGCCCGCGGCCGCCGGGGACAGGGGCGCCGCGCCACGGTCGCGGATCAGGACGCGACCGACCCCGGCGCCCTCGCACACCCGTAAGAGCGCGCCCAGGTTCCGTGGATCCTGCACGTCCTCGACCAGCACCAGGAGTTTGGGGTCGGCCGGAGCGAGCGGCGTTCCACCCCGCCTCCGGGGTGCCAGGCAGGCCGCGAAGCCGCGTGCCGCCACGTGGTCGCCTCCCACGGCGTCGAGCCGCGACCGCAGGTCGGCGGTGGCGACGCTTCGAACCGGTACGCCGTGTCGCGCGCAGAGACCCTCGATCGTCCGCCGGCGCTCCCCCGGCGCCCTCCCGATGACGACTTCGACGACTTCGTGCGGGCGGCTGCGGAGGATCTCGCGAACCGGCTGGAAGCCGAGCCGCCAGCGGGCGACGGGCTCGCGAGAAGGCTCGGGACCTTTCGGCCCGCTCATCCGCGCCGCCTCTCGATCTGCACGACGGCCTCGGCCGCCATGCCCTCGCCTCGACCTAGGGGTCCCAATCCCTCATGGGTCGTCGCCTTGAAGTTCATTCGCCCGGCGTCCAGCCCGAGCAACCGCGCGACGTGGTCCTCGATCGCCGCGCGGTAGGGCGCCATGCGCGGCCGCTCGGCGATTAGCGTAACGTCGCAGTTCCTGACCTCGAACCCGTTCTCCCGCACCCGCCCCACGATCCTGCGCAGCAGGTCCGAGCTGTCGGCCCCGCGCCAGGCATCGTCCGACGGCGGAAAGTGGACTCCCAGATCGCCGAGCCCCGCGGCGCCGAGCAGGGCGTCGCCGATCGCATGGAGCACGACGTCCGCATCGCTGTGACCGTCGAGACCGAGTTCGTGGGAAATGCGCTGGCCACCGAGGATCAGGGGCCGTCCCGGCCGCAACCGGTGGACGTCGTAGCCGTGGCCAACGGTCCTCTCGACTTCGTTCGAGGCCCCGTGCTCCCTCCGAAGCAAGGCTTCGATCGCCGGCAGATCCGAAGCGCTGGTGAGCTTCGGATTCGGGTGCGACGCTGCGACGGCGGTCACCGAGCCCGGCGCGAACAGACTGCTCTCGTCGCGGACCTCCAGGTCTTCCCGCTCCGCCCGGTCAAGCGCTTCACAGAGGTCTCCGGCCCGAAAGACCTGCGGCGTCTCGGCCCGGAACAGACCGGAGCGGTCGACCGTCTCGCGGAGGCGGCCACCCTCGACAGTCTTCAGAGTGTCGCTCACCGGGCGGCAGAGCACGGCACCCACGCCGCCGCTGCCGGCGGCGCTGCGCAGCACCTCCGCCAGGTCGGCCGGGGCCAGACAGGGCCGGGCGCCGTCATGCACCGCCACCCAGTCCGACGGGGCGACCTCCGCCGCCACCAGTGCGGCTCTCACCGAGTCCTGCCGGCGCCGTCCGCCCTCGGCCGTGAAGAGGTCCACGTCACGCGACACGCGAACCTCCCGCCGCAGCATCTCCCGGGTCTCCGCCACGCGACCCGGCGGGACGGCGATCACGACCTGCTCCAACTCGGGCGCCGCCAGCAGCCGTTCGATCGCCCAAGCGAGTACCGGTCTGCCCAGGATCGGCACGAACTGCTTGAGGGTGTCGCCGCCGAACCGCCGGCCGCCGCCCGCGGCCGGAACGATGGCGCAGGTGGTCAAGACTCACTCGCCGCGAGCATCCTAGATCTCGAGGATGTCCTTCTCCTTGTTCGCCAGAGCCTGATTCACCAGACCGATGTAGTGGTCATGGAGCTTCTGCATCTCGTCGAACCCCCGCCGCTCGTCGTCCTGCGAGATCTCCTTGGCCTTCTCCATCTGCTTCAGGCGATCGTTGCCCTCGCGCCGGACGCCCCGCACCGAGTTGCGGAAGCGCTCGGCGATCTCGTGGGCGCGCTTCACCATTTCCTGGCGCCGCTCCTGCGTGAGAGGAGGCACCGGCACACGAACGATCCTGCCGTCGTTGGAGGGATTCAGGCCCAGATCGGCCACCAGGATCGCGCGTTCGATCGCCGCGATCTGGGTCGGATCGAACGGCTGCGCCACGAGCAGCGTGGCGTCGGCGACGGACAGGCTCGCAAGTTGATTAAGCGGCGTCGGCGTACCGTAGTACTCGACCGTCACTCCATCGAGCAGCGCGGTCGAAGCCCGACCGGTCCGTAGTGTCTTCAGCTCCTCGTGAAGGTGGTCGACGCCATCCCTCATCTTGAGCTCGATCTCCAAGAAAAGCTCCTGCATGACCTCAGCCTCCCCAGGCGGCGGATTGTAGCCGCACGAAGGGACCCGATCCTTCAGGCGCCAGCCGTTCCGCCGGTCCTCACCTGACCAGCGAACCGACCCTCTCGCCCAGAACGACACGACGGATGTTGCCGGGCGCGCCCAGGTCGAACACGGCGATCGGCAGGTCGTTCTCACGGCACAGGCTGATCGCGGCCGCGTCCATGATGCCCAGGTTGCGTTCCAGGACTTCCTGGTAGGTCACTTCGGGCAGACGCTTCGCCCCGGCGTCCCGGCGCGGATCGGCGCTGTAGACGCCATCGACCTGCGTTGCCTTGAGCAGAATCTCGGCCTGAATCTCATTGGCGCGGAGCGCGGCCGCGGTGTCCGTCGTCAGGTACGGGTTGCCTGTGCCGGCGCCGAAGATCACGACGCGGCCCTTCTCCAGGTGCCGGATCGCCCGGCGGCGAATGAACGGCTCGGCAACGCTCTTCATTTCCAGCGCCGTCTGCACCCGGGTCGGAACGTCGGCCTTCTCCAACGCGTCCTGCATCGCCAGGCTGTTGATCACCGTCGCCAGCATGCCCATGTAGTCGCCGGTCGCCCGCTCGACGCCGCGATGGCTCGCGGCCAGACCTCGGATCACGTTGCCCCCTCCGACGACGATGCCGATCTCCACGCCAAGCTCGAAGACATCCCGGATCTGACCGGCGATCCTCGCCACCACGGCCTCATCGATGCCGAACGGCTTGTCGCCCATCAGGGCTTCCCCCGACAGCTTGAGCAGGATGCGGCGGTAGGCCGGCTCGGAAGCGGCGACTGTCATCCGATGATCAGGACGGATCTTCAGCCGGAGAGACGGCCGCGGCCACGGTCGAGTCGCCGCCGAGCTGGAACCTGGCGAAACGGCAGATGCGCATGTTCTCGCCCAGCTTGGCGATTGCCTCCTTGAGCACGTCCTGGACCGTCCGCTCCGTGTCCTTGACGAACGGCTGCTCCAGGAGGCAGGTCTCGCCGAAGAACTTGCGGATGCGACCTTCGACGATCCGCTCGACGATGTGCTCGGGCTTGCCCGACTCGATGGCCTGTTCCCGGTGGATCCTCTTCTCCCGTTCCAGGACGTCGGCGGTCACCTCGTCGCGACCGATGAACCGCGGCTGGCTGGCGGCCACGTGAAGCGACAGGTCGTGCGCCAACTGCTGGAAGTCATCCGTGCGGGCCACGAAGTCCGTCTCGCAGTTGATCTCCAGCAGCACGCCGATCTTGCCGCCGGCGTGGATGTAGGAGACCACGAGACCCTCACTCGTGGCACGGCCCGCCTTCTTGGCCGCGGAGGCCAGGCCCTTCTTGCGCAGCGCGTCGAGAGCCGCCTCAACGTCGCCGCCGGTCTCGACCAGGGCGTTCTTGCAGTCCATCATGCCCGCACCGGTCCGCTCGCGGAGTTCCTTGACCATCGCGACTGTCACTGTGCTCATCGCTTCCTTCTCCCTAAGGGGGCTCCAGGCGCCCCGGACTCGAACTTCAACTGGGCGCCGGCGCCGGACGAGAGAATCGTCGGGGTTTCAGGGCGCTAGGCGCTGCCGCTGGCCGCCGCGGGCTCCGCTACCTCGGTCGGCTCGGCGGCTGACTCGACCGGCTCGGCCGGCGCCTCCGGATCCGAGGTTGTCACCGGCCCAGGAGATTCGCCGTCCGCCTCGACGGCTGCCGCGGTTTCCACTTGCCCCTCGTCACCCTTGCTCCAGGCGGCGGCGCCCTCGATGTAGGAGTCGGCTATCCGGCCGGCAAACAGTCGAATCGTCCGGATGGCGTCGTCGTTACCCGGAATCACGTGGTCCACGAGCTCCGGGTCGCAGTTCGTATCCACGATCGCCACGACCGGGATGTTCAACTTGTTCGCCTCCGCGATCGCGATGTGCTCACGCCGCGGATCCACGACGAAGAGAGCGTCCGGGAGCCGTTCCATCTCCCGGATTCCGTCCAGGTTGCGGACCATCTTGTCCCGCTCGCGCTCGAGCCGGAGGCGTTCCTTCTTGGTCAGGAGGCTCTCCTCGTCGGCGAGCTTCTTCTCCGTGTCCTGGAGGCGCTCGACCGAGGCGCGGATGGTGACGAAGTTGGTCAGCGTGCCGCCAAGCCACCGATGGGTGACGTAGAACTGGCCGCAACGCCGCGCTTCCTCCTCGACCGCCTGCTGGGCCTGCCGCTTGGTGCCGACGAACAGCAATCGGCGCCCCATGCGAGCCATGTGCTCGACATACTCCGCAGCCTCGCGGAACCGTTGCAGGGTCTGCTGAAGATCGATGATGTAGATGCCGTTGCGCCGGCCGAAGATGTAGCTGCGCATCTTCGGATTCCAGCGCCTCGTCTGATGACCGAAGTGGACGCCGGCTTCCAGCATCTCCTTCATCGTGACGTGAGCCAAGAACCTGTCCCCGCTATCTCTTGCTGAACTGGAAGCGCGCGCGCGCACCCTTCTGACCATACTTCTTGCGTTCCTTGCGCCGCGGATCGCGGGTCATGAACCCGGCCGCCTTGAGCGGTTCGCGAAGCTCCGGATCGAAGTCCACCAGCGCACGCGAAAGGCCGTGCCGGATAGCCCCTGCCTGGCCCGAACTCCCGCCGCCGCGGACCGTGCATGAGATGTCGACATCGCCCTCCTTCTCGACCACCTGCAGGGGCTGGCGGACGATCATCTTCAGCACTTCGCTGCTGAAGTAGTTGTCCATCCCCATGCCGTTGACCGTCATCTCGCCGCTTCCCGGGCGCAAGAAGACGCGCGCCGTGGCCGTCTTGCGGCGACCCGTTCCATAACTCGCTTCCGTCAACTCGGACTCCCTTCGATCGCGATCGGTTCCGGCTGCTGTGCCGCATGCGGATGTTCCGCTCCGGCATAGACCTTGAGCTTCCTCAGTTGCCTGCGGCCCAGGCGGTTCTTGGGCAGCATCCCCCGCACCGCCAGTTCCACCAGCCTGGTGGGCCGGCGGCCGCGCAGACGGCCAGCGGTCTCTGACTTGAGTTTTCCGGGCTGTCCGCTGTGGCGGTAGTAGACCTTCTTGTCGTCCTTGCCGCCGGTCAGAACCGCCTTCTCGGCGTTGACGACCACGACGAAGTCCCCGACATCGATATGGCGGGCATACGTGGGCTTGTCCTTGCCCGTCAGGATGCGAGCCACCCGCGTAGCCAGACGTCCGAGCGTCGCGCCGTCCGCGTCCACCACGTACCAGCGGCGCTCGATCTCGCCCACCTTGGGGCTGTAAGTCGGGTTCGCCGTCCTTGCTCTGGCTATTGCAGTCATTCGTGTTCCTACCCTGTCCGACCGACCCCTGCTTTCCGGATGCCGGCACTCCGTTGCGCGCAGCAAGACGTAAGGAGTGGACATACTCCTACCGCACCTCCTCGCGCAGAGGAACGGGGATCGTAGAGTCCCAACCAGGCCTTGTCAAGATGAGCGACGGTCCCATCGAAGGTCCCGGCGGCGTATTCTCGCTCCACCATGACTGCTCTACGGGTCGGGCTCACCGGCGGTATCGCCAGCGGCAAGTCGACGGTCGGCGCAATGCTGGCGGAGTTGGGCTGCGTGGTCACCGACGCCGACGCCCTGGTCGCCGAGCTGTATCGCCCCGGCCAGCCCGGAGCCCACGCGGTTGCCGACCTCTTCGGGCCTGGAATGCTCAAGGCCGACGGCTCCGTGGACAAGGACGCACTCGGCCGGGCGGTGTTCGCCGACCCGGCCAGCCGGAAGCGCCTGGAGCAGGTGATCCATCCCCTGGTCGGGCAGCGGTACCTGGAAGTCCTCGACGCCGCCGGCGACGACGACGACGCCATCGTCGTGTTCGAGGTCCCTCTGCTGGCCGAAGGCGGGGGGCGCGGGCGCTACGACGCCGTGATCACGGTCGAGGCGCCGTCCGAACTCCGTCTCGAACGGGCAGTCGAACGCGGATTGGGACGCCACCAGGCTGAAGCGAGGATGACAGCACAGGCCACCAGCGACGAGCGGCGCGCCGTCGCGGACTTCGTGATCGAGAACGCCGGCAACCTGGAAGAGCTGCGGGGCCAGGTGGCTACCGTGCTGGCCGCCCTGCGCAAGCGGCCCAGCGCTCAGGCTGCCGGCTGAACCCCGCGCATGAACCGGCGCCAGGCGCGGCCGCGGTGCCCGATCCGGTCCTTCACGTCATCGCCCAGTTCAGCGTAGGTCTCCTCCAGGCCGTCCGGTTCAAAGACCGGATCCCAGCCGAAACCATGTTCGCCGCGTGGGGGCAGCACCAACCTGCCGCTGGTCGCTCCCTGGGCGATCAGCTGTTTCCGGCCGTCACGCAACATGATCGCGCAGCGCGCAACGACGCGCGGATCCCCGGCCCGGATCGCCACCCGGGCGATGCCCTCGTCGCCTACCGCCTCGAGCATCCACTTGACCAAGGGCCCCGGGAAGCCGTTCATGCACGAAAGCTCCAGCCCGGTTTCCTCGACCACGACCGGCCGCTCGAGCCGCTGCCAGGCAGCCTCCGCCTTGAACCGCAGCACCTCGATCAGGTCGCCCGACTGGATCTCCGGCAGATCGATCGCCGCCGTCTCCAACCGGCGGCCCACGATCCGCTCCGCCTCGCGCCGCTTGTTCGCGTTTCCGGTGACGAGCACCCACTGCCGCTGGCTGAGAGCTTCGCCGCTCATCTGCCGGCATCCGGACGCACGGTGAATAATCGTGCGTCTGAGTGGTGTATTATTCGCGCCGAAAGAGCCAAGGGACAGGCAGTCTAGCCCGCCCCACACGATCCGGCCCGACGGAGGACGTTTCACATGCCCGCACACCTGCTCTCGATCGCCGACCTCGAGGAGGGCCAGCTCGAGTCGATCCTCGACCTCGCCCTGGAACTCCAGGAAAGGCCCGCTGCGCATCGAAGCGCGCTCCACGGCAAGTCGATCGGCCTCTACTTCGAGAAGTCGTCCACGCGAACCCGAGTCAGCTTCGAGGTGGGCATGGGACAACTCGGAGGTCAGGCGGTCTTCCTCTCGACCCGCGACCTGCAGATCGGCCGCGGGGAGACGATCGCCGACACCGCCCGCGTCCTGTCCCGTTACGTGGACCTCCTGATGCTGCGCACCTTCGAACACGGCACCGTGGTCGAGATGGCGGAGCACGCCAGGGTGCCCGTGATCAACGGACTGACCGACGAGCTGCATCCCTGCCAGGCGCTCGCCGACCTGATGACCATCCGCCAGGAGTTCGGCGACCTGCGCGGGCGCCGGATCAGCTACATCGGCGACGGCAACAACGTCGCCCATTCGCTGATGATCGCCTGCGCCCGCGGCGGCCTCGACTTCTCCATCGCCTCGCCGCCGGGGTACGAAATAGCCGACAAGTACCTGGAGCTCGCGCGCCAGCTCGCCGCCGACACCGGCGCCGGGATTGAAACCGGAGCCGACCCGCACACCGCCGCCGCCGGCGCGCACGCCGTCTACAGCGACGTCTGGACCTCGATGGGCCAGGAGAAGGAACGAGAGCAGCGCCTCGCCGACTTCGAGGGCTACACCGTCGACGACGACCTCATGGCCCGGGCCAGGAGCGACGCGATCTACCTCCACTGCCTGCCGTGCCACCGGGGCGAGGAAGTCACCGCCTCCGTCGTCGACGGCCCCCAAAGCCGCGTCTTCGACCAGGCCGAGAACCGCATGCACACCCAAAAGGCCCTCATGCTGCGCCTCCTCGACCGCGCGTAGAGGAGCGAGCAGATTGACGGTAAACGCAGACCCACCAACGACTTACGCTGGTAGACTGCGGACATGGCCGAAGCCAGGGACGCGCCGCAGAATCCGCTTCACGAGCGCTATGCGAGCGCGGAGATGGCGCGGCTGTTCTCGGCCCGGCACCGGTTCCGGACCTGGCGGCGGCTCTGGATCTGTCTGGCCGAGAACCAGGCGGCGCTGGGGCTGCCGATCAGCGAACGGCAACTAGAAGCGCTGCGCGAGCACGCGGACGAGCTTGACCTGGAGCGCGTCGCACAGTTGGAACGTGAAACCCGCCATGACGTGGTGGCCCACTTGCGGCACTTCGCCGAGGTCAGCGGCGACGCCGGCGGCATCCTGCATCTCGGCGCCACGTCGGCGTTCATCACCGACAACACCGACGCGCTGATCGTCCGGGATGCTCTCGACCTGGTCGCGGGGCGCCTGGCGGCCACGGTCGGCGAGCTGGCCAACTTCGCGCGCAGGGAGCGGAGCACGACCGCGCTCGCCTACACCCACTTCCAGTCGGCCCAGTTGACCACGCTGGGAAAGCGCGCCTGCCTCTGGCTCCAGGACTTCCTGACCGACCTCGAGGAGGTGGCGAACCGTCGCGACCGGCTGCGTTGCCGGGGCGCCAAGGGCACGACGGGCACCCAGGCCTCCTTCCTCACCCTGTTCGGCGGCGATCACGGCAAGGTCCGCGAACTCGATGCCCGGGTGGCCTCGGCGCTCGGCTTCGAGGCGAGCTGGCGGATCACTGGCCAGACCTACCCGCGCAAGCAGGACAGCCAGGTACTGCACACGCTGTCCGGCACCGCGGAAAGCTGCCACAAGTTCGGCGGCGATCTGCGGCTGCTCCAGGGCGTGGGAGAACTCTCCGAGCCCTTCGACGAACACCAGGTCGGTTCCTCGGCGATGGCGTACAAGCGCAACCCGGTACGGGCCGAGCGCATGTGCTCGCTGTCGCGACGGGTCATGAGCGACTCCCTCCACGGGGCGCTGAACGCCGGCACGCAGTGGCTCGAGCGCAGCCTCGACGACTCGGCGAACCGGCGCCTGGTGCTGACCGACTGCTTCCTGACCGTCGATGCCGTGCTGCTCCTGGCCGCGAACATCGCCCAGGGGCTGCGGGTGAACGAAGCGACAACCGCGGCCCGGGTCAGGAGCGAACTTCCGTTCATGGCCACCGAGACCTTCCTGATGGAGGCGTCGCTGCGCGGCGGCGACCGGCAGGAGCTGCACGAGCGAATTCGCCGGCACAGTCTCGAGGCCTACGCGCGGGTTTCGGCGGGGGAGCCGAACCCGTTGATCGACCTGATCGCGGGCGATCCGGCGTTCGGACTCGGTCGCGACGAACTCGAGTCTCTGGTCGACGCCGATTCCTTCACCGGCCGCTCGGCGCAGCAGGTGGACGACTTCCTCGCCGAGGACGTCGAACCGGCGCTGGCGAAGCACCGCGCCGCTGCCGTCGAGGCGCCGAGGGTCTAGCTAGCGAGCGCGATGTACCGGCCACGCTCGCTCTCCGAAGACCGCACCCGACGCCCGCTCGCATCCGCGGTCGCCGCTGTCTTCGCGGCCGGCCTGCTGGCCGGTTGCGCCTCGACCACCCGCCTCGAGTCGCCGAACCGCGGATCCACCCAGAAAGGACTGGCATCGTGGTACGGCGGCAGTTTCCACGGCCGGCCGACCGCCAGCGGCGAGATCTACGACATGAACCGCATCTCGGCCGCACACAAGCAGTTGCCGCTCGGCACGGTCGTCCAGGTGAAGAACCGCGACAACGGCAAGAAGCTCAAGGTACCGATCAACGACCGCGGCCCCTTCGTCAAGGGCCGGATCATCGACCTCTCCGTCGGCGCCGCGCGACAGCTCGAGATGTTCGGCCAGGGTCTCGCGAACGTCCGCATCAAGGTCGTGCGCCTGGCGCCGAAGAGGCGTCAACTGCCGATCTCCTATCCCGCCCCCGGCCGGCGCGCGAGCAAGGCGAACCGGGACCGCCAGGGCGGCTTCACGATCCAGGCTGGCGCCTTTCGCGAGCGCAGCAGCGCCGTGGCGCTGGCCCGCCGCCTCCGCCGCGAACTCGACCTCGACAACGTGAAGATCAGAAGAGGACGAGGAGTGCACCGCGTCCAGATCGAGCGCAAGCGCAGGCAAGCGGCCGACGCCGCGCTGCAGCGCCTGAAAGACGCCGGCATCGCCGCCTTTCTTTCGGGCTGACGAGGGCCGGGCCGGCCCCTTCAGGTGAGGTCCACCAAGTCGACCGCGATCACCTCGTCCACGGCCAGCAACGCGGCCATGCAGGCATCGTCCGGGACCTGGTCGAGCCGCAGCACGGCGATGGCGTCACCGTCCGGTTCCCGGGACAGGTGGATGTCGGCGATGTTGATTCCGGCGTCGCCGAGCAGGGTGCCCAACCGGCCGACGAAGCCCGGCACGTCGCGGTTGCGCAGGAACAGCAGCAGGCCGCGGGGCTGGAACTCGAGCCGGAAGCCGGCGAAGGAGACGACCCGCAGATCGCCGTGGATCTCGCCGTGGCGGTAGGTCGTGCCCGAGACCTCGGCCACGCCGTCGGCCATCCATGCGCCGGTCGCCGGCTCGGCGCCGACCGCGCGCACCCGCACCAGGTGGGCGTAGGCGGCCTGGTCGCTGTGCGTGGCCTGCACGAGTTCGACGCGGCGGTCGGCGGCCGTGCGCTCGGCGTTGACGTAGTTCACTCCCTCGCCGCAGGACGGGATCAGGGCGCCCTTGAGCGCCGCCACGGCGACCGACTTTCGCAGTTCGGCGTCGATGCCCCACAGATCGACCTGGACCCGCCGCAAGCTGCCGCCAAGTGCGACCGCGGCCAGCCTCCCGAGTTGCTCGCCCAGCCGCAGGAAGGGCTCGCCCCGGGAGCCGGAAGACCGGAACGGCAGGTTCACCGCCGACACCGCGAGCGAGCCGCGGAGCGCGGCGAGCACCATGCGCGCCGTCTCGGTGGCGATGCGCTCCTGCGCCTCGGTCGTCTGGGCGCCGATGTGAGGCGTGGCCACCACCTTCGGATGGGCGGCGAGCCGATAGTCCGACGGCGGTTCCACGGGGAACACATCCAGACCCGCACCCGCGAGCTTGCCCGACTCGAGCGCCGCCAGCAGCGCGTCGCCGTCGACCACGCCGCCGCGCCCGACGTTGATCACGACCGCGCCGTCCTTCATCAGCGCAATGCGCGACTCGTCGAGCATGTTCCTGGTCTGGTCCGTCAGCGGGGTGTGGAAGGTGATGAAGTCGGACCCCGCGAGCAGATCGTCAAGAGTCACCGGCGCCACATCGAGCCGCCGCGCGACCTCCGCCCGGAGAAACGGGTCGTAGGCGAGCACTTCCATTTCGAAGGCCCGCGCCCGGGTTGCCACCCGCTGGCCGATCTGGCCGAAACCGATCACGCCGAGCACCTTTCCCTGCAACTCGCTGCCGATGTGGTTCTTGCGCTCCCAGCGCTCCGCCTTGAGCGAGGCGTCGGCGGACGGAATCCGCCGGGCCAGCGCCAGCAGCAGAGCGAAGGTGTGCTCGGTGGCGGAGAGCGAGTTGGCGGTCGGTGCGTTGATCACCAGCACGCCGCGCTGCGTGGCCGCTGCTATGTCGATGTTGTCGACACCCACGCCGGCTCGGCCCACCACCTTGAGACGCTCCCCTCCCTCGAGAACCTCGCGCGTGATCTCGGTGCCGCTGCGCACGATGACCGCGTCGTAGTCCGCGATCAAGGAGGCGAGCCGTGGACGGTCCTCGTCTCGAAGCTGGTCCACCTCCGCGCTCTCGCGCAGCAACTCGACGCCGGCCGGCGCCAGGGAATCGGCAATCAGGATCCGCGGCATCGGCTGCACCTCGGTTCGGGCTCGGGTCGGTCGGTCTCAACTACAAACGGCCGGACCGGGAGCGACCCGCCGCCGGCCGGATTGTGGCAGTGCATCAGGAGTACAGCAAGACCGGTTCGCGCTCCGCGCGGAACTCCCTCTCATCCTCACGCCAACCGGCGAACCAGCGTTCCAGCGCATCCGGCGCTTCGAGACCCAGCCGGAATCGGTCGGTACCGGCGAGCAGGTCGACGGCCGGCGTGTCCGCAACGAACTCGTATGGCTCGGCGCGCCAGTCGAAAGCGGGCCCCAGCACGTCGCGAAAGGCGAGCAGGAGCTCGAACCCGAGACGCACGGGCTCAAGGGCTTCTCCGTCGACCACACGGAGTTCCACGCCGGCGCAGACCCTTCCCGCATGCTTCTGGAACTGAGGCCTGAACATGGCGGGGACGACGGAAACGCCTCCCAGCCCGGCCGCCCCGAGACGCTCCCGGCAGCGACCGGCCAGTGCCGGCGCGTCGGCGCCGGGCAAGCCGACCAAGTGAAACGGACGGGTCGTGCCGCGGCCCTCGGACACCGTGGTCGCTTCGAAGAGGCACAGCCCTGGATACACGGCGGCGGTGTCCGGTGTCGGCATGTTCGGCGATGGAGCGGTCCACGGCCAGCCGGTGTCGCGCCACGTCTGTTCACGCCGCCAACCCTCGACCTCGAAGACGGCGAGCGACCTGGTGCTCCAGCCGCGGCGCCGGGCCTCCAGAAGGACGATCTCCGCCAGCGTCAACCCGTGGCGCTGCGGCATGCGAAAGGCGCCCACGAAGGAGGCGAAATCGAGGTCCAGCAGGTTGCCCTCGGCTTCCCGGCCCCCCAGCGGGTTCGGACGGTCGAGGATCCACACCTCGCAGTCCGCCGCGAGCGCGGCTTCGGCCGCCCAGACCGCGGTCGCCGCGAAGGTGTAGTAGCGGGCACCGACGTCCTGGAGGTCGATCACCAGCAGGTCGCAATCTTCGAAGACGGAAGGCCGAGGCCGCAGGCTCGCCGCCTCGTCCCCGTAGAGGGATACGACCGGACATCCCGTCCACGGATCGCGCTCGTTGTGCGCGGCGACCATGTCCTGCTCGACACCGTAGAAGCCGTGCTCGGGCCCGAGCAGGGCCGCCGGCCGCTCGACGGCTCCGAGAGCCAGATGCGCGTGAACGCCGTCGCGACTCAACGATGCCTGGTGACAGAGCAGGATGTAGCGGCGCCCTTTCAGACGTCCCGCGTCGTCGAGCAGGCGGTCGAGACCGGAACGGATCGCCACGGTCCGCTCAGCGGCCGCGACGATACTCGCCGCTCCGGCCGCCGCTCTTCGCCTCCAGCAGCAGATCTGTGACGACGGCCCCGCGTTCGACCGCCTTGACCATGTCGTAGAGAGCGAGCGCCGCTGCCGCACAGGCGGTCAGCGCCTCCATCTCGGCGCCGGTGCGCGCGGTGGCCACCACCCGGCTCCGGATCGTCACGCCGCCCTCCCCCGGTTCGATCTCCACCTCCACCTGGTCCAGAGGCAGCGGATGAGCCAGGGGAACCCAGGTGGCCGTGCTCTTGGCGGCCTGCACTCCCGCCACCCGCGCCACCGTCAGAGCGTCGCCCTTGGGCAGCCGACCCAGCCGCTCCACGGTGTCGGTCGACAGCAGAACGCGGCAGGAGGCCTCCGCGACCCGACGAGTGACCTCCTTGGCCGAGACATCGACCATGGCCGCGCGGCCGCGGCGATCGAGGTGGCTGAAGGAGGTGTCGGAACTCATGCCCATGCACTGCCGTGCGAGGAAGCCCGCGCCGGTAACCTACCCCAGGAATGCGCCTTGCGATCGTGATGCCGGTGCTCGAGGAAGAGAGTACGGTGAAGGCTGCCGTCGCCGCCGCCCGCGATCACTGCGACGACCTGATCGTCGTCGACGGCGGCAGCAGCGATCGCACCGTGGAACTGGCCCGGCAGGCCGGCGCCATCGTGGCGGCCGCGCCACGGCCGGGCCGCGGACTGCAGCTTCACACCGGCGCCGCCCTGGCCATCGACGGCGGCGCCAAGGTGCTGCTCTTCCTCCACGCCGACACCCGCCTTCCGGCTTCGGCCCGGACCGAGATCGAACGGGCGATCGGCAGCGACGCCATCGGCGGCGGATTCCTGGTCGACTTCGAAGCCGCGCCGCGGCTCCTCCGCCTGGGTCGCCGCCTGGTCGACTTCCGTACGAAACGACTGCGCCTGCCGCTCGGAGACCAGGCGCAGTTCGCCACAGCGGCGGCCTACGCAGGCTGCGGGGGTTTTGCGGACCTTCCGATCCTCGAAGACCTCGACTTCATGCGGCGACTCCGACGACAGGGATCGATCGCGATCATCTCGAGACGTGCCACGACCTCGTCACGCCGGTTCATCGAACGCGGCGTCCTCCGGACCGTGGCGACGAACTGGCTGATCTGGCTGCTGTTTGCAGCCGGGGTCAAGCCAGCGCGCCTCGCCCGCCTCTACCGCCTGGTGCGGTGAGAGTGCCTAGTGCCCGTGCGGCCCTCTGGCCGCGCGGGTCAGTTTAGGGCGTCCTTCAGCGGACGGCTGACCTTGAAGCGAACGCCGTTGCTCGCGGCGATCTGGATCGACTCGCCGGTCTTCGGGTTGCGGCCCATGCGACCTGGGCGGTGCGAAACCGAGAAACTCCCCAAGCCGGGCAATTGCACACGATTACCGTTCTGCAGTTGGCTGGAGATGCTGTCGATCAGGGACTGGACGGCGTCCGCCGCCTGCTTCTTGCTCAAGCTCGCGCCAACGGCGACGGCTTCTACGATGTCTGCCTTTCCGGCCATCTAGTGTGCTCCTTCGAGTCTTTGGGTGGAACTTCCGGTATGCTGGGGAGTTCTCCGGCTAACTCCCGAGTACCCGGAAAATCTAGGTCAGAACGACCCTCTTTGTCAATGTCCACTTGCACTTATCGCCATTAGCGGTCACCAGGCGTCCCGAGGACGCCGCCTGCCGGACGGGAACCGCGGCTCTTCAATCGGCGCTGCGCTCGAGCACCTGGACCGTGAAACCGTCATGATCCGCGGCCGGCAGGAGACGCCATAGCCCGCGTCCAGCGACGTGCTCGTCCGCCGGAGGCCGAAGGTCGGCCAGAAGATCCCGCCGGCGAAAATCGGTTCGGGATTCCAGGAACGCCCTGGCCACGGCCTCGTTCTCCTCCGGCTCGATGGAACAGGTGATGACCACGAGCAGTCCTCCGGGGCGGACGCACTCCGAAGCGCCCCGAACCATGGCCAGCCCCTCCGCCGAGAGCCGCTCGATCTCGCCGGCGCTGATCCGCCACTTGAGTTCGGGATGTTTGCGCAGCGTGCCGGTTCCACTGCAGGGCAGGTCGACGACCACTCGGTCGAAAACGGGACCGAAGGGGAGGGCGCCGCCGTCAGCGGCCAGAAGCCGAGGCCGGAGCTTGAGGCGACCGGCGTTTCGTCTCATCGTGAGCAGGCGTTCCAGGGACACGTCGGCGGCAACGCTTCGGAGGTCCGGCTGCTCCGCCAGGAGCGCGAAGGTCTTGCCCCCCGGCGCCGCGGCCACGTCCAACACCCTCTCGCCGGGCGCCGGCGACGGCACGATCGCAGCCAGTTGACTTGCCTCGTCCTGCACGTAGAAGCCGCCCTGCCGGTAGGCGTCCGTCGTCAGCGGATTCCCCCACCGGACCGTCACGCAGTGGGGCGCCAGGACCGACGGCTCGACCCCCACGTCGTCGTCGATCAACTGCTCCGCCAGCAGCGCACGTCCGCCGCGGTCCCGAAACGCCAGCAGGTGCAGCGGTTTGGGAAGGTTGTTGGCGCCCAGCAGGTCGACCGTTCGCTCCTCGCCGTAGATGCCCAGCCAGCGCTCGACCAGCAGGTCCGGGTGGGAATAGCGGACTCCCAGCCGCGTCGCGAGGTCAACGGTGTCGGCCGGCCAGTCGTCGCGGCGCGGCGAGCGGGCAATCCGTCGAAGCACGCCGTTGACGAAGCTGGCGCCGCCCGCGTGAGTGCGGTTTCCCGCCTGCTCGACCGCCTCGTTGACCGCCGCATGGGGTGGCACGCGGTCGAGGAAGAAGAGCTGGTATGCGCCGATCCGAAGCGGCGCCAGCAAAGCCCGCTGAATGCGGTCGAGGGGCCTCTGCGCGGCCAAGACCAGGACATGGTCGATGAAGCGCAGCCACCGTAGCGTCCCGAGCACGAGTTCGCGCAGCAACGCGTGGTCGCGCGGATCGCAGCGCTCGAGCGCGCCGTCCAGGAACGTCGACACCGGCGCCCTCGAGTCCAGGGTCCGCTCCAGCACGAAGGCCGCCGACTCCCGCACCTTGGCATGGGCCGTCATCGCCGCGTCCCGACGGCGCCACCCGCCGCGGGAATCCAGGTTCCGGATGGCCCGCCGGCGAGTCACTCCGCCGTTCCGAAGCACTCGCCCACGGCGAGACGCAGCCCGTTGACCAGATCGAGGCCGCTGATCCGCCGGCCGCCCGGCCGCTGCACGCGAAGCAGCGCCAGCGCCGACGACCCGCCGCATCGGACGACCGGCGCCCGTCCGACCCCCGCTACTTTCCGGCAACCCAGGAAGGCGCCGGGTCGATCCAGACCCGCCCGGCCGTCGACTTCGGCCCACTCTGCCAGCGGCCGCGACCGGGCGATCCGAACGGCCTCGCCGCGAAGCCAGCTTCGCGACCCCGGCCAGGGCTCGTAGGCGCGCACGCGCCACGCAATCTCGGTGGCAGCCCTGTGCCAGTCCACGATGCCGTCGTCGGAACGGAGCATGGGCGCATACGTCGCGGCACCCTCGCACTGCCGCCGCGGCTGCACGGTCCCGGCCTGAAGCGCCTCGAGCGTGCGGACGATCAGCCGGGCGCCGATCGCGGCCAGTCGGGGCGACAGCTCACCGGCGGTTTCGTCCCTGCCGATTCGGGTCGCTTCCTGAAGCAGGATCGGCCCGCTGTCGAGGCTCTCTTCCATGACCATCGTCGTCACACCGGTCTCTCTCTCTCCGGCGGCTATCGCGGCCTGAATCGGCGCGGCGCCGCGCCAGGCCGGCAGCAGCGATGCATGGATGTTCACACAGCCGCCCGCGGGCAGTTCGAGCAGGGGGCGGGGGAAGATCCGACCGTAGGCTGCAACCACGGCAAGGTCCAACTCCAGGTCGCGCAGCCGGCGCAGGAAGTCGTCTCCGCGCACGCCCGTCGGCTGCAGCAGGTCGACGCCTCTCTCGAGCGCCCAGCGGGCGACGGGCGGCTGCGCCACCCGGCCGCCGCGGCCAGCCCGGCGGGCCGGCTGGCTGACGACGAGGATCGGCCGGCAGCCGGCCGCATCCAGGGCATCGAGAGCCGGCACCGCGAACTCCGGTGTGCCGAAGAACGCGATGCGGTCGAGTCTTCGCGGCGCGGACATGATGCCCGGGAGACTACGCGACCCGCCGGCGAAGACCCCCGTCCGCGGCTTCCTCTACTCGAAGGCGATCTGCGACTGCTCGATCTCTTCGAAGAAGTCCGGCGGCACCAGGACTTCTCGCGGCTTGCTGCCCTGGGCCGGGCCCAGGATCCCGTCCTGCTCCATCAGGTCGACCAGGCGGGAGGCGCGGGAAAAGCCGACCCTCATCCGACGCTGCAGGAAGCTCGCCGAGCCCATCCGTTCCGCGACCACCAAGCGCGCGGCCTCGTCGTAGAGAACGTCTCCGCCTCCCTGCTCGCCCCCCGCGGCGGACCGGTCTTCCGCTGGCGGTTCCAGGACCGCGGGATCCAGGTTGGGCTGGCCCTGGCGCTTGAGCCAGCGAACCAGGGCCGCCGTTTCCTGCTCGGTGACGTAGGCGCCGTGCAGGCGGATCGTGCGGCCGCTGCCGGGAGGCATGAACAGCATGTCGCCCTTGCCCAGCAGCTTCTCCGCTCCGACCTGATCGAGGATCGTGCGCGAGTCGTGCCGCGTGGCGGCCGCGTAGGAGATCCGGCACGGGAAGTTCGCCTTGATCGTCCCGGTCAACACGTCGACCGACGGACGCTGGGTGGCGACAATGAGGTGGATTCCAACCGCCCGGGCCATCTGGGCGAGGCGGGCGATCGAGGTCTCGACCTCCGACGACGCGACCATCATGAGGTCCGCCAGCTCGTCGATCACGATCACGTAGTAAGGAAGCGGCTCGAAGTCGCGCGCATCCAGCGGCTCGTCCGCCTCCTCGTCCCGCAACCGCAGGCGCCGGGCCACTTCCGGATCCGAGATCGCCTCGTTGTAGAACGCGATCGAACGGACATGGACCTCCGCCAGGAGCCGGTAGCGGCGCTCCATCTCCCCCACCGCCCAGCGCAGGGCGTTCGCGGCCTGCTTCGGCTCCACGACGACCGCGGTCTTGAGGTGGGGGATGTCCGCGTAGACCCCCAGTTCGATCCGCTTCGGATCGATCAGGATGAACTGGACCTCGTCGCTTCGCACCTTGTAGAGGATCGAGGTCAGCATCCCCTGCAGGCCGACGCTCTTGCCGGCGCCGGTGGCGCCGGCAACGAGCAGGTGCGGCATCTTCGTCAGATCGGCGTAGTACGGCTCGCCGCGAAGAGTCCGTCCCAACGCCATCGTCAGGGGCGACTTGCTCTCCCGGAACCCGGGTGCGTCCAGCAGGCTGCCCAGCGGGATGACCGTCCGCCGGGTGTTCGGCACCTCGATGCCGAGCGTGGAGCGGCCGGGCATGCGATCGATCCGGATCGCCTCCGCCTTGAGCGACAGGGCCAGGTCGTCCTGCAGATTGATGATCTGCGCGACCTTGATCCCGGGCGCGGGCTGGAACTCGAAGACCGTGATCACCGGACCGGGGCTGATTCCCTCGATCGTCCCCTCGACGCCGAACTCGGCGCAGCGGGCGCAGATCAGTTCACCGAGCTTGCGGACCTCGTCCTCGTCGACCTCGGAGTTGACTTCGTCGCGGTACAGCAGGTCGATCGGCGGCAGCTCGGGCCTGTCGGTCGCCTGTCCGCCCTCGCCGTCGGCCGCTCCGGACGCGGAGGATGCAGGCGGATGGGTCTCCGGCGCCGCGACCGGAGTGGCCGATGCCTCCGGCCGCACGGCCTTCGGCCTGACGATGTCGACTTTCTGCTGGGTGGACGACCTGCGGAGTTCAAGCTCCCGCAGCGGCGAGTCGGCGACCGGTGCCGCGGCGGTGTCCCTGGCGCGCTTGCGCGCCTTCTTCTTCCCGGCGATCTTCCGCCTGCGCCCCAGCTTGCTGGCGAAGAAAGCGACCAGTCCCTTCAGTCCGGCCGCGACCCGGACGAGCCACTGTTCGAAGGTGCCTCGCATCGTCAACGCGATGCCGAAGAGGAGCGCGAACAACGCGATCACCGAAGCGCCGATGGCTCCCAGTTGACTCTGAAGGCCACCCGAGATCGCTCGTCCCACCAGACCGCCGGCAACCAGCGCCTCGCCACGGAGCTGCACTTCCCCGACGGCGAGATCGATCAGGGTCGGCAAGGCGGCCAGCGCGACGACGATACCGGCGCCCTGAAGCAGCGAGGGGAAGCTGCTTCGCGCCCGCACGAGCCGGTAGCCCAGCCCGAGAATCGCCAGGGCCACGACCACGACCGCGAGCCCCAGGACTCCGTAGCCCGCCGCGGCAACCTGAGCTCCGACCGGACCGATCAGGTTCTCCGTGTCGCCCGAACTCGCGCCGCTCCGCAGGAAGCTGACGTCGCTCGGCTGATAGCTCAAGAGGCTGAGCAACAGCAGCGCGCCCAGGGCGAGCAGGAGCAGGCCGATGAGTTCGACCCCCTTGCCCGCCGGCAGCCCGCCCAGACCAAGGCGGCGAGCGCCATCCTCCGAGCGGATCACCGGCACCCTCTACAACCGACGATGGAGGGAACATGCACGGGTTACCGATTGTAACCGATCAAGTCAAATATGCCGATATGCAGCTAGATGTTGATCTCCCGGAACAGCGCGACGAACTCGGACACGCCAAGGCTCTCCGCCCGCGCGGTGGACGGCAGGTCGAGCGCCGACAGAGCCGCCTCGGCTGCCAGGCGGCCCACGCTCGGCCGGAAGTTGTTGACGAGCGTCTTGCGCCGCTGCCGGAAGGCCGTGCGCACGAAGTTCGCAAACCCGGACCACTCCGCCTCGTCGACCGGCGGCGCGGTGCGCTCGAAACCCACGAAGGCGCTCGTTACGGCCGGAGGCGGCACGAAGCTGCCCGGCCGAACGATCGCCAGCCGCCGCGCCGACGCCCGGGCGGCCACCAGAACGCTCAATCCCCCGTACTCGGATTCGCCCGGTGACGCGGTCAGCCGGTCCGCCACCTCTCGCTGCACCAGGAACGCCGACCGAACTCCGACCCTCGCCCGTTCGAGGACGGCGAGAATGATCCGGGTCGCCGCGTTGTAGGGCAGGTTGCCCGCGATCCGGGTCGTTGCGGGCGTCCTCTCATAGCGCAGATCGCAGCCGTCGGCCGTGACCGGCGCCAGGCGGGGATCCGCGATGCGGCGTCGCAACTCCAGCGTCCAGAGCAGGTCGAGTTCGCACGCGATGACCCGGCTCGCGCCGCGTTCGAGCAGCAGGCGGGTGAGCGCCCCGCCTCCCGCGCCGATCTCGATCACCCGACGGCCGGCGACGTCCAGGAAGTCGACGGCAGCAGTCGCGGGCCCGGGATGCCGGAGATGGTGCTGGCCCAGGGCCCTCTGAAGCGGGGGAAGGCGGCTCAACAGAGTGCACGGTAGCAGCCCTGGGCGAAAGCAGCCGGTGGCTGTCGTTGCCGTCGACACGCGACGGCCGCCGAACCCGAAATCGCCGTAAGATCCCGTACCGTGACCCGACGGCACGGCGAACGCGACTCCCGGCACGACGCCATGAAGACGCCGGCCGGCGCACTCGCGTCGAGGGCCGCGGAGGCACTACGCCAGGTCATCGACCGTCCCCGCCGCGCAGACGCGCGCATCGACAGCCTGACCGGCCTGCTCGACGACCGCGCGTTGCACAGCGCGCTCGCCGACGCGATCGCGGCGACGGAACGCGGCGGCGACCGCATCGGCCTGCTGTTCATCGACCTGGACCACTTCAAGCGCGTAAACGACCGGCACGGCCATGTGACCGGTAGCCGCATCCTGAGCCAGGTCGCCCGACTCATAGGCGATGCCGCCCGGCAGGCCGGGGGCTTCGCCGCCCGCTACGGCGGCGACGAGTTCGTGGTCGTCCTTCCCGGCGCCGACCTGGATCGGTCCCTTCGCCATGCCGAGAGCCTCCGGGCCACCCTGGCCGCCACCATCCTGGCGGGCGGCGAGCCGCCCCGCCGTCGGCCGCTGGTCCATGTCACCTGCTCGATCGGAGCCGCCTCGTCGCGGCCCGGGTCTGCTGAAGGCCACGGCGAGACAGCGGCCCGGGAACGGGCGGTGACCCGCCTGTTGCAGTCGGCCGACAATGCGCTGTACCAGGCCAAGCGCGCCGGTCGCAATCAGGTGGCGGCTGCCGGCGCCGAAGCTACCGGCGTCGCCTGAGCCCCGGCTCGCGCCATCGGCGCGACACGCGAACCAGTCCATGCGCCCGCCATCGGGCACATGGCTGATACCCGCCGCTACTCGCCCACCCCGCAGCGGCCGATCCAGAACGGCTCCGGCGCCGTCTGCGGCAATCTGGTCACGGCAGGCAGATCATGGGCGGCGATCGCCTCCAGGCGATGGCTCCGGAGCGGCACGGCGCCGATCGAGAGCGGCCACGGCGGCCGACGGAAGGCGAACAGGCTGATCGAGACCGCCGCCCGGCCGTCCGCGGAGGTGGAAAGCACGTCGCGCGGCGGACCCTCGGCGCCGTTCGACCAGTCCAGCAGAAACCATAGCTCCTCGAACGACTCCGACCATCCCGGCGGCAGGCCCGGCCAGGCTCTGATCCCGCGATGGACCTCGGCCCGCAGATCGGGGTCTCCCTCGAAGGCGACGGCGGCCAGGAGCAGCGGCTCGGCGAGGATCGCCCGCGCCGCCCGCTCGGCCACCCGCGGCTCCCCGGCCGCACTCCCCGCCACCCGCTCCAGGCGCATCAGCTCGAACGGCGCGAGCGCGGCCAGCGGATCGAGATCGCAGGCCCGTTCCAGCGCTTCCCGTCTCCGCTCCGGGTCCTCGCCCTCGACTGTGCCGGCCAGCAGCCAGAGCGGCGCCAGCCCGTCGGCGGCCGTGGCCGCCGCCCATGGATCCAGGCGCACGTGGTAGAGGGGAAACCGAGGATCCGCCGCCACCGCCTCCTGAAGGCGGAGGGTCGACTCCTCCAGGGGATCGCCTGTTGTTGCCTCGGCCACCAAGCCGCCTGATGAGCCTGCCGCTTCGATCGCACGTTCGTAGGATCTCGCCGCCCAGGCTCGCTCCAGCGACCACCCCAGCGCGGCGGCCAGCCACAGGAACACGAGAACCCGGGCCCGGGACCACGGCCAGCCCAAGGGCATGCCCTCGGCTCTCGTCCCGGCAACACGTGCCGCCGAAGCCAAACCCAGATTCAGAATCAGCGCCGCAGGCACCGCCAGCACACCGGCAAAGACGCCGAACACCAGGCAGATCCCCGTACCCAGCAGACCGAGCATGGCTGCCGCCAGGAGCTCCGGATCGCCGATGGGCCGCACGGACCGCCGCACCGACCGGACGAGTTCGCCCAGCCGGCGCTGGCCGTAGCGAACGATCACGCCGAGCAGCAGCAGCGAACCGAGCGCCCCCAGTTCGTACGGCGCCTGCGCCAGCAGGCTGTGCGCATCGGTGATCACCTCGCCGGGTGGGTGAACGCCCGGGGCCGGCCGCCAGTGACTGGCGAGGGTCCAGCTCGACGAGCCGGGACCCCATCCAAGGATGGGCCGCTCGGCGAAGCCCTCCATCGCCGCAACGGCGTAGGTCCGGCGCGACAGCAACGACGGATCCTCGAGGCGGACGACCGCTCCCAGGCGCTCGACCGGGCCTGGCACTTCGTGCCGGGGAGCTGCCCAAGCCGCGATGAGCGCCAGCGCGACCACCAGAGCCAGCAGGGCGCCAACTCCCGCCAACCACCGCCGGGCGGCCAGGCGCCACCCGGTCCACACCGCCACCCCGAGGACCTGAAGCGTCAGCGCCAGCAGACCCGACATGGAGCCCGTCGCGCTCAGAGTCCAGATCAGAGACCCACCTACGACGGCGGCCGCCACAAGGCGCGGCCGGCCGCCGCCGGGCCATGGCGCGCGCCACGTCCCGAGGATCGCCGGCGGCAGCAGCGCAACGAGCAGGAGCGCCAACTGGTTGTGGTGGCCGATCGGCAGCGCGGCCCGGCCCTGGTCGTGCAGGGGCTGCTGGATCAGGGCCCAGATCGACGCGGCCAGGCCAACCGCCGCGCAGCCTGCAAGAGCCCATCGCCGCGCTTCAGGCCGGTGCAGCAGACGGCCGATGCCCGCGGCGGCCCAAGCCGCGGGCAGCAGGAAGACGACGATCGACTCTCCGGCGCGTCCGACCGGCGACAGCAGCCAACTGGCCAGAACCGAAAGCCACAGCGCCGCCGGCAGCGCCGGCCACCAGGGCGCCCGAACGGTTGCGAGGCGGAGAGGGTCGCGGAACTCCGTTGCTCCCCAGCACGCGAAGAGCAGGAGCAGAGCCGCGGCGGTGATCCGGGCGGTGGCCGACGCGCCGAGATGGAAGGTACCGGCGTAGAAGACGACGGCGGCCAGGGCCAGCGTGACGATCGACGCGGCGCCGCGGTCCCTCCAGGGCCCTTCGGCCATCATGGGATGCGCCGGCTCAGGACCCCGAGCCGCGAACGCCCGTACCGCCCGAACGCCTGGTCAGACGCACCGCCAGCTCAGGAGCTTCGCGCAGACAGGTCCAGAGAACGCCGAGCGACGTCAGGAAAGCGCGCCAACCGGTACGGAACACGGCGGCCGGCCGGTCTTCGATCGCCGCGTAGCCGCGCCCGTCGGCCTTCGCCCTTTCCCAGCCGGCGAACAGGCGGCCCCAGGGACTTGCCAGGACCTCGGCCATCTGCCTCTTCGCCTTGTACGGATACCAGAACGAGTCGTGGTAGAGAACGCTCGCCAAATAGGCCCAGGGCGCGAGAAAGGTGCGCAGCGACCATTCGATCGGACGCCGCAAGGGACCCCAGTAGATCTTGTGCTGCATTCTCGCCGCGAACGTCATCTTGCGGAAGGGCCCCACGAATCCCCAGTTCCTGTCCGCGACCGCGGGATCGCCCACGACGTCGATCTCGCGCGGATCGCCGCAACCCAGACCCAGATCGTGGGCCAGCCGGATGTACCGGATCTGCAGCGGATCGAAGCCCATCAGCTTCGCCGCCACCGCGTCGATGGCCACCTGATCGGCGCCGGCCAGGATCACGTTGCCGATCCGCGGAATCATGCAGCGCGGCCCCGGGCCGTCGCCGGCAAACGTCCCGTCCATGGCCGCGAACACGCCGCGGTGGATGTGCTGCTGGATCATCAGCAGATCGACCAGGGTCTCGTGGATCACGGGATGAGTCCAGTGGCGGCGCTCGTTGAGCAGACCGCCGAAGGCGTTCTTCATGGCGCCGGTGGTCGTGGTGAAGACGTGCGTCTTGACCGTCGGCAGGTGGATGATGTTCTCGCCCACGAATCGCGCCGGAATGTGGAAACCCTGGGGGTACACGTCGTTCAGGCACAGGAAGCGCTCGCTCAGGTCGCCGACGGCGTCCCGAACGTCCAGCCATTCCTCGCCCTCTTCGTAGAGGTGGACGTTGCGCAGGCCGTGGGCCTGGACCACGTCGATCTGCTTGTTTTCCCGCTCGCCCAGTCGGGCGTCGATCACGACGGTGCGGTTGTGGCAGCCGTGAATGAGGTCCGGGTCGTAGCCGTCCTTCTTCATCGCCCGCACGACGCCCTCCAACTGCCACGGCGTCGTGGAGCTGCCCGGATAGAAGAAGTGCCACGAGATGTTGATCTTGAGCGCCGTGTCGACGCCAGGATCGACGACCTCGCGGTAGCCCGCGAGGTTCAGCAGCTCGTGGTAGTCGGCCAGCACCGACGACGGCGCGGTCGGCAGGACGGCCACGCGGGACCGGCGGGGCGGCGAACTCAGTTCGAAGCTCCCCGCGCTCCCCTGGACATGGCGGCCAGGAAATCGGCGTTCGAGGGCGTGTTCTTGAGCCGTTCCTGGAGGACCTCCATGCTCTCGACCACCGGCAACGGGTTCAGCACCTTGCGCAGCACCCACACCCGTTGCAGCTCATCCGGCGACAGGAGCAGTTCCTCCTTGCGCGTGCCCGACTTGTCGATGTCGATGGCCGGGAAGATCCGCTTGTCGACCAGTTTCCGGTCGAGGTGCAGCTCCGAGTTGCCCGTACCCTTGAACTCCTCGAAGATCACGTCGTCCATCCGGCTGCCGGTGTCGATCAGGGCGGTCGCGACGATGGTCAGCGAGCCACCGCCCTCGATGTTCCGGGCCGCCCCGAAGAACCGCTTGGGCCGTTGCAGGGCGTTGGCGTCGATGCCGCCCGACAGCACCTTGCCCGACGGTGGCTGCACCGTGTTGTAAGCGCGCGCCAGTCGGGTGATCGAGTCGAGCAGGATGACCACGTCCTTGCCGTACTCGACCAGCCGCTTGGCCTTCTCGATCACCATCTCGGCGACCTGGGTGTGGCGCGAAGCGGGTTCGTCGAAGGTGGACGACACGACCTCGCCGCGCACCGAACGCTCCATGTCGGTCACTTCCTCGGGCCGCTCGTCGATCAGCAGGACGACCAGCACAACCTCCGGATGGTTGGTCGCGATGGAGCGCGCCAGGGACTGCAGCAGCATCGTCTTGCCGGTCCGCGGCGGCGCCACGATCAGGGCGCGTTGGCCCTTGCCCATCGGCGCCACCAGATCCGTCACCCTGGACGACAGGTCGCCTTCCACCTCGAGCCGCAAACGCTCCTCCGGGTAGAGGGGCGTCAGGTTGTCGAAGAAGATCTTCTGGCGCACCGCGTCCGGGTGCTCGAAGTTCACCGCCTCCAGCTTGATCAGGGCCAGGTAACGCTCGCCCTTGTTCATCGGCTGGCGCACTTGCCCGGAAACCGTGTCGCCGGTGCGCAGGTCGAAGCGCCGGATCTGGCTGCGCGAGACGTAGATGTCATCCGGCCCTGGCAGATAGCTGTACTCGGGTGCTCGCAGGAAGCCGTAGCCGTCGGTCAGGCACTCGAGCACGCCTTCGCCGAAGAGCAGCCCGCTCTTCTCCGTCTGCGCCTCCAGGATCTTGGAACTCAACTCCTGCCTGGCCAGGCCGGCTGCCCCGACCACATCCAGCTCCCGCGCCAGTTTCAGAAGGTCGCGGTTGCTCAGCTCCTTCAGGGCCTTCAGGTCGAAGGCCAGGTCGGCGCTGACGGCCGCCCGCGCGCCGCTTCCGCCTTCTCGGGCTCCGTTCGTCGTCATCTTCTCAGGTCCTTGGGTTCTGTGGGGCGCCACCGGGGCTGAACTCCGGGTTCAGCAACACCCCGAGCAGCCGCGCCACGCCCTCACCGGTTCGAGACGACACGGGAAACAGCGCCGCCGCGGATGGCATTCCCAACAGCTCTGCAACCTCGGCAAGGGTTCGCGCCCGAACCCCGCGCCCAATGCGGTCGATCTTGGTGACCGCGACCACGGGATCGAACTTCAGACTACGAAGGTACGCGTACGCTTCGGAGTCGAGTGGTGTACCGGCGACCTTACCATCCACCAGCAGGACCACCCTGGCCAGGCCCGCGGCCGACCGGAGATAGCGTTCCACGCTCCGGCCCCAAGCCTCCCGCTCACGCTTCGAAACCCGCGCGTAGCCGTAGCCGGGCAGGTCGACCACGTACCACGACTCGTCGATCAGGAAGAAGTTGACGGTCCGCGTACGTCCCGGTCTGGAGCTCGTGCGCGCAAGGTTCTTGCGTCCGAGCATCCGGTTGATCAGGCTCGACTTGCCGACGTTCGAGCGTCCCGCGAAGACGATCTGAGGCCGGCCGTCCCGGGGCAGGTCGGCCCCCCGCACGGCCGAAACGACGAAGCGCGCGCTGCGGACCTTCACGGTCCCGTTCCTCCCGGCTTCAGTGGGCGACGTTCGCCGGCGGCGCCTCGTCCGCCGGCTTCTGGAACTCGGCCGGCACCTCCGGCACCCGGCGGACAGGGCCGTCGAAGACGGCTTCGAGCACGTCGTCCATCGACTCGACGAGATGGAAGGTCATCTCGCCCTTGATCTCCTCGGGCACTTCCTCGAGATCCTTGTCGTTCTCCTTCGGCAGCAGGATCTCGAAGATCCCGGCGCGGTAGGCCGCCAGCACCTTGTCCTTGATTCCGCCGACCGGCAGCACCTTCCCCCGCAGGGTGATTTCGCCGGTCATCGCAACGTCGCCACGCACCGGCACCTCGAGGAGAGCCGAGATCAGCGCCGAGGCCATCGTGATGCCGGCCGACGGACCGTCCTTGGGGATCGCCCCTTCGGGCACGTGAATGTGGAGATCCTGGTCGGCGTGGAACCCGGGTTCCAGCCCGAAGACGTCGGAGCGGCTACGAAGATAGGACATCGCGGCCCGCGCGGACTCCTTCATCACGTCGCCGAGCTTGCCGGTGAGGATCAGCTTGCCCGTGCCCTTCATCAGGCCGACTTCGCTCTCCAGCAGTTCGCCCCCGGCCTGAGTCCAGGCCAGCCCCGTGGCAACGCCGACCTCGGATCCGTCGAGCTTCTTGCGGGGCCGGAACTTCGGCTTGCCGAGAAGCTCCGCGACCAGGCTCGGATCGACGGCGATCGCCGGCTCCGCGTCCGCCGCCTTTGCCTTGCTCTTCTGCTTCGCCCTCACCTTCTTGGCGCGACCCTCCTCGACCAGCCGTCGGGCCAGCTTGCGGCAGACGGCGGCGATCTCGCGCTCCAGGTTGCGAACGCCTGCCTCACGGGTGTAGGAGTCCATCAGGAAGCCGAGACTGTCGTCACTGAACCGGATCTCGTCGGCGGTCAGGCCGTGGCTGTCCAACTGACGCGGCACCAGGAACTGGCGCGCGATCTCGAGCTTCTCGTTCGGCGTGTACCCGGCGAGCTGAATGATCTCCATCCGGTCCTTGAGCGCCGGCGGAATCGGATGCTCGACGTTCGCCGTGGCGATGAACATGACCTTCGAGAGGTCGTACTCGATGTCCATGTAGTGGTCGACAAAGGTGTCGTTCTGCTCCGGATCGAGCACTTCCAGCAGGGCCGACGACGGGTCGCCGCGGAAGTCCATGGACATCTTGTCCACCTCGTCGAGCAGGAACACCGGGTTGACCGTCCCCGCCCGCTTCATCATCTGGATGATCTGGCCCGGGAAGGCGCCGATGTACGTGCGCCGGTGGCCGCGGATCTCGGCCTCGTCGCGCACGCCGCCCAGGGAAAGGCGCACGAACTTGCGGCCCGTCGCCGCGGCGATCGATTTGGCCAGCGACGACTTGCCCACGCCCGGCGGACCGACGAAGCAAATGATCGAGGTCTGGTTCTTGTTCGTCAGTTGGCGGACGGCGAGGAACTCGAGCACCCGCTCCTTGACCTTCTCCAGTCCGTAGTGACCCTCGTCCAGGATCCCGGCCGCCTTCTTCAGATCCTTCAGTTCGCGGCTCCGCTTCTTCCACGGCACCGAGACCAGCCAGTCGACGTAGTTGCGCGACACCGTCGCCTCGGCCGACACCGGCGGCATGGCTTCCAGACGCCGCAGCTCCTGCGAGGCCTTTTCGCGCACCAGCTTCGGAGCGCCGGACTTCTCGATCTTCTCCTTCAGCTCGGCGATCTCGTCGGCGCGATCGTCCTTGCGCCCCAGTTCGTGGTGGATCGCCTTGATCTTCTCGTTGAGGTAGTACTCCTTCTGCGCCTTCTCCATCTGCTTCTTGACCTGCACGTTGATCCGCTTGTCGATGTTGATCTTCTCGACCTCGACATCGAGCAGGTCGTGAACCGCCTGCAGGCGTTCGTACGGATTCAGGGTCTCGAGCAGAGTCTGCTTCTCGGCGGTGGAGACGGTCAGATGCGCGGCCAGCGTGTCGGCGAAGCGGTCGGGATCGTCGAGCTTCAGCGTCGACATCAGGCTTTCGAAGGCCAGGTGGTGGGACATCTTGGCGTACTGCTCGAAGCTGTTGAGCAGCCGGCTCATGTAGACCTGGACCTTGTCGTCGGCCGGGTAGTGGATCTCGTAGACCTCGACCTCGGCCTCGAAGGCTCCGTCCTTTTCCTCCAGGGTCCGCAGCTCCGCCCGGCGCAGGCCTTCGACCATGACCTTCACGTTGCCGTTCGGCAACTTGACGTTCTGGACGACCCGAGCGACGACCCCGATCGGATGGATGTCGTCGATGCCGGGATCGTCCACCTTGGGATCCCGCTGGGCGACCAGGAAGATCAGCTTGCCGGCGGTGCGCAGTGTCTGTTCCAGCGCCAGCACCGAGCCGCGACGCCCAACGATGAAGGGGGCCATCATCTGGGGGAACACGACCATGTCCCTGAGCGGCACCACCGGCAGCCGCTCGCTGGAGGTCGACACGTATCCGGAAGCCATCGCTAGACCGCCTTCTCGTAGACGGTCAACGGCTGAATGCCCTTCATCACCACATCCTCGTTGATGACGCACTCCTTGACGCCGGCTTCGGACGGCAGGCCGTACATCAGTTCCAGCATCAGCTCCTCGAGGATGATCCTGAGGCCCCGGGCGCCGACATTGCGCTTCATGGCCTGACGGGCCACCGCCCGCAGCGCCTCGGCCGTGAACGTGAGCTTCACGTCCTCGAACTCGAACATCGCTTCGTATTGCCGAACCAGGGAGTTCTTGGGCTCGGTCAGGATCCGGACGAGGGCGTCCTCGTCGAGCTGCTCCAGCGTCGCAACGACCGGCAGGCGGCCCACGAACTCGGGGATCAGGCCGTACTTGATCAGGTCCTCGGGCAGCACGTGCCGGAGCATCTCGCCCGCCCGCTTGTCGCGGTTCCTGATGTCGGCGCCGAAGCCCATCGTCTTCTCGTTCATGCGCCGCTCGATCCGCTCCTCGAGGCCGACGAACGCGCCCCCGCAGATGAAGAGGATGTTGGTCGTGTCGATCTGCAGGAATTCCTGGTGCGGGTGCTTGCGTCCGCCCTGGGGCGGCACGTTGCACTGCGTGCCCTCGAGGATCTTGAGCAGCGCCTGCTGCACCCCCTCGCCCGACACGTCCCTGGTGATCGACGGGTTGTCGCCCTTGCGGCAGATCTTGTCCACCTCGTCGATGTAGACGATGCCGCGCTGGGTCTTCTCCTTGTCGCTCCCGGAGGCCTGGTAGAGTTTGAGGATGATGTTCTCCACATCCTCGCCGACGTAGCCGGCCTCGGTCAGCGTGGTCGCATCCGCGATCGTGAAGGGGACGCTGAGCAGCCGCGCCAGGGTCTGTGCCAGGAGCGTCTTGCCCGTGCCCGTGGGGCCGATCAGCAGGATGTTCGACTTCTGCAGTTCGACGTCCGTTCTCGCCCGGTCGCCGAAGTCGATGCGCTTGTAGTGGTTGTAGACCGCGACGGCGAGCTTCTTCTTCGCCTGCTCCTGTCCGATCACATAGTCGTCGAGCAGCTTCTTCAGCTCCTGAGGCTTGGGCAGGGCCGCTTCCTGGCGCTGCTCCAGCATCCTGTCCTCGGCGATGATGTCGAGGCAGATGTCGACGCACTCATCGCAGATGAAGACCGTCGGACCGGCGATGAGCTTCTTGACTTCGCGCTGGCTCTTGCTACAGAAAGAGCACCTGAGCGCGTCGTCTCCACTGTCCTTCTTCGGCATCAGTCGGCTGGTCCCCGCGTGCTTTCGTGCTCTTCGTCCGGTCCGCCCGCGGCGACCACTACAGGCCGCGGGCACCTGCGGATGGTAGCACGGCTCCGGGCCGCGAGATGACGCCAGGCGGTCCGTTCGTGGCCCGATTCAGCCGGCGGACCGTGCTCCTACCGGGCTCCTCGACGCTCCACGACGCGATCGGCAAGACCGTACTCCACGGCCATCTCGGCGGTCAGGATCTTGTCCCGCTCGGTGTCGGCGTGGACTTCTTCGGTCGACTTCCCGGTGTGCAGGGCAAGCAGTTCGTCGATACGGCCGCGCATTCGCAGCAGGTCCTGCGCGTGGATGTCGATGTCCGTCTGCTGGCCCCCCAGAGCCTGCACCCAGGGCTGGTGAATCAGCACCCGTGCATTGGGCAGCACGAGCCGCTTTTCCCTGGCGCCACCCGCCAGGAGCACTGCCGCGAAGGACGCGGCCTGACCGACGCAAAGGGTCGAGACGTCCGGCTTCACATGCTGCATGGTGTCGTAGATGGCGAAGCCGGCGGTCACCGAGCCGCCCGGCGAGTTGATGTAGAGCGAGATGTCCTTCTCCGGGTTCTCAGACTCGAGAAACAGCATCTGGGCGATGACCAGATTCGCCACGTCGTCGTCGATCGCCCGCCCAAGGAACACGATGTTGTCCTTCAGCAGCCGCGAATAGATGTCGTAAGCGCGTTCTCCCCGGTTGGTCTGCTCGACCACCATCGGCACAAGCATCGTCTAGCCGTCTCCTTTTGTGAGGCTCGGTCGTCCGCGCCCGGTTGGTGCCAGCATCGGCCTAGCCCTCTCCTTCGGCGACAGGTTCTTCCCTGGCGCCGTCCGACTGATCGGCCGGCGCATTGACCTCGAGAAGAGCCTGCACCGTCCGGTCCCGTCTGAGTTCGATCTTCAGCATCTCCAGACCGCCGTCCCGCTCCAGTTCGCGCCGCAGCCGTCCCCGGTGCGTGTTGCGGGCCCGAGCCATGACCTCCAGCGCCCTCTCGAGGTCCTGCGGAGTCGGTTCGATCCCGTCTTCCCGGGCGATCCGGTCGAGGAGGAAGGAGGCGTGGGCCCGCTTCCCCGCCTGCGGACGGATCTCCTCCATCATCTGTTCCCAGGGCAACTGCTGCTGCTCGAGATCGACGCCCTGCCGGGCAAGGTTGTTGGCATAGGACCGCGCCATCTGCAACGCCTCGCGATCCACTACCGCCTCCGGGAGATCGACCGGGTACCGCTCGCGCAACTGGTCGAGCAGTGCGTCCGTGCGCTGCGCGCGGGCCGCCTCCGTCTTCCGCGCCTCAACCTGCGAGCGGAGGTTCTCCCGCAGATCTTCGACGCTCCCAATGCTCGCCGCGAGACCGCCGGCCCAGTCGTCGTCGACTTCGGGCAGCTTCCGCTCGAGCACCTCGTGGACTTCCACGTCGTACCGGCGTTGCCGCTCGATGTTGCCCTCCTGCTCGACCCGCTCGAACGTCGCCGTCTGACCGGCCGAGAGCCCCGTCAGATTGTCGGTGAGTTCGGGCCAGACCCGCTCGTCGCCCAGCTCCAGGTCGATATCGTGGGTGGCCGGGCCGCGATCGTCGTGGTCGGGACCCTCGCCGCCCGTCTGTTCGTCGTGCCCGGGCATCGCGGCGCGATGGACCTTGCCGCGCACCCGGTCACCGCGCGCCGCGGAGCGGTCGACAGGCACCCAGGTCGAACGCTCCAGCCGGACCTGCTCCAGCACCTCCTCGACTTCCGCTTCCGTGGGATCCGTCTCGGGCTGAGGCAACTCGAAGCTCCGGTCGTCGCCGATTTCGACCTCGGGCTCGACATCGACCGTGACCGTGAAGCGCAGCGGCTGGCCGGGAACCACCTCGACCGGACCCACGCTGGGCGGCAGCATGGCGTGGACATCCTCCTCTTCGCGCGCCAGCGTCCAGTACTTCGGCGCCAGCCGCTCCGACACGTCCCCGCCGATCGACTCCGCGAACCGCTGGCGGATCAGGTCGAGCGGCGCCTTGCCTCTGCGAAAGCCGTCGAGACGGGCCCGGCGACGGTAGTCCCTGGCCACGCGCAGGTACTCGGCGTCCACCTCCTCGGCCGGCACCTCGATGACGATTTCCTGCCGGCAGGGGCCTAACTCCCTCTTCTTGACCACTACAGTCATGGCCGAACGGGAGAACTCAGGCGATTCCGGTAGTGCGAGTAAGGGAGGTGCCAGACGTGCGCAAGGGGGGTCGTGCGAAAGGGGGGACTCGAACCCCCACCCCTTCCGGGACCAGATCCTAAGTCTAGCGCGTCTACCAGTTCCGCCACTTTCGCGTCGCGCCTCAGCGGTGCAGGACCTTCAGCCGCCACGGGTGGGATGTGGTGAGCCGCCTAGGAATCGAACCTAGAACCCACAGATTAAGAGTCTGTTGCTCTGCCAATTGAGCTAGCGGCCCCGCCTCCGTACCGTCTCCAGGGCAGCCGGTCCTTCCGGCGCCGACGGCAGCGCGGGACTATACCGGAACGCCGCGTCCCCAACCACCCCCGAACCACCTTGAACGAAGCGGACGATCTCGACGCGGTCCCCGTCGCGAAGCTCCGTTTCGCCGAACCGGGCGCGGGGTACGAGTTCGCGGTTCAGCTCGACCGCAACCGTCTTCGGGTGTTGATCCAGGCTCGCGAGCAGATCGAGCACGGTGGCGCCGGAGCGCGGGGCAACCAGTTCCCGCTCCTGGCCGTTGACCTGGAGTCGCAGCACCGTATCCACCAGGATCGTCTTCAGGCCGGCGCGAGCTCCGCGGTCCGGTCCGGCGCGTCGGACCACAGCCGTTCCAGCCGATAGAGTTCACGCCGCTCGGCGTCGAACACGTGGACGACCACATCACCGTAGTCGAGCAGCACCCACTGTCCCCGGCCCGCGCCCTCGAGATGGAGCGGCCGCGCGCCGGCGGTGCGCAGCCTGCGCTCCACGGCTTCCGCGATGCTGCTCACCTGGCGGGCGTTGGCGCCGTTGCAGATGACGAAGTAATCGGTGAAGTCGCTGACCTCTGTCAGTTCCAGCACCCGCAGATCTTGCGCCTTGCGATCCAGCGCGGCCGCAGTCGCAACCCGGACACGGTCCTCGGTGTCGGCGGCCCCCTCGGGGTCGTGGTTGGTCGTGCCCGCCTGGGCCTGGAGCGTCTGCAGTTGCGTCAACGATACAATCCGTACTTGCGACAGTAGCGCAGCACCGGCTCCGGCATCAAATCCCCGCTCACGTCCGCACCCCGCGCCAGACGGCGCCGGATGTCGCTCGATGAGACGTCGACCGAGCGGTGCCGGATCAGCACGTAGCCGCGCGCGCGCTCAACCGACGAGCGCACCTCGGGGTCCAGACCGCGCTCCCCCGGACGTGCCAGGACAACGAGCTTCACCGCTTCGATCAGTTCGCCGAAGCGCCTCCAGCCGGGCAGCTCGTTGAAGCTGTCGACGCCCAGCAGGAGATGCAGACGCGCATCCGGAAACTCGGCGGCGTAGCGCTCCACCGTCTCGATCGTGTACACGGATCGTCTCAGGTCGAGTTCGGCGTCCGACACGACGAGTTCCGGGTAGGGCAGCAGGGCCAGCTCGACCATCGTGTTCCGCGCCAGCGCCGGGGCCTTCGTGCCGTGCGGCTTGTGCGGCGGGCAGGCGGTGGGCAGGTAGTGGACGACGTCGAGTCCCAGTTCTTGGTGAGCCGCGAGCACCGGCAGAATGTGGCCGTTGTGGATCGGATCGAAGCTGCCGCCGAAGAGCCCGATCCGCGTTCCGGGTCCGCTCATGGCCGAGCTCCGGCGGCCATGTTCGCGGCGGGACCCTGTGCGTCGAGAAGACTCTGAAGTTCCCGAACCAGGGGCACGAGACCCGTACCCGCCACGGCCGAGATCTCGAACGCCCGCAGACCCTGTTCCGCGGCCAGATCGCGGAGTGCGCGGCGACGGTCGTCGGCGGCGATGTCCACCTTCGAACCGCACAGAATCCGCGGCCTGCGCAGGAGGTCCTCGTTGAACGCGCCCAGCTCGGCGCTGATCGTGTCCGCGGCCTCCTCGACCGAACTCTCGGCTTCCTCCGCTTGCGGCCCGAGATCGACCAGATGAAGCAACACGCGGCAGCGCTCGACGTGACGAAGAAAGCGCGTTCCTAGTCCGGCGCCCTGGGCGGCGCCGGCGATCAGACCCGGAAGGTCGGCGATCACGAAGGGCTCGGCCTCCACCGGCAGCGCCGGCGCCCCCACCACTCCGAGCTGGGGCGCCAGGGTGGTGAACGGATAGTCGGCGATCTTCGGCCTGGCGGCGGTGAGCCTGCTGATCAGCGTCGACTTGCCGGCATTCGGCAAACCCACGACACCGACGTCGGCAAGCAGTTTGAGTTCCAGGCGGAGACGGCGCTGCTCGCCCGGCGTCCCCGGCTCCGTGCGCCTCGGCGCCCGTTGCCGGGCGCTCTTGAACCTCGCGTTGCCGCGGCCCCCGGCGCCGCCGCGCGCGACGATCAGGCGCTGTTCTTCCGCCAGCACCTCACCCAGCACCTCGCCGCTGGTCGCATCGTAGACCTCGGTGCCGAGCGGTACCGGGATGAGCAGATCGCCCCCGCTCCTGCCGGTTCGGTTCGAGCCCTCGCCGTGCCTGCCCCGCTCCGCGTGGTAGTTGGCCGGAAACGTGAGGCGGTACAGCGTGCCGAGGCCGCCGGAGCCCACCAGGACGACACTGCCGCCGTCACCGCCGTCGCCGCCGGACGGACCTCCGCGGGGCACGAACTTCTCGCGCCGAAACGCCATGCAGCCATCGCCGCCGGCACCCGCGAGGACATCGATGACGGCCTCGTCGATGAAGTGCATCAGCCGCTCCCGCGGGACGGCCCGACAGGACCGCCCGCCGCCTCAAGGCTCCCTAGGCCGGATGGACGCTGACCAGCGTGCCCCGCCGGCCCCGGTTGCGGAACTCGACCACGCCGTCGGCCCGTGCGTAGAGCGTGTCGTCGTTGCCGCGGCCCACGTTCTCCCCGGGGAAGAACCGCGTGCCCCGCTGACGCACGATGATCGTGCCGCCGGTCACGCTCTGACCGGAGTAGCGCTTCACGCCGAGGTTCTTGGGATTCGAATCCCGCCCGTTGCGGCTCGAGCCCTGACCCTTCTTGTGCGCCATCTCTATCGCCCTCCCCTACGGTCCTATGCCCCGGCCGCCCGTTCGATCGCCTGGATCCGAAAGCGCTGCATGTCCTGCCGGTGACCGCGACGACGCCGGTAGCCCTTGCGGCGCTTGAACTTGAAGACGATGATCTTCGGCCCGCGCAGATCGGACATGAGCTGCGCCCGTACCCGGGCCCCCTCGACGACCGGACCGCCGACTTCGGTCTCGCCCTCGCCACCGCCGATCATCAACACGCGGTCGAAGACGACTTCCGAGCCGACTTCGGCGCCGGCAACACGCTCGAGGTCGACGACGTCGCCCTCCGCCACGCGGACCTGCCTGCCGCCGGTCTCTATCACTGCGTACATCGTTGTCTCTCTGCGGCGCCCGTCTGCTCCGGGCGCCGAACGTCGTTCGCCCTGCTGTCATCTCCCCGCGCGGAGCAGTCCTGCGCTCCCGCGCCGAACGCCGCCGGGCGGCATTCGGCCGCCGACAGTAGCACCGGCGCGGCTACACGGTCAACGATCGTGGGGGCTTGAGCGGCAGCTCGACCTCGAACGTGGCGCCGGCGCGCCCGTCGGCCCGAACCCGCGCCTCGCCGCCGTGCGCGTTGGCGATACGGCGGACGATCGCGAGCCCCAGACCGGTGCCGCCGCGGCGCCCCGAGTGGAACAGATCGAAGACGCGCTCGCGTTCCGCCTCGTCCACGCCGGGACCGTTGTCGCCCACCGCCAGCACTACCGATCCATCCCGGATCTCCGCCTCCAGCCGGAGGCGCGGATCCTCGCAGTCGTTCATCGCCGCCACCGCGTTGTCGACCAGGTTGAGCAGCAACTGGTTCACCTGCTCGCGGTCGACCCGGAACGTGACGTCGCCGGTGCGGTCCTCGATCGCCGACGCGACCTGCCGGGCGTGCAACTTGCCGGCGACCACCTCGCTCAGGTGACGCAGCAACTCCGCCGCGGTCGTGTCCTCGAGGTCGAGGTCGGCCGGACGCGCGTAGCTGAGGAAGTCCGAAACAAGACGCTCCAGGCGGCCGACCTCCGAGCGGGTGATCGCCACCAGGCGCCGTGACGACATCGCGGCGGCAGGGTCATCTTCCGACATCTCCTCATGGAGCATCTGCATGTTGAGATTCAGCGAGTTCAGAGGGCTGCGGATCTCGTGGGCGAGGCCGGACGCCAGGGTGCCGACGTAGGCCATCTGCTCCGCCTCCCGCGCCTGGCGCTCGGCGACGGCAGCCTGCCGCGAGAGGCGGCTGTAGATCACGTAGCCGGCAACGAACAGGGCCACCGTGAGCGCCGCGATGATCGCCGCCTGCCGCAGCAAGTCCCGCCTCAGGACGGACAGCCGCTGTTCGATCTCGGCGCGAGAGATGCCGATCACGAACGTGCCGATGCTGCCCACCGGCACCTCGACCCGGTCGTAGGGCACCTCGCGGGTGAACGTGTCGGCGACCAGATCCGGCGACTCGAGGTTCGGTCGCTCTCCGGGGGCCGTCTGCGTCTCCTCGCGACGATCGCGGAACACGAGCCGGCCATCCGTCGTGCGGACCTCCACGGTGTCGACGATGTCGCGCTGTACCAGAACCCGGTTGATGTAGCTGCGCGTCTCGGACGCGGTGGCCATCGCGGTGTAAAGGTCGCGCCCCGTGTCCTCCACCCGGCTGGCGATGCCCTCGGCCAGTTCCTCGGCTTCGGCCCGCGCTTCGAGCACGATCCGGTTCACCTCCCGCTCCGACAGCGACCGGAAGATCAGCCAACCGAACAGGCTGAGATCAGCGACCACGAAGACTCCCACGATCGCCGCCCACATCCGGCGCCGCCGCTGCCTCGCATCGCTGCCGAGCCAGTCCCACATCCCTCAGAACGCTACAAGAGAGGTGGGGTGTACGATGATTCCGTGCCTCTGATGCGGCGATTGGCTGTTGCCGGGTTGACCGCCGTCGTCGGCTGGGGTTGCAGCTCCGGCACTCCCCGCGACACCACGCGCCTGACCGTCGGGCTGAGGTTCGACTATCCGACGCCAAACGAACTGATCGGCCCGCCGACACTGGCCTACGCGGCGATCAACGACCAGATGTTCCTGTCGCTGATGGAGGAGCAGGGGGACTTCCGCGAAGCCCCCCCGGCCTGGGCGCCCGGTCTGGCGGAGGACTGGGAGTTCTCGGAGGATCGCCTGCAGTTGAACGTCCGGCTGCGCACCGACGCAAGGTGGAGTGACGGCGAACCGGTGACGGCCGCGGACGTCCGCTTCACGTGGCTGGCCCAGACCGACGGCGACGTCGCCTGGGGCTCCGCCTATGTGCACGAGGCGACCGTCGATGTCGAGGTTCTGGACCCCCATACCGTCCGCTTCCACTTCGACGCCGCCCTGCCGACCGCGCTCGCGGACGTGTCGACCGGCGCGATCCTCCCCCGGCACGCCTGGGAACCGCGGCCCTTCGCCGAATGGCGGGGCGACCCGGACTGGTTCTTCGACTCCCTGGTCACCAGCGGCCCCTTCCGGTTCGAGAGCCGAACGCCCGGCAGTGACCTCGTCCTCGGCCGCAACCCCGGCCATTTCGAGGCGGATCTGCCCCGGCTCGAGCGGGTCATTCTGCGCAGCACGCCGGACAGCACGGCGCTGACCAACCGGCTCCTGGCCGGCGAACTGGACGTCGCCACCGGGATCGGCGCCGCGGACGCAAGTCGGATCGACGGCCAGCCCGGTCTCCGCCTCCTGGCCTACACCAACCGCCAGTTCACCTTCGTGGTCTGGAACACCACCAGGCCGTGGTTCGCGGACGCGGAGACCCGGCGTGCCCTGGCACTGGCGATCGACCGTCAGGCGATCGTGGACACGATCTGGCACGGCTATGCGAAGGTCGGCCGGAGCCCCGTCATCTCCGGGGCCTGGGCGCACGATCCGGACCTGGAACCCTGGCCCCACGATCCCCAGGCAGCCCGCGCGGCGCTTCGCGAAGCCGGCTGGGTGGACGCCGACGGCGACGGCATCGTCGAACGCGGAGGACGGCCGTTCCGTTTCGAACTGGCGACCTACACAGGCGCCGGCGCGCGCTGGGACGCGATGCAGATGATCCAGGCCGACCTGCGCACGGTCGGCATCGACGCCCAGCCGCGCCGCGCGGAGCCGAACGCCCTGAACCAGCGACTGCTCGAGCAGGATTTCGACGCCGCCGCCTCCGCGTTCGCGATCGACACCGGCCTCGACTTCAGGCCTCTCTTCCACACCGAGTCGATCGGCGGCTTCAACTACGCCGGCTACTCCAACCCGGAAGCCGACCGGCTGATCGAGAGCTTCGCCACCCGGGCCGATCCGCTGGACGGCAGAGAGGATCTCCACCGGCTGCAGCGCATCCTGCGCGACGATCAACCAATGCTCGTGCTATGGGAGCCGGTGAGTCTGGCCGCGTTCAACGACGAACTCGAATCGGTCGCGCCGAACGCCGTGAGCCCGCTCGCCAACCTCAAGGAATGGGCCTGGCGCTAGCGCCGCCCGTGGCCCGGTGATCCGCCTCGTTCTGCGCCGGGTGGCGGCCGCCGCCATCCTCTTCCTGATCGTCCTCACCCTGACGTTCGCCGCAGTCGCGGGGGCGCCCGGCGATCCCCTGTCGCCCAACGACCCCCGGATACCCGCCGAACACGCCGAGCGATTGCGGGCGCTCTACGGACTCGACCAGCCGCTGCCGGCACAGTATCTGCGCTG
This sequence comes from Vicinamibacteraceae bacterium, assembly GCA_012270995.1. GTDB lineage: Bacteria > Acidobacteriota > Thermoanaerobaculia > Multivoradales > Multivoraceae > Multivorans. The sequence continues at coordinate 34,446 of JAAXHG010000201.1, read as the reverse complement.
GCTCGGCGCGGTGCTGCTGTCCTGGGACTGGGGCCAGTCCTACCAGACCGGCCGGCCCGTCTCGGACCTCCTGTTCGAATCCCTGCCCCCCACCCTGCTGCTCGCGGGCGGGGCCCTGTTCGCCCAGTACCTGTTCGGGCTCGGCCTCGGCCTGATCGCGGCCAGCCGCCCGAATTCCTGGCTCGACCTCGGTGTGCGGGCGGCAAGCCTTCTCGTGTACGCCTTGCCGACCTTCTGGGTCGGCCTGATGGCCGTGCTTATCGTGGGTGTCGGCCTCGGTCTGGCGCCCACCGGAGGCATGACCTCCGCCGCCGCCTACGAACTCGGGCCGCTGGCAGCCGCGCTCGACGTGCTGGCCCACCTCTGGCTTCCGGCCCTGGTCCTCGGCCTGTCCATGGCGGGCGACATCGCCCGCTACACCCGCAACTCGCTGATCGAGTTCCAGACGGCCGACGCCGGCCGGGCAGCCAGGGCCCGCGGCCTGTCCGAGGCCCGCATCCTGCTCGTTCACGGTCTCGCCCACGCCGCGCCCCGACTGCTGCAGATGGCCGCGGTTTCGGCGCCCCTCCTGCTCTCCGGCGCGATCGTCGCCGAAGCGGTGTTCGTCTGGCCCGGTCTGGGGTCGACCACGCTGCAGGCGATCCAGGCCGGCGACGTTCCCGTCGTGCTCGCCGCCACTGCCTACGGCGCCGCTCTCGTCATCGCCGCGTCTCTTGCCGCGGACCTGCTCCTGGTCCGCCTCGACCCGAGGATCCAGGCCGAATGAGGCGTTCCGCCCTTCCGCGACCAGCCCAGGCGGGCGCCTGGATCCTCGCCGTCCTGGCCCTCCTTGCCGTCGCGGCACCCCTTCTCGCCCCGTACGATCCGGCGGAGCAGCTCGACTCCGCCGAATCGAGCCGGCGGCCGCCGCTGTCGTCCCTGCTCGTCGTGCGCACGGAGGGTGCCGAACCGCGGCTCGCGGAACGGGTAAGGGTCGAAGGCGAGGAGCTGGTCCTCCTTCGGCGCTCCGGTTCGCTGCACCTGCCGCTTGGCTCGGTTACCAACCACCGCGAGGGCGGCATCACCGAGCGACGCCGAGCCTGGCTAGGCACCGACGCGCTCGGCCGCGACCTCCTCTCGCGGCTGCTGTACGGCGCGCGGATCTCCCTGACCATCGGCCTTCTCGCCGCCGCCCTGGCACTCACCGCCGGTACCGCCGTCGGCTCCCTCGCCGCCACCGGCGGCCGGGTCGTCGACCAGGTCCTGATGCGCACGGTGGACGGGCTGCTCTGCTTCCCCCACCTGGCGCTCGTACTGCTGCTGGCGGCGCTCTACCGGCCTGGCGTCTGGCTCCTTGTCGTGCTGATCGGCGGCACCGGCTGGATGGGACTCGCGCGCCTGGTCCGCGCGGAGATCCTGCGGCTCAAAGAGGAGCCCTTCGCCCTCGCGGCGGCGGCGGCCGGGCGCTCGCCGGCCGGCGTTCTCGTGCGCCACCTGCTGCCGAACGCGACCACGCCGCTTCTCATCGACGCCAGCCTGCGGGTGGGAGGCAGCATCCTGGTCGAGGCGGCGCTCTCCTTCCTGGGACTGGGTGTTCAGCCGCCCCAGGCCAGTTGGGGCTCGATGATCGCCGATGGACAGAGCCACCTGACGACGGCCTGGTGGATCGCCGCGTTTCCGGGCCTGATGGTCGCCGCGGCCGTGATCGGTTCGAGCCTCCTGGCGGACGGGCTGAGTGACCGGCTGGCCGGCCTTCGCGCCGGCAAGGACCGCCGTGCCCGCGCGCGTTCTCCGTGGGCGCTCCGTACCTGGCTGGGCCAGACCTGAAGCGCCGGCGCCGTGAAGACCTCGGACTTCGACTACCATCTGCCCCCGGAAGCGATCGCCCAGCACCCCGGGACACGCGGCGGGAGCCGGCTGCTCGTGGTCGGCCACGGCATAGCGGAGCGGCGCTTCGGCGATCTGGCCGACCTCCTTGACGCGGGCGATCTGCTCGTCGTCAACGACACCCGGGTCATCCCCGCCCGGCTGCGGGCCCGGCGCGCCACCGGCGGCAAGGTCGAGATCCTGCTCGTCGAGCGCGCGGCGCCGGCCGATTGGTGGTGCCTGCTGCGTCCCGGGCGGAGGATGGATCCGGGCGCCCGCCTCTTCCTGGACGGCGGACCGGCCGCCCAGGTCGAAGATCGCGCCGCCGGCCGCTTCCGGCTCCGCTTCGAGGAACCCCTGCACCCCCGGCTCGAGGCGATCGGCGAGGTGCCGCTGCCGCCCTACATCGAACGGCCGCCGACTTCCGAGGACCGCGACCGCTACCAGACGGTCTACGCGAAACAGCCGGGCGCCGTCGCCGCCCCCACCGCGGGCCTACACTTCACCCCGGACCTCCTCGAGACGCTCGAACGCCGCGGCGTCGGACTTGCCGGCATCACGCTCCACGTCGGCCCCGGCACCTTCAGACCGGTGAAGACGGAGGACCCGGAAACCCACGTCATGGACTCCGAACTGTTCGACGTCCCGGCCGCCACCGCCGCGGCAGTAGCGGACACGCGTCGCCGTGGAGGCAGGGTCGTCGCGGTCGGCACCACGGTGGTCCGCACCCTGGAGACGGTGGCCTCAGGCGGCGGGCTGATCGAAGCCGGCGCCGGCCGCACGGAGCTCTTCATCCGTCCCGGCTACGAGTTCCGCGCCACGGACCGCCTGATCACCAACTTCCACCTGCCGCGCTCGACCCTGCTCATGCTGGTCTGCGCCTTCGCCGGCCACAAGCGCGTCCTCGACGCCTACCGGCAGGCCGTCGCCGCCGGGTTCCGCTTCTACTCCTACGGCGACGCGATGCTGGTGGACAGGATGCGGTGAGCCAGGGCCGCGGCGCCGAACCCGTTGTCGATGTTGACCACCGCAATCCCCGGGGTGCACGCCGTGAGCATGGTGAGCAGGGGCGCGATCCCCTCGAAGCTGGCGCCGTAGCCGACGCTGGTCGGCACCGCAACCACCGGGCAGGGCACCAGACCCGCCACCACGGTCGGCAAAGCGCCGTCCATCCCGGCTACGACGATAGCGACATCCGCGCGTCGGAGTTCGTCCACCGCGTCGAGCAGACGCTGGATCCCGGCGACGCCCACGTCCCGAATGTGGACCGCCTCGTGACCCAGCCAATCGACGCACACGACCGCCTCCTCCGCCACCGGGAAGTCCGACGTGCCCGCGCTGACCACCGCGATCCGCCGGCCCGAAGCGGGCGAGAACCGGCCCGTGGTCCACACCCGGGCCCGGGCCTCGTAGCTGCCGTCCATGACCGCCGCGCTCAACCGTTCGGCGGCCGGAGCCCCGATCCGCGTGACGAGCGCACGGCCCGAGTGCTCCACCATCGACTCGACGATCCGGACCAGTTCCTCCTCGCTCTTGCCCTCGCCGAAGACCACTTCAGGCAGCCCGCTACGGAGTTCTCTGAACAGGTCGAGCCGGGCCGCGCCAAGGTCGAGGTACGGCAGCCGGGCCACCCGCTCGTGCGCGTCTTCCGGCGAGACCTTGCCGGAGGCCACGCCCCGGAGCAGTTCGAGAAGCTCTTCCCGCCGCATCGCGCCTCCGGCAGCAGCAGGGTCAGGCGGCGTCCGCGCCGCCGGTTCGGTAGCCGCGCGGATCGAGAGCCGCTTTCTCAAAGCCGAGTTCGAGCATCGTCATCTCGATCTCGCCCCACTGCCGCCGCGCCTCGACCAGTTCCGGCGCGCCCACCTCGATCCGGGCGGCCGCGCGGTGGTGGCGCACCCGCAGCACGCGGAAACCCCGTTTCCGGAGTTCGTCTTCCGCCGCCTCGATCCGCCGCAGCTTGGGCAGGGTCACCAGTTGTCCGTGGGGTATCCGCGACGACAGGCAGGCGTTGGCGGGCCGATCCCAGACCGTGAGCCCGAGCGCGCGGGCCAGCCGGCGGGCCTCGGCCTTCGAGACATCGTGGGCCAGCAGCGGGCTGTAGACGCCGCGTTCGCCCACCGCGCGAAGACCCGGACGATCGGGCCCCGGATCCGACGCGTTGGTGCCGTCGCAGACGGTGGCGAAGCCGCCCTGCGCGGCCAGCTCCAGCATGCGGTCCATCCTCATTCCCTGGCACACGTAGCAGCGGTGCCGCGGATTGGCGCGGAACTCCGGATCGTCGAGCTCGCTGTACACCGTCACTTCGTGGCGGATTCCGATCTCGGCCGCGAGTCCGCGGGCATGATCGAGTTCCTCTCCGGCCAGGGTTTCGGCCGCGGCTGTTACGGCCACCGACCGGTCGCTCAGGGCCCGGTGCGCCAGAGCCGCCACCAGCCCCGAATCGACGCCGCCCGAGAAGGCGACGAGCACCGAACCGCGACGCTCCAGGTCGTCCTCGAGCGCCCGAATCCGCATCGCCGCCGCATCCGCCATGCCGGCGAGTCTATGGGTCGTCGCTGCCGCCGCCGAGCTCGAACTTGCGACGCGGCGCGGCGGAGCCGCGCAGCACGACCGGCACCGAGAACAGGGCCGCGTAGACGCCGAGGGTGAGGATCGGCACCAGCGGCATTGCCTCGAGCTGCTCCCGTCTGGCCATGGAGCGCACCAGGTAGAGCCAACCCGGCGGTCCGAACAGGTAGAGCACGAACAGCAGTCGCGAACGAGCGATCTGAAGCACGATCTCGTCGAGTCTTCGCCCGGCGGAGCCCCGCTCCCGCTTCAGCCGGTGAACGTACACGTTGCCGAAGAACCAGCCCGTGAACGCCGCCAGAATGTAGAGCGGGTAGAGGGCCAGCTCGAAGGTCAGGTTCCACCGCAGAGTGCCGATCTGGGCCAGGATGCCGACCGACCACGCGGCAAGACTCGACGACAGGATGACGGTTTCCAGACCCCGCATCGGACCGCCTCTCCTCCTCTCGACCAGATCAGCCAGCCGCCAGCAGAGTCTCGTACTCGTCGGCCGTCATCAGGTCGGCCTGCCCCTCACCGTCCAACAGCAGCCGCACCAGCCAGCCCTCGCCGTACGGATCCTCGTTGACCAGCTCGGGCGCGTCCTCGAGCTGGCTGTTCGTCTCCTTCACGGTTCCACCGACCGGCGTGTAGATCTCGGCGACCGCCTTGACCGATTCGATGGCGCCGACCTCGAAGCCGGCCTCGAACGCCTGGCCCGCCGCCGGCAGTTCGACGAAGACGACGTCGCCGAGTTCCTGCTGGGCAAAGTCCGTGATGCCGAGCACGGCCTCGCCGTCCTCCAGCTTGAGCCATTCGTGCTGCTCCGTGTACAGGCGGTCATCGGGAATCATCGAAGCGGTCAACCTCCACTGGTCCTGGTACGTCGATAGAAGGGTAGCTTGACGATACGGCAGGAGATCTCCCTGCCGCGAACCTCCACCGAAGCGGCGGCGCCGGGTTCCGGGACATCGCCGTCGGCGCAGTCCACTCGCGCGATGCCGATAGCCCGTCCCAGGGTTGGCGCGAAGGCGCCGCTGGTCACGGGCCCGGCGCAGCCCGGCTGGTCGCTGACCGTCAGGCGGTGGCCGTGACGGGCGATGCCGCGGCCAAGGACTTCGAACGCGACGAGCCGCTGGCGGCAGCCGTACCGGCGCTGGCGAGCCAGCGCCTCGCGACCCACGAAGTCGCCCTTCTTCCACTTGACCATCCACGACAGCCCGGCCTCGATCGGCGTCGTCGTGTCGTCGATGTCCTGGCCGCAGAGCATCATCCCGGCTTCCAGCCGCAACGTGTCCCTTGCGCCCAGTCCCGCCGGCACCAGACCGCGGTCACGGCCCCGCTCCAGCAGTTCCAGCCACAACGTCTCCGCGCTCTTGTTCGGGGTGTAGATCTCGAACCCGTCCTCGCCGGTGTAGCCGGTCCTGGACACCAGCCGGCCCTCCGACGCTTGCTGGAGCAAGGAGTAGTAGCGAAGTTCCGACACCTCGGCGCCGACGACGTCCGCCACGATCCCGGCCGCCTCCGGGCCCTGGACGGCGATCAACGCCGTCTCGGCGGAAAGGTCATCGACGCGGACACCCTCTTCCGCCCGCGCCGCCGCCTGGATCAGCTCGAGGTCCCGGGCGCGGGAGGCGGCGTTGACCACCAAGAGGTAGTCCTCCGCGCACAGGCAGTAGACGAGCAGATCGTCGACGAAGGTGCCTCGCTCGGTCAGGAGGGCGTTGTAGTGGGCACGTCCGGACGCGAGCGCGTCCACGTTGTTCGGCGTCAGCCCCTGCAGCAGGGACAGGGCGCGTGGACCCCGCACGCGGATCTCCCCCATGTGGGAGACGTCGAACATGCCGGCGCGTTCACGCACCGCGCGGTGCTCGGCGAGCACCCCCAGGTACTGAATCGGCATCTCGTAGCCGGCGAACGGCCCGAAACGAGCCCCCGACTCGACGTGACGCCTATACAAGACCGTCCGTTGCATGTCCTCTACCTTGTCACCCTTGTCGCCAGTCGCCCTTGCAGGTGAGCCGACGGAACCCGGCGGCCGCCAACCGCGGGATGCCCGTGGGCGAAGCCCTCCCGGTCGGGCACTCTAGCCCGGACACTCGGCACTCGGACAGACCGAGCAGACGGCAGGCAAACACTCGCCTTGGAGGGACCGATGAGCCCAACGGCCAGTTTGACAGGCGGAAGAGCCTGTGCTAGCAACTCCAAGTCTTACAACAGGAGGTCCTCCACAACAGGAGGTCCTCCACAACAGGAGGTCCTCCACAACAGGAGGTCCTCCATGAGGAAAGACAGTCGGTTCCGTGGCGCGCTGCTGATCGTGCTGATCTATGGGTTGCTTAGCGTCGGAGCGCCACGCGGGGGGTTCGCTGACGACGAGTGTGTCGCGTCCAGTACCCAAGGCTGTGGCGACAACGAATCGAGCGGCAACGACGCGACGCAGAATCCGCTTGGCGGCGACCTGGGCGGCTCGCCCGCGCCGGATGTGCCGACCGAGGGTATCTCCCTCAAGGACATCAGCGCGGCCATAGAGGACGCGTTCTGCACGGCAGCAGGCGCAGTCTTCCTTACGGGGACTTTCGTCTACCTGGAAGGGGAAGGCATGATGTATCTGGGGCGGAATGCACCGCCGGCCTGCGGGACGTTGGCATGCGCCATCAATCCAGTTCACTGTTCGACATGCAAGAAGCACTGGCAACGGGTCAGCGATATGGCCGGAGGAGCCACCTTGAAGCTGCTCGGAGCAGCATTGGGAGCGGCCGGCGGCGCGGGGGTGTATCTGTGCGCCGATTGACCAGCGTCCTCGTCTTCGCCGGCAACGCGGCGCCGGCGGCGCTGGGTGTCCTCGCGTACTTCCGTGGCTGGCTGGAAGTCATGTTGGCTTGCTTCCTCCTGATGCTCGCTCTCGCCGTCTTCGGCAGGCGGCATAGGCGAAGTCGAAGCCAACGGGCGCTCGATTCTGGCCAGTTGGAGAACTGACCCATGAAGATCCTGACGATCGCCGCCTCGCTGTCCCTCGTCGCGTCAGCCTTGGCGGGCGACGATTCGCTACCCGACATCACCGACCCCATCGAAGTGCGAGTTGCCCTTTACGGGATGCTCGCCGAAGCGAGCGACGAAGTCGTTGCCGACCACTACGCGGTCCTGAAGGCCGACCGGGACCGCCTCGCCGGTCTCGTCGACGCGCTGGGCTTCGGGGTGGTGTCCACGCTGCCGAGCACCGACCGGCCGGCGGAGATGCGGGACCAGCTTTACGATCTCATCGCCCAATCGAGCGACGGCGAGCTCGTCGGCTACTACGGAGTGCTCAGGGAAGGACGTGCACGGGGCTTCTCCGCTCGCATGGAGGAACGGTTGAAGGAATGGCACGAGTGGCGAAGCGACCCCGAGAACGAAAAGGTCGCAGCCGCCATCGAACGGCTCCTGCTGGATGAGTGCATGCGGGACAACATGCTCCGCAACGAGGTGTTCCTGAAGACCGGGCAGTGAGTGCGCCGCAACTGCCGCCGCCGACGTCCGTCAACCCGTCGGTTGACGTCGGCGGCGGCAGGGCGGGCCGGGCATTGGCGAGGACAGTTGCGTCGGCAATCGCCGTTGCTCTCCTCCTTCCCGCGACGGCCCACGCGAACCGCACCTGGACTGCGTGGCACGAACTGGCGAGGCTCGAACTCCACGACGGCGAAGCCGTCGTCCTCGAGTGGCGGGCGAGCCTTCACGACAACCGGGAGGAGAACGTCCGCGCCCAGTGGCGGCTGACGAACCGCACGTCCGAGACGCTCCACGACGTGACCGTATCGACCCGGACCTACGTCTGCTCGGGCGGCAGGACGCGCACCGCGCCGGGCCCCGCCCGCCTGCTGGGGAAGAACTCCGACCTTGAACCCGGCAAGCGTCGAGCGACGAAGCCCGACCACTTCCACAAGGACTCCTGTCTCATCATCTACCGCGTCGTGTTTCCGGAGGTGGGTCAACTCGTGTACTTCAGGCAAGGCGACTCCGACTGGAAGGGCTGGGCGGAGTTCGGTCGCATCGTCCTGCCTCGCGGCGTCAGACTGGGGAAACGCCCGGGCGGCTGAACGCCCGCAGGAAAACGCGGCTACGGGACTCCCTCGGGGATGCCGACCGTCACGAGCATCCTCTCCGGCTCCAGGTGCCGCCGCGCCGCCTGGAGGACACCGTCCGGGCTGAGCCGCTCGATCCGTTCGAGCCGCCACGAGCGCCGGTAACTCGGTAGGTCGAAGAGCAGCGCATCGACGAGCAGGCCCGCCCACAGGCCGGCGGTCTCCGTCAGAAAGGGCTCGCGGCCGAACATGCCGGTCTTGCACGCTTCGAGCACAGCCGCGTCGGGCGGCCGCTCCAGCACTTCGTGGAGTGCTTCGCGCACCAGTTCCAGCCCGCGCCGGACATGATCCGGGTGGGTTCCGAAGTAGACCGAGAGGGCGCCGGGATCGCTGCCGGCGCCGGCCAGAACGTCCACGTGAGTCGCGTACGCCAGACCCTCCCGCTCGCGAACGCGATGGGGGATCCGTCCCGCCAGACCGTCGGACCCGAGCAGGATGCCGAGCGCGCGCAGCTCCGGCAGATCGGGATGCCGCCGGTCGACCGTGAAATGGCCCGCGTAGACGTGCGCCTGCTCCCGGGCGCCGGTGACGATCTCGATCCGTTTCTCGCTCCGGCCGCGCGGCGCCGGCGGTTCGACGGGTCGGATCGCGCCTCCCGCCGAGTCTCCAAAGAAGCGCTCCAGGTCCGCCAGCACCGCCTCCTCGTCGATGTCGCCCGCCACCGCGACCACGCCGCCCCGCGCCAGCGCATCGCCGTGAAACCGCATGCAGTCCTCCGGCGTAAGGGTTGCCAGCGACTCGCTCGTACCCTGACTCGGCGACGCGAGCGGGTGGGGGCGGTAGAGCTGATCCCGGAAGGTCCAGCCGGCAACCACTTCCGGGCGATCCGCGAGACTGCGGAGTTCGCCCAGGGTCTGGTCGCGCAGCAGCTCGAAGCGCCCCCGATCGAAACCGGGTTCGAGCACCAGCTCGGCCAGCCACTCGAGCGCCAGACCCGCATCGTCGGCCAGCGCGTCGATCGAGAGGCCGTGGACCTCGGCGCTCGCGAAGCCGTTCAGCGACACGCCGCGTGCTTCGGCCTGTTCGGCGATGTCGCGCCAGGTCCGGCGGGCGGTGCCCTCGACCAGCATGCGGCCGCAAAGAAGCGCCAGCCCCGGCGAAGGACAGACGCGGGAGCCGCCGCGCAGCCAGGCCCGCGCCGCCACGACGCCGGAGTCCGGCACGCGCAGCGCGGCCAGGCGCAGCCGGCCCGACCACAGGTCGAGGCGTGAGGGCTCGCGCTCCAACTTCAACGTGTCCCGGCAGGCAGCGACCAGCCGACGATCCGGATCGTCGGGGACAGCCAGACCGCACAGGCATCGGAGACGTCCGCGGCCGTGGCGCGAGCGAGCGCCTCGTACGAGCCGCGGGTGAAACCCGGGAAGAAGAGGGCATGCTCGAGAGCGGCCGATATGGCTCGCTCCGCGATCCGTTCGTGCAGGAAGACCCAGTCGGCGAACAGCACGCGCTTCGCCCGCTCGAGTTCCTCCGCCGACGGCGGACTCGCGGCCAGGCCGTCGACCCGCGAGCACACCTCCTCCTCGAGACGGGCCGGTTCGACCCCCGGCGCCGCCTCCGCCGTCAGGGTCGACATGCCCCCGAGGCAGTGACCGCTGGCAGCGCCTGCCGCCCAGAGCGCCAGCGGATTCTGTTCGACCAGGTCGTGTTGAATGCGACTCGCCCGTCCACTGGCGAGGACAGTCAGGGCGAGACGAACGTGGACGGACACGGGATCGTCGGCGGCGGGCGCGGGATGCGCAACCAGAAGACGCGCCATCTCGCCACGGCGCAGCTCCACGCGGCGATCCGACCCTGCACCTCCCGCCGGCGGATCGAGTTCCTGGCGGGGACGCGCGGAAGTCGACTCGCCCGGCGCACCGTTCCCCAGGACCGCGTCGATGCAACCCATCGCGTCTGACGGCAGACCTCCGGCCACCACCAGAACCGCTCGACCGGGATGGTAGTGGCGACGGTGAAACGAACGAAGGGCCGCGGCATCCAGCCCGCGCAGGCTCCGCCTCGTCCCCAGCACCGGGCGAGCGTAGGGATGGCCGCCGAAGAGGCGCCGGGCCACCGCCTGCTCCAGCGCGTCCCATGGGTCGTCCTCGACCATCCGGATCTCCTCGAGGATCACCTCACGCTCGCTCTCGATCTCCTCCGGAAGCAGGCTCAGACCCCGCATCCGGTCCGCCTCGATCCTGAGTGCCTCATCCAGGCGGCGGCGCTCGAACTGAAAGTGGTAGGCACTGACGTCGTGCGACGTGAAGGCGTTGTTCGTCCCGCCGAGACGCTGCGTCAGGCTGTCGATCGCTCCCGGCGGGTAGAGCGCCGACCCCTTGAACATCATGTGCTCCAGGAAGTGCGCGAGACCGCCCTCGTCCGAGCCCTCGTCGCGGCTGCCGGCGCGATAGCAGACGACCGTGACGATCGATTCGGCGCCCGCCTGGGGAAGCAGAACGACACCGAGACCGTTGTCCAGCGTCTCGGCCCGGGCGGTTACCCGGTCGAACACCGAGAGGTCGATCGTCGCGCCGCGCGGCTCAATCACTCCCAAGCCGCTCCGCGTTCGTCACGCCGCTCCATCATTCGTCACGCCAAGTCGCAGTCGTGGACCGATTCGACCTCGAAGATGGCGCGATCCTCCGACCAAACGAGCTGCTCGACTCGCGCCGTGCGCCCCGCCTGCCCCGCGTCCAGCGTGATCCAGTTGCAACTGTTCCGGCCCTGCTCGGCGCCCCGACCGCGCCTCGAGGTGGACGTGCCGCTATGCACCAGCCACAGCCGGCGCGCGGAACCCGGCGCCTTGCCCAGGGCGGCGACGTGGACGTGGCCGGACAGCACCAGGTCGACGCCCGCCGCGGCGAACGCCGCCAGGGCCTCGTCGCTGCGGCGCGCCGTGCGCCAGCCCATCAGTTCAGGCAGTGCCGCCAGCGGATGATGAGCAACCGCGATCCGCACCGGGGAGTGACCCGAGCGGGAGCGGCCCGCGCGGAACCGTCGGCCTACGCCGGCCAACTGGCGGCCGGAGAAGCGTCCGTTGTCGATCGTCAGGTTGAACGCCGTGTTGAAACCGACGACTTCCATCTCATCGTCCGCGAAGTACGGCTCCAGAACGGCGCTGAAGTTCCGGCGCCATGCGCCGTAGCGATCGAAGAGCCGTTCCCAGAACCGGTACATGGGTACGTCGTGGTTGCCCGGCACAGCCAGGAAGGGGCACCCCAGGCCCTCGAGAAAACGGCGAGCCTGCCGGAACTGACGAGCCTTGGCGCGCTGGGTCAGGTCGCCCGATACGACGATGAGATCGGGCCGCCTATCCGCGACCAGCGCTTCCACTCCGGCTGCCGCCGGCTCGTAATGAGGCGGCCCGAAGTGAATGTCGGAGAGATGGAGCAGGCGGCGCACCGCTTGAACGGCCCCCAAAACCCCGGGGCCCGGAGCGTCGCTAGCGCACCAGGAAACTGCGCACGCTCTCGTCGACCCGCTCGCCGGCGAGGTCACCGAGGATGCCCATGATCTCCCGCCCGCGGGCGCGGCCGATCAGGAAACCGATCGAGGCGGCCACCGTGACCGAGGCGAGGGGATATGTCCGGACCAGGGACATCCAGTCGAGACCGGGCGTCAGACTTCCGACGATCCGATCCTCGATCGCGGGCTGTTCAGGCGCGGCGGTCACGACGCAGGAGGAACCCCAGTACGAAGCCCACGCCGGCGGCGATCAGCACTGCACGGCCGGGGTTGTCGCGGACGTACACGTTCACGTCGCCAACCAGTTGGTCCAGATCCTTGCGCGCCCGCTCGTAGCCGTGTCCGATCTTCTCCTTGGCGACGCCGTAGCCCTCGCGAGCGGCCTCGCCGGCCCGACCCGAGGCCTTCTTGACCCGGTCCGAGAGCTTCGAGTCGCGCATCCGCTCGCGCGCCGTGCCGACGCGTTGGCTTACCGCCGAGCGCGCCTTCTCCACGCCCTCGGCAACCGCCTCGCGAGCCAGATCCATCGAAGTCACGTTGCCGCCGTCGCCGTCGCTTTCGCTCTTCTTCGCCTTGGTCATGTCAGCTTTCTTCTTGGTAATCAGTCAGTTACGACGAATCGGCACCGCCGGATGCGGCGCCGCTGCCACGCCCACCCATCATACACCCGTCGCTGCTAGAATCCGCCGCCCCAAGCCTGGCAGGCGCCTGTGGGGCAGTAGCTCAGCTGGGAGAGCACCACGTTCGCAACGTGGGGGTCGAGGGTTCAAGTCCCTTCTGCTCCACCATCCCGCCCGCGACGGGCACGAAGCCGTCACGCGGGAGCAAGGCCGTCCACGTCGCTGACGGCTACCGCCGGCGCCGTCGTCCCGCCCAGGAAGCCGTCCCGCGAGGTGCTGGAATAGCAGGTCGCTCCAATCGCCAGGAGGTTGGACAGCACCCGCAGGAGGCTGTCCTCCCAGACCAGGGAGGTGACCGGTTCGCCGAGCCGGCCGTCGCGGATCCGGCGCACGCCGCGCGCCCTCGCCCGAACCCGCATGCGCCCTGGGTCGAAGCACTCGACATCGTCCAGCCGACTGACCCAGACACCCCCGTCCGCGATCTCGAACAGGGCGCGGTCGTCTCGCTCTCCCTCACCGAGGAACATGTTGAGCGGGTAGGCCTCTTCACCTCCGGTGCAATGGCAGGTCGGCTCAAGGCCGACGCGCGCCGCGGTTGCGGTGTCGAGTGCCGGCGTCCGCGGCACGCCAGCCGACACCAGCTCGACGGCCGTCTTCGTCCGTCCTTCCAGATCGAACGGGAACGGCAGGCCGCGTTCGCAACTGCCGTCGTCCACGAGGTGGAGCTCGCGGTCGAAGACCTGCACGCCCGTGTGCTGGAGCAGGAAGGACTTCCCCTCCACGATCGAGTGCGAGGAGAAGGCGTGGAGACTCAGAAGTTCCAGCAGATCGAGAGTCGCCTCGGGAGCGAGGACCACGCTGGCGCCGTCCGGCGGCGGTGCGGCGTCCCGGTCCGGCGCCCTGCGCTCACGGGCCGTCTCCACGAGCCGGTCGAGACCCAGTTGGTCGAGCGAGCGGGCAGCGTGGCGAACGAAGCCGGCGCCGGGGCCGTCGCCGCTTCGCACCTCGACCTGGATCGCGGTGGCCCGCTGGCCGCGCACCAGACCGCGGCTGTTGGCGACCGCGGCCTGTCCGACGGTCCACTCGACAACGGCCGCTTCGTCGTTGCCAAGTGCCGCCGTCAGCAGGCGCCTCGCGGCATCCGCGTGGAGCCGGACCAGAGCCGGATCCTGAACCAGGACCGGGGGAAGCGGCGGCTCGTCACCGTCTGGCAACGAGGGCAGCGACTCGGGAGCGGAGACGCGGGCCGCCGCCATCGCCAGACGGACCGGAGCGTCGAGTTCGCCGGCCCGGCCGCCACCGGTGCGGTGGGCCCCGGCGCGGCGCCCGTCGCGCACCCTGACCATGACCTGACGGGACCGCCGCCTGTAGCTGTCCAGATCGCGTACTCGCAACCCGGTTCGGCAGCGCCTGCTCTCGAGCCACAGGATCTCGGTGTCATCGGCCGGCGACCGCTCGACCGCCGCGACGATTTCCTCCTTGACCCGGTTCAGAGACCGGAGGCGAGACCCGGCCTGCTCGCGGTCGCCCTTTCGCTGCTTCGACCGGCTCCGGGACGACCCGCGTCCAGCACCTCGTCTCGGCGAACCACGATCCGGCACGGGATTTGCCTATCATAGGGGATCATGCACGGGCTTCCGCATCCGCTCCGCAGCCGCGCCCAAGCGACTTGCGGCCACCATCCCTGGAGAGTGTGGACGGTTGCCGCCGCCCTTTGTCTGTGTACTCCCCTCGGAGCCGCGGCGCAGCCGAACCCAGGCAGCGACGCCTATGCCCTGGAGCGCAGGGCGATGGTCGACGAGCAGATTCGCGGCCGCGGGATCGAGGAGCCGAGGCTGTTGGGCGCCCTGGAGACGGTACCCCGTCACGAGTTCGTGCCCCAGGCGCTGCGGGACGAGGCGTACCGTGACGAACCGCTGCAGATCGGATCGGGCCAGACCGTGTCGCAGCCCTACCTCGTAGCCCTGATGGCCGACCTGCTGGAACTCGAGGGCGACGAGAAGCTGCTGGAAATCGGTACCGGTTCGGGTTACACGACGGCGGTCCTGGCGCAACTTGCCAGCCGGGTGTACACGATCGAGATCATCGACGACCTGGCCGAGCGCGCGAGGACGGTGCTGGACGGACTGGGCTACGGCAACGTCGAGGTGCGCGTGGGCGACGGCTACCGGGGCTGGCCGGAGGAGGCTCCGTTCGACGGCATTCTGGTCTCCGCGGCGCCCTCCGAGGTTCCCCCGCCCCTGATCGAGCAACTCAAGGTGAACGGCATTCTCGTGGCCCCGGTCGGGCGAACCCTCCAGGATCTGGTCGTGATCCGGAAGACCGCCGACGGCCTCGTCCGACGGCAGGTCGATGTCGTGCGCTTCGTTCCCATGGCCGGGCGCGCCCAGGACGACCCCGAGGGGGAAAACCCGAACTTCCCCTAGGGTGCCCGGCAGCGGATCAGCACGACCGTCTGATCGTCCCCCTGCGGCAGGCCGGCGCCGAAGCGGCTCACGTCGTCGTCGATGGCCCGGACGATCTCGGCCAGCGGCCGGTCGCGCCGCTCCCGCAGGAACGTCTCGAGGCGCTCCTGGCCGTACTCTTCGTCTTCCACCGACTCGCACTCCGTGATGCCGTCGCTGTAGAGACAGACCAGGTCGCCCGGTTCCATCTCCACTGCATCGACCCGGTACGTCGCGCCGGGCAGGAGTCCAAGCGGCAAGCCGCTCGCACCAAGCGGCGTCACGTCGCCGCCGCGGCGCACCAGCAGCCCCGGGTTGTGTCCCGCGTTGACGTAGCGCACGGAGCGGTTCCCCGGATCGACCTCCACCAGGATCAGGGTGATGAAGCGATTCGGAGCGCTCGATTCGACGATGTGCTTGTTGAGCCGCTCCACGAGTTCGGCCGAAACCTCGACCGGGGCGCTCTCCCGGCCGGGGAGGGCGTCGTCGATCAGCAGTCGGAGCGCCGAGTCCAGGGTGGAGACGAGGAGGGCCGCCGGCATCCCCTTGCCGGTGACGTCGGCGACCACCATCCCGCGGCGCGAACCGGCGAACTGCAGCGAGCCGTAGTAGTCGCCCCCGACCTGGCGCGAGGGCCGGCTCCAGCCCACGGTTTCGAAGCAGCCGACGCTCGGCATGTCGGACGGCAGGATGCCCTGCTGAATCTCGGCCGCGAGTTCCACCTCGCGCTCCAGCCGCTCCTTCTCCAGGGCCTGGCGATGGAGGTTCGCGTTGGTCAGCGCGATGGCCGCCTGGTTCGCGAACAGGGAGAGCGCCCGGCGGTCCGGGGCCGCGAAGGGTCCGATGCCGGTTCGGCTCTCCTTGTCGGCGACCACCAACAGACCTACGTTGCCGATGCCGCCGTCGCCTTCGATGGGCACGGCGAGAGAGTGCTCCGCGGCCGGAATGACGCCCGCCGCCGCTTCCTCGAGAGCGGCTCCGTCGGAGCTTGTGGCCGGGGGCGCATCGATCACCTCGCGCGCGCCGCCGCCGATCGTTCCAGCCAGGGCCAGCCGGCCTTCCGCGTCCCGCAGGTAGAAGGCGCCGCGCCGGGCGTCCAGCAGGGACACGGCGCGGAGCAGGATCTCCTCGGTCAGCTCGTCCAGGTTCAGGGTCGAGGCGATCGCCAGTCCGACGTCGTAGACCGCCTGCAGCGTGACCACGTTGTAGTTGTCGTGGAACCTGCGGTCCTTCAGTTCGTCCGCCAGCTCCCGCAGCCGCAGACCCACGGCCATGATGCCCGCGAGTTCAACGGCCGCGGGCGTTCCGGCGCCAGAGGCGGCGGCGCTGCTCCCGCTCGCTCCGGCCTCGTCCTCCGGTGCGTAGTAGAGAACCAGATCGTGCTCCAGGCCGGCTTCCTGTTTCCCGAGAACGCCCCAGGACGCGACCGGTCCGCCGTCCGGGCGGTAGATCTGCGCGCCGGTCAGGCCGTGCGTTTCGCACCACTGCCTTACCAGCCGCGTCTGAACCGCACCGCTCTCCCACTCCGCGATGTCCGCCGCCGCCGCCATGCGCCAGAGGTCGCCGACACCCGCGGGCCGGCTGGCTGGGGAGTCAGGACGCTCCCGACTGGAGTTCACTGACAGCCGCCTGCTCGTCGGGGTAGATCGTCGAGTACTGGGCCAGACCCATGATGTGGAACGTCTTCTCGATCGTCGGCGTGAGGTTGCAGAACGCGAGACGCCCCTGCACCGCGAGCATCTTCTCGATGATCTCGATCAGGATCGAGATGCCGATCGAGTTGACGATCTTCGTGCCCCGGAGGTTGAGCAACAGCGACCGGTAGCCGTCGTCCAGAAGGGCGTAGGCCGCCTCGGCGATCTCCTCGCCCCCCTGGTTGTTGATGTATCCGTCCGTGTAGATGACCGCCAGATCCTGGCGGCGTTCCACGTCCAACTTCAGTCCCTCGGTCATGGGCTCAACCCAACTCCCCCGCGCTTTCCTCAGCGCGCCTTCGACATGACGACGGACGTGCCGCTCTCACCCGAGAGCACGTTCACCTCGTCCATCAAGCCCTCGATGATCCTCAAGCCCCATCCCCGCTTGCGGATGGACCTGAGGTTGTCCTCGATCCTTGGTTGTACCACCTTGGCGGGATCGAATCCAACTCCCTGGTCCTGAATCGTGATCCGCAGCACCCGCGGATCGTCGGCTTCCGCCGGCCCCAGCACCGCCAACCGGAGATGCAGCTTGCCGTCGGCGGCCCGGCTGTGTTCGATCGCGTTGATGCAGGCCTCGACGACCGCCATGCCCACTTCCTCCACCTTGTCGGTGCTCATCCGTATGGACTTCGCCACCGCGCAGGCGCTGGCACGCGCCTTGAGCTCCATTTCAGGCGCGAGCCTGAACGTCAGATGGGTCTCTTCGAGTACCCCGAACTCAGACATGCAGGAAAAAGCGGAGCGCACCGGGGCGACGGGTCCGGCGCCGCTAGGCGGTTAGAAACAGCTTCAGACAGTAGATCACCGCGGGATGCAATTGATCGTTCAGCAGAAACCACACGAAACTCGCGACAACAGCAGAAGACCAGAACACGCCGGCCGGAACCGAGGTCAAGACCCAGTCCAGGAAACCTGACAGAACCCTCGCACCGGACGCGGCAGCGCCTCCACGGTCCAAAAAACTGAACTGCGACCCTACCATCATGCTGACCTCCCTTCGATTCCCCCTCCCACGAGCAAGTCCGCTGCCAACATGGGGACGGCGGTCCGCTGGAGCCAGGATTTGAGGCCAGACAGGGCTTTCCGCAAGACCGGGGCGAACCGACCCGGATTTCGCGAGCGCGGCAACATGTCCCAACGGGAGACCGAACCGACCTTTGGGGCCGGTTGGACTCCGACAAGAGACCATACCTGACCTATGATAGGGACATTATGGCTCTTATTGGGACATGGTGCCCCGATCGCGCCTCACCGCCGGCGGACAGATCAGAAACGGCCGCGCGACAACGTCCGGCGGTGCACGCCAAGCAGTTTCGCCGCAGCGCTCTTGTTGCCCCCGGTCATGCGGATCACCCGGCGCACGTGGCGGCGCTTGACGGTCTCCAGATCGAGCGGCTCCGGGCCCTGTGGACCCGACTCCGCGCCGCCGATCAACGACTGGATCAGCGACGCGTCGACGACCCCGTCGGCCAGGGAGGCGGCTCCCTCGACGATGTTCTGAAGCTCACGGACATTGCCGGGATAGTCGTGCGCCAGGAGTAGACTCAGGGCGCCGCGGTCGAACTGGGGCGGCTCGACCGCCTCGCGGTCGCAGAAGCGCTCGGTGAAGTACCGGACGAGGTGCGGGATGTCCCGGCGCCGTTCGCGCAGCGGCGGCAACTCGACGCTGATCCCCTTCAGCCGGTAGTACAGGTCCTCCCGGAAGCGGCCCTCGGCCACGAGCTGCTCCAGGGGTTGGTGGGTCGCCGCGACGACGCGGGTGTCGACCGGGATCGCCTGGTGCCCGCCGACACGGACGATCTCGCGCTCCTGGAGCGCGCGCAGCAGCTTGACCTGAGACGCCACATCGAGATCGGCCACTTCGTCGAGGAAGAGCGTGCCGCGGTCGGCCAGTTCGAAGCGGCCCAGGCGAGCTCGCACACCGGTGGCCACGCCGCCCTCGATACCGAACAGCTCGCTCTCCAGCAGGCTCTCGGGGAGCGCGGCGCAGTTGACCGCCACCAGCGGTCCGGAGCGTTCCGAACGCCCGTGCAGCAGCGCCGCCATCAGTTCCTTCCCGGTGCCGCTCTCGCCCCGCAGCAGGACGCTGACGCTGCGAGGCGCGACCCGGTCGAGGACCTCCAGGATGCGCCGCATGGCCGGCGCGTAGGCCACGATCCGCTGACCCCCTACCTCCGCGAAGTCGTCCAGCCGTTCCTTGAGGAGCTTGTTCTCCTCCGCCAAACGCTCGCGGGAAGTAACCAGACGTTCGACCTGGCGCAGACCGTCCAGCGCGACACCGGCCAGCGCCGCGACGGACCTCAGGAACCGCCGGTCGCCTTCGCTGAACCCGGGCGCACCGGCGCCGCGCGCCTCCTTGTCGAGCACCGCCACGAAGCCGAGCAGGGAGTCGCGGGACTTGAGCGGCGCCGCCACCAGGAAACGAAACTCGCGGTCCGCCAGCTTTCCGCCGCTGCGGGCCACGGTTTCGTCCTGGGCCAGCAGGTCGTGCCACAGAGGACCTGCAAGAAGAGTCTCGGCGGACGGTGGACGGCTGCCGAAGCCCACCGTCGCGGCGGCGCGGGCGACGCCGAAGCGGTCCCGGGTCACCGCGGCCGCGGCCGCCGGATCGACCGCCGCGCACACCCGCTGTAACAGGTCGTCCAGCAGACCCTGCTCCGACTCGTGCGAGTAGAGCGCCACGACCAGGTCGTACAGCGTCTCGAGCTGCAGGCGCTGCCGGCGACCGGCCAGGTCCGAGGATGGGCTCGAGGCGGCCACGCTTCCCCTCCGCCCCTCCTCAGCTCGCCCTTCGCACCGGCGTTCGCGGCGCCAGCACCCTGCGCAGGAAAGCTCCGGTGTGACTCTCGGGGGCGGCCGCGACCTGCTCCGGGGTACCGGCCGCCACGACCCGGCCGCCACCGGCCCCGCCCTCCGGCCCCAGGTCGATGATCCAGTCCGCGTTCTTGATCACGTCCAGATTGTGCTCCACCACCAGCACCGTGTTGCCCCGGTCGACGAGTCGTTGCAGCAGGGCAACCAGGCGCCGCACGTCGTCGAAGTGGAGGCCCGTGGTGGGCTCGTCGAGCAGGTAGAGGCTGCGTCCGGTCGACCTCTTGGAGAGTTCGGTCGCCAGCTTGACGCGCTGCGCCTCGCCGCCCGAGAGCGTGGTCGCGGGCTGGCCGAGCCGGATGTATCCCAGTCCCACCTCGTCCAGCGTCGAGAGGATGCGGTCGATGGCGGGGATGTTGGCGAAGAAGGTCCGCGCGTTCTCCACGCTCATCGCCAGGATGTCCGCGATGTTCTTGTCCTTGTAGCGGACCTGGAGCGTCTCCCGGTCGTAGCGCAGGCCGCCGCAGATGTCGCAGGTCACGTAGACGTCGGGCAGGAAGTGCATCTCGATCTTGTTCTGGCCGTCGCCGGCGCAAGCCTCGCAGCGCCCGCCCTTCACGTTGAAGCTGAACCGGCCCGGCTTGTAGCCGCGCGCCCGCGCCTCCGTGGTCTTCGCCATCAGGGTCCGAATCGGCGTGAAGACGTTCGTGTACGTGGCCGGGTTCGAGCGCGGCGTCCGGCCGATCGGACTCTGGTCGATCGCGATCACCTTGTCGAGATGTTCCAGCCCCTCGATCCGATCATGGTCTCCGGGCGCGTCGGCGGCGCGGTAGAAGGCCCTCGCCAGAGCCTTGTAGAGAACCTCGTTGACCAGGCTGCTCTTGCCGGAGCCCGACACCCCGGTGACCAGAATGAAGCACCCCAGCGGCAGGTCCACGTCGAGACCCTTCAGGTTGTTCTGGCGGGCGCCGCGGATACCGAGCCAGCTCCCGTTGCCCGGCCGCCGTCCCTCCGGGACCGGAACCTCCGACTCGCCACGCAGGTAGGACGCCGTGAGCGAGCCCTGCGCCTGCTCGACCTCGGCGAGCGGCCCTTCCGCCACGACTTCGCCGCCGTGCTCGCCGGCTCGCGGCCCCAGGTCGACGATCCAGTCCGCCCCGCGCATCGTCTCCTCGTCGTGTTCGACCAGCAGCACCGAGTTGCCCAGGTCGCGCATTCCCTTGAGCGTTCTGAGCAGTTTCGCGTTGTCCCGCTGATGCAGGCCGATCGAGGGTTCGTCCAGCACGTAGAGCACACCCTGCAGCTTGCTGCCGATCTGGGTAGCCAGCCGGATGCGCTGGCTCTCTCCTCCGGAGAGCGTCCCCGAAGTCCGGTCCAGATGCAGGTAACCGAGTCCGACATCCTCCAGGAACGTCAGCCGATCTTCCACCTCCTGCAGGATCTTGCCGGCGATCTGCCGCTCCTTCGTGGTCAGTCCCAGACCGCCGACCACACCCCGTAGATCGCCGATCGGCATCGAGGTCAGGTCGTCGATCGAACGGCCGCCGACGGTCACCGCCAGCGCCTCGGGGCGGAGCCTGCGGCCCGCGCAGGAGCCGCAGGTGCGAACCGACATGTACTTCTCGATCTCGGCCCGCACGCCGGGCGACGCCGTGTCGGAGTGGCGCCGCGTCAGCATCGGCACCACGCCCTCGTAACGCCCGCGCCACTGGTAGGAAGACCGCCGCCCCTTGATCTCGAACGCGATCTCCCGGCTCCCCGAGCCGTACAGCACGACCTGCCGCGCCTCCTCCGACAACTCGCACCAGGGGGTCGAGAGGTCGAAGCCGAGTTCGGCGGCCACGGTCCTGAGCATCCGTAATCGCCACGAACTGGACGTGGTCGGGAAGGGCCGCAGCACGCCCGCGTTGATCGACCTGCGCGGATCGTCGAGGACGCGCTCTTCGTCGACGGCCATCGAGGAGCCCAGGCCGCCGCACTCGGGGCAGGCGCCGTAGGGACTGTTGAACGAGAACAGCCGCGGGGAGATCTCCGCCAGGCTCGAGCCGCAGTCGGCGCACGCGTAGTGCTGGGACATCGTTTCCTCCGGCAGGCCCTCGGGCGCCACGATGAGCAGCCCGCGCCCCACCTCGAGCGCCGTCTCGAACGAGGAGGCCAACCGCTGCTCGATCCCGGCTCGCGTGACCAGCCGGTCGACCACGATCTCGATCGTGTGCTTCCTGTTCTTGTCGAGCGCCGGCAGATCGCCCGAGAGTTCCACGAGTTCGCCGTCGATGCGGGCGCGAAGAAAGCCCTCGCGCACCATCTGCTCGAGCTGGCGGCGGTACTCGCCCTTCTTGCCCCGGACGTAGGGAGCGAGAAGCAGCAGGCGCGTGCCCTCCGGCAGCGAGGCGACTCGGTCCACCATCTGCTGCACGGTCTGGGGCCGGATCTCCTTGCCGCACTCGGGGCAGTGGGGTACGCCCACGGAGGCGTACAGCAGCCGCAGGTAGTCCTGGATCTCGGTGACCGTGCCGACCGTCGACCGGGGGTTTCGCGATACCGACTTCTGCTCGATCGAAATCGCCGGCGACAGTCCCTCGATCGAGTCGACGTCCGGCTTCTCGACCTGGTGCAGGAACTGGCGGGCGTAGGCCGAGAGCGACTCGACGTAGCGGCGCTGTCCCTCGGCGAACAACGTGTCGAACGCGAGCGAGGACTTGCCGGAACCCGACACGCCCGTGACCACGACCAACCGGTCGCGCGGGATCTCGACGGTGATGTTCTTCAGGTTGTGCTCGCGGGCGCCCCGAACGACGATCTTCTTACCGCTCACGGACCGTGCTCCCCGGGTTTCCCGTGCCCGGAGGGGCCCCGCATCCGCCGGCGCCCGCGGAACACTTCCCTGGCCTCCCGATCGAGGGTCCTCTCGCGCTCTCGCTGCCGCTTGTCGTGCAACTTCCTGCCCTCGGCCAGGGCCAACTCGACCTTGATCCGGTTTGCCTTCAGATAGACGGAGAGCGGAACCACCGTCAGGCCCCGGTCGCGGGTGCGCCCGAAGAGACGGTCGATTTCGCGCCGGTTCAGGAGCAATCGCCGCGGCCGCTCCAGCTCGTGGTTCTCCCGGTTGCCGTGACTGTAGGCCGAGATGTGGGCGTCCACCAGCCAGGCCTCGTGGTCGCGGAAGGCGACGTAGCTGTCCCGCAACTGGATCTTGCCGCCGCGAATCGACTTGACCTCAGTACCCAGGAGTTCGATGCCCGCTTCGAAGCGCTCCAGCACCCGGTACTGCCGCCTCGCCTTGCGATTGACCGCCAGAGGCAGACCGCCCGCCGGGGAGTGTGGGTTGGTGCGCTTGGCCATGCGTGTTCATCTCGGGCATCTCGAGCGGCGCCCGGGTCCACGGACTGCCGCTCGACGCCTGCCGGAGTCTACCCCTGCCACGGACCGCAGTCGTGCGGTCGAGGCGCCACAGATGTGTGGCACACACGCCACAGTTCGGGCCGCACAGACAACCCGCAAGGAGACAGGTCGGTGTCGGAGCAACCCAGAAACCCTTGAACTCATGGGGGTTGCACCGGCCTTGCGGCGGCTGGCACGATCCCTGCTCCGTCAACCCGCCGATGGGCAGACGCGCCAACGGACCGAACGGGAATCCAGGTCGTTCATTGAGGTCCGACAGCACCCGAGACCGTCTTTTCCGACAGCAGACGATCCGCCGGCCGACCGCCATTTCGGGCGTGGGCATCCACACCGGCAAGCAGACGAATCTGCGGATCCTACCGGCGCCGGCCGGCAGCGGGGTCCGGTTCCGGCGCACGGATGCGGGCAGCGTCGAGGTCCGGGCCGAACTCAAGGACGTCAGTTCCCTCGAGCTGGCGACGACACTCGGCCGCGACGACGTCACCGTGTCGACCGTGGAGCATCTGCTCGCCGCGGTCTACGCCCTAGGCATCGACAATCTGGTCGTGGAAATGGACGGCCCCGAAGTGCCGATCCTGGACGGTTCCGCGATGCCCTACCTGCTGCTGCTGCAGGCGGCCGGGATTCGCCGGCAGAACGCCGACCGGCGGATCCTGGCGATGACCTCGGTCCTCGAACTCAAGCGCGGCGACAAGTGGCTGCGCGCTTCACCCTACCCCGGTCTGCGCCTCGACTACACGATCGACTTCCCGGGCTGCGCCGTCGGACGGCAGCGGCTGCAGTTGGAAGTCGACCGGGCCAGCTTCGAGCGCGACCTGGCGCCGGCCCGGACGTTCTGCCGGCAGGTGGACGTCGAGAAGATGCAGAGGGCCGGACTGGGCCTCGGCGGCTCCGTCGACAACTGCATCGTGTTCGACGACAGGGGAGCCGTGAACACCGACCTGCGCTTCGCCGACGAGCCGGTGCGTCACAAGGCGCTCGATGCGGTCGGCGACCTCACCCTGCTGGGCGCCCCGATCTGGGGGCACTTCGAGGTCGTGCGCGGCGGCCACCAGCTCCACTACGAGCTGCTCAAGGAGTTGGTCGCGAATCCGCAGTGCTGGACCTGGATGGTCGGGGAAGAGCTGCCGCCGCAAGCGGATCTGCCTCTCGATCCGAAGCAGCCTCCGGCCTGGGCGCCGGTTCTGGCCGGTTCTCCGCAGTAGCGCAGCCACCGGCAAACCCGCCGGGGCTGGTAGTGTCGCCCCCATGAGAGTCCCGTGGGCGGGGCGGCTGATCTGCGCGCTCAGCCTGTCGAGCGTCCTGGGCGCCGACATACTCGCGGCCCAGCCCCCACGAGAAGGTTCCACCCGAAACCACAAGGCCGGTATCGCCGCGCTGTCCGTCGTTCGCGACGGTGCGGAGCTCCTGGTCAGCTTCCGCCTCGACCGCGCCCTGGACGAACGGACCTGGGAGAAGATCGAGAGCGGTCTGCCGACGGGCTTCACGTACGACATCCAGGTCCAGAGACTGCGACGCCGGTGGTTCGACAAGCGCGTCGGCGCAACGCGGCTGCAAGTCGTGGCGATGTACAACGCCCTCACCCGGGAGTACCTGGTCAACTTCAAGCGCGACGGCGAGCTCTACGCCAGCCGCGTCGTCACCTCGGCCGCCGACCTCGAGCGGGCGTTGACGGTCTTCGACAAGCTGCCGTCGATCGAGATGGAAGACGAGCTGGCGGGCCGGTTCGTCCTCCGGGTGCGCGCGGAACTGCGGTCACGGACCCGTCTCGGCCTGATACCCGACCGGGTCCATACCGCCTGGGTCCAGACCCAGCCCTTCCCGCCATTCCGGAGGTCGGTGCGGGAGACAGGGGCCAAGTGAGATGACGACGACCCGGGCGGCCCCCCCACGCTCGCTACGAGAGCTGATCAAGAGCAATCGGTTCCTGGTCTGGCTTCTCGTACTCGCCCTCGCCGTACCGACGGCCGGCTACTACGCGCTTCAGCGCGGGCGCGAGATCGATCCCGCGGCGCTCAACAACAGCATCCTCCTGTTCGCGCTGCGCAACCTGAACGTGGTGCTGATCCTGATCGTCGTGTTCCTCCTCGTCCGCAACCTGACGAAGCTGTGGATCGAGCGGCGGCGGCAGCGTCTCGGCGCCAAATTCCGCACCAAGCTGATCCTCACCTACATCGGGCTGTCGCTGCTTCCGGGACTGGTCCTGTTCCTCTACGCGACCGAACTGCTGCAGGGCTCGATCGACCGCATGTTCCGCACCGACATCGACGATCTGCTGGAACCGGCGAACCAGGTCTCCCAGGCCCTCACGTCCACCCACCAGGACCAGTTGCTGCGCGACGCGGAACGCTTACTCACCGAAACGGCCGATCTCGACCTGGAGGATCCGCGCGGCCGCGGCAGCCTGTCGCGTGCCCTTGGGGAGACGCTGTCGTCAGCCGACCTGGACTACCTCGCCGTCTACCGCGACACGACCTTCGTCCACGCGACGGTCAACCCCCAGACCCTGTCGGAAATGCCCGAACCAACCCGCGGCATGCTGCTGGAAGCGATCCGCACCGGCGCCGCCCGCGCGGTCGACCAGGTCTCCGGTAGGGAGGAGCGCCTGATCCTGGGTGCGGCGGCGACCGACGGTGGCGACGAACCCACCGTAGCGGTCGCCGGGAGGCTGCTCGATGCCGAACTGGCCGGCAACACGGAAACCCTGATCGGCGCCTACCAGTCGCGCCGGCAACTGCACGCCCAGCGGGACGAGATACGGGCCGCCTACTGGCTCCTCTTCCTGACGGTCACCCTCTGCATCCTGCTCGTTTCCTGCTGGGTCGGCCTCTACGTGGCCGGCCGGGTGACCGGACCGATCGAGGCCCTGGCGGACGGCACCCGGCGCATCGCCGGCGGCGACCTGGAACACCGCGTCGAGGCCGCCGCCGACGACGAGGTTCAGGTGCTCGTCGACTCCTTCAACCGGATGACCGACGCGCTCGAGGACTCGAACCGCGATCTCGTCGCCACGAACCGCCGTCTGGACGCCGAGCGCGCGCGGATCGAGGCGGTGCTCGAGAGCGGTCCCGCCGGCGTCCTGTCGCTCGATCGCGACGGCAGGATCCTGACCTGCAACCGAGCCGCTCTCGAGATGCTGGGCCTGGCCCCCGACACGATACTCGCCGGCTCGCCCCCGGAAGCTCTGGGCGAGCTGCTTCCCGACCGCGGAATCGAAGCCGTGTTCGCCGACCTGCCCGACGCCGCAGATAAGCGTCGGCGTCCGCAAACGACGCCGGCCCGCCGGGAGGTCAGCCTCGGCGGCAAGGACGACTGGAAGACGCTGGAAGTGAAGACCAGTCCGCTGCGCGCCCCGAGCGGAACCGGCGGCTTCGAACTGCTCGGCCACGTCATCGTGATCGAGGATCTCACCGCTCTGCTCGACGCCCAGAAGGCCGCCACCTGGACTGAAGCGGCCCGGCGCATCGCGCACGAGATCAAGAACCCGCTGACGCCGATCAAGCTCGCCGCGGAACGCATGCTCCGCAAGTCCAGGAACAGGGACAGGAGCCTGGATGCCGCGGTCGAAGAAGGGTCTTCCGTCATCGTGCGGGAGGTCGGCAACATGCTGAACCTGGTCGACGAGTTCGCCCGCTACGCCCGCATGCGCCGGCCCCAGCCCCGCGACGTCGACGTCGAGCGGCTCATCGGCGAAACGGTCGATCTCTACCGCGAACTGAAACCGGGCGTCCAAGTCGAGGCTCGAATCGAAGCCGGGGAGGACGGTCTGCACGTCAAGCTCGACGCCGACCAGATGCGCTCCGCCCTGGTCAACCTGCTGGACAACGCGATCGCCGCCACCACTCCGCCGGGCCAGGTCACGGTACGCGCCGGCCGCAGCAACGGCGTCTTCGACCTTTCCGTCAGCGACACGGGAAGCGGCGTCCCGAAGGCGGCACGCGAGAAGCTGTTCCTGCCCTACTTCTCGACGAAGGGAAGGGGCTCCGGACTCGGTCTGGCGATCGTCCAGCGCATCGTCAGCGACCACAACGGCTCGATCCGGGTCGAGGACAACCAACCGCGCGGCACGACGTTCTCGATCGAGCTGCCGCAGTAGCTTCGGACCGGCAGCTAACCCATGACGAGCAAGGCCCGCATTCTGGTCGTCGACGACGAGGCCGGCATCCGGCAGACGCTGCGGGGCATCCTCGAGGACGAGGGTCACTCGGTCACCACCGCCGCGGACGGGGTCAGCGGGCGCGCCCTGATGTCGAGCGACGAGTTCGATCTCGTCCTGCTCGACGTGTGGCTGCCCGACCGCGACGGCCTGGACATGCTCTCGGAACTCCGTGATGGACACTTCACGACGCCCGTCATCGTGATCTCCGGCCACGGCAACATCGACACGGCGGTCAAGGCGATGCGGATCGGCGCCCACGACTTCCTGGAGAAGCCCCTGGCGCTGAACCGGGTCGTGGTTTCGGTGGAGAACGCGCTCGAGCGCTACCGCCTCGAGCGGGAAGTTCAGGAACTCTCCCACCGGCTCGAGCCGGAACGGCATTTGATCGGCGATTCCGAGCCGATGCGCAGATTGGGCAGCGACCTGGAGCTTGCCGCCCGAGCCGAGAGCCGTATCCTGATCACCGGCGAAAACGGGACCGGCAAGGAGCTCGTCGCCCGCCGCGTGCACAGCCTCTCGCGGCGCAGCAGCAGCGCTTTCGTCGAGGTGAACTGCGCCGCGATTCCGGAAGAACTGATCGAGAGCGAACTCTTCGGGCACGTCAAGGGCGCCTTCACCGGGGCATCCGGCAGCCGCCGGGGACGCTTCGAACAGGCCGACGGGGGCACTCTGTTCCTCGACGAGATCGCGGACATGTCGCTCGCCACGCAGGCCAAGGTCCTGCGGGTGCTCGAAGAGCAGCGGTTCGAGCGGGTGGGCGGCAGCGATCCGATCGATGTCGACGTCCGGGTGCTGGCAGCGACGAACAAGGACCTGGAGGGAAACGAGTTGCCTGCCGGGCGCTTCCGCGAGGACCTCTACTTCCGGCTGGCCGTGATCCCGCTCCACGTGCCCGCCCTGCGTGAGCGGCGAGAGGACATTCCGGCGCTCGTCGACCACTTCATGAAGCGCTTCGCCGCCGAGGCCGGACGCCGGCCCAAGGCCGTCGACGCGGCGGCGCTCGAGCGCCTGGTCGCCTACTCCTGGCCGGGCAACGTGCGTGAACTCCGCAACCTGACCGAGCGGTTGATGATCATGGCGCCCGGGAAAGCGGTCGGTCTCTCGGACCTCCCGCCCCGGATCAGCGGCAAGGGCGCGGTCGCCCCGATCGAGGACGACTACTCGTCACTCAAGGAGGCCCGGGAGGCCTTCGAGCGGCTCTACATCGAGCAGCGGCTGATCGCCGCTGGCGGCAACGTCTCCCAGACCGCCCGCGACCTCGGGATCGACCGGCGCCACCTGTACCGCAAGCTCCGCGCCTACGGTATCGACCCGGGGCGCGGGGGGTGAAGCGAACGTCGTGAAGCGAACGTCGTGAAGCGGTTCGTCGTCGGCACGGCCGGCCACGTCGACCACGGCAAGACGCGGCTCGTCATGGCGCTGACCGGCGTCGACTGCGACCGCTGGGCGGAAGAGAAGCGGCGCGGCATCACGATCGATCTCGGTTTCGCGTCGATGCTGGAGGACGGCTGGCAGATCGGCTTGGTCGACGTTCCGGGCCATGAGCGGTTCGTGCGCAACGCGCTCGCGGGCCTGGGCGGCATCCAGATGATGGTCCTCGTCGTGGCCGCGGACGAAGGGGTCATGCCCCAGACCCTGGAGCACCTCGCCATCTGCTCGCTGCTCCGGATTCCGGCCGGCGTCGCGGTGCTCTCGAAGATCGATCTGGTGCCAGCCGATCTGCTGGAGCTGGCGCAACTGGAGCTGGAGGAGACGCTGGCCGACACGCCGTTCGCCGAGGCGCCCATTCTGCCGGTGTCGGCTGAAACCGGAGAGGGACTCGAGCGGCTTCGCAAGACCCTGGTGGACCTCGCGCGCGAGGCGGCGCCGCTCGACCGGCACAGCAGGCTGCCGGCCCGCCTGCCGATCGACCGCGCCTTCCAGCTCCAGGGACTCGGCGTGCTGGTCACCGGCACGCTGGCGAGGGGAACCATCGCGGCCGGCGACGAACTCGACGTGCTGCCGTGCGGCGCGCGCGCCCGTGTGCGCAGCATCGAAGTCCACGGCGAGAGCCGTCAACGGGCGCAGGCCGGCGAACGCACCTCGCTGCAACTGGTCGGCGTCGGCCTGGAAGACGTTGCCCGAGGCTGTGAACTGACCGCTCCGGGCGTCTACCGGGCCACGTCCTCGCTGCTCGTCCGTTGCCGGCTCCTCGAGTCCGCGCCCGAACCGCTCCAGGGTAGCTGCTCCATGCGGCTGCACGTGATGGCGGCCCAGCGGGTCGGCAGGCTGCGACCGCTGGCGCCCGAGGGCCTCGAGCCGGGCGGAGAGGCCATCGCGGAGATCCGCCTGGAGGAACCGCTGGTGGCGATTCGGGGCGACCGTTTCGTGATCCGCCGGCCGTCTCCCCAGACGACCCTCGGCGGCGGCGAGGTGCTGGACCCGGCCTGGAGGCACAGACGCGGCAAGGCCCTCGGGACAACGATCAAGGCGCTCACCGCGGACACGGTGGCAGCCGCCGTGCAGTGGGCGGCCGATGGCCGGGAGGCCGGCCTTGCGACCACCGAACTCGCAATGCGGCTGGGAGTCGACCGCGGCGACGCCGCGAGCGTGCTCACCGGCGCCGCCAGGGAGGGCCTGCTACTCGAAGCGGGACCCGAGCGCTTCGTCACCGTCGGCACCGTGCGCAGCGTGTCACGCCGCGCCCGGCGGTTGGTCGAGGCGCACTTCTCCGCCGATCGCCTGTCGCGCGGCATGCCCAAGGCCGAACTCGTGCGGCGCCTACTCGGCGCCCGCGCGGGCGATCTCGCCCCTGCCTATCTCGACTGGGCGAGCCAGGGGAGCGCCGACCGGGCGGTGACGGTCGACGGCGACCTCGTCACCCTGCCCGGGCGCACCAGCGAACTGACCGGTGCGGAGTCGAAGCTGGCCCAGGACATCGTCGAGGGGTTCGAGGAGCAGGGCCTCACCCCCGGCTCGCCCGAGGAACTCTGCCGCTCCCTCGGCGCCAAGCCTCAGTTGTTCGAGGGCGTGCTCCGCTACCTCGTCGAACGCGGCCGTCTCGCCCGCCTTCCGAACGGCCTCGTCCTGGCCTCCAGCTCCCTGGAACGGTTCCAGGCCGACCTGCTCGCCACGGGCTGGGACACCTTCACCGTCGCCGACTTCAAGGACCGTTTCGGCCTCACGCGGAAGTGGGCGATTCCCCTGCTGGAGCACCTGGACCGCCAGCGGCTGACGCGGCGCGAGGGGGACCGGCGGCGGGTCCTGCGGCCGCGGGGGTAAAGGCCACGCTCGCTGCTAACCTGCCCGAGTTGCCGCGGGAAAGGAACAAGATCATGACGAGCACTGACCAGATGTCCTTCGGCGTGGTCCTCCAGCCGGACCCGCCGATCTCGCGGGTGGTCGAACTCGCGGTCATGGCCGAGGACCGGGGGTTCGACCACTGCTGGCTGTTCGACTCCCACGTCCTGTGGCCGGAGCCGTTCGTCATCTTCTCTCAGATACTGGCGAGCACGGAGCGGATGGCGGTCGGTCCGATGGTGACGAATCCCGGTACACGCGATACGACCGTGCTCGGGTCGCTGTTCGCAACGCTCGACTCGATGTATCCCGGCCGCACGAAGTGCGCGATGGGTCGGGGCGATTCGGCCCTCCGCTACATCGGACGCCGGCCCGAGTCGCTGGCGGCCTCGGTGAACGGAATGGACGTCATCCGGGCGCTGTTCGCCGGCCGCGACGCGGACCTGGGCGGCACCACGGTGCGGATCCCCTGGCGCGAGGAGAGCAGCGCCGAGCTTCCGGTGTGGTTCGCGGCCTACGGGCCGAAGGCGCTGGACGTGGTCGGCCGCCACGCCGACGGCTTCGTGCTGCAACTGGCGGACCCGAAGATCCTGGAGTGGACGCTCCAGGCGGTGCGTGACGCCGCCGAAAACGAGGGGCGCGACCCGAACGCGATCACCGTCTGCGTGGTCGCCCCGGCCTACGTCGGCGACGACCTGGCGCACCAGCGGGACCAGTTGCGCTGGTTCGGCGGCATGGTCGGCAACCACATCCACGACCTCGTCATGCGATACGGAGAGGACGATTCGAAGGTGCCCCACGTGCTCGCCGAGTACATCCGCCAGCGTCAGGGGTACGACTACTCGCACCACGGCCGCAGCGGCAACCCGGACACGGAGTTCGTGCCCGACGGCATCGTCGACCGGCTGTGCGTGCTCGGACCTGCGGAGGCCCACATCGAGAAGCTGCGGGAACTGCGGTCCCTGGGTGTCGACCACTTCGCCGTCTACCTGATGCACGACGACAAGGAAGGCACGCTCGCGGCGTACGGGAATCAGGTGATTCCGGCGCTCAGGGGCGGGTAGTCAGGCCTTCGCTTCGTACCAGTCGGGACCCGAGTCGATGTCGACGACGAGCGGCACCCGCAGGTCGGCGACTCCCTCCATCTCCTCCCTGACCAGGACCGACAGTTCGTCGATGGCGCCGGCGGGCGCCTCGAGCACGAGTTCGTCGTGGACCGTCAGCAGCAACCGGGCCGCCCCGAGTTCCGCCCGCAGCCGGCGGTCGACGGCGATCATGGCCAGCTTGAGAAGATCGGCCGCCGTGCCCTGGATGCGGGCGTTGACGGCCATCCGGCGCGTGTTCTCGCGCACCGCGCGGTTGCGGCTCTTGATGTCGGGCAGGTAGCGGACGCGGCCGTAGAGGGTCTCGACGCGGAGTTCCTCCTCGGCCTGCGCCAGCGTCCGCTCGGTGTAGGTGCGCACGCCGGGGAAGCGTTCGAAGTAAGCGTCGATGAACGCCTGCGCCTCGCCGCGGGCGATGCCCAGGGCGCGGGCGAGGCCGAACGCGGACATGCCGTAGATGATCCCGAAGTTGATCGTCTTGGAGGCCCGTCGCTGCTCGTCCGTCACCAGGGCAGGGGCCACGCCGAACACGGTGGCCGCGGTCGAGCGATGGATGTCGCCGCCGTGCCGGAAGATGTCGATCAACGCATCGTCGCCCGAGATGTGCGCGAGCACCCGCAGTTCGATCTGGCTGTAGTCCGCGACCAGGAGCAGGTAGCCGTCGCGGGCGCGGAAGGCGCGGCGTACCTGGCGCCCGATGTCCGTGCGGATCGGGATGTTCTGCAGGTTGGGGTCGTGCGAGGACAGCCGGCCGGTTGCCGCCACCGCCTGGTGGTAGCGGGTGTGGAGGCGCCCGTCCGCCGCGACCAGGTGCGGCAGCGCGTCGACGTAGGTCGACTTGAGCTTCGTCAGCTCCCGGTACTGGAGCGCCTTCGCCGGCAGGTCGAAGCCACGCTGCGCGAGCTGCTCCAGCACGTCGGCGCCGGTGGAGTACTTCTTCGTCTTGCGGGTGCGGCCGAGCACCGGCAGCCCGAGCTTCTCGAACAGGATGACGCCGAGTTGCGCCGGTGACTGGATGTTGAACCGCTCGCCCGCGAGGTCGAAGATCTCTTCGGCGAGGTCGCCGCTGTCGAGCTCGAGGCGGCGGGACATCTCGGCCAGCACACCGGCGTCGAGCTCGATGCCCTCCTCCTCCATCGCTGCGAGCACCGGCATCAGGGGCGCCTCGATGCCCTCGTACACCTCACGCGCCCCTGGCGACTCCCCCCACTGGGGCGCGATCGCCTCGAGGATCAGGGCGGGCAGCACCGCCTGTTCCGCCGCGTAGACCCCGAGACCCGGGTCGTCGCCGAGCGCCGCCGTCCGATCTCCCAATCCCGCGTCCGCCGGCGTCGTCGCCTTGTAGAAGAGGCGGTCGAGGGCGACGGTCGCCAGTCCGAAGCTCCGCACTGCAGAGTGGACCAGGTAGGCCATCAGCATCGTGTCGACCAGCCGCGCGGCGACCCGGGGACGGCCTTCGCGGTACGGACAGAGCCGGACGACTTCCTTCAGATCGTGTCCGATCAGCTCGAGACCGGGGTCGGCGAGCCACGCCCGCAGCGTCGCCGCCACGGTTTCCCGCATGCCGGGACGCCCGAAGTCCGCGAAGGCGGCCCGGCCGACCGTCCCGCCGTCGTCCCCGTCGGCAGCGACTTCGACGGGCGCGAACGACAGCCCCACCGGTTCACCGCCGCGCCGGAAGACGACGCCGACGGCGACGCGGGGACCCAGGCCCCGTGCCGCCTCCTCGAACGCCTCGAGGGAGTCCAGGATCACCGCCGGCTCGATCTCGGGGCCGCCGCTCTCGCTCTCCAGTTCCTTGAGCAGGCTCCAGAACTCGAACTCGCGGCACAGTTCCGCCAGCGCCTCGTAGTCCGGCGCCTCCATCCTCAAGGCCTCGGCATCGAAGGGGACATCGAGATCGGTGTGGATCGTGACCAGCTCCTTCGACAACAGGGCCTGGTCGGCGTGCTGCTCTAGGCCCTCGCGGTACGCCTTGCGCTTGAGTTCGGGCGCCGCTTCTAGCAGCGCCTGGAGGTTGCCGTACTCCTTGATTAGCGTCTGCGCGCCCTTCTGGCCAATCCCCGGCACGCCGGGCACGTTGTCCACCTTGTCGCCGACCAGGGCGAGTACATCGACCACCTGCCCGGGCGGCACCCCGAACTCCTGCTCCACCAGGGCCGGGTCGTAGGTCTTCTCGCGACCGGTGTGAAGCAGCGATACCCGGTCGTTCACGAGTTGGAACAGGTCCTTGTCCGCGCTGACGATCGTCACGTCGTAGCCCGCCTCCCGCGCCCTCCTCCCCAGGGTCCCGAGAACGTCGTCCGCCTCGTAGCGCTCCAGTTCGAGGATGGGGATGCGGAAGGCCTCGATCGCGCGGCGGATCGCCGACATCTGCGTCCGCAGATCCTCGGGCATCGGCGCCCGGTTCGCCTTGTACTCCGCGTACGCCTCGGTCCGCACCGTGGCGCGCCCCACGTCCAGCGCGATCCCGAGCAGCGGCGGCTCTTCTTCGCGCAGCAACTTGCGCAGCATGTTGATGAAGCCGTAGATCGCGTTCGTCGGCTCGCCCGTCGACGTGGAGAGCCCGCGGATCGCGTAGAAGGCGCGGAAGATCGTCGAGTAGCCGTCGATCAGGTAGAGACGCTTCGCGGTCACGGCGGCGACTACTCTAGTCCCCGATCGCCCCCCGCCCCGGAGAGGCGGGTCCCTTGGTGGCCGCAGCAACGTGAGACCAGGGAGAGTGTCGTTCCCCAAGGTAACCGCCGACGCTGGGTCCGGCCTGTCGACAACGCCATTGCTCTCGTGCGTTGGCCGCTCATTCACGGCTGACCTGCCGTCAAGCACCCCAGGAACCAACTCGCCCTGGACTGCGCGCACCTGCCAACCGCAGGAACGCCAAGTTCGGTCTCGTACCAGCCATAGGCACGGCCATGCAACGCCCATAGTCCTCGCGCAGTCCTCGCGCAGTCCAATCCAATACAGAGATGAT
>JAAXHG010000129.1 GCA_012270995.1 Vicinamibacteraceae bacterium | reverse complement strand
TACAAGTCTGTGTCACGCATCCCCACGGACTACGGCATCTCCACCATCAACCCGGAAGAGCCAATCGGAAGACCGCACGTGAGTAAGAACCGGCCGAGAGGGCCGAGAGCAACTATCCCCTACCGAGTAGCGCTGGGCGACCATACAAAAGGAACCTCCCATGAAGACCTTCTCATCACTCTGCCTTTGCATTGCTATGCCCCTCGCTTTCGCACCCACCAGCCGAAACTCAGACCGCATCCAGGTGCATCCAGGGGATCCAGGGGTGATGGTTGGTGATGGTGGGCCAGTCCAGACGAACCTCGGATTCGGGATCGTCCTCAACAAATCGTCACTTCACCGAGTCTGGGTCACGGTTCATGATCCTGAACGAGCGAGAATAGCGTTGGATGACTGCTACGGTGGCACCACTGGCGTTAGGACAATCTATGAGCCTGGAGATTCGCGATACGCCCGCGACCAGTATCAGTACGAAGCACTAGCGTCCGTCAACCCCGTCTCGGAGGCAACATCAGCCTTCGAGGTTCGCTACATTGTGTTCGACATCTGGGGCAACAGAATCAAGACACTCTCCGCGCTCTCCGCGACAGACCGCGACAGAGATCGTGAACATGGAACCAGGCGACCAGCGGAGTTTCCGATGGAAGTGGCGCCTGTTCTCAGAAAACGAGGCCTCCGAGTACTACGCATCACTCGCTTATGTTGCACAGGTGCGAACAGCCAATGGCCTAGTCCTTCGAGCTAACACGGACTACATTCTTGACCGCGCACGCGAGTTCTCGTCCGAGATCACCCAGAGCGACCTGAACGTGGATGAGGAATAGCAGTCATCAAGCTC
Source organism: Vicinamibacteraceae bacterium (assembly GCA_012270995.1). Lineage (GTDB taxonomy): Bacteria > Acidobacteriota > Thermoanaerobaculia > Multivoradales > Multivoraceae > Multivorans. Next base: position 41,082 of record JAAXHG010000129.1, on the reverse strand, counting down.
ATCAAGCTCGGAGGGCCGGACTGACCACGACGGGTGTACCGCCGGCGCGAGTTGTACTCGGTGCAGTGCCCATCTGAACACTACGGAGTGTCTTCCAATAGACCGGCTTCGCGCAGCGCGTCGGCCGCCTCGCGGACGACACTTGGCGGCAGGCCGGAGCGCTCCGCGATGTCGGACAGGGAGTGCTCGCCGTCGCTCTGGTTCAGCACCCACAACAACGCGACCTCGAAGGCCTTGCGGCCGGCACCGCCGAGGCCGCCGTAGAGTCCGCGACGGCCGAGCTGGGGTTCGCCGAAGGGCTCCAGGCTGCGGTAGCGGCGGTCATCGCCGGCGCGTCCGGCGGTGGAAGGCCGGCGCCGGGCGGTCCCGGCGGCAGTGCCGGCGCTCCGGACGGCTCCTTCCTCGAGCACGGCGGCCGTCACCAGATAGGCGGCGAGCGAACCGGCCAGCGCATCGGAACGGATGAAGGAGAGGTCGTCGGCCGAGGTGTGGTACTCGGGGTACCTTCCCCAGGGAGTGCGGGTCAACACGCCGACCGGAAGGTTGAAGCCGGGGGAGCAGTACTGGCGTTCGTCGTAGCCGAAGGGGAAGAAGTCCTCGGTGACGGGTTCTTCGCCGAGGCCGGCCAGGCCCGCCGCCACGGCCCGGTCGATCTCGGCGTCGCCGCGCCGGCTCTTCTTGTAGTGGAAGGAGCCCCCGTCGCCGAGGTTTGCCGCGATCAGCCCGTGGCGGAAGGTGTCGAGACGCTCCCGGTTCCGCGCCAGCCAGGCGATCGCGCCGATACCGCCCGGGGCGAATAGGAAGCGATAGCTGTAGCGACGCTCCGGCACGGCGGCCAGCGTTTGGGCGAGGTGGGTCGCGACGGCGATCCCGGACAGGTTGTCGTTCGCCAGTTGTGGGTGGCAGACGTGGCTCGAGATGACGACCTCTTCGGTGGTCGCGCCCGGAAGCAGGCACTCACCCCAGGTCATCGACCCGTCTTCGAGCGAGGCGTCGATGAACACCTCGTACTCGCCGGCCGGGAGCGATTCGAGGAGCCGGTGAGGCAGGCAGAAGCCCCAGGTTTCCTCGTAGTAGGAGGTGCGATACGGGATCAGGTCCGGCTGCTCGGGCAGGCTGTGCAGATGCGGCCGGAGTTCGTTCAGGGACAGGCGGGAGTGCACCGGGACGCTGTAGCCGACGAGGTGGAGGTTGTGGTCGGCGAAGTCGACGACGCGGCGGCCCGAGGGATCGCGGATCCAAGCCTCCCGCGGGTTCCACTCCCGCGGCACGGTCCAGTCGAGAACCGGCGTGCCGGTGGGGAGTTCGTGCACGTCGAGCGAGATTCGGCTGGCTATCCGTTCGAGCGTCGCGCGGACACCGTCGCCGGTCAGGCTGCGGGGGATGGGGTAGAGATCCGCGGCGAGGTCCATCATCGACCTCCCGGCCGTCTCGCGATCGAGGGTTGCTAGGGCCTGCCGGACGGTGGACACGGGCCTATTCTGCGCGAAGCCGTATCGCTCGCCCCGTCGCGGCGTCGCCCGGATGCGGCGGCGACCGCTACAGGTAACCCATTGCCTTCAGACGCTCGATCTCCTGCCGCGTCCGCTCGACGTCCGTGCCGCCCACCGTATCGACGGGCCGCCAGGCGTCGCGGTATGTGGCAACGCGCCGAGCCGAACCCAGGGCCGGAGGCGTTTCGAACGCACCCTTGAGCACCCTGCCCTCGGCATCCTCCGGCAGCGGCAATCCCAGCAGCGCCAGCACGGTCGGAAAGACGTCGAGTACGTGGCTGCTCTCGAGCCGGTGGCCGCGACGGATGCCGGGCCCGTAGAGCAACAGGACGCCGTCCGGGCCGTGCCGGTGCTGCGTGTACAGCCGGTGGACGAAGGTCGGCGACTGGCCGTGGTCCGAGGCGATGACGAAGACCGTCTCGGGCCCCAGGAGCCGGCGCAGCTCGCCGACCAGGCCGTCGATCCGCCGGTAGACGTCGGCCACGGCCTCCCCGTGCTCCTCGATGCCGGCCCGGGAGACGAAGGGGAACAGCTCCGGCTCGGCCCAGCGCCAGCGCTGGTGCGAGACGGTGTCCGGTTCGTGGGTGTAGAGGTTGAGGAAGCGCGGCGGCGGTTCGCCCTGCACGAAGCGGTGCTCCAGCAGGGCGATCACGGCCCGGTGCTGCCAGTCGAGGTCGGGCCGGCCGGCGGCCGCGTCCACGACCTCCTGAGGCAACTCCGGCGGCTGCGCGAACCACTCGAGCGTCTTGTCCGCGGCACCGGAAGCCGCCAGGGTGTCGTTCAGGCCATAGCCGAGGAGCCGGCTCGACGGCTCGAGCATCCGCTGAGCCGGGAACGAGTAGAAGTAGCCGTCGACGACGACCGTCGGCAGTCCCGCCCGGTCCGTGATCTCCCAGATCGGCGGCGACGCCAGGTCGAGCCGGTTGACGAAACGCCGCGAGATCCCCGGTGCGCGGGACACCACGTCGATCAGCTCCTTGAAGCTGGTGCGGTGAACCGGGAACAGGCCGGCGCCTGAACCGGGAAAGCGGATCCGGTAGAAGTCGTGGACGCCGTGCCGCCGGGGCGTCTCGCCGGTGTAGATCGACGCCCAGATCACCGCGGAGTTGGCGTCGCTGATCGTCCCGAGCCGGCTCGACGTGCCGTCGCGGACGAACTCCGCCAGGTTCGGTAGGTCGCCGTCGTCGATCAGATCCTGGAGCATGTCGGGGTCCACCCCGTCGAAGCCCAGCAGGGCCACCGGCGGTCCGTCGCCGGCAACCAGCGCCGTGGGGTCGAACGACGCCGCCCCTTCCTGCGGGGCGAGCCGGAACGCGATCGGCAGCACCACGTGGACGGCGGCCAGGGCCAGCGCGAGCGCGCCCAGGAGTCGCGGCAGTCGACCGGCGGCGGCGAGACGGACTACCCGAGCCGCCAGCAACCAGGTGACGATCCAGATGGCGGCGCCCGCCAGGACACCGGCCACGGCAACAAACAGCGCCATGCTCCAGAAGCCGCCGGGCGTGAACCAGGGGACCTGTCCGTAGGTCAGGCCGTAGAACAGGACGAGTTCGAGGAAAACGACGTTGAAGAGGCAGGCGGCGACGACGGCCGGATGGCCCGCGGGCCTGCGGCGCAGATGGGCGAGCGTCCGCCACAGCAACCCCAGGCCGCCGAAGGCGGCGCCCGCCCAGATCCCGTAGAGCAGGGCAAAGAGGAGCAGCGCGGCGACTCCGGCGACGGCACCGTCCATCCGGTTATGCACCAGGTGCGCAAGCGAGATCGGACCGCCGAACAGCAGCGCGCCGAACAGCAGACCCGCCCTCAGGTCGCGGCCGCCGGCGACCGGCAGTCCCCGAACGAAGGAAGCGGCGCCAGCACGTTCGGCCACGGGCCGGGATGATAAGGGACTGCGGCGCTGCTAGGGTCGCGCTCCCCGCGTCGGCGCGATGCGGGCCGAACCGCGAGTTGCCTGAAGGAACTGGACATGGCGAACGTAGTCGTCGTCGGCATGCAGTGGGGCGACGAGGGCAAGGGGAAGATCATCGATGTCCTCTGCCCCGCCTTCGACGCCGTGGTGCGCTTCCAGGGCGGCAACAACGCCGGCCACACGGTCAAGTTCGGCAGCGGCGAGGGTGACGAGCACTTCGCCCTGCACCTGATCCCCTCCGGCATCCTGCACGAGGGAGTGGCCTGCTACCTCGGCAACGGCATGGTGATCGACCCGGGCGCCTTCCTGGGCGAGGTCGCCCAACTGGAGCAACGGGGCATCGAAACGGCCGGCCGGCTGCGGCTGTCCGACCGGGCGCATGCCCTGACGCCGGTTCACGTGGCGCTCGACATCGTCCGCGAGGAGGCGCGCGGCGCGGACCGCATCGGTACGACCGCCAAGGGCATCGGCCCGGCCTACGAAAGCAAGATCGGCCGCACCGGCATCCGCCTGGCGGAACTCGTGGCCGGCGGCGACGCGATGAGGAACCGGCAGATCGTCCGGGTGGCGGACTTCGAGCGCCCGGCCGCCGAGGGCGCGGAACTGGACCCCGAGGCCGCCGCGAACGACTTCACCCGCGGGGCCGAGCGCCTGTCTCCCTACCTCTGCGACCTGTCGGTCGAACTGGAAGGTCTGATCCGGAGCGGAGGCACGGTTCTCTTCGAGGGCGCTCAGGGCGCCCTGCTCGACGTGGACCACGGGACATATCCGTACGTGACGAGCTCGAACTCGACGACCGGCGGCGCCGCGACCGGCAGCGGCGTGCCGCCGACGGCGATCGACGGCGCGATCGGCGTGGTCAAGGCTTACACGACCCGGGTCGGCGAGGGTCCGATGCCGACCGAGCTGTTCGACGACGTGGGGAGCCACCTGCGGGACCGCGGGCACGAGTTCGGCACGACGACCGGCCGACCCCGGCGCTGCGGCTGGCTCGACCTGGTCGTCCTGCGCCACGCGAGCCGGGTCAACGGGGCGCGCTGCCTGGCCCTGACGAAGATCGACGTGCTCGACGAGCTCGAAGAACTCCAGGTCTGCGTCGCGTACCGCATCGGCGGCGAACTGGTGCGCAACCTGCCGGCGGTCACCGGCCGGCTGGAAGCGGCCGAGCCCGTCTACCGGACGTTCCCGGGCTGGAAGCAGGACACGCGGGGCGTGCTCGACCGGAGCGACCTGCCGCGGGCCGCCCTCGACTACATCGACTTCCTGGAACAGGAACTCGAAGCCAGCGCGGATCTGATCTCTTCGGGCCCGAGGCGCGAGGAAACGGTCGTGAGCGGCGGTGGCGCGCTTGAGGAGTGGCTGGGGGGCCGTCTCGGAGCGGTGCAGGCGGCCGTCGGCGAGTAACCCAAGCGTATACTGCGCCGGGCCGTTAGCTCAGTTGGTAGAGCAGTGGACTTTTAATCCAAGGGTCGGGGGTTCGATCCCCTCACGGCCCACCACGGTCGAGCGCTAGCGGGGCGCGTAGTACCAGATCGGCGACGACCAGGCCCGCTCCTGGATTGTCGCCGCGACACCGCCTCGCGGCTCGACACCCGCCCGCAGCGCGTCCCAGGTGGTCCAGCGGCAGGTCGGGTTCTCGAGCACGCGCACGTAGTAGACCGCGTCGGCGCCCGGGTCGAAGTCCGGGTCCTCCCAGACGACGGCGAGTTCGCCGGCGCCCAGGTCTTCGCTGAACGAGCAGTCGGAGAGATCGACCGTCGCGCCGTTGTCCGGGCAGCGATGCGTTGCCGGATCGACGGCGCCGCCGTCCGAACAGGCCACGTCGTAGACCTGCTCCCGGGTCTCCTTGCGGTAGCCGCTGTCGTACCAGCCCTTGACGACCTGGAGCCGCTGCAGCGGCGCGCTGAGCCTGTCCTGCTGGGCCCAGACCAGGAAGCGGGGCGCCGCGTCGCTGTCGGCGACCAGGTCGCCGCCCATCGGTACGCCTCCGGCGTAGGCCTGCCCGATCAGGTCCGGGCTGGCCGTATCGAGTCCGTCGTAGTCGAAGCCGCCGAAGAAGCGCAACCGGATGCGGGTGCCGGAGGTCGCGTAGGTCTCCTTGCGGCGCATGCCCTGGAAGATGGCGTCCCGGGTGTTCTCCTCGGCCCAGACGGCGGCCAGGCCGGAGGCGGAGAACTGGGCGCGCCGCATCTCGAAGTACGGTCCCAGTGCGTCGTCGACCACCTCGCCGTACGCCCGCTCGGCCGGCGGCAGGCCGGCGATGTAGTCCAGCCGCTCCTGGGAGACCGGCACCGCGCTCCGGTTCTCGGCCGTCCCCGAGACGGGCGACGAGCCGAAGGTGTTCGACTCGTCGAACGACGGCGCGCCGTTGTGGGTGTCGCTCGAGCCGACGAAACCGATCTTGAACGGATTGCCGCGGCCCTCCTGTTCGAGCGCGAGGCCGCTGACCAGGGCCTGCCGCGCATAGCTGCGGCTCGGATCGCTGTGCGCGGAGATCTTGCCCTTGCGGGTGTTCAGGATCTCGAAGTCGGCCCACTCGTCGTCGGGCGAGAGTTTCGGATGCGTCTCCGACGTGCCCTTGACCTGGGTCAGCTCGACCAGCGGCTCGTTGCGCATCCGCTGCTCGGCGAACGCGTTGTCGATCCCCCGGCCGTCCGAGTACTTGAGCCGGAACACCTGGCCGTGCGACTGGTTCATGTTGTGGGGAATCGCCAGGCTGTCGACGCCCTGCTCCCGCAGCCGGTCCATCCAGCTCCAGAGCTGCTCCGGCTCGTGCGAATCGATCCGCGTGAACGGCCGGGCCGGCGCCTTCGACCCGGCAAAGATGACGTTGCGGTGGTACGCCGCCGACTCGGGTGCTGGCGTCCCCGCGGTCCACTCGTAGGCGATGAAGCTGGTGAAGTTGCCCGGGTCGTTGTGACGCTCGGCGGCGAGGATCGAGTCCTCCCAGGCCGAGCGGTGTGCCTGATCGTCGAAGGACGCGTACTGCATCTGCGGGTGGTTCGCCATCCGCGCCCGCTGGCGCCGCAGGAAGCCGCCGTCCCTGCGCATCTGGCGTCCGAAGCTCTGCCGGAACAGGACCGAGCGCATCTGCACCGAGTAGGGGTGCAGGTTGTCGCCCTCGTTCACGCCGTGGAACGCTTCCGCGCCGGGAAGCCGGCCCACCCGGGTCGACGGGTCGGCCCACAGGGAGACCATGCCAAGAAAGAAGCCGTGGTCCGAGACGGCGAAGAAGTCGAGCGGTCTACGGAGCTTCATCGGATCGCCGAACGAAGTCTCGAGCGCCTCGCCCTTGGCGAACCGGTAGCTCTCGTCGGGCGTGACCTCCGCGCCGAGCAGGTAGGCGTCGAAGGAGTACCGGGTGTGGACGTGGACGTCGCCGAAGTAGACGTTCCGGTGCTCGTTGTAGCCCTCGGTCGGCGACGCCGGGGTGGGCGCCTCGGCGTAGTCTCTGACGGACAGCGAGGTGTCTGAGCAGCCGATGGCGGTGAAACCCAGGATCGCGGCTGCGGCGGTGAGCTTCGGAGGAGTCGTTCGAGGCTTCAAGATGGGCATCTTCACAGGGTAGCGCGCCATAGGATCGGGTCCATGCGAATCCCATCGATGGCCCGGTTCATCCTCTTCTCCGCGCTGGCGGCGACGCTCTCTCCGGCGGCGGCCGGTGCAGACGACCGCGGCGCCCTGCTCGAACGCATCGACGGACTCGTCGCCGACTCGATGGAGGCGACGCAAACGCCCGGGATCTCCGTGGCGGTCCAGTACCGGGGCGAGCTGATCGTCGCCGGGGGCTACGGCCTCGCCGACGTCGAGAACCGGGTGCCCGCGACCGAGCACACGGTCTACCGCATCGGTTCCGTAACGAAGCAGTTCACCGCGGCGGCGGTGATGAAGCTGGTCGAGGAGGGGAGGGTCGCCCTCGCCGACCCGATGACGAAGCACTTCCCGGACTACCCGGTCGGCGAGTTCCACATCACGGTAGGCCAGTTGCTCGACCACACCAGCGGCATCAAGGGCTATACCGAGATGCCGTCGTTCTGGGAGCAGGGTCGGCTCGACCTCACGCACGAGCAGATGATCGATCTGTTCTCGATCGTGCCGCACGAGTTCGAGCCGGGCGACCGCTACCAGTACAACAACTCCGGCTACTACCTGGCGGGCCTGCTGATCGAGAAGGCGAGCGGCAAGAGCTACGCCGAGTACCTGGAGGAGACGTTCTTCCGGCCGCTCGGAATGCGGGAGTCGCACTACCTCTACAACGACCCGATCGTGCCCAACCGCGCCGAGGGCTACCGGGTCGAAGACGGCGTCCTGCTGAACGACGAACCGCTGTCCATGCACCTGCCGTTCGCGGCGGGAGCGCTCGGCTCCAGCGTCCTCGACCTGGTGCGCTGGATCGTGGCGCTCGGCGCGGGCGACGTCGTCGGGCCGGACGGGCTCGAGGCGATGACGACCCGGCGACCGCTGCCGGGCGGCGACGAGATCGGTTACGGTCTCGGCCTGTTCGTCGGCGAGATGGCCGGCCGCCCGAAGATCGAACACGCCGGCGGCATCAACGGTTTCCTCAGCCAGCTCTCCTGGTATCCGAACGACGACCTGATCGTCACGGTTCTCGCCAACTGCAACTGCGGCGAACCCGGCCCTCTCGAGGCCCGGATCGCGAGGGCCGTGCTCGGCGTCGCCGAGCCGGACCATCCCGCCGTGGACCTGGACGAGGAGGATTTGAAGCGCTACGCCGGCATCTACGACTTCGGACGGAGTCCGCTACCCGTCGCGGTAAGGGACGGCAAGCTGCTCATCGCCGGGCGAGAGACCGTGCCGATCGGCGGGCACCGCTTCGCCGGCACCCGGGACAAGGAGCAGATCGCGATCTTCGAGATGGACGATGCAACGGGGCGGGCCAGCCACCTCCGCCTCGAGCGCTGGGGTCAGGTGCAGCGCGGCAAGCGCGCCGGTGCCGACCCGTAGAGAGCGTCCCACAAAGTGGAACGGCTCTGTTCCCCGCAGTCGCCTCAGATGTGCCACTCGATCGAGTCGCCGTTGTAGGTCGTCGTCACCCGTCGGGCCGGCGGTGACATCCGGCCGTCTTCCATCTCCTCGCTCCAGCGGGCGAACGCCTCCTTCAGCTTCGCGACGACCTCCGGATTGCCGGCGGACAGGTCCTTGGTCTCTCCTGGATCCGCGTCGACGTCATACAGGCGAACCCGGTCGCCCGCCATCAGCAGCTTCCAGGAGCCGTGACGGACGGCCGCGTTCGGTCCAGAGCGCCAGAAGAGGTAGTCGTGCGGCGCGCCCTCCGTCTCCCCTGAGAGGTAGGGGATGAGGTCGACTCCGTCGAGCCGGTAGTCCTCCACGTTCGGGACGCCCGCCAGGCTGGCCGACGTGGCGAAGAGGTCGAGCGAGCTGATCGGGTGTTCGTAGACGATGCCTTCGGGGATGCGGCCGGGAAAGCGCATCAGGAAGGGCACCCGGATGCCGCCCTCGTAGAGGTTCCGCTTGTGGCCGATCAGGGGGCTGTTGTGGACCCGTTCGGTGTCCGCGGTGCTCATCGCGCCGTTGTCAGCGGTGAAGATGACGAGCGTGCTGTCCGTGAGGCCGTGCTCCTCGAGCTTGGCGAGGACCATGCCGACCGCGTCGTCCAGGGCGCTGACCATGCCCGCGTAGACGCGCCGGTACTGGTCGTCGAAGTCGGGGAACCGCTGGTAGTGCTCGTCCATCACCTGCATCGGGCCGTGCGGGGCGTAGAAGGCGAGGTAGAGGAAGAAGGGTTCGTCCCTGTTGCGGTCGATGAACCGGGTCCCTTCGCGGGCGAGTTGGGTGGTCTGGTACTCCTTCAGCTCGTCCTCCTCACGGCCCTTGAACATGGCGACGATGCGGTCCGGGTTGCCGCGGGTCACCGGCTTCATCTCCAGCGCGTGCGCGCCCGGCCAGCTCGGGTCGACGTAGTTCATGCCGGACGGCATGCCGTAGAAGTAGTCGAAGCCGCGGTCGAGGGGATGCAGGAGCCGCCGCATGCCGAGCTGCCACTTGCCGATCGCCGCGTTCGTGTAGCCGGCGGTCTTCAGCGCATCGCCGATCGTGCGGTGGTGGACGCCGAGCGTCCCCCGGGCGGCGCCGATCGGCGGCACGGTCTGGGAGTTCAGCTCCTTGCCCCAGCGCTGCTGATAGCGGCCGGTCATCAGTCCGTTGCGCGACGGATTGCAGACCGGCGCGGTCATGTAGCCGGAGACGAAGCGGACTCCCTGCTCGCCGATCGAGTCGATGTGCGGGGTCGGGATGCTCGCGCCGCCGTAGGCCGAGATGGCGCCGTAGCCGAGGTCGTCGGCGAACAGGAGGACGATGTTCGGCGGATCCTCGGCGGCGGCCGATGACGCCAGCAGGAAGGTCAGGAGGACGGGCGTGAGCCTCTTCATCGGATCGTTCCCCTTTCGAACCGCGTTTGGATCTGGTTCGCTCAGGATACATGCGATTCCGTCGGGGAACGAGTCTCCGATGAGCAAGTACGATTGCCCGCCATGCGATCCACCAGAAGACCTTCCCTGGCCCTGACCGCGCCCCTCCTGGTGGCGTTTCCGATCATCGCCTGCGGTCCCACCGACGAAGACTGGCCCGTCTACCTCGGCGACTCGGGCCGCCGTCACTACAGCCCGCTGACCGAGATCGACCGGGACAACGTGAGCGAGCTCGAAGTGGCCTGGGTGTACGACTCGGGCGAGCCGCGGGGGCGCGGCGCCACGATGTACACGAGCCCGCTGGTCATCGACGGGGTCCTGTACGCGCTGTCGCCCCAGCTCGACGCATTCGCCCTGAACGCCGCGACGGGTGAGGAGATCTGGCGCTCCGACCTGGGTCTGCCGGGCAGCGCCCAGCGGGGACTCATGTGGTGGGAAGACGGCTCGGACAGGCGCGTCTTCTTCACCCACGGCAAGGACCTGATCGCACTGAACGCGGATGACGGTACGCCCGTCGAGAGCTTCGGCGACGGCGGCGGCCTCGACCTGACGCCGGACGTCGACCGGGCCGGCGTCATCTACGTCACCGTGCCCGGCGTCGTCTTCGAGGACAAGCTGATCTTCGGGTTCTCGACCAACGAGGACGCGAACGCGTTCCCGGGTTCGATCCGGGCATTCAGCGCGGTGGACGGCAGCCCGGTGTGGCAGTTCGACACGATTCCAAAGCCCGGCGACTTCGGCTCCGAGACCTGGGCGGGAGGATCGCTTGAACGAGCCGGCGGCGCCAACGTCTGGACCGGCATGGCGCTCGACGAGGAGCGCGGCATCCTGTTCGCGCCGACCGGTTCGGCGACTCCGGACTTCTACGGCGCGAGCCGTCTGGGCGACAACCTCTTCTCCGACGCCCTGGTCGCGCTGGACGCGCGCACGGGCGAACTCAAATGGCACTTCCAGGTCGTCCGCCACGACCTGTGGGACAAGGACAATCCGTCCCCGCCGACCCTGGTCCAGCTCGAGCGCGACGGCCGCACGATCGACGCGGTGGCGATCACGACGAAGACGGGACAGGTCTACGTGTTCGACCGGGAAACCGGCGAATCGATGTATGAGGTCCACGAGATCGAGACGCCGATTCCGAGCACTCTGCCGGGTGAGGTGACGTCCCCGACGCAGCCGATGTCCGCCGTCGTCATCAGCCGCCAGGACTTCGAGGTCACGAACCGCACCCCGGAAGCGCGCGCGTTCGTCGAGGAGCGGATCAAGGAATGGGACCTGCGGCCCTGGGCGCCGCCGAAGGTCGGCACCGTGCTCTTCATGCCGTGGTACGACGGCGGCGGCGAGTGGGGCGGCTCGGCGTTCGATCCGGCCAGCAACCACCTGATCGTCAATGCCAACGACGTCGCCGGCATTCTGAATCTCACCGAAGTGCCGGTCGGTTTCAGCCGCTACGGCGCCTATGCGCTCCACTGCGGACGTTGTCATGGGCTGAAGCTCGAGGGCACCGACATGGGCGGCCCCCTGCTCGGCGTCGGCGACCGCCTGTCACGCGACGAGATGCGCCGCATCATCCGCGAGGGCAGCGGCCGGATGGAGGGTTTCGCCCATCTCAACCGGATCGAGCTGGGCGCCATCGAGGCCTACGTTCTTTCGCCGGAGCCCGAGGAGGACGAGCCCAGGGGCGAGCTCGCCTACGCGCTCGGCGGCTACGTCTATCTCCGCGACCACGAGAACCTGCCCGGCAACTCGCCGCCCTGGGGGACGCTCAACTCGGTCGACCTGGACACCGGCGAGATCGCCTGGAAGGTGCCGTTCGGGGACTACCCCACCCACCCCGGCCTCGGCTTCGGCGCGGTGAACTACGGCGGCCCGGTGGTCACCGCGTCCGGCCTCATCTTCATCGCCGCGACGCCGGACGAGATGTTCCGCGCCTACGACACGAGGAACGGCGAGATCCTCTGGGAGACGAAGCTGTCGGCCGCGGGCTACTCGACCCCGGCGGTCTACAGCGTGGACGGCAGGCAGTACGTCGTCATCGCCGCCGGCGGCGGCCGGACGGGCGGGCCGTCCGGGGGCGAGTACATCGCGTTCAGCCTGCCGGATCGCCGTTAGCGGCAGAAAGTTGTTGCAAGTGGGGAAACCTACGGCTAGTTTACCCGCATGTACGACCGACTGCTGGCTCCGGTTCTGCGCTCATCCCAGCGTAGCGCCCTCGTTCTCGGTCCCCGCCAGGTCGGCAAGTCGACCTTGCTGGCGACGCTCGAGCCGGATCTGATCGTCAACCTGGCCGAACCGGGCGCGTTCCGGGACTACGTTGCAGAGCCCGAACGGCTGTCCGGGGAGCTGGCCGCCGCGCCGAAGGAGTCAACGACCGTCTTCCTGGACGAAGTGCAGCGAGTTCCGGCTCTGCTCGATGTCGTCCAGGTGCTGCTCGACCAGACGCCGCCACGCTTCCGGTTCCTCCTGTCCGGATCGAGCGCCCGCAAGCTACGCCGCGGACAGGCCAATCTGTTGCCGGGGCGCATCCACGTCCACTACCTGCATCCGCTGCTCGCATCGGAACTGGGCTCCGACTTCAATCTGGAGCGAGTCCTCGCTCACGGCAGCCTGCCCGGAATCTACGCAGAGGCCGACGAAGCGACACGCGCACTCGACCTGAGGAGCTACGTCGACACCTACCTGCGCGCCGAGATCCAGGCCGAGGCCCTGGTCCGTGACGTCGGTGGCTTTGCCCGCCTGCTCGACCTGGCCGCGGCCGCATCGGGCCGCATCCTCAACCTGAACTCTCTGTGCAAGGACGCCGGCATTCCATATGAGACCGCCCGCCGCTACGTCGACGTCCTCGACGACACCCTGGTTGCCTTCCGCGTTCCCGCCTGGAGCGGGTCAGACCGATCTTCGCTGGTCCGCCACGGCAAGCTCTTCCTCTTCGATCTCGGCGTACGCAATGCCCTGCTCCGCCGGCCGCTCGATCGTCCGCTCGACGACGAGCGTGGCCTGCTGCTGGAACACCTCGTCGCCTACGAGTTAGAGCGCCGCCTCGGAACGCTATGGCCGGAAGCGGCGCTCTACCACTACCGAACCCGCCACGGCGCCGAGGTCGACTTCGTGCTGGAGGTGGGCCGCGAAGTCTGGGGGATCGAAGTCAAGGCCAGCCGACGTGCGGGCCGTTCCGTGCTTCGCGGTTTCCGCTCCCTGGCCCTGCGGACCGACCGTCTGAAGCGCCGAATCGTCGTCTATCTGGGGGATCGACCGCAACGGATCGACGGCGTGGAGGTGTTGCCGTTCGAGGAGTTCGCCGGGTTGTTGCCGGCGTAGGGCAGCACCCGGCATTTGCTGGGTAAGGAAGCGAAGGCAAGCCTGCTTCCTGCAGGGTTGTCTTCCGGCAGGCCAGAGGACCGACAAGGACCGGGAGCACCGGTACCGGCGCTGCTTGCCCTCCTGCGGTTCCTGGTGGTAGCTGCGTACACGGAGATTGTCCGCGGCAACCCGCGTCTCGGCGTCCGAGGACATCCCAGGGAGGATCATCGGGCAGTTGCGACGGCCCCTGTGCCTGTTGCACGTCGTCGAGGAGCCTGCCATCGCTCGGAGACGTTGCTACGATCCAAGAGTGGTCGTGGAGCCCAGCCGCGTATCGGCAGCAGTTGCCTTCGTCCCTCCTCCGGTGCCCGGAGAGCGACCGACTGAGTATGCGGATCGAATCGGCGAGTATCACGTCTCCTCCAAGTCCGAGACGCACCGCAAGCAGCACGGCCTCTACCTGACCCCTGTTGCCGCAGCCGACTTCATGGCGGCTCAGATCCAGGTTGCCGGTGACCGTCTTCGGGTGTTGGATCCCGCGGCCGGCACCGGCATCCTCTGTTGCGCGGCAGTCGAAGCGCTGGCCGAGCGCGACCAGCCACCGAGCTGGATCGAGTTGGTCGCCTACGAAGTAGATGCTGAGTTGATTGAACCCTTGCAGGCGGTTCTCGACTACCTCCAGGAGTGGGGTAGCAGGGAGCATGGAATCAAGGTCGAGGAGCGAATCGAGTCCACGGACTTCGTGCTGGCCCACGCCGGGACACTTCGGTGGGAAAACAGTCTGATTCGCTACGCGCCAGATGACCGGGAGTTCGACATCGCCATCTCCAATCCCCCGTACTTCAAGATCAACAAGCGGGACCCGAGAGCGATTCTGGCTTCGAGCGTGGTCTACGGCCAGCCGAACATCTATGCCCTGTTCATGGCTGTCAGTGGGGCCTTGGTTCGCCCTGGAGGGGACTTCATCTCCATCACGCCCAGGAGCTTCACGTCAGGCCTGTACTTCCGGCAGTTCCGCCGGATCTTCTTCAACCTCATACAGCCGACCCTAGTTCACGCCTTCAGATCGCGCCGGGAGGCATTCAGGCGCGACGATGTCCTTCAGGAGAATGTCATTCTGCGCGGTACTCGGCTGAAGACCCCGCCGGACGATCGCCAAGCGCCCTTGATCATCTCCAGCAGCCGAGGCGTTCGCGATCTGAACGAGGCGCGCCGTCGCAGCACGACCCTTGAGGCGGCGATCGACTTCGACCGCGTGCTGCGACTTCCCGTCTCCGAGGACGACGCCCGCGTACTGGACCTGGTCGACTCGTGGCCGAACACGTTGGCCAGTCTGGGCCTCGGTATCTCCACGGGACCTGTGGTTCCCTTCCGCGCGAAGGACCTCGTCAAGCGCGAGGGCCAAGTACCCGAGTCGCACGTCCCCCTCCTCTGGATGAACCATGTGCGTCCGATGCAGATCACCTGGCCATTGCATCGACACAAGCCGGAGTACATCGAGCGTCAGGGTGCCGAGAAACTCCTCCTGCCGAACCGCAACTACGTTCTGCTGCGCCGCTTCACCGCGAAGGAAGAGGTCCGTCGACTCTCGGCAGCACCCTATGTCGCCCACTCCCTGCCCGTTCCTCAGGTGGGTCTCGAAAACCACCTGAACTACATCTACCGTCAGACCGGCATGCTCACCGACGAAGAGGCATGGGGCTTGGCGGCACTCTACAATAGCCGCCTCCTCGACACCTACTTCAGGTGCCTGAACGGGCACACTCAGGTAAACGCAACGGAGCTACGCGCCATGCCGCTACCGACGAGCGAGTTCATCGTCGAACTCGGTGAGCGAATCAGACAATTCGACAACCCGATCAACCATCTCGACCCACTGGTCGCGGACATGGTGTCCGCCGACATCTCCCGGAAGTCCGGCGTTGGCCGAGCTTGACGAGGCGCGGACGATCCTCCGCGCCTTGGGGATGCCCGCAGCGCAGCAGAATCAGATGGCGGGACTGACGCTCCTTGCGCTGTGCGGATTGACGCGGCAGGACTCCTGGTCAAGAGCGTCGCGCAGTCGACGAACCGTGACGAAGGGCATCATGGACCACGTCCGCGACCACTTCGACCGAAGCTACGCCCCGAACACCCGCGAGACGTTCCGCCGCCAAGTACTGCACCGTTCGTGCTCGCAGGCGTCGCTGAGCGCAACCCCTTCGAGCCTGGCCTGCCAACCAACAGTCCACGGTCTCACTACGCCATCGGCGAGACCGCGTTGCGCGTCGTCCAGTCCTTCGGGACCGCCGACTGGGAACCGAACGTCACGGCGTTTCGCCGCGACCTGAGCGCCTGGCTTGCGAAGTATGAAGACTCCCGATCGCGGACCCTGGTCCCCATTCGGCTTCCCGACGGCCAAGAGATGCGACTATCCCCAGGTTCGCAAGACGCGCTTCAAAAGGCGGTGATCGAGGAGTTCGCTCCGCGCTTCGCCCCTGGCGCGAACGTCCTTTACCTCGGCGACACCGCCAAGAAGGACCTCCACGTCGACCAGCAGCACCTCCTTGAAGTGGGCCTTCCGCTCACGGAGCACAACAAACTGCCCGACATCGTCCTCCACGACCGAGGCCGCAATCGCCTCTTCCTCATCGAGGCGGTGACGTCCCACGGCCCGGTAGATCGGAAGCGCCTCGCCGAGTTCGAGACGCTACTCGAGTCTTGCAGCTCTCAGCCTGTCTTCGTGAGTGCCTTCCCGGACTTCAACGAGTTCCGCAAACACATGACGTCGATTGCCTGGGAGACCGACGTCTGGCTCGCCGAAGTGCCTGACCACGTGATCCACTTCGACGGCGACAAGTTCTTGGGATCACCTACTGTCTGACGGTGTCTGACGGTAACCGCAGCCTTCGGCCTCAGTAACAGGGAGGGCCCAGGCCACGACCCACCGGTTGTGTTCTGAAGAAAAGGAAATCCAGCGGGCGTTCGCGTCCGCCGCTCAGCTTGTCCGCCGCCAGCGTCGAGCGATCCGAGATAACGACAACGGCCGCACAACTCACCGCTCGGAGAACTCCGCCAACCACTCCCTGAGCTTGAGGAGATCACCTTCCAGATCATCCGATCCGGGGAAGGCGACCGGCGACTCACCCGGTTGCGCGTGTACGTAGCGGGAGTACTTCGTCATCATCTCTTCGATGAGCTCGCAGTCGGCGGATTGCACTCTGGCGACTTTGTGGAGCTTGCCTTGCGTCGTCACGGGCCGCCGGAAACGGCCCAGTTGATCGGCCAGCCACCGGCGGCCGGCCAACTCCCGTTGCTCCGCCCGCAGCCGGTCGCGGTCGATCCCCTTCGCGTCCTGCTCGGCCTTCTTCAACAGTTCCCCGGCAACTTCAAGACAACGGTTCATCAGATCGACAACCGCGTCGCCGGTGCCTTCGTCGAGCGCTATCTGGCCTTGAGATTGAGACTGCGTGGCCAACGCTTCGCGGCGCCGCCCCAGTTCATCGAGATGTCGCGCCACGAGTGCGCGTTCCGCATCGTCGCCGATTCCGGCCCGGTCCAGGATCGCGTCCAGGTCGTCCGGCTCTGGAACGGTAGGCATGCCCGACACGAGTTCCTCGACGACCCGCTCAGCCAGAGTCGCCTCACGCTCCAGCTTGCCTTCAGAGACGGCAGCAAACTCCCCCAAGCGGGTAGCTGCTGCTGCGTCAAGTTCCTGCTGACACAGGACGCAGTGAGACGGTTGCGCCACTACCGGAAACGGGTTCTCCGGATACGCCTTGGCCTCGGATTAGCGGCGCGCCGCCTCCACGTTCTCGATCGACTTCAGGCGTAGCGACCGGCTTCTCTCCGCCACGCCCTCAGCGAACACTGCGGGTCTGGCCTCGCGGAATTGGCCATCAGCACCCGGATCGCCTTGAGCCTCCCGCTTGCAACGGTCCGCCAGTGCGGCGTAGTCCTGATCCGAGAGCTTCCCCTGTTCGTGGAACAGGCGCGCTGCGTGCTGCAACCACTGCGGTTGGCTTTCCAGCCAATCCTCCAATCCACGCATTGCCTCTCGTTGCGCCCTTGGAAGTCCAGCGGCCAGTTAGCCGTCCAGCAGCCGCCGAGCCCGTTCCGCTATAGCCGCGGCGTTGATCCCCAGGTTCTCCACCAGGTCGCCGTAGGGCGCCGAGGCGCCGAAGCGGTCGAGGCCGAGGACGTCGCCGTCGGAACCGGTCCAGCGCTCCCAACCCAGGGTCGCGGCGGCTTCGACGGCGAGCCGGCGGCGGACGCCGGGCGGCAGTACCTGGTCGCGGTACTCCCGCGACTGCGCGGCGAAGGCCTCCCAGGAGGGCATGCTGACGACGCGGACGGCGTGGCCTTCCGCTTCGAGCTCGGCCGCCGCCCCCAACGCGGGCGCGACCTCGGAGCCGGTGGCCATCAGGATCAGGTCGGGTTCGGCGCCGCCGTCCGCCAGGACGTAGGCGCCGCGGGCGACGCCGTCGAGCGCGTGCTCGGCGGTCGCCTCGAGCACGGGGAGCTTCTGGCGAGTGAGGACGAGGGCGCAGGGGCCCGCTGTCTCGAGCGCCAGCGCCCAGGCGGCCGCAGTCTCGTTGGCGTCCGCCGGCCGGACGACAACCAGCCCCGGCACGGCGCGCAGATGTACCAGGTGCTCGATCGGCTGGTGGGTCGGACCGTCCTCGCCCAGGAACACGGAGTCGTGGGTGAAGACGTAGATCGCCCGGAGCTCCATCAGCGCCGCCAGCCGGAGACTCGGCTTGAGGTAGTCGAGGAAGCAGAGGAAGGTGCCGCCGTAGGGACGGAACAGGCCGGACAGCGCCAGACCGTTCATCGCCGCGGCCATCGCGTGCTCGCGCACGCCGAAGCGAAAGTGGCGCGTCGGCGAACCGGCGGCGTAGTCGCCCTCGCCCTCGAGCAGAGTGTTGTTCGAGCCGGTCAGGTCGGCCGAACCGCCGGCGAGCTCCGGCACCAGATCCTTGAGCGCGTTCAGCGTGACGCCCGAGGCCGAGCGGGTGGCGATGAGGCCGTCGCCGGGATCGAAGCGCGGGAGCGCATCGCGCCAGCCGTCAGGTAACCCCACGGCCAGACGCCGCTCGAGCTCAGCCGCCGCCTCCGGGTACTCGCGGCGGTAGGACTCCAGCAGTCTCTGCCACTCGGCCGCCGCCTCGGACCCGAAGTCCGCGGCCGGGGCGAACGCCGCGCGGGCGGCGTCGGGCACGAGGAACGCGGGCTCGAGCGGCCAGCCCAGGGCCTCCTTGGTCGCCACCACTTCGTCAGCGCCGAGCGGCGCTCCGTGCGAGGCGGCGCTGTCCTGCTTGTTCGGGCTGCCGTAGCCGATGTGGGTGCGAACCTGGATCAGGCCCGGGCGGTCGGTTTCCGCGAGCGCCGCCTCGAAGGCCGCGTCGAGAGCTTCGATGTCGTTGCCGTCCTCCACCGACAGCGTGTGCCAGCCGTACGCCTGGTAGCGGCCGAGCACGTCCTCGCTGAAGCTGAGATCCGTCGGACCGTCGATCGTGATCCGGTTCGCGTCGTAGAGGACGTTCAGCTTGCCGAGACCGAGGTGCCCGGCCATCGAGCAGGCCTCGGAGGCGACGCCTTCCATCAGGTCGCCGTCGCTGGCCAGCACCCAGGTCCGGTGATTGAACAGGAGGTGCCCCGGCCGGTTGAAGCGCGCCGCCAGCAACTGCTCCGCGATCGCCATGCCGACCGCCGCCGAGATGCCCTGGCCGAGCGGGCCGGTCGTGACTTCGACGCCCGGGGTCAGGCCGTGTTCCGGGTGGCCCGGGGTGAGCGACCCGTACTGCCGGAAGTTCCGGATCTCCTCGAGGCTCAGGTCGTAGCCGGCCAGGTGAAGGAGGCCGTAGATCAGCGCCGAGGCGTGGCCGCAGGAAAGGACGAAGCGATCCCGGTTCGGCCAGTGCGGCTCCCTCGGCGCGTAGCGCAGGTACTTCGTCCACAGCAGCGCCGCCATCGCCGCCTGGCCCATCGGCGCGCCCGGGTGGCCGCTGTTCGCCCGCTCGACCATGTCGACGGCGAGGAAACGCAGCGTGTCCGTCGCGACGTCCAGCGGCTGACGCCGCGGCGGCCCGCCGGTCTCGGGCGTTCCGGCGGCCTCGACCTGACTCATCGACGCGTGGTTCCTGTGGGTCGTGGGCGCGGCGGAAGAAGGCGTGGCGAGGAGCCGGTCAAGCGGCGCCAAGCATACACGGGCTTCCGTCCGGGGCGCCGCTGCCTCAACCGTGCTGCTTCCCCGAGAGCCCGTCCCGTCGGGCAGACGGTTGACAGCATTGCAAGCGCTCTCTACGATCGCCTTCGTTGACAGCGTCTCCATTGAGACCATCGAAGAGGAGCCGTCATGCCGCAACTGACCGTCCGAAATGTACCGGTCCAGGTGGTCGCCGCTTTGAAGCTCCAGGCCGCGGCACGCGGCCGGTCCGCGGAAGCTGAGCACCGGGAGATCCTCCGCCGCGCTCTCGTGGCCGACGGAGGTGACTTCGCCGACCGCGCCGCAGCCATGCGCCGACGGCTCCGATCCTCGGTCGACAGCACCGAGACGATTCGTGCCGACCGCGATCGGGATAGCCGGTGAACGGCTGGGTCGTCGATGCCAGCGTCGCGGTGAAGTGGCTGATTTCCGAGGAGTTCTCCCGCGAGGCCTCGGACCTGCTCGAGGGGAACGCCACCCTGCTTGCGCCCGATCTGCTGTTCGCGGAAGTGACGAATGCCCTCTGGGCGATGTGCCGCCGCGGCGACATGGGTCGCGAAGATCTCGCTGGAGCGGTGACGCTGCTACGAAGGGCGCCGGTAGCGACGCCGGTGCCGATGCGCCAACTCGCCAGCGCCGCCTCTCAACTGAGCGTGGATCTTGAGCACCCGACCTACGACTGCTTCTACCTTGCTCTGGCGCTGCAGGAACGGCACCCGGTCGTCACCGCGGACATGCGCTTTTTCGGTCGGGTGCAAGGCCACCCGTATCTGGCGGACTCGATCCGACATGTCCGAGACGTCGGTCGGAACTAGCGCGGCAGAAGTCCGGAAGCCTGAGCTACGCGCCCGCGAACCCAGTTTCTGCCGCGCAGGCTGTAGCGCCGCGGCTTAGGGCTCCTGCAAGCTGGATTCAGAGCATCTCTGGGACGACTACGGTTGGTCAGAGCCGGAGATTCTCAGGGCCTCGAATCGAGGTAGTGGTCGACCGCGTCTTCAAGGGCGCGGTTACCCAGGCCGTTCTCCCGCGCCCGCTTACGGGCCTCTTCCCGTTCTACGCCCTTCGCGGCGACCAGGTAGGCGTAGTACATGGCGCCGACGCGGTTGCCCGAGGCGCAGTGGACGAGCACCGGGCCGTCCGCTTCCTCCATCGCCGCGATGAAGCGTTCGAAGGTCTCGGGCAGCGCCAGCCGGTCGCCGTCGACGGGCAGGTTCAGGTAGGGCACGTCCAGGCTCTGGAGAGCCGCGGGCTCGTCGAACCCCCGGTTCTCGCCCTCGGTGCGCAGATCGAGGACAAGGGACAGCCCGTCGGCCGCCATCGCCTTGAGTTGATCCTCGGTCGGCTGGCCGCCGAAGAGGAGACCCGCTTCCGGGTGCTTGGCGCCCCGCAGGCCGTGGTCCTTCTGTTCGGCTGCCACGACAGGGGCGGCGAGGACCAGGGCCAGGGCGGACAGGGCAGTGGCAAGGGACAGGTTACGCATCAAGAGACCTCCGCTGGATGCGGGAAACGGGGGCCAGAAGGCCCGCGCCACGTCCGGCGCACCCAGTGTTTGCATCAGAAGAACCCCAACTCCAGTTTGGCGGCTTCGCTCATCATCGCCGGGTTCCATGTCGGATCCCAGACCACCTCGACCTCGGCATCTTCGACACCCTCGACGTCGCGAACCGTTCGCTCCACGTCGCCGGGAAGCGACTCGGCGACCGGGCAGTGCGGCGAGGTCAGGGTCATCTGCAGCTTGACGTGTGCATCCTCTTCGATCCGCACGTCGTAGATCAGGCCGAGTTCGTAGATGTCGACCGGGATCTCCGGGTCGTAGACCGTCTTCAGCGCCTCAACGATGCGGGCCTCCAGGGCCGCCATGTCCACCTGAACACCGGTCGCGGCGATGTCGTCCATTGTCGATGTCCTCCGTCGACGTTACAGCCTACTCGGTGGTGACCGTCTCCGAGTCCTCGCCCTCGAGTGCCGCCCGGAGGGCGTGCCAGGCGAGCGTGGCGCACTTGATCCGCACCGGGTAGTCCTTGACGCCGCTCAGGACCTCCAGCTTGCCCAGGTCGACGCCGGCCGCCCCGTTCCCGTCCCCGGTCATCAGGGCCAGGAAGGAAGCGATCAGCGCCTCGGCCCGCGGCCGCTCGAGACCGCGGACGGCCTCGGTCATCAGGGAGGCGGAGGCGGTCGAGATCGCGCAGCCGACACCCTCGAAGGTCACGGCGGCGACCACGTCGCCGTCGGTGCGCAGGTAGACCTTGACCTGGTCGCCGCAGAGCGGGTTGTAGCCCTCAGCGCAGGCCGACACCGGCTCGAGGGCGCCGAAGTTCCGAGGCGCGCGATAGTGGTCGAGGATGACCTGCTGGTAGAGATCGCGGAGATCGGACATCGTCTTCGCTGCGTAGCCTACGCCGATCAGCCGAAGATCCGCCGCACCTCGTGCAGGTTCGAGACGAACAGGTCGACTTCCTCGCGGGTGTTGTACATGCCGAACGAGGTCCGTACGGTGGCCGGGACGCCGAGCCGGTTCATCAGCGGCTGCGCGCAGTGGTGGCCGGCGCGGATCGCCACCCCCTGCTCGTCGAGGATCGTTGCCACATCGTGGGGGTGAACGCCATCGATCACCAGAGAAACGACGGCCGCTCGGGGCGACCCGGTGCCCGCGCCCGGCCCCAGCACGCGAACCCAGGGGAGATCATTGAGAATTGCCACAGTATGAGAAAGAAGCTCGCGTTCGTGCCGCTCGATCCGATCGAGCCCGACTGACGCCAGGAACTCGACCGCCACGCCCAGACCGATCGCCGGCGCGATGCTCGGCGTTCCCGCCTCGAAGCGCTGCGGCGGCGCGGCGTACTCGCTGCGCTCGAAGGTGACCCGCGTGATCATCGCGCCGCCGCCGTGGTACGGGGGCATTGCAGCCAGCAGTTCGCGCCGGCCCCAGAGCACGCCGATGCCGCCGGGGCCGTACATTTTGTGTCCCGAGAAGGCGTAGAAGTCGCAGCCGAGCGCGGACACGTCGACGGCCATGTGGGGCGCCGCCTGCGCGCCGTCGACGACCACGGCCGCGTCCGAGCGGGCGCGGGTCAGTTCGACCACCGCCGGGATGTCGTTGACCGTGCCGAGCGCGTTCGAGACGTGGGTCACCGCGACCACCCGGGTGCGCTCGTTGAGCAGTCCGGCAAACCCGTCCAGATCGAGTTCGCCGTCGTCGGTCATCGGCGCCGCTCGCACCCGGGCGCCGGCCTGTTCGCAGACGAGCTGCCAGGGGACGATGTTCGAGTGGTGCTCCATCTCGGTCAGCACTACCTCGTCGCCGGGCTTGAGGTGCGACCGGCCGTAGCTCTGGGCAACCAGGTTGAGGCTCTCGGTCGTGCCGCGGGTGAAGACGACCTCGTGGCTGTCCGGGGCGCCGATGAACCGGGCGACCTTGCCGCGCGCCGCTTCGTACGCGTCGGTCGACTGTTCGGACAGCGCGTGGACGCCGCGGTGGGCGTTGGCGTAGTAGGTGCGGTAGCAGTCGCTGACCGCGTCGATCACGACCTCCGGCCGCTGCGCGCTGGCGGCGTTGTCGAGGTAGACCAGCCGGTGTCCGTGAACCTCCCGGGCGAGGATCGGGAACGAGGCGCGCAGCCGCTCGACATCGAGCGCTTCCGCCGGCGGCGGCTCCCGCTCTGCCAGGGACGCCGGAGCCGTCATCGGCCTACCCGTCGCCGCCGTTCAGGCTCGCCAGGAGCCGCCCCTCCAGGTCCTGCCGGAGCGGCTCGTGGGACGCCTTCTCCACCAGCTCCCGGGCGAAGGCGTAGACCAGCATCGCGTGGGCCTGCTCGCGCTCGATGCCGCGGGAGCGGAGGTAGAAGAGCGCTTCTTCGTCGAGACGGCCGATGGTCGAACCGTGCGTGCAGCGCACGTCGTCGGCGAAGATCTCGAGCTGCGGATTGCTGTTGGCGAGCGCCGACTTCGACAGCAGCAGGTTGCGGTTCGTCTGCTTGGCGTCCGTTCTCTGCGCCGCCGGATGCACGTAGATGCGGCCGTTGAACACCGAGCGCGCCCGGCCGCCGAGGACGCCCTTGTAGAGCTGGTGGCTGGTGGTGTGCGGCTGGCGGTGCTCAACCCGCATGTGGTTGTCGACGAACTGGGAGCCGGAGACGACGTAGAGGCCGTCGAGCGTGCAGTGAGCTCCCTCGCCGTCGAGCAGCCCCACCGTGTCGTTGCGTACCAGGCCGCCTCCGAACGCCAGGGACGAGGAGTCGAAAGACGCGGCGCGCTCGAGCTGCGCGTGCTGGAAGCCGACGTGGAAGGCGTCCGTCGCGTCCGCCTGAAGGCGGGTGTGGTGGAGCACGGATCCCGCGCCGCAGACGAACTCCGACACCGGGCAGGCGAAGTAGCCGCCGGCCTTCGGGTCGACATCGGCGAAGGTCTCGATCATCGAAGCCTGGCTGTTCTCGCCGGCGATGACGAGGAGGCGCGGGAAGCTGACCTCGACGGCGGGCGCTTCGCCGCCGGATTCGGCGGCGCGCGCCGCGGGAGCGTTGAGCCACAGCACCTGAAAGGGCTGCTCGACGACGGCTCCATCCGGAATCACGATCGCCGCGCCGTCCTGGAACAGGCCGGTATTGAGGGCCGCGAACGGATGCACGCCTGCGTCGGCGCTGCACGAGGCGCGGCCGGAGGCATACGCGCCGAGATGCTCCAGGACCGGTTCCGTGTCGCCGCCGGCGCCGAGTTCCGCCAGCGCCACCGCGCTGACCTGCCGCGGCGGCGACGAGAGCTCGGACGCGTAGCGGCCGTTCACGAAGACCATCCGGGGACAGTCCGGATAGAGAAAGCGTGCGGCCTCGCCGCCCCGTAGCGGCCGCCGCGAAGCCGTTGCCGGCGTCGCGCGCAGCAGAGAACCGAGGTTCGTCTGCCGCCACTCCTCGTCGCGGGCGGTCGGGAAGCCGGCGGCCTCGAAGCGCTCGATCGCTTCCTGCCGCCGCGTCCGCAGGATCTCCGGCTCGCCGCCGCGGCGGGCGTAGAGATCAAGGTACGGCGCGGTCGACGGTACCCTGGAGACGGTCACCGTCTCAGCCTCCGGAGGAACCCTTGGTCAGGCCGGCGTAACCCTTCTCCTCGAGTTCGAGCGCCAGCTCGCTGCCGCCGGAGCGCGCGATCCGCCCATTCAGGAGCACGTGGACGTGGTCGGGCACGATGTAGTTCAGGAGCCGCTGGTAGTGGGTGATGACGACGAACGCCCGGTCCTCGCTCCTGAGCGCGTTGACTCCGGCCGCCACCGTCTTGAGGGCGTCGATGTCGAGCCCGGAGTCCGTCTCGTCGAGGACGGCCAGCCGGGGCTCCAGCACCGCCATCTGGAGGATCTCGTTGCGCTTCTTCTCGCCACCCGAGAAACCCTCGTTGACGGGCCGCCTGAGCAGCGCCTCGTCCACGTCGACTAGTTCCGCGCGCTCGCGGAGCAATTGCAGGAAGTCCATGGCGTCGAGCTCGGGCTCGCCCCGCGCCTTGCGGTTCGCGTTGACGGCCGCCTTCAGGAAGTAGCTGTTGCCGACGCCGGGGATCTCCACCGGATACTGGAACGCCAGGAAAAGACCGGCGTGGGCCCGCTCTTCGGGCGCCATCTCCCGCAGGTCCTCGCCATCGAGCTCGAGCAAGCCCGCGGCGATCTCGTAGTCCTCCTTGCCCGCGAGCACCTGGGCCAGCGTGCTCTTGCCCGAGCCGTTCGGCCCCATCACGGCGTGGACCTCGCCGGCGTGGACCTCCAGGTCCACGCCTTTCAGGATTTCCTGTTCTTCGACCTTCGCGTGAAGGTCGCTCACCCTCAGCATTGCTGTATCTCTCCGTGCGGCGACTCTCTCGGCCGCTTGCGGTCCCGGCAACCCCGGCTCCCCTGAGGGGTCAGCCGACGCTGCCCTCGAGGCTGACCTCGAGCAGCTTCTGTGCCTCCACGGCGAACTCCATCGGGAGTTCGCGGAACACTTCCTTGCAGAACCCGTTGACGATCATGGAAACGGCATCCTCGGTGTCGATACCGCGCTGGTTGCAGTAGAAGATCTGGTCTTCGCCGATCTTCGACGTCGACGCCTCGTGCTCCATCTGGGCGCTCGGATTGGCGACGTCGATGTAGGGGAACGTATGAGCTCCGCAGCGGTCTCCGATCAGCATGGAGTCGCACTGCGAGAAGTTCCTGGCGTCCTCGGCCGAGCGGAGGATCCGCACCGACCCGCGGTAGGTGTTCTGACCCTCGCCGGCGGAGATTCCCTTGGAGACGATCGTGCTCGAGGTCCGCTTGCCGACGTGGATCATCTTGGTCCCGGTGTCGGCCTGCTGGCGGTTGTTCGACACGGCGACCGAGTAGAACTCGCCCACCGAGTCGTCGCCCCTGAGGATGCAGCTCGGGTACTTCCAGGTCACGGCCGAACCGGTCTCGACCTGGGTCCAGGAGATCTTGCTGCGCCCGCCTTCGCACAGGCCGCGCTTGGTCACGAAGTTGTAGATGCCGCCAACGCCTTCCTTGTCGCCCGGGTACCAGTTCTGCACCGTCGAGTACTTGATTTGGGCGTCCTCGTGCGCGATCAGCTCGACCACGGCCGCGTGCAACTGGTTCTCGTCGCGCATGGGCGCGGTGCAGCCCTCCAGGTAGCTGACGTAGCTGCCTTCCTCCGCGATGATCAGGGTGCGCTCGAACTGGCCGGTGTTCATCGCGTTGATGCGAAAGTAGGTGGAGAGTTCCATCGGGCAGCGCACGCCCTTCGGGATGTAGACGAAGGAACCGTCCGAGAACACGGCCGAGTTCAGCGCCGCGAAGAAGTTGTCCCGTCGCGGCACCACCGTGCCGAGATACTTGCGCACCAGTTCCGGGTGATCCTGGACCGCCTCGGAGAACGAGCAGAAGATGACGCCGAGTTCCGCCAGCTTCTCGCGGAAGGTCGTCGCGACGGAGACGCTGTCGAACACCGCGTCGACCGCCACGCCCGCCAGCATCTCCTGCTCCTTGAGCGGAATGCCGAGTTTCTCGTAGGTGGCCAGGATCTCGGGATCGATCTCGTCGAGGCTCTTGGGCCGGTCGTCGTCGCTCTTCGGCGCCGCGTAGTAGCAGATCGACTGGTAGTCGATCGGCTCGTAGCGCACGTTCGCCCACGTCGGCTCGGCCATCTTGAGCCAGCCCCGGTAGGCCGCAAGCCGCCAGTCGAGCAACCACTGAGGCTCCTTCTTCTTCGCGGAGATGAAGGCGATGATGTCCTCGCTCAGGCCCGGCGGCGCGGTGTCCTGCTCGACGTCGGTGACGAAGCCGTACTCGTAGTCGCGCTCGGCGAGTGCTTCGATCGTGTCGGTCGCGGTCGGCATCAGGAACTGCTCCGCGTGTACATCAAGTGCTGCTCCGCAGCGGAATGAGGGTGGAGGCGGCGGGCCGGCCGGCGAGAAAGTCCGGACGCGCCATGTCTTCGATCGTGATCCCTTCGAGAGCGTGCCGAACGGCACGGTCGATCCGCTGCCAGTTCTCCCGCACGCGGCAGAACGCCTCGTAGGAGCACTCGTCGTCCGAGTGCTCGCTGCACTGGGTCAGGGCGATCGGCCCCTCGAGCGCGAAGATCACGTGCGCGACGCTGATCTCCGCCGCCGAACGCGCGAGTTCGTAGCCTCCATGCACGCCGCGGTGAGAAACCAGCAAGCCGGCCCGAGCGAGCAGCTTGAGGATCTTGCTCACCATCGCCGGCGGCAGATGGGTCTGCAGCGCCAGTTCAGCCGCCGCGGTCTGGCCTGTCAGGGCCAGTTGGCTCATCAGGACGATCCCGTAGTCGGCTTGTTTGGTCAGACGGATCATGACGGCGGAACGGGGACCCGAACAGTCCCCATTCGGAGAGTAGCACGGCGGTGCGGTGTGTCAATCAGCGGGAAGATCGGGTTACACGGTAGCCGTCGTCCCGCCCCCGGCAATGTGCTACCGTGTGCGTCATCATGACCGAAGTCACCGCAAGGACATCCAAAGTGGGCATCCGGGAGCTGCGTCAGAACCTCAGCGTGTACGTCCGCCGGATTCGGCGCGGCGAGCGCTTCGAGGTCACGGACCGCGGCCGCCCGGTGGGCCTGCTCCTGCCGCTCCCCAAGAAGCTGTCGCCGCTGGAGCGCCTGATCGCCGAGGGACGGGCGACCAGGCCGGTGGGGAACCTGCTCGATCTGCCGCCGCCGAGGGGCGAAGTCTCGACGAAGGCGAGCGAGGCATTGATCGCCGACCGCGAAGACCGGCTCTGAGCGAGTGTGATCTACCTGGATTCTTCCGCGATCGTCAAGCTCGTCCTGCCGGAGCCGGAATCCGACGCCCTTCGCGACTTCCTGGCCGACGACGAAGACCATGTATCGAGCGGACTCGCGCAGCTTGAAGTGCAGCGAACGGCGCGACGGGTCGACGACACGGAGGACAGGCGCCGGGACGCGAGGCGCGTACTTGCTCGGGTTTCGCTCATGGAGATTGACGGACCGATCCTCGCCCAGGCGGCGGCGCTCGATCCGCCAGGTTTAGGTAGCCTTGACGCCATCCACTTGGCCACCGCCCTCTCCCTGGACGACCTCGGCGCCCTGGTCACCTACGACCGGCGCCTCGCGGACGCGGCGAGTGAGGCAGGACTCGTGGTCACGTCTCCAGCCTGAAGAGCACCGCCGCCCACGGGGCAGCCCGTTGAACATGCACTGGTTCCAGACACTCGTCCTGATCTGGTGCGGGCTGACCGTGCCGGTGCTGGTCTACGGCCTGGTGGGCAGGGACGGAACCGGCCGGCTGGGCGGGAAGCCGAAGGGTCCCCTCGTCGACGCCCGCTGGGGCTGGTTCTGGATGGAGCTACCCGCCATGCTCGTCTTTCCGGCGGTATACCTCGCGGCCGGCCAACGGCGCCTCGCAGGCGACGTCCTTGTCACCCTTTGGCTGGCACACTACGTTCACCGCACGCTAGTCTGGCCACTGCTCGTCCAGCGTCAGGCACGCCCGTTCCCCGTTGCAACCGCCGGCGCCGGTGCGGCCTTCAACCTCGTCAACGGTGCGCTCCTGGGCTGGTTCATGGCCCGGCTTGCCGACTATCCGGGGGACTGGTTCTCTAACCCGCGTTTCCTGGGCGGCGCCGCGCTCTTCGTCTTCGGGGCGATTCTCAACATCTCTTCCGACTACCGCCTGTCATCGCTGCGGGCCAAGGCCTCGGGAGGCGCCATTCTGCCCCGCGGCGGCGCCTTCGACTACGTCTCGTGTCCCAACCTGACAGGGGAGATCGTCGAGTGGATCGGTTTCGCGCTGATGACCTGGTCGTTGCCGGGACTGGCGTTCGCGCTATGGACGGCCGCCAATCTGCTGCCACGCGCGCTGTGGCGGCACCGCTGGTACCGGGAGAGATTCCCCGACTACCCCTCGAACCGGCGGGCGCTTATCCCCGGACTGCTGTAAGGGCCGGAGCCCCGCCGGCCGCGTCGGACCGGTCTCACTGCTTTCCGCGCCCTCCGGACGCCGTCGCCAGGCGCTTCGCGGCCCGGCTGTCGCCGAGCAGCACCGCCACCCAGCGGAACTCCTCCGTGTTCTCGAGCATGATCTTCACGACCATGGTCAGCGGCACCGAAAGCAGCATTCCGATCGGCCCCCAGACCCAGCCCCAG
Organism: Vicinamibacteraceae bacterium; assembly: GCA_012270995.1. Classification (GTDB taxonomy): domain Bacteria; phylum Acidobacteriota; class Thermoanaerobaculia; order Multivoradales; family Multivoraceae; genus Multivorans. The sequence goes on along the minus strand of JAAXHG010000129.1, from coordinate 12,132 downwards.
AACACCAGGGACAACACGACGACCAGCGCCGAGAGACCGAGACGGCGGCCCATCAGCGGCGGCTCGATGAAGTTCCCGATCACCATGTTGACAACCAGGTAGCCAAGTGCGACGAGCAGCGCCCGTCCGGGCCCGATCTGCACCAGGGCCAGGATCGTGGTGGGCACCGCGGCGATGATCGAACCGAGGTTGGGAATGAAGTTCAGGATGAAGGCGACCAAGCCCCAGAAGACCGCGAAGTCGACCCTGAGGACGCCGACCCAGGCCCCGATCAGGAGTCCGGTCACCAGGCTGACGACCGTCTTGATGCCCATGTAGTGCTGGATCTCGTGCATCACCCGGTCGAAGCGTTCTTCCGCTCCCGCGCCGCCGAAGGCGATGCGCACCTTCGGCCGGAAGGTCGCCGCCTCGAACAGCATGAACACGACGATCAGCGAGATGATGACGAGCGACGAGAACACGGCCGCCGTCGTCCTCAGCGTCCGGTTGGCGACGTCGACCAGTGAACTCAGATCGAAGAGCGCCAGGACGGCTCGGGGAAGAGCCTGCTCGTCGACGGCGCGGGCGGGCGTGTCCCGCGCGGCCGTCCCGGTTTGGCCCGGCGCTTCGACGCCGGTCTCGGCAGACGGCACGCCGTTGGCGTTCTCGCCCGGATCGGCCAGCCAGCGGTCCACGGGAAGCCCTCGTGCTTCGAGCCACTCCACGCCGTCGACCCCTAGCTCCGTCAGGGTTGCCTGGATCTCGTCCGTCTGGCTGGCCAACTGGTTCACCGTGGTCGCGATCACGTAGGCCGCGAGCGCGAGCACGAGCACGTCCATCAGGATCGTCCCCAGCACCGCGACGACGACCGGCAGCCGGCGCCGCAGCCAGGTCAGCACCGGCAAACTGATCGTGGCGACGAAGACCGCAACCAGGAAGGGCGCGATCAGCGGGGACGCGGCTTTCAGCCCGGCGATCAGAACGACGACGCAGGCGGCGACCAGGAGCAGCCTGACCGGCGCACCGGAGTTGCCGATGGAATTGTCCGGGTTCGCAGTCATGCCTCCGGTTGAGTGTAGCCGTCGGACAGGCGGCAGGACTCAGCCGGAGGCGGCGCGGTGGTCCTCGACCAAGCCGTCGACCACGGCGGGTTCCGCCAGGGTCGTCACGTCACCGAGGTCTTCGTACTCGCCGGCGGCGATCTTGCGCAGCACGCGGCGCATGATCTTTCCCGAGCGGGTCTTCGGCAGGCCGCCCGCGACGTGGATGTGGTCCGGCGTGGCGATCGGCCCGATCACCGTGCGCACCTGCTGGCGCAGTTCGGCCACCAGTTCCGTCCGCTCCCGGCTCTCGGCCTCCGGCGTGATCAGCACGTAGGCGTAGATGCCGACGCCCTTGATCTCGTGCGGGCAGCCGACGACCGCGGCCTCGGCCACGGCGTCGTGCGCCACCAGGGCGCTCTCGATCTCCGCCGTGCCCAGCCGGTGCCCCGACACGTTGAGCACGTCGTCCACCCGGCCGGTGATCCAGTAGTAACCGTTCTCGTCCCGCCGGCAGCCGTCGCCGGTGAAGTACATGCCCCGATAGGTGCTGAAGTACGTCTCGACGAAGCGCTGGTGGTCGCCGTAGATCGTCCGCGCCTGCCCGGGCCAGGAACGCTTGAGGCAGAGGTTGCCGCTCCGGTCGTTGCCTTCCAGTTCGTTGCCGTCGGCGGCGACCAGCACCGGCTCGACACCGAAGAACGGAAGGGTCGCCGAACCCGGTTCGAGCGGCGTGGCGCCCGGCAGCGGGGTGATCAGGATGCCGCCCGTCTCCGTCTGCCACCAGGTGTCGACGACCGGACATTGCCCGTTTCCGACCACGTCGTGGTACCAGTTCCAGACCTCGGGGTTGATCGGTTCGCCGACCGAACCGAGAACCCGCAGCGAGCCCCGGTCGTAGGCCGTGACCCACTGGTCGCCCTCGCGGGCGATGGCCCGCAGCGCGGTCGGCGCTGTGTAGAAGAGGGTCACCCCCAGGTCGTCGACAACCTGCCAGTAGCGGCCCGGGTCGGGGTAGGTCGGCACCGACTCGAACATCACGCTGGTGGCGCCGTTGGCCAGCGGGCCGTAAACGACGTAGCTGTGACCGGTCACCCAGCCGATGTCGGCGGCGCAGAAGTGGATGTCGTCGTCGTGGTGATCGAAGATCAGCCGGTGCGTCATCGAGGCGTAGAGCAGGTAGCCGCCGGTCGTGTGGAGCACGCCCTTCGGCTTGCCGGTCGAACCGCTGGTGTAGAGCACGAAGAGCGGCGCCTCGGCGTCGAGCCGCGCCACCGGCGCCGTCGCCCGCTGCTTCGCCGTCTCCTCGTGAAGCCAGAGGTCGCGCCCCGGCGTCATCGGCACCTCGGTATCCGTGCGCCGCGCGACCAGCATGTGCTCGACCAGGTCGAGGCCCTCCACGGCCCGGTCGCAGGTCGCCTTGAGCGGAATGGTCCGGCCGCCGCGCAGGCCTTCGTTCGCGGTCACCAGCAGCCGGCAACCGGCGTCGACGATGCGCTCGCGCAGGCTGTCGGCGGAGAAGCCGGCGAAGACGACCGAATGCACCGCGCCGATCCGGGCGCAGGCGAGCATCGTGTAGGCCAGCTCCGGGATCATCGGCAGGTAGATGCAGACCCGGTCCCCCTGCCCGATCCCCAGCGACATCAGCACGTTGGCGATCCGGCAGACGTTCCGCTTCAGTTCGCGGTAGCTGATGCGGTGGTAGCGGCCCGGCTCGTCCTCGACCCAGATCAGGGCGGTCTTGTCGGGCTGGACGGCGGCGTGGCGGTCGACGCAGTTCGTGCAGGCGTTCAGCACGCCGTCCTCGAACCAGGCGAAGTCGACGGCCTCGAAGTCCCAGCGCCCCGCCGACCGGGGCTCGGTGAACCAGTCCAGCGAACGGGTCTGTTCGAGCCAGAAGCCGTCCGGATCCTCGATCGACTCCCGGTAGAGCTGGCGGTAGGCCTCCATCCCGTCCACGTGGGCGCGGCCGCTCTCCGAGATGGCGGTCTTGACAGGAATCATCCGACTCTCCTTGCCGACCTCATACCGCGACGAGCGGCGCCGCCGCCTGCACGGCCGCCGAGGCGCTGCAGCCCAGCCCTTCGAAGTTCTCAGTGAACATCCGGGCCAGCCGGCGCGCGTACTGATCGTACGCCTGGGGGTCGCTCCAGCCCTGTCGCGGGTCGAGCACGTCGCCCGGCACGCCGTTGACCACCGTCGCGTACGAGAGACCGAACACGGGATGGGTGCGGACCGGCGCGTCCGTCAGGCTGCCGTCGAGCGCGGCGTTGATCATCCGCCGCGTGTACGCCAGCTTGATCCGGCTGCCCTGGCCATAGGGCCCCCTGATCCAGCCGGTGTTGACGAGCCAGACGTCCACGCCGTGGCGCTGGACCTTCTCGCCCAGCAGTTCCGCGTAGGTCGACGCCGGCAGCGGCATGAAGGGGGCGCCGAAACAAGCGCTGAAGGTCGCTGACGGCTCGGTGACGCCGCGCTCGGTACCGGCGACCTTCGCCGTGTAGCCCGAGAGGAAGTGGTACATCGCCTGCGACTCGTCGAGCCGGCTGATCGGCGGCAGCACGCCGAACGCGTCGCAAGTCAGGAAGACGACCGACGTCGGGTGCCCCGCGTTGCCGCCGACGTCGACGTGCTCCAGGTGGCTGAGGGGATAGCTGGCCCGGGTGTTCTCGGTGCGGGAGTCGTCGTCGAGGTCCAGTTCCCGCGTTTCGGGATCGAAGACGACGTTCTCGAGCACCGTTCCGAAACGCCGGGTGGTGGCGTAGATCTCCGGTTCGCCCAACGGATCGAGCCGGATGACCTTGGCGTAGCAGCCGCCCTCGATGTTGAAGATGCCGCGGTCGGACCAGCAGTGCTCGTCGTCGCCGATCAGGGTGCGCTCCGGATCGGCCGAGAGAGTCGTCTTGCCGGTACCCGAGAGACCGAAGAACAGGGCACAGTCCGAACGGTCGGCCCCGTAGTTCGCGCTGCAGTGCATGCTCAGCACCCCGCGCTGAGGCATCAGGAAGTTCATCACGCTGAACATCGACTTCTTCATCTCGCCGGCGTACTCGCTGCCCCCGATCAGGGTCAGGCGCCGCTCCAGGTCGAGAGCGATGAAGGTCGTGCTGTTCGTGCCGTCGCTCTCCGGGTCGGCCAGAACGCTGGGGATGTCGACGACGGTGTAGTCCGGCTTGAAGTCCTCGAGCTCCGCGTCGTTCGCCGCGCGCAGGAACATGTTGCGGACGAACAGACTGTGCCAGGCGCGCTCGCTGATCACCCGCACGTTCAGGCGGCAGGCCGGATCGGCACCGGCGAAACCGTCGAACACGAACAGGTCGCGGTCTGCGGCAGCGGCCAGCATCTTGCGGCGGAGGCGGTCGAAGTGCTCCGGCGCGAGCGGCTTGTTCACCGGCCCCCAGTCCACCAGGTCCGCCGACGGCGCGCGGCGCACGACGAACCGGTCATTCGGAGACCGCCCCGTGTGCTCCCCGGTCGACGCGACAAGCGGCCCCTCGGCGGCGATCGCGGCCTCGTCGCGCCGAACCGCTTCCTCGTAGAGCCTGGCCACGCTCAGACGCCGGTGAACGACGCGCCGATTGGCTGACAGAAACTCCTCCGAAACCTCGACCATCTCAACTACCTCGTCACGGTCGAGAGCGAGAAGCGGTCCCGCCTCACCGTCCAGGCCACGAGCGGTGGCTCCTCGGGAGGGATTCGAACCCCCAACATTTCGGTTAACAGCCGAACGCTCTACCGTTGAGCTACCGAGGAAGAATCCGTCTCAAGGCAAACACCGGCGGGCGACACAGGGTTCATCTTAGGGAGGCTTCAAGCCGACTGTCAAACCCCGGACCCTCCAAGGTCTCGGGGAGCAGAAGCACACCGTCGAGGGGGCTGGTCGAGTTCGCGGCGTCGGTGACCTCGCGAGGTTGCCGCCTGACGCTTCACCCGAACCCGTTCCGCCTTGCGGCAAGTGCCACGCCGCTGTCGAGTAGCTTCTCGATCGCCCGGTACATGCGGCACCACGCCAGAAGCTCGCCCGACGACGTTCGCTCGAGACCCAGGCGACACAACGCGGAGGGCAATCTCGCTGCTCGTCTTGTCGCTCGGCGGCACCTTCGCTCCCGCTCGATGCGGAGAGCCTTCCGGGCCGAGGCATCGCGGCAATCTCCCAGGGCACGACCTCCCGCCGAACCGACGGCCAGTTCTTGGACCTGAGCAGTCCCCTTCTCGGCCGTCGTCGTCGCTAGCCCGCAAATTTCACCGAGGTTCGTAGCGAGGGCGCGTAGACGCCGCTGTAGCGGGGCGCACGGACTGAGGGAACGCTGAAGGCGTACTGCAGTACGTCGAAGCGGCCTGAGGGAGTACGGCCCGCTACAGCGAGCGGATCCGCGGCCGCAGTAGGACATCGGTGCAATTTGCGGGCTAGGTTCCGAGGCCCCTGCCAAGCGCCCACCATAGAGAGTCGGTGAGCAGCGCCGCCCGGTCGCCATCCGCTGGTGCTTGTCGCCGCCGCGCCTAAGCCTAAGGATCAGGCATGCGACGCATGGCGCCTGCACGTGCCCGGACTGCGGTTTCCGCGCGGGGCGGCCCCGTCGGGGCCGCCGTCACCCCCTTGCCGAGGCCGGCCGCTCTTCACGCGCGGGTGGGCCGCTACAGGCGGTTGCGGTAGGGGCTCAGTTGCCCCGAGCGGCTCGGATGACGCAGCTTGCGGAGCGCCTTCGACTCGATCTGCCGGATCCGCTCGCGCGTCACGTGGAACGAGCGCCCCACGTCCTCCAGCGTGGAATCCGCGCCGTCGCCGACGCCGAAGCGCATCCGGAGCACGAGCTCCTCCCGCGGGCTCAGCGTCTGCAGGACCGCCGCGGTCTGCTCGCTGAGGTTCTTCAGGAACAGCGTGTCGAGTGGCGAGACGGCGCTCGCGTCCTCGATGAAGTCGCCCAGGGAGGAGTCCGCCTCTTCGCCGATCGGCGTCTCGAGCGAGATCGGTTCCTGCGCGATCTTCATGATCTCGCGGACGTGCGGCACCTCCATGTCCATCTGCTCGGCGATTTCGGCGACGGTGGGCTCCCGGCCCAGTTCCTGGACCATCGCGCGGGTGGTCCGGGTGAGCTTGTTGATCGTGTCGATCATGTGGACCGGGATGCGAATCGTCCTTGCCTGGTCGGCGATCGCCCGCGTGATCGCCTGACGGATCCACCAGGTCGCATACGTCGAGAACTTGTAGCCGCGGCGGTACTCGAATTTCTCGACCGCGCGGATCAGCCCGATGTTGCCGTCCTGAATCAGGTCGAGGAGCTGCAGCCCGCGGTTCGTGTACTTCTTGGCGATGGACACGACCAGACGGAGGTTCGCCAGGATCATCTCGGAGCGCGCCTGCTCGCAGATCGCCTCACCTCGCCGTACCTTGTTCAGCGTCGCGGTCACCTGCGCGAGGGTCGTGCCGTAACGCTCCTCCGACGCCCGGAGACGCGCGCGGTACTTCTCGATCCGGCGTCGCTGCAGCGCGCCGAGTTCCGTGTCGCGCTCCCGATCGAGCGCGATCTGCGCCCGGCGGATGTCCCGGTCGTGGCGCGAAATCTCGGCGTAGAGCTGCTTGAGGATCTCGACCAGGCGGCTGCGTGTCTGCGCCGTCAACTCGATCGAGCGGATCTGCTCGGTGATCTTGCCCGCGGTGCGGTCGATCTCACGCTCGATCTCGAGGTAGCGCTCCCCGCCGCGCCGGCACCGGTCACCCTGGCGCCGCAGCCGACGCACCTTGCGATCGAGTTCGTCGATCGCATGGAAGATGGCCAGATTCCTGGCGATCCGGTTGTTGGCGTTCTGGTCCAGGCTGACGCCGCCGTCGGTCAGCAACTCGCGCATCAACCGGTGGTCGCGCCGCGCCAGCTCGTTGATCCGCAGGAGCTCGCCGAGCACGACCGGGTTGTCGCACAGGGCTTCGAAGACGATCCACTCCCCGCGTTCGATCCGCTTCGCGATCTCGACCTCGCCCTCGCGATCGAGCAGTTCCACGCGTCCCATCTCGCGCAGATACACGCGCACCGGGTCCGTCGTCCGATCCTGACTGACGAAGGCGGGCCGTTCCGGTTCCTTCCGATCGACCCCGGAAAGGAGCGGGGCGGGGTCCGGCTCCACCGCGTTCAGGTACACGGCGGGGCGACCGATCAGGTCCACGCCGAGCGCCCCCAGACGAACCCTGACCTCGTCCATCTCCCTGGATTCGGCGAGGAGTTCGTCCGGCAACCGATCCTGGAGTTCGTCGTGGAGCAGGTAGCCCTTCTCGCGGCCGAGGGCGAAGACCTTTCGCACCGAGCTGTGACGGTGTTCGATCGGCTCGGTCGGACCGGTCTCGACGGCTGCGATGTTCAGGGCCACGGCACACCCTCAGTCTCTCGGCCGGTACAAAGCACGGCTGAGCTTCTGCTTCTCCTCGATCTTGCGGTGCAGAGCCTCCGTGTCGCCCTCTCGCTGGGCGCGGTTGATCTCCCGAGCGAGCAGGTGGAGTCGCTGTCTGGCGAAGCGCCGACCCAGCTCGGCGAGACTGATTCGGAGTTCCGGTTCAAAGAAGGCAGACGACCGTTGTAACAAAAGGCCGGCGATGCGGTCAACAGGTACATCGGTCCCGTTGCCGGCGTCGGAGCGCCGCCCAAGCGCCGTGACCAGGGCCGATGAGTCGATGGGGTCAATGCCCGCCTCGACTTGCTGGCGCACGGCTCGGTAGATGGCTCGCAGGGCCGGATCGAAGAAGGCGTCCTCGTCCGGCCAGTCGATGCCCTCGAGCGACGGGGCGGCGATGATCAGCCGCAATACCTGCTCTTCGATCGAAGATGTCGTCGGGGGCCTCCGAGCCGCCGGCGCCTCCTTGCCGCCGGCATCCCGCGGGCGCTCTGCCGCGGCTGCCGACTCACGCAGCAGCACCTCCACCTTGACCCCCAACCGCTCGGCGGCCTGCTCGAAGTACCCCCGGCGCGCGATGCGGTCCTTGACCCGGTCGATCAGCACCCGGACGCGCGCGGCTTCCCGGGCCCTCAGCCGGGGATCGAGTTGACCCCGGGTCGGCAGGTCATCGATCTCCAGCTCCACCGCGTCCCGCGCCCCGTCGACGATGCCGCGGACCGCCTCCGGCCCCTCGTCGCGCCGCAGCGAGTCCGGATCCTGGCCGGCCGGAAAGCGGGCCCGCCGGACCACCAAGCCTGCCTCGAGCATCAGCGACGCCGCCTTGCGCGCAGCCTCGATGCCGGCCCGGTCGCCATCGTAGCCCAGGACCACCTCGTCGGTGTAGCGGGAGAGCAGGCGTACCTGCTCTCCGGTGAGCGCGGTTCCCATGCTCGCCACCACCCAGTCGATCCCGGAAAGGACTGCGCCGATCACGTCGAAGTAGCCCTCCACCAGGAGGGCGCGGCCCTGCTCGCGGATGCCGCGGCGGGCAACGTCGAGACCGTAGAGCAGGGTACCCTTCCGGAAGTGGTCGGTCTCGTTCGTGTTGACGTACTTCGCCTGGTCGTCGCCGAGGGTGCGGCCGCCGAACGCCAGCAGACGGCCGGGCGGCGACCGGATGGGGAACATCAGCCGGTTCCGGAACCGGTCGTACGGGCGATCCGGGTTCTTCGGACTGCGCGCAACCAGACCCGCAGCCTCCAGGTCGGGCATCTTCAGCCTCCGGCCGAGGTCCTGAACCAGTGTCTGCCATCCATCCGGCGCGAAGCCGATACCGAAGCGCGCGATCACCTCCGGCGGCACCTTCCGCCGGCGCAGGTAGTCCTGCGGTACGGCCTCGGTGCGCAGCTTGGCGCGAAAGAAGGCGTAGGCGGCATCGAGCGCGGCCTGAATGCGCTCGGCCCGGTCCGCTCGTCCCTCCTCGCCGGGAACCGACGCCGCCCGCGGCAACGGGATCCCGTACCGGTTGGCCAGATGCTCGACCGCCGTGGCGAAGTTGTCTCCGGTCAGCTCCATGTGCAGGCCGAGGGCGTCGCCGCCGGCGCCGCAGCCAAAGCAGTAGTAGAGCTTCCGCTCGGGGTCGAGCGACAGGGAGGGCGTCTTCTCCTTGTGGAAGGGACAGAGCGCGACGAAACGCTGGCCCCGGCGCTCGACCTTCGTGTGCTCGCTGGCGATGTCGACGATATCGACCGCCTCGCGCACCGCGTCCAGCGCCTCGTCGGTAAGCCTCGAACGCCGTGGCACGACCGCTCATCCTACAGCGGCGAGCGGCAGGTGTCGGCGCGCTACCGCAGCACGACTTCGGTCGCGCCGTCGCCGCCCGCGGACGGCGGCGCGGGATCGAAACCGGCGACGGCCGGATGTCCCCGCAGATGCTCACGGACGGCCCGGCGCAGGCGTCCGCTGCCGTGGCCGTGGACCACCCGCACCCGTTCGCGGCCCGAGGCCAGGGCCCGATCGAGGTAGACGTCGAGGGAATCGAGCGCGGGCTCGACCATCTGACCGATCAGCATCAACTCCGACTCGACTGCCGGCGCGGAAGACGCCCGGACCCGCACCCTGGACGACGCGGCCGGCTCCGCCGTCGCGACGGCCTGAAGCGCCGCCGTGGCCGTCCGCACCCGTTTGCCACGCACCAGGACCGTCGCCCGATCGCCGCCGATGTCCTGGAGGACTCCGACCCAGCCGAGCGAACCGTGACGCACCTGGGCGCCTGCCACAAGGGCACCCGGCAGCTCGGGCGGCGCGGCAGGTTCGGGGTCCTCCTCCGCAGGGCCGGCAGAGGCGCGGTTCGCCGCCGCGGACGCATCGCGGTCGAGTTCCCGGTGCAGGCGGCCGGCGGCCCGGGCGAAGGCCCGCTTGGCCGGACGGGGCTGCCCGGCCAACTCCGCGAGCGCTTCGTCCAGGCGCCGGCGGTTCGCGCGGCGCAGGTCGTCCACCTCGCGCCCGATCGCCTGGCTCAGCTTCTTCCTGGCCGCCCGCAGCGCTGCCTGGCGGACCTCGATGCGACTACGCTCCGTCTCGGTCTCGGCGGTCAACCGGTCCAACTCCGCCTCACGCGCGACCAGACGTTCCCGGAGCCGCTCATTGCGCTCCAGCACCCGTCTCAACTGCTGGTGCTCCGAGCCCAGGAAGTGCTCCGCGCGCTCCAGCCAGGTCGCCGGCAGGCCGAGCCGCCGGGCCAGAGCCAGAGCGCGGCTGCCTCCCGGAGGTCCGATGACCAGCCGGTAGGTCGGCAGGCCACTCTCCGGGTCGAAGCTCATCGCCGCGCAGGAAGCCGCCTGGGATTCGAGGGCGGCGGCGGCAAGCTGGGTCAGGTGGGTCGTCAGGATCCCCAGCGAGGCGCTCTCGACCAGCCCTTCGAGCAGGGCGATCCCGAGCGCGGCCCCCTCTTCGGGATTCGTTCCGGCGCCCACCTCGTCGAGCAGGACCAGGGTGCGCGGTCCGGCGTGCCGCCATACCTCCCGCAGACGCAGCAGGCGGGCGCTGAAGGTCGACTGTTCGCCCAGGACGCTCTGATCGTCGCCAACCACCGCGACGAGGTGGTCGAAGATCGGAAACCGGCTGTCGCCCGCGGCCGGTACCGGCAGGCCGGCCTGGGTCATCAGGCAGAGCAGACCGACGGTCTTGAGCGCCACCGTCTTGCCGCCGGCGTTGGGTCCGGTCAGGACCATCGTCCGGTGATCGTCCAGCGCCAGGTCGAGCGGCACCACGTCACCGCGGTTGCCGGCCGCGCCAAGGGTCTCCTCTCTCAGGTCGGCGAGCAGCGGATCGAGCAGCGGGTGGCGGGCGCCGCGGATCGTGAGCGCCGCGGCCGGGGCGCTCGGCTCCGCAGGTACCGTGCCGGCCAACCCGGCGCCGACCACGGCGGCGAAGCGCGCGACCGCCTGCGCCGCGTCGACGGTAGCGAGGAAGTCGATCCTGGCGATGATCGCCGGGGTCAGCGCCAGCACCTGGCGAACCAGCTCGGCAACGATACGGGCCCGCTCGATCTCCTTGTCGGCGGCGATCCGCTCCAGTTCGTCGTTTCCCTCCACCACCTCGGAGGGCTCGAAGTAGAAGCTGCGGCCCGAGGCCGAGCGACCTCTCACGAGGCCGGAGAGACGACCCCGGCTGCCGGATGGCAGCAGCACGGAGAACCGGCCGCCGCGCAGGGGCGTCGAATCGTCGGCCAGATTGTGACCGTGCTCTCTGGCGTAGGCCTGAATGCGCGTCTCGACCTGGGTCTGGGTGCGGCGGCCGTCCCGCACCAGCCCGCCGAGACGGGGCGACGCATCGTCCCGCACCGCGCCGCTACGGTCCAGGCTGCGGCGCAGGCGCGCCGCCAGGGCGGCGCAACCGATCGGCTCGCCGGATCCGGCGCTTTCCGCGGCGTCGGCCTCCAGGGCGCGGAGCGAGTCGACCTCCGCCGCGACCCGCGGCGTCTCTTCGAGGTCTCCCAGCCGTTCGAGGACCTCCTCGCAGGCTTCGATCACGGCGGCCAGACCGAGCAGAGTGGGGCCACCCAGCCCGCGACCGTCGCTCTCCAACTGGCGCCGCAGCCCCACGAGTTCCTGGTCGAGCACCGGCACCAGGGCGCCCGCCTCCGCCAGCTCCCGGGCAATCTCGGCGTAGCGGACCCGGCGAAGCTCGATCTCGGAAGGGTCGGAGACGGGAGAAGTGGCTTGAACTGCCCGTGCGCCCGCATCGGTCACGGCGAGACCCGCGACCACGCGGAGCAACGCCGGAAACTCCAGCGCCTCCGAGGTCGCACTGTTGCAGCAACTCATCTGTGTGGCCGATCCGCGTTCGCGGATCCGGCGGGCGCGGAACACCCCGCCCGACAGTCGCTCCGCGCCCGTGCGCGGTGCGGATCAGGCCAGGCCGGCGCGGCGCTCCTCGGCCAGCTTGCGCAGCATCTTCTTGCGCGCCTGCATCACCTTGCGCTTGCGCTTGACCGACGGCTTCTCGAAGTGCTGGCGCTTCTTGAGTTCGGTCAGAATGCCCTCTTTCTCGCACTTCCGCTTGAAGCGGCGGAGCGCATTCTCGAAGCTCTCGTCGTCGCGTACCTGCACAACCGGCATAGCCAGATATCCGTCCTCTTCCTGGTGAGTCAGCCGCGGGTGCCGACGCACGACACCCCGGGAACGGCGGATTATGCACCAGTCGACCCTTCGCCGTCAAGGACAAGAGCTGTCCAATGAGAAGTGAT
>JAAXHG010000115.1:1612-23114 GCA_012270995.1 Vicinamibacteraceae bacterium | reverse complement strand
TGCGGATCGACTGCGCTGAGGGCTCGCCCGGACCGGACCAGATCCACCATCTGGCGCCGGTACTCTGCCGGATACCGGGGTCTTGATCTTGCCATCGTGGGCGCCTCCTCCTCCAAGGATGAAGTGTCCACGAAACCGGGGCAAGCTCATCTCTTTGACGGCGCTGGCGCTGGGACCGACATCTAGGTGCGTCCGACCCGCCCGCAACGTCGCCGCGTCAACGACGCTTCGCTCATTTGCGCCGGCCCCCGGCTGAGGGTGTCGAGGGTTGCGGCCTAGCTTGTCTGCTCCAGGTGGGCCCTAGGCGGAAGTTGCCGAAGGAGCTATCGATGCCGGCGGCGCCACAGGTGCGATGGTGCGGCCGCGGCGGAGGGACTGCATGCCGTCAGCGTAAGCGACGGCGCTACGACCGCCCCATGAACCTCCCAAGCGCCGCCACAACCCTCCCCGGCGTCTCGTCCGCCACGAAGTGCCCCCAATCCTCGAACTCCCGGACCTCGACATCCCGAAGCGCCGACCTGCACCGCTCCAGTTCCTTCCTCCGGAACGCGATGTCCTTCAGGCCCCGGAGAACGAGCGCCGGCTTGTCCGCGAAGGCGGCGCGGTCCTGCCAGATCGAGCGCAGCCAGTCGCTCGCGCCCACGATGTAGCCCGGCAGCGCGGCGCTCGCGGACCGTGCCGCGGGCACCGGCCCCGGTCACCGCCCTTGGAACGTCGCCTTGCAACGCTCGACGAACGAAGCGATCCCCCTCCGCGAAGTCCGCCGAGTTCGCCGTCCTTGCACGCATGGCAGGAATCTCTCGGTACCCGGCCTGCTCGCCCTCTTCGAGATAGACCTGCGCCGCCCGCTTGATCTCCCGAACGGCGAGCGGGGCGCACTCGCAGATCTCCTCCGCAAGCTCCAGGCCCGGTCGATCTGGTCCCCGGCGGGCACGACCTCCTGCACGAAGCCGAGAGCGAGTGCGCGGCGGCACGGCCCGACGCGGGCTCGAACTGGTTCACGCCTGGTGCGAGGTCGCTTCGGTCGGGTCCGTGAGGTCGATACCCGGGAACCGCGTGAAGTCCCGGTCGGTGGTGGCGATCGAGGCGCCGTGCTCGAGCGCCAGTGCGGCGAGGTGCGCGTCCATCACCATCGGGCCCCTGGCCTGACCGCTGCCGCAGACTTTGCTCAGGATCTTCCAGGTCCGCGGCCCCGGTTGCAGCAGCCTGGCGTTCGGCAGGGCCAGCCACCCTTCAATCAGGGAGCAGGCTTCGGCCGGCGTCAGAGGACGGGAGAAGACGCGGCGATCCGAGGCGATGCGGACGAAGGCGAGCAGAGTGACGAGCGCGAAGCTGACGGAGCGGCCTGACGAAAGTTCGGTCTCGAGCCATCGCGCCGACGCCTTCTGGAACGGACTCTCGGAGTCGTAGGCGTAGAGCAGCACATTGGCGTCGATGAGTGTCACCGGCGGGTTGGACCGTCCAGAACGTCGAGCAGACCGCCGATGTCGTCCAGGTCGAACCCCGGCCGGAGCCCCATGGGACGTGCCTCTACCGTGAAGGGGGTAGCGAGTTCTTTCTCGCCTGGCGACTCGAAACCCCTCCGGAGGGTGGCGTTGACGATCTGCTTCATCGGGGCGCCGGTGCGCAGCATCTCGTCGCGCACCTTGGTTGCGACATCGTCTTCGAGCGTCAGAGTCGTTCTCATGGCCGTGATGCTAGGAAGGGGACGTCAGGATGTCAATGGGATGACAACTTGATGCCAGGCCGATCCCCGACGAGGATCTTTCTATGCGGGGCATCCTCGCAGGCGACTTCGGGCAGAGCCCTCATCGAGCCGCTTGACAGAGCTGCGAGACGATCGCAGTTCATGCGGCGCACAGCTCCCCGAGCTTCTCGAGACAGTCCGCCCAGCTCCGCTCGTGCTCGTCGCGGGCCTCGTCCTGGGTGAACCGGGGGCGGGGGCTGGGGGTCAGAGGGTGCGGCGCCCTGCGACCGGGGGCCGAACGGTAGTCCCGTCGCGCTTGCCGCCTCGGTCCGGGTTTGCCAGACGTGTAGCCTCTTTGGGAGGAGACCATGACCAAGACCGCCACTTCACCCTGCGACGTTGCCGAGCACCTGCGTACGAGCGAGGACATGGCGGCGTATCTCGAGGCGTCCATCGAGGAGGCGGACGGCGACGCCGCGTTCGTGGCCAAGGCGCTGGGCGACATCGCCCGCGCTCGGCGCTTGGCACAGGTGGCAAGCGACGCCCGGTCGCTTCGCCCCGGAGGGGAGATGACATGACCGAGTACGCACTGTTCTTCGAGAGTGGAGGCCCCGTGTTCGGCGAGGGCAAAACAACGCCACCTCGAACGACGCTCTATAGGGGACGTTGAACCTCAAGACCAGAACAGGTGCCTGGCTCGCGCTGCTGCCATGGCTGAACTTGGCTTGAACGGCGAGGTGCGGGAGAGCGCGCTCAATCTCATCAATCGACTTGGCCCTCACGATGCGCCTGTTGGTGGCGAGACGGTCACGCACGAGGAAGAGATGAGTCGGCTCCAAGGAGCGTTCAACGAGTTCACTCCTGAGCTATGGAAGCATGCGCATCCGTTCCAGAGATGGCTGTTAGGGAGAGAACGACCGCCGCACCCCGCTCCTGACGCGGTCTTCCATTTCAACGGGCAGGCGAGACGAGACTTTGAAGAGAGGCTTCGATGCCTTGACGAGTCGGCTAGAAGCCATCGAGCGCAAGATGTAACCGCCACGCTTCCCGTGTGTGCGAGAAGGGAAAGACTCTGAGTAAACCTACGGAGATTGAACTCCGAGCGATCACCGTGCGCACGCCAGGCTCGGCAGCCTCATGCCTGACAAGCCTCTCCTAAACCAGGTGTCGGTCGTCGCTGGTGCGACCCGGGGCGCCGGGCGGGGCATCGCGCGGATGCTGGGGGAAGCCGGCGCCACCCGTCTACTGCACCGGTCGCAGTGTGAGGGGACGACCCGCCACAGTCGGGCGGCCCGAGACGATCGAAGAGACTGCCGAGTTGGTGACCGCGGCGGGAGGCCGCGGTATCGCCGTCCGCACGGACCACACCGTCGAGGCGGAGGTCGAGCGGCTGTTTAGCCGCGTCCGCGCCGAGCAGGGCCGGCTCGACGTGCTCGTCAACGACATCTGGGGCGGGCGACGCGCTGACCGAGTGGGGAGCGCCTTTCTGGGAACTCTCCACCGCTCAGGGGCTCGAACTGCTGGAGCGCGCCGTCCACAGTCACATCGTCACGAGCCGGCATTCCGTTCCCCTGATGGTCGAGCGCAACGCGGGGCTCGTCGTCGAGGTCACCGACGGCGACACCCTTGGGTATCGCGGCAATCTCTTCTACGACCTGGCCAAGAACGCGGTCATTCGGCTGGCCTACGCGATGGCGGCCGACCTGCACGCGCACCGGGTGACGGCGGTGGCGCTCGCGCCGGGGCTGATGCGGTCCGAGGCGGTGCTCGACCACTTCGGGGTCACCGAGGCGAACTGGCGGGACGCCATCGAGAAAGACCCGTACTTCGCCGAGTCCGAGACGCCGTGCTACGTGGGGCGGGCAGTGGCGGCGCTGGCCGCCGACCCGGACGTCGGGGCCGAAACCGGCGGCCTGTTCTCAAGCTGGGGACTGGCGAAGGAGTACGGCTTCACCGACGTGGACGGCCGCCGGCGGGACTGGGGCAGCTTCTTCCCTCGCAAGGTGCGGGAGATCGTCGAGGGGTACAGGCCGCCCAGCGAGGAGAACATGGACCTGTTCGTGGTTCGTACCCGCCAGTACCAGGTGGAAGGCGATCCCGCGGCGGCCGACGAGGCGGCGCGGCTGCGGGCCTACCTCGAGCGCCATCGCTAGGCTGTCGCCTCAGGGAGGAACATGATGCTCAGGAACATCCTCGCCGCCATCGTCGGCTACGTCGCCATGGCCGCCGTGCTCTTCATACTCTTCTCGCTTCTGTGGGTGACGGTGGGGCCCTCGCGCGCCTTCGCGCCGGGTTCCTGGGAGGTACCCGTCGGCTGGGCACTCGTCCAGCTCGTCCTTGGGCCCGTGGGCGCGTACATCGGCGGGCAGGTCTGTGCCTGGGTGGCGCACGATGCCAAGGGCGCCACGATCCTGATCGGCCTGGTGATCGTGATGGGAGTGGTGAATGCCCTGATCCCGCCGGACGTGGCGGCAGGACCGCGCCCCGACGACGTGTCGATGATGGAGGCGACCGCGGGGGCTCAGCAGCCGGCGTGGTTCAACTGGCTCAACCCGGTGGTTGGGGCGGTGGGGGTGTGGTTTGGGACGGGGAGGTTGCGGGCGCGGTCAGGAAAGGCCCGCTAGCTAGCGTCCTCAGACGCGCGGCGTCAGCTACTCCTTCCGATTGCTCCGCCCGTACCGCGCCACGTCCTGGATCGCGTCGGCGTCATCCTCGCGCTGCTGCAAGCCCGATCTCTGCCTCGGTCGTGCTGTCCACCTTCGCGATGTCGATCCTCCCTTCGGGAAAGGTCGCTGGGTCGCCGGGCTCAATCCGGATTCGCGTTGTGCTCATGGTTCGTCGCAGTCCACCCGAACTCCATCCCGAGGGTGACCAAGAGAAGCAAGGGGCTGCCCAGAAGGGCAGCCCCTGAGCCGACAGCACGCTGCCGACGGGTATCTGTCGGAGAATCCACCCTACGTGCATGTCCCTCCTCGTCGGTGCCGGTCTCGATCCGTAGCGGCTGGGTGTTCCGGCGAGCCTTCGGCCGAGGCGCCCTGGAGCCCTGCCCGGGCCCGGGCTGACAAACGTAGTCATATTTGACAACATGCCGAGGTGAGCGGCGACACGCGGCCAGTCGGGTGGATTCGAGCAGCACGCAGGACCTACGCGAAGTTCCCCGAGCCCGTCCGGGACCGGGTGAACGCGGCCCTGACCGTCGCGGCAGAGGGAGGGAAGGCCGACATTGCGAAGCCTCTAAGGGGATTCGGCTCGGGCGTGCTCGAGATCGCCCTTCGGTATCGGACCGGCGCTTACCGGGTCGTGTACGCGACGGAGATAGCCGGCACGCTGTGGGTGCTGCACGCGTTCGAGAAGAAGTCGATGAAGGGGATCAGGACTCCGAAGCGTGAGGTCGACCTGGTCCGGGCGCGTCTCGCGCGGCTAAGGAGGGGAGCTACTGCCATGAGTGAGAAAGACATCGAGCTTGTACACGGAAGCGGAAACGTCTTCCGAGACTTCGGGGACCCCCAGGCCGACCTGAAGCAGGCCAAGGCTGTCCTTGCTGCGCGGATTATCGTCGTGCTGGACGACCGTGGTCTCGCCGTCCGCAAGGCGGCGAGTCTCACCGGGTTCGCCGCGGCGGACTTCTCCCGCATTCGCAACGCTGATCTGGGGCGCTTCACGCTCGACCGGCTGATGAAGATGTTGGCCGCTTTGGACGCCAACGCCAGGGTCACCGTGAAGGTCGACCTGTCCCGGTCGGCTCCGCTACCGCAGCCCTCCCAAGTCCGCTGACGGCGACATCCCACAAGTCTGCGGGCGGTTGTTCACTTCGCACTCGGCCTGCCGGAGCGCGCTGCTAGCGTGGGGCGCGAGAGCAACGGCTGTTGGCAATGGAGCCAAAGCGTGTTTTCGGGAGGCTACGTCGTGAGGACTGTGCTCAAGGAGGAGAGGGGCTACTACGACGAGAACGTCGACCAGCTCAGGCGGCAGTACCCGAGCCAGCACCTGGTGATTCGCGGCCAGCAGGTCATCGGTGCCTACCCGAGCTGCGACGAGGCCATACGTGCCGTCTACGCGACAGGCATCAAGGGCGGAGCGTTGGTGCGAAAGAGCGGTACTCGAGAAGACACCCTGGTGCCCCCGGTTCTCGTTGGAGGCTGACTTCCGTCGCGGCCTAGAATCAACGAGAATCAACCTCGTACGCCTCGGCCGTGAGGGAGTCCGCCCGTGACGAATCGCAGCCCTGTCCTTCTTCTTCTGCTCGCCGCGGCGCCCATCCTGGCGCGGGTAGAGCCGACCCCGGAGGCCGAGGTGGACCGCCTGTGGGCGGAAGCGACCCGCTTCATCCAACTGGACCAGTTGCCGGAGGCGCTCAGCGCCCTGGACGACATGGTCGAGCTCGAGGCGCTCCATCCCGGCTTGGAACTGCCGCCGCTCTTCTGGGCTGTCCACGCTGCGGCGGCAGAAGAGGAGGGACTGCACGACGTGGCCGTTTCATCCGCGCGTCGCTACGTCGATCAGCGAAACAGCAATGCCGCCGAGCACTACGGATTCGCCCTCCGACTGGTCGTCGACGCCGACCTCGAGGCTCTACGCCTCGCTGATCCGGACCGGGAGATCCACATGCTGAATGTCGGCGGCAAGCCGGTCGAAGGCCTGGAACCGCCGGTGCGGAAGAACCCTCACTCCTATGTGCCAAGGAAGACCGCGTGGGCGCGTGAGGCTGGGGCCTAAGGTGCTGCGGTGATCGGATTCGTTGTCGATGAACGCGGGAGGGTCGAGCACCCGGTCATTCTCCAGGATCCCGGCACGGACTCGGTCTGGAGGCGGCGAGATCCGTGAGGCGGTACAAGTTCAAGCCGGCGACGCTCCACGGGGAGCCTGTGGCCGTCTACCGGGTCGTGACGATCAACTTCCATCCGTGACACTAGCGAGCCGCTCGGCCGGCTGGACGCATCCAACGCGGCCAAGGAAGGAGCTACCTGCAAGAGACTAGACTCCCCGCGCGGCGAATTGCCTGTGCCGTCACCAAGGAGGAAGAAACGATGCTGACACGAGAGGAAATGTCCAGCGCGTTCGCGAGATGGGGCGTAGCCTGGAACGAGCACGACCTCGACGGAGTAATGGACCTGTTTCACGACGAGATCTACTTCGAGAACTGGAACGGAGGCTCGGTCACTGGCAAGGAGAACCTGCGTGAGGCATGGGCGCCGTGGTTCGCCAATCATGGAGACTTCAAGTTCACGACCGAAGAGACCTTCATCGACGAAGTCGACCAGAAGATGCTCTTCCGCTGGCAGCTCGACTCGCCCTCGTTCGAGAAGGGCCAGGAAGACAAACACGAAGCCAGGCGCGGCCTCGATGTGCTGCACTTCAGGGACGGCAAGATCGTCGAGAAGCTGACCTACTCCAAGACCACGATCGAACTCGACGGGGAGCGGGTGCGTCTGACGACGTAGTAGACGCCTTCTCGCTGGCCTTGCGTCAGGTGGCCACCGTGTACGTCAGCACGGCGAGAAGCAGTGTGTTGAAGGCCATGAGGCTGCCGAAGGTCCACTTCAGCGTGCCCGTTTGTCCTTCCAGTCCCGCGATCCTCCCCTCGACCAAGCCAAACCGGCCATCCATCTCGCCGAAGCGGGCGTGCATCTCGCCTTTCAACTCGGCGAACCGGGCATCGACCTGAGCGAAACGGGCTTCCATTTCGCCCCTGAACTCGGCCCGGTCCTGTGCCCTCTGCGCATCGTGGCGGTCCAGCATCGCCGCGAACCGGGCGTCCGCCTCGGCCTTCGCCACGTCCTGACGCTCCAGCATCGCCGCGAACCGGGCATCCGCTTCCGCTCTCGTCATCATCGGCGTCGCCTGTTCATCCAGCAGGTCGACAAGCGTTTCCGCCACCGGGCGCTCCATTCCCGCCTCGGTCAGTGCCTTGCGCCGGGCAGCCGCCTGTCCCTTTGTCCACGCCGTCTCCGTTCCCGAACTCTTCGCTCTCGTCATCGTCAGCCCCCGACTCTCTCGATCGTCATGCGTCGGGCGGCCGCGACGGCAGAAGGAAGCGTACTACAGGCCCCGGCGCCGGGCCCCCGCGGACACGGCCTGGTGCCGGTCCCCAAGGACCAGGACGGATTCCGGCGCCGCTTGCTCGATTTGGCGACTCGCCTCCCACGCCAGCATGCAGCGTTTCCGCGTAACGCCCCCGGCGTAGTTGCCCGTGCTTCCGCCGGCGCGGATCACGCGGTGGCACGGGATGAGGAAGGCGATCGGGTTTCTGGCCACCGCGTTCCCCGTCGCCCGAGCCGCCTTCGCGCTGCAGACCTCTTCGGCCAGGCGACCGTACGTGACGACCTGCCCGGGAGGCACGCGCAGCAGGGCGCGCCAGACGGCCAGTTGGAAGTTGGTCCCGCGCACGAGTACGGTGAGCGGACGGCGCTCGGCTTCGAAGGGTGCCTGGAAGATGGACCGCGCCAGGGCTGTTGCCATCGGCTCGTCGCTCTCGAGCGACGCCCGCCCCCAGGTCCGGCGGAGAGCCTCCTTCTCGGCGGAGACATCCCCGTTGGCCACGAACGCGACCCGGCAGACGCCGCGCTCGGTCCAGGCGACGAACACGGGTCCGAACGGTGATTCTCCAGTGCCGAAGCGGATCGTGAGCCCCGCGCCTCTGCTCCGGTACTCCCCCGGCGTGACGGCTTCCACGGTTACGAAGTGATCGTGCAGCCTGCCCGGGCCGGTGAGCCCGCTGCCATGGGCCGCCGCGAGCACGGACTCGGAGTTGTCGAGCAGCTTCTTCGCGTACTGCACGGTAAGAAACTCGAGAAAGCGCTTTGGCGTGACGCCGGCCCAGCGCGAGAACAGCCGATGCAGGTGGCTTTGGCTCAGCCCGACATGCGCCGCCAACTCGGCGAGTTCCGGCTGGTTCTCGCGATTGCTGGCGAGATAGCGAATGGCGGCTTCGATTCGGTCGTAGTCCGTCGTGTT
Source organism: Vicinamibacteraceae bacterium (assembly GCA_012270995.1). Taxonomy (GTDB): domain Bacteria; phylum Acidobacteriota; class Thermoanaerobaculia; order Multivoradales; family Multivoraceae; genus Multivorans. The sequence goes on along the minus strand of JAAXHG010000115.1, from coordinate 14,473 downwards.
CATGCGGGACTCCAGGGAGGGTCATCGATGGAACCTCCCGTACCGTAGACAGTCCGGATGCTGAAATCGACCCGATCCTTGCTGCCTGCAGCTACAGCTTTCCCGTCGCCCGCGCCCGATCCAGCACCGGCTGGTAGATTCGCAACGTAGCCGCATCCACCAACTGCCCCCCCTTGCCGCCGGCTCCGGCCCCCTTCGCCACCGACTCGTTGTAGAGATCGACCATCTTCTGCGCCTGCTTGATCTCCCTGGGCGACGGCGCGAAGACGTCGTTGGCCAGGGGAATCTGGTTCGGGTGGATGCACCACTTGCCAACGGCGCCCAAGGTGGCGGCGTAGGTGGCCTGCTTGAGGTAGGCCTTGTCGTTGCGGAAGTCGCCGAAGGGGCCGTCGATGGCGTCGATGCCGGCGGCGCGGCAGGCGGCGATCATGCGGACGCGGTGGGCGGACCACATGTCGCCGGGGTAGCGGTAGTCCTTGTCGAGTTCGTGGCCGAAGCGCATTCCCATGCTGGCGGAGAGGTCGCCAAAGCCGAGGATGAGCGCTTCGAGGCGGTCTGAGCAGGTGGCGATCGCCTCGACGTTGGCCAGGCCCTCGGCCTCCTCGATCAGCGCCTCGAGGCCGATCCTGCGGTCAAGCCCGAGCTTCTGCTCCAGGCCGTCGAGCAGCGTCTCGAAGAACCAGATGTCGCGCGGTTCCTTGACCTTCGGCAGGATGATGATGTCGAGGTTCTCGCCGGCGCCTTCGACGACGCTGATCACGTCGCCTATGGCCCAGCGGGTGGTGTGGTCGTTGACGCGGACGGAGCGCGCCTTGCCTGTCCAGTCGAGCTCGTTCAGGCCGTCGATGGCGATCTGGCGGGCGCCTTCCTTCCTGTCGGGCGCAACGGCGTCTTCGAGGTCGAGGAAGACGAGGTCGGCGTCGCTCGAGGCCGACTTCTCGACCATCCTGGGGTTGCTGGCGGGCACGGCCAGCTCGGAACGTCTCAGTCGCATGCGTGTTACTCCTTGGGCTGGCCGTCTCGGGGCTGGCCGTCTCGGTCCAGGCCGAACTGGGCGAGGATCTCGTCCCGGTGCTCGTCGAGCAGGGGCGCCCGGCGCCGCACGCCGGTCTTCGTCTCGGTGTACTTGATCGGGCTGCCGACGATCCGGACCGGCTCGTTCTCGCCCGGCAGCTCGACTTCGGCGACCATCTCGCGGATCGCTGTGTGGGGGCTCTCGAAGATGTCGGCCGCGGTCTGCACCGGGCCGCACGGGACCCGGCCGGCGAGCGCCTCGACGATCTCGTCGCGGGTGTGCGCGCCGGTCCACTCGGAGACGACCCCTTCGACGAACTCCCGGTTCTCGCGGCGCGACCAGAAGTTCTTCGTGCGCTCGTCCTCCACCAGGTCGGGCCGGCCCATCTCCTGGCAGAGGATCTCCCACTGCGCCGGCGTCGGCGCCGCGACCGCCACGCCGCCGTCCTTCGCGTCGTAGATGCCGAACGGGGACAGGCTGTGGTGGTGCTTGCCGCGCGGCGGGAGCTGGTGGCGCAGGCTGGAGCCGTAGTTCGCGAACACGGACTCGCACAGCAGGTTGACGCCGTCGACCATCGCGACGTCCATGAACTGGCCCTCGCCGGTGCGCCGCGCGTGGTGGACCCCGGCGACGACCCCGAGCGCCATCAGCGTGCCGGGGAACAGGTCGCCGACGGAGGCGCCGCCGGGGTAGCCCCCTCCGGGACGGTCGTCGTCGCCCCGGGGGCCGTTGACGTGGGCGAAGCCGCCCATCGCCTGGGCGACGATGTCGAAGGCGGGCCAGTCGGAGTGGGGGCTCTCGCCGGTCCGCGGGTCGCCGAAGCCGCGCAGCGCCGCGTAAACGATCTTCGGGTTGCGTTCGCGGATCGTCTCGTAGCTCAGCCCGAGCCGGTCCATCACGCCGGCCCGCATGTTCTCGAGCACCGCGTCGGCCTGCTCGCACAGGCGGAGGAAGGTCTCGCGGTCGGCGTCGTCCTTCAGGTCGAGCGAGATGCCGCGCTTGTTCCGGTTGATGCTGCCGAAGTAGCCGCCGAAGTCGCAGCCGCCGTCGACGCCCGCCTTGCCCCGGGCCGGATGGATGAAGTCCTCGGGGATGGGCGGCGAGGGGCGGGACATGTCGCCGGCCGGCGGCTCCACCTTGATCACGTCGGCGCCGAGGTCGGCGAGGATGGCCGAGCCGAACGGCCCGGCGAGCGCCATCGTGCAGTCGATGATGACGAGGTCGCTGAGGGGGCCTGGCCCTCCGCTCACTACGACCCCCAGTGCGAGCGGCGCTTGATCAGCACCTCGCGCTCACCCTCGAAGACGATCGTGCCGTCCTGCTTCGTGCCCCAGTGCTTGAAGCGGACGACGCCGGCGTCGTCGCGGTCGGCGTCGCGGGTGTCGAGCACCTCGGTGTAGGCGGTCAGCGTGTCGCCGAGGAAGACGGGCGCGCGGAAGCGCATCTTGTCGAGGCCGAGCTCGGCGAGCGCGTTCTCGGCCGTGTCCTGGGTCGCCAGGCCGATCACCGTCGAGCCGGTGACCAGCCCGAACACGAGCCGCCGGCCGAAGGGCGACTTCTGCATGCGGTCCTCGTTGAAGTGGCCGTCGGCGGTGTTCATGACGAGCTTGGTCAGGAGCTGGCTCTCGACCTCCTCGATCGTCGTGCCGCGGGCGTGCTGCATCTTCTGGCCGGCGGCGAAGTCCTCGAAGTAGGTGTTGCTTGACGTGAGCGTCGCGGTCATGGCGTGGCCCCCCAGCGCTGGGCGGCCGGAATGCCGGCGCATCCGGTGAGCTGCGTCATGACGACTTCTCCCGGCGCTTGGCGACTAGGTTGGTGCGCTGGTAGCTCAGGACCTTCTCGCCGTTCTGGTTGAAGGCCTCCGTCTCCCAGGTGACGATGCCGAATTGGGGTCTGGAGCCGGACTCGCGGTGGCCGACGACGCGGCTACTGCCGGTGATCGTGTCGCCGGGGTAGACCGGCCGGTGGAACTTCACGTCGTTGACGCCGAGGAACGGCCCGCCGCCCTCGGAGAGGTCCTCGACCGACATGCCGACCACGGTGCAGAGCACGAGCAGCGGGTCGACGACGACCGAGTCGTGCCCGTGGGCATGGGCGTACTCGGCGTTGAAGTAGAGCGGAGTGAACCGCATCGTCGCCGTGGCGAAGAGCGCGTTGTCCGCTTCGGTGAGCGTGCGACCCCAGTGGTGCTGGAAGGTCCGGCCTTCCTCGAAGTCCTGGTAGCGGTTGCCCTTGGTCTTGAGCGGGAAGGTGGAGAAGTCTGGGTCGGGCATTGCGGCAGGATTCTAGGGGCTTGCGACGCCGAACGCAGCCGAGCGAGTCGGAGGCGCCGGTTGAGTCACGCAGTGTCGTCGCCGCTTCGCGGCGCGTTTCGTTGGCCGCCCGCGGCGCACCCAGCGTGGGGCGCAGTACCATCCACTCATGATTCCCTGGAACGATCTCAAATCGACCCTGGAGCAGGACGCCGAGTTCCGCTACACGATCCGGCACTGGACGGCGAGCCTGCGACTCAGCGTGGGCGACCGGCACGTTTGCGTCCGCTTCGAGGACGGCGCCGTGGCGGCGCTCGAACCGTGCGAGGCGGACAGCCGGGCCGACGTCTTCATCGCCGGCCCGGAGGAAGAGTGGCGCGAACTCCTGCGCAAGACGCCGCGGCCCTTCTACCAGGACCCGTTCTTCGCCAGCGTCCATCACGGCATCGAGCTGAACCAGGATCAACTCGACTACGCCGCCTACTACCCGGCGCTGCGCCGGCTAGTCGGGGTGCTCCGCGAGATGACCAACCCAACCGAGGGAGCTTCCGCATGAACGCTTTTCGCCTGCTGCTTGGCGTCATCTTCGGCGTGATCGTCGTCTACACGGCGTTCGTCGCCATGGAACACGGCCTGGGCCCGTTCGGCGTTTTCTTCGGCGATATCGCCGAGGGAGGGTGGCCCGGTCAGTTCAACCTGGACTTCATGGGAATGCTGGTCCTCTCCGGCTTCTGGATGGCCTGGCGGAACAACTTCACGCTGGGCGGCCTCGTGCTCGGCGTCGGGGGCCTCCTGTTCGGGGCCCCGATCCTCACGCTCTACCTCTTCATCCTGAGCCAGCAGACGAACGGCGACGTGAAGCGGATGCTGCTCGGCGACAGGCGGGCCGCGGCCTGATGCCCACGTTCGCGAAACGCGTCGGCCGCTACCTGGATCTCGAAGTCCAGGACGTTTCCTACGAGGTCTACTTCGAGTCGGCCGGGAACCCGGACGGCATTCCGCTGGTGCTGCAGCACACCGCAGGCTCCGACGGCCGCCAGTGGCGCCACCAGCTCGAGGACGAGCGGATCGGCCGGCACTTCCACCTGCTGGCCTACGACCTGCCGTACCACGCCAAGTCCGTGCCGCCGGCGGGCGTCGAGTGGTGGAAGCAGGAGTACAGGCTGACGAAGAGCTTCCTGCTCGACTTCGTCGCCGACTTCGTGAGCGAGCTCCAGCTCGAAGACCCGGTCTACATGGGCAGTTCGATCGGCGGTCACCTGGCCCTCGACCTCGCCCTGCACCGGCCGGGCCTGTTCCAGGCCGTCATCGGGCTCGAGGCGGCGATCAAGTCGGACCCGGGGAACATCGACCTGCTCGACCACCCCGAGATCAACAACGGCTACAAGAGCGAGCTGATGATCGGCATCACGTCGCCCCAGGCGCCCGAGGCGTTCCGCCGCGAGGTCGGCTGGTGCTACAGCCAGGGCGCGCCGCGCGTGTTCCGGGGCGACCTCTTCTACTGGGGCACCGACCACGACCTGGGCGACAGGGCCTCCGAGATCGACACGTCGCGGACCCGGGTGTTCCTGCTGACCGGCGAGTACGACGCCGCGACGCCGCCCGAGGCGTCCAAAGAAGTTGCCGAGCAGATCGAGGGCGCGACGTACCAGACGATGAAGGGCCTGGGCCACTTTCCGATGTCGGAGGACCCGGAGCGGTTCTACGGGTACATCGAGCCGGTGCTGGCGGACATTGTTGGCGACCAGACGCGACTGGGCTCGCCGGAGTGGTCGCCGGCTGCGGCCGCTGGCAGCTAGGCTCTCACGTTGGGCCGAAGCGGCTGGCGACGTACTTCCCGGCATCCGTTTCGCCGAGACGGACGGTGCCGGGGCCGCTTCGCACGTACAAATCGCCGCGCCTGGCCTTCTCCAGCCCCTTCCACCGCAGATACACGGGCTCGGGGCTGCGCTGGCAGGCCACCAAGCAGACGGTCTTGCCCTCGACGATCTGGGTTTCGGGATCGATGCAGGTACCGGCACGGTCGCCCAGGCCGTTGCGCGCGACCTGGGCAAGGTGCCGCATGAACTTGTCGTCGTTCTCCAGGCGATTGTGGTCGATGCCGAGCACCTTGCGGTCGTCGTCAACGCCGATCAGGAGGTCGCCGCCTTCGGTGTTGAGGAAGGCCGCGATCGTCTTGAGCGCGGCGTGCGTCACGTGCCGGTCGTCCTTGCGGTCTTCCTTCAGGCTCCAGCGGAGGCTGGACTTGAACTCCAGCGTCCTGGACTCCTGGAGCTTGAGCAGTTCCTCGGCTCGGCGGTGTCGCCGGATGTAGTCCTCGAACAGGATGTCCTTCAGCGCCTGGCCGAACTCGGGGTCGTCGGTGATGCGCTTGTAGAGCTCGAAGTTGGTCTCGACGATCTCCTGGATCTTGTCGTCGACCTTGGGGTCGAAGGTGAGGCGGACGTTCTCGCGGGTGTTGACGCGGGCGCTCGCGGTGAGACCGGCGTCCTTGTCGAGGGCGGACCGGATCCGTTCGAGCGTCACGCGGTGCTCGTCGGTGAGGTTGAGGCCGAAGCGATCGTTCAGGCCCTCGATGATCCGGGACAGGGCTTCCAGTTGCTCTCCGCCGGCGCCGCCTGCGGGTTTGCTTCCGGCGGGATCGAGCGGCCGGACATGCCGTTCGAGCGCTACCCTCCCGCGGCTCGCGCGCTGGATGCGGAAGGAGTCCACGTCGATGTTCTGCTGCACGTCGAGGGGCAGCGCCTCTCGGCCGAGGGACAAGAGGCGGCGGAGATGTCTGGCGAAGACGTAGAGCTTCTCCAGGTCGGTGTCGGCGAACGTCAACACCTGGGAGAGAAAAGCGTAGAGGCGGACGTAGTCGGTGAGTTGGCCGAGGAAGTCCCGAGCTTCCTCGTCGACGAGCTCGGTGAAGCGTTGCCGGGCGGGTTCGAGCGCGGCGTAGAGCCGGTCCTGGGTCGCGTTCCGGCCGAAGTACGATCGCGCGAAGGTCTCGATGTCCGCGGCCGCGAACACCCCGAAGTCGAACAGCCGGCCCTGGACCTCGTAGAGCAGGTTGGGATCGGTCTCTTCCGAAAGCACCGTGGTCTCGTAGTACGGCTCGAACGCCTTGCGGATCTCGTCGGGCTCGTTGGCGAAGTCGAGGACCATCGTCCCGTCCTTGTCGGGGTGGGTGCGGTTCAGGCGGGACAGCGTCTGAACCGCGTTCACGCCGCCGAGTTTCTTGTCGACGTACATGGCGTGCAGCAGCGGCTGGTCGAAGCCGGCTGGAACTTGTTGGCGACCACCAGGAAGCGGTACTCGGGCTTCTCGAACTCGGCGGCGGTCTGCCGCTCGCCGATCGCCCGGTCCCGGCCGACCGAGTTCATGCCGGACTCCGTGTACGACGCGCCGCCGTCCTCGACCGTTCCGGAGAAGGCGACCAGCGCCTTCCAGGGGTGGTCCTTCTCCTCCAGATAACGATCCAGGGCGCGCTTCGTGCGCACCGCGTGCAGGCGGGAGCGCGTGACGATCATCGCCTTGGCGCGGCCGTCGATCTTCTGCGCTACGAGTTCGGCGAAGTGCTCCACGCAGATGGCGACCTTCTCGCGAATGGCGTGATCGTGGAGTTCAACGAAGGACTTGAGCAGGTGCTCCGCCTTCCGCTTGTCGTACCGCGGGTCGTCTTCGATCTTCTTCTTCAGGCGCCAGTACGTCTTGTACGTCGTGTAGCTCGCGAGAACGTCGAGAATGAACCCCTCCTCGATCGCCTGCCGCATGCTGTAGAGGTGGAAGGGCTTGAACTTGCCGTCGGGCTGTTTCTCGCCGAAGAGCTCGAGCGTCCTGGGCTTCGGAGTCGCCGTGAAGGCGAACGTCGAGAGGTTCGGGAGTCGCCCGCGTCGGCGAATCTCCTCGTGGACGCGCTCTTCCAGCTCTTCCTCGGGAGTAGCCGCGCCTGCCTCCGCCCGCTCGGCGTCCTCCAGGCTCTCCGCGTCGAGGACCGCCTTGAGGCTCTTCGTGCTCTCGCCCGACTGCGAGGAGTGCGCCTCGTCCGCGATCACCGCGAAGCGCTTGCCGGGGAGCTGACCGATCTCGTCGGCGATGACCGGGAACTTCTGTAATGTCGTGACGATGATCGTCCGGCCGCCCTCCAGGGCCTCGCGGAGTTGACGGGAGGTCCGGTCGATGTTCTCGACCACGCCGAGGGTCTGCTCGAACTGCCGGACGGTCTGTTGGAGCTGGCGGTCGAGCACGCGCCGGTCGGTTACCACGACGACCGAGTCGAAGACGCGCCGATCGTCCTGGTCATGAAGCACCGAGAGCTGGTGCGCAAGCCAGGCGATCGTGTAGCTCTTGCCGCTGCCGGCCGAGTGCTGGATCAGGTAGCGTTCCCCGGGGCCGTGGTTGCGGGCGTGGCTCACGAGCCGGCGCACGCAGTCGAGCTGTTGGTAGCGGGGGAAGATCAGGAAGCGCTTGCCCATCCCGCGGCGCGAAGCGTCTTCCTCCCGGACTTCCTGGATGAACTGCCGAATCAGATCGAGGATGCTGTCGCGAGCCCAGATCCTCTCCCAGAGGTAGTCGGTGGGGTAGCCCTGGCGGGTGGGCGGTACGGGCGGGTTGCCCGCGCCGCCGAAGCGCCCCTGGTTGAACGGCAGGAAGCGGGTCTTGGGGCCGGCGAGCTGCGTGGCCACGAACGCCTGCTCCGGGTCCACGGCGAAGTGGGCGAGGCAGCGGCCGTAGGCGAAGAGCGGCTCGCGCGGATCCCGGTCGTTCCTGTACTGCCGGATCGCGTCCCCGACGGTTTGCCCGGTGAGCGGGTTCTTGAGCTCGGCCGTGAAGATGGGGACGCCGTTCAGGAAGAGCACGAGGTCGAGGCTCTGGTCGGTCTTCTCGCTGAAGCGGAGCTGGCGCACTACCCCGAAGAGGTTGGCCCCGTGCAGACGCTGCAGTTCCTCGTTCAGCCCGCTCGCCGGCCGGAAGTAGGCCAGCCGAAACTTGCAGCCCGAGTCCTTGACGCCGTTGCGCAGCACGTCGAGCGCTCCCCGTCGGGCGATCTCGCGCGAGAGATAGCCGAGGAAGCGCGCCTTGATGTCGGCGCCGTGGTGCTGCTTGAGCTTTCTCCACTCCTTCGGTTGGGTGGCAAGGAGGAAGTCGACGACGTCGGCCGGAAGCAGGCAGAGTCCCCGGTCGTAGTCCTCCGGCCGGCGCTTGCGGTAGCCGCCGGGCAACGGGTCGTCGCCGTATGACGGCGGCGACTCCCGTACCGATTTCGCGCCGCCGCGAGCGGCGTCGGGACCGTGGCGGAGCAGCGCGGCTTCGATCGCGTCCTCGAAGGCCCGCTCGGAGATGTCAGGAGTCATGGGAACGGTGACGCGCAGTCGTGTCCGCCGACCTGTTCAGCGCGGTTCCAGGACGGAGAGACCGAGGTCCCGGAAGTCCGAGGTGTTCAACGTCGCCAGGGAATAGCCGCGACTGCTGGCCGTGCCTGCGATCTGGGAATCGGCCAGGCTCATCGGCGAGCCGGCACGCCGGCGCTCGGCGCGAAGCCTCGCGCTCTCGGCGGCGGCCTGCACATCGAACGGGACGACACGCTCCGTGAACCCGTCGACGATCCTCGAGAATGCGCGGCCCAGGCGCGCCCGCTTCCGTCCGGGCGGGAGTATCTCTATTCCAAAGAGGATCTCGTCGACGGTGACGGCGGAAAGAAACAGAACCGAAGGAGGGTGTCCGTCCAACCAGCGCATCACACGCCCGTCCGGTTCGACACGCATGGCTTCCGACAGCACGTTGGTGTCCAGCAGGATCATTCGGGGGCATCCCGGCCGTATTCGCTCGATGCGAAGTCGATCGGATCGTCGACCTCACGCGCCGGCAGGTCGAAATCGATGGCATCGTCGCCGATGATGCGGCGGATCATCGCGCCGGCCGGCTCCACGTCCACGACGGCATCGGCCAGGATGCGACGCACGGCCTCTTCCAGTGACAGGCCGTCGCGTTGCGCCCGCATCTTCAGCCGTCGAAAGACCTCGCCGTCCAAGCGGCGTACGCTCAAGCTCGCCATGGCACCGCTCCTCTGGGTCTCCTCGAGAATGCTAGCACGAGCTGACGAAGTGCTCGCAATCGATTAGGCCGCTGGCCTGCCGGGAGTAGCTCCGCGTGAGGTCGGCCGTGTTCGCGTAGGTGCCCGTGAAGCCGGCTCGAAGCTCATAGAGGCACGGCCTCTCGCACGTCGATCTTGCCGGTGACGGCCGCGGATATCAGGGCGGTGCGGAACTCGTTGAGGTTGTCGATGGCTTCGTGAACCTTGGCGACAAGGGCGTCGATCTTGGCTGTCTCGTGGTCGAGGAACACGGCGATATCCCTCTGCTCGGGCTGCGGTGCCAACGGGACGACGAACTCTACCGCGTGAGCGACGTTGAACTGTTCCTGGGCAGCGCCGTACTGAACAAGTGCGACCTGATGCCGGACGAGCCTGCTGTTCATTGCATAGCAGAGCCACTGCGAGTCGAAGGTGCCGGCGTGACGGACGATGAGAACGGAAGCGCAGTTGGCCCCTTGGAGTTCCGGTGGAACGACGGCCGTAACCCCGGGCGCACCCACGCGTACGCACACGAGGTCACCGGCGCGCAGGCGAGACTTGCTGAGCGACCTGCTGTCTTCCTCGCTCATGCGTCTTGCCGTATCCGCAACTATGCGACCTTCGCGAATGTCGCTTCCATACAAGAACGGTACGCCGTCCGTCCGGACGTACGTGGAAGGATTGACCACAACTCCGACGGTGACCTCAGGAGAGACCCGCTTGAGTGGTCTGAGGTGCCAATGCGCCGGGATCTCGCCCAGCCACTCGACGGCGGAGTTCTTCATGGGGACGTTCGTGTCGAGCCCCCGGGTGACAGTGCGGGTGATGAGGGCAGTACGTTTCTCCTGCAGCAGCTCGATCAACCGCTCCTTCTTCGCCACCAGTGCATCGATATTCGCCGTCTTTCGGTCGAGGAAGTCGGCGATGGCGAGCTGTTCTCGCAGCTCCGGGAGAGGTATCTCCAGGTTGGAGTATCGGTCGGCGCTGACGTTTTGAATCGTCGCCTGGATGAAGTTACTCCGCAGCCAATCCCAGTACCCTCTGGACGTCGTGAAGTATTGCACGAAGCGACTACTGCACGCTTGTGACTTGAGACGAGCGCGGATGAGGTAGCCTGCATGCGCTGCTTTACCCCAACCTGGTTCGAAACGAAACGTCTTTCCTACAGTAGCCCCGCTCCTGGCGAACAGGAGATCGCCATATTCGAGCAAGTACGGTCTTGCGACGTCCTCTGGAATGGACCTGAACGTGTCATCACGCAGCCGGCCGTCCTCGCCAACGTCAGTGATCCGGATATATCTGGGCAGGTTCGGGTCCGTCATCTCTGCGGGCTCGTTCGCGCCGTATTGAAGGGGTTCCTGGAGAAGGAACTTCAGGCGGTGTACCTCCCAGTCGATGGGGACTTCGCCAAGCCACTCGATGCCAGAGTCCCTGTATTGGGGGTACGGGCGAAAACGCCGCAAGTCCCTCAGCTCGGTCAACTCAGTCACCGCCTTCGCCTTCGGTCGGAGCCTGCATCTCCGGCTGCCATGGCCCGCCGGGGGGCCAGACCTGCGTGAACGGACTTTCCGCGAGCAGGCTGTCGTAGACCGGGCCCAGAAAGCGACGCAGTTCTTCGCCAGCATCCACGAGCCGGGCCGGACCGTCGGTGTCGGTAGCGATCTGCCGCCGCAACACCTGCCAGTGTTGAGAGCGCGCGGCGTCCTCGTAGTAGCCAGGGAGGAGCGACAACGGTCTCTCGTCCCCGAACGAGGTTCTGCGGCGACGGAAGGTCTGCGCGATTGCGGTTCGCAGGATCTCGCCGTCGAACGCGAAGCGGCGTGCGAGGGAGGCGACGTCCCAGAGATCCTTCGCGCGAGAATTCCTTGTGCCCAGGCTGACCATTGCCTCCAGCTTTTCCGCCACCAGCGTCTCGCGCGGGTACGTCCAGAGTCGGGGGACCGGCAGGTCGAGCAGGGTGGGATAGTCCTGCTCTTCGCGTTCGGGTGTGATTACATCGCCGAAGCCAATGTCGATTTGGAGCTGGAGCCTCGTCTGGCCGAGGTTGCCGCGGATCCTTGCCCGCAGGCCGCCGTACTGCTGCTCGTGGCGGATGTCGTCTAGCTGGATCGTTTCGGGGTGGAAGACGACGCCATCCTCGGGGCAGGGGGTCCGGCAGACAGCCTCCAGGGCCGTGCGAATCGTGGCACGGTCCTCGGCAAGGAAGTCGACGTCCCGGGTCGGTCGCAACTGTCGCTCGGTCCAGATCCGGAAGAGTGCTGCGCCCTTCAGGGTAAAGCGGTCTACTTCGGGGGAGGCAGAGAGGCGATAGAGGAAGCGCTCTGCCGCGTAGCGCTGGAGCATGAGGTTGTAGTCGGCTCGTTGGTCGTGGGCCAGGTTCCGGAGGCGGCCGTGGACGGAGGCGGCGACGTTTCGGGTCGCGCTGGGCGGGGTCATGCCGACAGCACTTCCAGTACCGGGCCGACCAGCGACCTCGCGCGGCAGACTTCGGCGGCGCGCCAAATCTCGTCGGAACTGGCCTTCCGCTCGCGTAGCGCATCGCGCAGCGCCTCAAGCGCCACGTCCCTGCCTACCAGCCGTCGAAAGCGGAAGCAGTCCACGATCGTCCGGGCCGGGCTCGTGATGCGTGCCGGAACGCCTTCGAAGACGGCGTTCTGGATTCCATAGCGCAGCGAGGCGCCGGAGAAGCGGACCACCTTGACCGGCAGTTCGGGAAGACGGGGCGTGCGGGCCTTGTGCGGAATGGCGATCCATTCCTGCCAGGGAAGTTGTGTGGTGAGTTCGTGGACGCTCAGGGCGGAAAGCAGACAGACGATGGCGCCCGGAACGCGCGCGCAGACGGCGGCCAGGGTGTAGTGCTCGGTCGGTTCGGCTTCCGCGACGCGGTAGAGGCCGCGCGCCACCCGTTCGACGGATCCATCGTCTACCAGTCGCCGGAGCGTACGAGAGTCGACGCCCATCTCCGCTGCCTCGCGCGGGCGGAAGAAGGTCTTCGCGCCGAGGCTCTGCGGACCGAGGGCGCTCGGCCCGGTATGCTGCCTGAAGATGTCGGCAGGTATTGGCCGTTGTCTACGGTTCGAAGCACACACATTCCGAGCATAGCCCAGTGCGGACGAATGGATCAAATTGACGGTACGTATTACGCAGTTGCCGACATTTCATGCCAGCAAGGCTATGCCCGGAACAGGCGCCGCTGCAGCAGCGCCCGCATGTCATGGCGTCCGTCCGCGATCACCATTACATAAACGCCGTCGTCCATCACGCGGTAGATGATCCGGTACGGCTTGAAGAAGACTTCCCGGTATTCCCGGATCCCCAGATCCAGCAGTTCCCGCGGGTAGCTGCCGCGCTCGGAGAACGCGGACAACGCCTGGAAGGCCTCTTCTATTCGGTCCAGCACACGTTCCGCTCTACTCGGCGCGTCTCGCCGGGAGACGTAGTTGAAGACCTCTTCCAGGTCACGGGCGGCGTCATCGGTCAGCCGGACCGTGACGGCCATCAGTCAGCCTGCCCGGGCTTCCGAAGCCGCGCGACGA
>JAAXHG010000115.1:0-1541 GCA_012270995.1 Vicinamibacteraceae bacterium | reverse complement strand
ATGTCTTGCACGACGGCTTTGGCCTCGCCGTTCTGGGTGACGATCAAGGGCTCCGGCTGGTCCGCGAGCGTACGGATGATCTCGGCCGCGTGGGCCTTCAGGTAGCTGATCGGCTTGATTCGGTCGGACAATGGCATGCTACGACCTCCCGCAAGGACCAAATATAGTCCCTGAACAGGTCGTCCGGCAACGCTGCGGGGTCACCCCGTCATCTCCCGCAGCATGGCCACGATCTCCTTCTCCACCTGCTGGATGTCGGCCTCGATCTCCTCCAGCGGGCGGGGCGGGCGGTACTCGTAGAAGTAGCGGTTGAAGTTGATCTCGTAGCCCACGAGCCCGACCTCGCCGTCCTGCGGGTCCCGGCGCGTGGTGTCGATCCAGGCGTCGGGCACGTGGGGCTTTACCTCGCGCGCGAAGAACGCCTCCACGGATTCTCGTAGAGGCACGTTCTCCGTGTCGCGCAGCTCCGGATCCGGCTCGGGGCGACCCTCCCGGTCCCGGCAGATCTCCGCCTCGTTATTGCGCTCGGACAGGGCCGAGAGGATGGCCTTGCGAATGGGCGCGGCGAGCTTGAGGTCCGCCTCTCGGGCTGCCTGAGAGAGTGCCGTCTCGAAGTCCGCCCGGTCCAGGAACAGCTTGTCCGGCAGGCGCGTAACCAGGGCTCGGATGGCGCCCTGCTGCTCCCTGCCCACCTCCTCGTCCCGGACCTTGGCCTCGCCCCGCTTGCGCGACACGGCGAGGTTGACGAAGGCGCGCTCATCGTCGAGCCGCGCGATCCGTTCGGGACTGGCCTGGAAGTCGAGCCGGAGCGGCCGTTCGACGGTAATCTTACGGAAACCGAAGTGTGTGGTGGGGTAGACGCGGCTGACGACGGTCTCGCACTCCTCGCCGTCCCGCTCGACCCTGCGGGTGGCGCCGTCCTCAAAGTCGGCCAGCAGCCGCAGGATGTCCTGCTTCCGCTCGAACGGCACCTCGCGGCGCTTGGCGCCCAGGCTCTTGCGCAGCAGGACCCAGAACGAGGTGGCGTCGACGAGCTGGACCTTGCCGCGCCGCTCGGGCCGCTTGCGGTTCGTCAGCACCCAGACGTAGGTGGCGATGCCCGTGTTGTAGAAGAGCTGCTCGGGCAGGGCGATCAGCGCTTCGAGCAGGTCGTTCTCGAGGATCCAGCGGCGGGTCTCGCTTTCGCCGCTGCCCGCGTCGCCGGTGAACAGCGGCGACCCGTTCATGATGATCGCCACCCGCGAGCCGCCCCGGTCCGGTTCCTTGACGTGCGCCAGCATGTGCTGCAGGAACAGGAGCTGGCCGTCGCTGATGCGCGGCAGCCCCGGCCCGAAGCGCCCGGCCGCGCCACGGTCGTGCTCGGCCCGCACGGCGTCCTGGTCGCGCTTCCAGTCCTTGCCGTAAGGCGGATTGGCGATCATGTAGTCGAAGCCGTCGCCGCTGTGCCGGTCGTTCGACAGCGTGCTCCCGAACAGGACGTTCTCGGCGTCGCGGCCATCCTCCGACTTCATGAACAGGTCGGACTTGCAGATGGCGAAGGT
>JAAXHG010000031.1 GCA_012270995.1 Vicinamibacteraceae bacterium | reverse complement strand
CGCTTTTGTTTCGTTTTTCCAGCGGCTCGCCATTCTGCTCCCAATTCGTTTGGGGACTGAAATTGTCTATCTGACTCCCAATTCGCTTTCGGACTGTAGCGAAAGTGGCTGGACGTGTAAAGACGCTGTGGCCTTGACAAGCCATTTATAAAAGCGATTTGCACCGCACCGTCCGGGACGGGCCGGGACGACGGCGGACAGCGAAAGTAGGGGGTCCGCGTAGCCTGCTGAAGTCAAGGAGTGTTAAGGATGGCGAACTTTTTTGGAGACATGTACGACAACATCCTGACGGGTGGCCCTGGCGATGATGTCCTCTGGGGCGGGATGGGTGATGACGAGCTCAGTGGCGGCGCGGGCGATGACAGGCTGATCGGCGGGCCGGGAGCCGACGCCCTGAGCGGCGGGCCGGGCACCGACATCGCCAGCTACACGGACTCGACCCGCGGCGTGCGCGTCGATCTGGGGACGAGCTTCAGCAGCGGCGGCGACGACGCCCCGGTGCGCGGCGGCGACGCCGAGGGCGACTCGCTGACGGGCATCGAGGTCATCTGGGGTTCAGACTTCGCTGATCTTCTGATCGGCAGCCACGCGCCCAACGAGTTGTACGGCCGCGGCGGCACCGACCACGTCCACGGCGGCGGCGGCAACGACGTGCTCCGCGGCGGCGATGGCGACGACGTGCTGGGCCACGACGATCACTCTGAGGAAGGTGGCGACGACGTCCTCTATGGCGACGACGGCTTCGACCTCCTGAACGGCGGTGCCGGGAACGATATCCTCCGCGGCGGCGCGGGTGCCGACACGCTCGAAGGCGGTGACGGCAACGATGTCCTCGAAGGCGGCATGGGTGCCGACGACCTGATGGGCGGCGACGGGACGGACACCGCGTCGTACACCATGTCGGGCGAGGCCGTGACGGTCGACCTAAGCGTCGCTGCGGACGCCGCAACCGCCGACAACCCGAGGGCGGCGGGCGGCGACGCGGCCGGCGACATGATCGGCACGGACATCGAGAACGTCCGCGGCTCGATGTATGCCGACATGCTGACCGGTGACGACAGGGGCGCGTCAGTGGCGGCGACTGACCCAGACGAGACGGCAGATTCGGGTGACGAGACACCGGCGATAGCGGCCATGGCCTCGAACACGCTTTTCGGCAACATGGGTAACGACAAGCTCATGGGCATGGCCGGGATAGACACCCTGCATGGCGGGAAGGGCGACGACACCCTGGACGGTGGCGACGACGACGACAAGCTCATGGGCGAGATCGGGGACGACGATCTCATGGGTGGTGACGGCAACGACACCCTCATCGGCGGCCCCGGGGCGGACAACCTGTATGGCGGAACGGTCGATGCGAACGCTGGCACGGACACCGCGGACTACAGCGGGTCCGACGCGGGTGTTCGCATCAACCTGGCGGCCACGCACCGCGGCGAGCCGATGCCGACCGCCGAGGGCGGTCACGCCGAGGGCGACACGCTCTCCGGCATCGAGAACCTGACCGGAAGCGCCCATACCGACTGGCTGCAAGGCGACGACGAGGCTAACGTCCTGAGCGGCGGCAAGGGCGACGACTGGGATGACGACGATACCAGCGAAGTCGAGGGCGGACTCTTCGGCCGGGGCGGCGCCGACGAGCTCAACGGCGGCGACGGGATGGATTGGCTCG
>JAAXHG010000077.1 GCA_012270995.1 Vicinamibacteraceae bacterium | reverse complement strand
AGGTCGCCTTCGTGCGTGTGCTCGGCAGATTTCCCCAACAAGCGCCCTTGGAGATTGACGGGGAGATCCTGAGGTTTGCTGCCCTGCAGTTGGGAGCCGACACCGAGACGGTCCACGCCTACGCCCGCCGCCAGCAGACGGTATCCGAACATCAGCAGCGCATCGGTCAGTACCTGCGTCTGCGCACGTTCGATACCGTCGCCGGTGAACGGCTGGTGCGGTTCCTCGAAGACGAGGCGCTACGGCTTGAGCGGACCGCTTCGCTGCTGGCGCGGGCGCGCGCCTGGCTTCGCGACGAGCACGTTCTCTCGCCGGCCGACTCTGTGCTTCGCCGTGCGGTGGGGGCGGCCCGAAACAAAGCCCGCGCCCTGCTGACGCAACGCATGGCGGAGCGTCTGTCGGCACCGCTACGCGACCGCCTCGATGCGCTTGTCGCCGCCGCCGAGGACCATCCGCGGTCGCCTCTGCACCAGCTCAAGGCCAACTCGCCGACCCCGTCGGTCGGTGGCATGAAGCGGCTCCTGGCGAGGCTGGATTTGATCGAGGCGACCGGCGTGCTGGAAATCGACGTGGGCTGGGTTAATGGCAACTATCAGCGAATCCTGTTTCATAGTGTGCGAATCGCGTCCGCCGACCGGGTGCGCGAGATGACGGCTCCGCGACGCCACCTCGCGCTGGTGTGCTTCCTGCACCAGGCGTGGCGCGACACGCTCGACCAGGCGGTCGACATGTACGGTAAGCTCCTCGACCGCAATCGCAAGCTTGTCGAGGGCCGCCTCGACGAAATGCTCAAAGCGCAACGCCACGCCGTCGACCGGATCGTTCATCGCTACCACAGGCTCGGCGCAGTGCTGCTCGATCCTGACATCGGCGATGCCGAGTTGCGGGCCAGGCTGCTGTCAACCGTGCCGGAGACGCAGTTGCGCGAGGATCAGTCCGACTTGGAGAACTGGACGCGGGGCGACCGCAAGGCGCGCTTCGAGCAGACCGCCGAGCGGCACGCTGGGCTGAGCCAGTTTGCCGCACCGTTTCTGAACAGGATGAGGTTTGTCGACGAGCAGGGCGAAGGCGTGTCGCCGACGCTGTCGGCGTTGCGAGTCTACCGTGAGCACCGCGCGGCGGGTCGCCGCGGTGTCCCGCCCCACGCACCGCTCGACTTCGCACCGCCGGCACTGCAGCCGCTCATCCGGAGCAACGGAGTGACCGACCGTCGCCGCTGGGAAAGCGCATTGTTCCTCAAGGTGCGCGACGAGATCCAGACCGGCAACCTCGCCATCGACGGCGCAAAGAACTTCGGCCGCTTCGAGGCGTTCTTCCTGCCGAGAGGGCAGTGGGAACAGGTTCGCGAAGCGTTCTGGGAGCGTACCGGATTCCCCGCCGATACCGCCGCGGCGATCGAGCAATTGAAAGTACGTCTGTCGGATGCCTTCGACCAGTTCCTCGAGGGTGTCCCTGACAACCCGCAGGTCGTGTTCGATGACGACGGGTGGCGTCTGAAGACGGACCCGGCCGAGCACTCCGCCCCGGCGCAAGCGGACCGCCTCGCCGAACTGCACCGCTGGATGGACGCGCGCAGTCGTTCGATCAGGCTGGCCGACCTGCTCATCGAGGTCGAGAACGACCTCGGGTTCAGCGTTCACTTTCAGCAGCCAGGCGAGAAGCGGGTCGACCCCGGGGAGGTGTGCGCACTGCTCGCCACGATCCTCGCCCACGGCTGCAATCTCGGCCTGTACACCATGG
>JAAXHG010000143.1 GCA_012270995.1 Vicinamibacteraceae bacterium | reverse complement strand
ACGGCATCTCCACCATCAACCCGGAATAGCCTCATGGACAAGCGATGGAAAAGGCCAAGCCTGACGGTCGGACCGCCGCGGACTGTAGGATCTGAACCAAGCTGCACGGACTCCCGATCCAACTTCGTGAAATGACGCGTTACGGAGCTTCCCGGTCAGGTAGAAGTCGACCAGCCTCGGCTGTCGATGCTCGGCTAATGCTCGGCTGCGGACAGCCTCTCAATGTGCTAGAAAGCCGTTACAACTCCCGAACCGAGAGGTGCTCAATTGCCCCGCCGTCCCGACCGTGCTCGTCGCCCGTGGCAAACCACGATCCTGGGCGCCGCGGCGCTGGTTGCCTGCGGCCTCACTCCCGCCTTGGCCGTCGAATCGGATGCGGAAACCGGCGATCCGCCTGCTTCCGGCTGCACGCCGACGACGACAGTACTCCAGTTCGACGGCGGGTACGAGGTCAGCATGTGCTACCGCACGCCCGCCGGCGAGGAGGGCCAGGCGAAGGCCGGGATCTGGGCATCGGGACAAGCCGGCCTGCTCTGGTTCTTCAGCCGCGACAACGCCGAGGTGCTGGTCAAGCTGCTCAACGGCTGCTCGATCAACGGTCATCGCTGGGCATACGCGGCGCCGGTCACGGATCTCGAATTCAATCTCTGGGTGACCGGCCCCGATGGCCGGCGCTGGACCCACGGAAACCCTCCGGGCGCCACCGCGTCGACCAGGAGCGATCTGGCGGCCTTCCCCTGCACGCGCGATCTCGCGGTCTCGGCTCTTTCGGTCAGCGATGCCAATCTCGTCCCCGGCGCGGCCTTCTCGCTCGACGCGACCGTAAGCAACTACGGCGACGCCGACGTCCCCTCCACGGTGCTGCGGTACTACCAGTCCACGGACGCGACGGTCACGATGTCCGATACCGAAGTGGGCGCCGACGCGGTGGAGCCGATCACCGCGTACGCCGCCAGCAGCGAGTCGATCGATCTGACTGCGCCGGCGACGGCGGGGACGTACTGGTACGGCGCGTGCGTGGATCCGGTGAGCGGCGAGGCCGATACGGCCAACAACTGCTCAAGGGCCGTAGAGGTGACCGTGTCCGAACCCTCCGCCCGGTACCGCCCGGACCTCGTGAGCGAGCCGCCGGCGGTGAGCGACAGCACGCCGGCGCC
>JAAXHG010000094.1 GCA_012270995.1 Vicinamibacteraceae bacterium | reverse complement strand
ACCCGCACCTGGACCGCGGCGGCGGCTCAGGTCGAGCGCGAGCGCACCCGGCAGGTCGCCCGCATCGGCAACAACCTGAACCAGATCGCCCGCTGGGCGAACGCCCAAGCCGCGCCCATCGACGCCTTCGAGATCATCGCCCACCTGATCATCATCGAGCGGGAGATCACGCGCCTGGCGCGCTTCGGAGGCGAGCGGCAGGATGCCCGTGGTCCGAGCCGTTAGCGCCACGTCGCGCCGTGGCGCCTCACCGGCCGTCGCCCGCCAGATACGCCGACCAATCGTCCATGAGCCGTCGCCGCCGCTCGAACAGGTCCGACCGCGCGTAGGCTGCCTCGGTCTGGTTCCTCACGACGTGCGCGAGCGCCGCCTCGACGACCTCGCGCGGGTGGTCCGTCTCCTCGGCCGCCCAGTCCCGGAACGAAGATCGGAAGCCGTGCGCCACGGCGCCAATCCGCAGTTGTTGCAGCAGCATCGGCAGCGTCGTCTTGGCGAACGGCTTCCTGCCCCGGCTCGCGAACACGAGCGGACCGCCATCGCCGAGCGACCGCGCCGCGTCGAGAATCTCCGCCGTCCGCCGGCACAACGGGACTCGGTGCTCGCGCTTCGCCTTCATCCGCGTGGCCGGAACGGTCCACACGCGGTTCTCCGTGTCGATCTCGTCCCACGTCGCCAGCCGTACCTCGCCCGACCGCGCCGCGGTCAACACGAGAAACTCGAATGCCAGCTTGACGACCGGCATCGCCCCGGAGGCCCGCACGGTGGCAATGGCCGCAGCCACGTCGCGATGGGCGAGCGCACGCATGTGCTGCACGGCGTCCTGCTGCGGACCGAGCACCGGTCCGATGCGGTCACAAGGGTTATCCACTCGAAGCTCCATGGCCACGGCCCACTCCAGCACCGACCGGATGCGCTGGCGGACGCGCCGGGCCGTCTCCGGCTTGCGGTGCCAGATGGGCGTGAGGATCTGGAGCAGGTCGGCGCTGGTCACCTCCGAGACGGGCCGACTGCCGATGCGCGGAAACGCGTACCGCTCAAGACTCCGCAGCCAAGCCCGCGAGTGCGCGGCGCTGCGCCAGCCGGCCCGGTTGTGCTCCACCACGCGAGCAGCGGCGTCGGCGAAGGTGGGCATGCCCTGAAGGCGGCGCCTCTCGGCCAGCGGGTCGCCACCCGAGCGGGCAGTCTTCCGGTTGGCGAGCGCCTTCTCGCGGGCCTCGGCGAGCGACACGAGGGCGACGGCGCCGAGTCCGAGTTCGCACCGCCGGCCGCGGACGACGAGCCGCTGGATCCAGCTACGCGTGCCGGTCGGCTGGACGTAGAGGTACAAGCCGTTGCCGTCGGCGTGTCG
>JAAXHG010000190.1 GCA_012270995.1 Vicinamibacteraceae bacterium | reverse complement strand
GTGAGACGTACAACACTGTTCGCGCTGATGACCCTCGGACTGGTCGCGGCTGTTCCGGCCGGCGCCGAGGAGGCCGTACCGACGTTCACGAAGGACGTGGCGCCGATCTTCTACGAGCACTGCGTCGCGTGCCATCGAGCCGGCGAGTTCGCCCCGATGTCGCTCACGACCTACGACAATGCCCGGCCGTGGGCGCGCTCCGTCAAACAGCGGGTAGAGGCGCGGGAGATGCCGCCGTGGTACGCCGAGCCGGGTCACCAGACCTACGGGAACGACGCGAGCCTGAGCGCGGAGGAAATCGCGACGATAGCCGCTTGGGTGGACGGTGGAGCACCCGAGGGCGACGCCGCGGATCTGCCACCGGTTCCACAGTTCACAGCGGGGTGGGCGATTGGCGAACCCGACGTCGTGCTGAGCATGCTCGCGCCGTATGACCTGCCGGCCAACGCGACGGTGCCGTACCTCTATTTCACCGTGCCGACGAACTTCACCGCGGACAAGTGGGTCCGGGCGGTGGAGATCCGGCCGGGCGACCGCCGCGTGGTCCATCACGTCATCGCGACCCTGCAGCGTGCCGATCCCGACAGCCCACCATCACCGGAGCCGAGCCTGACTCGCCAGCGGGGACGCCAGATCGGCTCGCTCGGCGGCACGGTGCCGAACAAGCTTGGCGTGACGTATCCCGACGGGGTGGCGAGGAAGATCGAAGCGGGGGCGGAGATCGTACTCCAGATGCACTACACGACGATCGGCGAAGCGACGACCGACCGGAGCAGGATCGGCCTGATCTTCGCCGACGAGCCGCCTGCGCGTATGGTTGGCGGCGGGGCGCTGATCAACCCGTTCTTCGTGATCCCGCCGGGCGCCGAGGACCACGTGGTGCGCGCGGAGCGGACGCTTGCGGCCGACACCTGGCTGACGACGATGACGCCGCACATGCACTCGCGCGGGAAGTCGTTCTCCTACACGGCGGTCTATCCGGACGCGACCGAAGAGGTCCTGCTGAACGTGCCGAACTACAACTTCGACTGGCAGTTGACCTACGAGCTTGCCGAGCCGAAGCTGCTGCCGGCCGGTACGAAGCTCGTCGGCGTGGCTCACTACGACAACTCGGCCAACAACCGGGTGAATCCTGATCCGACCGTGGAGGTGCGGTGGGGCGATCAGACCTGGGAAGAGATGATGATCGGGTTCTACGGCACTGAGATGCTGGGCGGCGCCGCCGAACAGGATGCGGCTCGCGAACCGCGAGGGGCCCAGCTCCGGGAACGCCTGGAAGAGACGCGCGCCCGTCTGAACCTGACCGCTGAACAGATCGAGCAGGTCGATCCGATCCTCCGAGCCGGATTCGTGGCTCAGCTCGAAGTGCTCCGGGAACACGGAATCAACCTCCGGGACGGCTCCCGGTCGGGGGGACGGCTCGGACTCCGCCAACTCCGCCGCCTACGCCGCGATCTCGATGCCGTGCGGGAGCAGACCATTGAGGATCTCGACGCCGTGCTGACTGCCGAGCAGCTCGAGACCTACAAGGAGATTCAGGAGGAGAACCGGCAGGCGATGCGGGAACGCCTCCGCCAGCGGCGCTGAACAAGGGCGCATCGTTCAGTTTACCAGTGCCGATGCGGGCATCAGCAGCCCGCCGACGCTCGAACAGGTCCGACCGCGCACACGCCGCCTCGACCTTGTTGCCGACGATGTGGGCCAACGCCGCGGATGGTCGGTTTCCTCGGCCGCCCAGTCCCGAACGAGGAACAGCCCCGCGCTAGGTCGACCGCGCCATCAGCGCCGAGTCGAGGCCGGCCAGTGGTCGATGGCCGGACGGACACGGACGGCCATAGCCCGCCTGGAGCCGGCGCGAGCGGCGTGTCACCCCTTGGGGCCGGAGCGCAGCGGAGGAAACGCGCAGCGGCTTGACACGCCGCTCGCAGAGGCTAGCCGCGCGCGTCACGGCGAGCCGTCCCGACGCCCGCCCGCCGCGGACGGCGGGACAACGGTTCGACGCCGCGTTGCTCTGACAGCGGCGACGGGACGCCGGAGACGGAAGCTGCCGAAGCCGCAGCGTTCGACTTTCTCCCCCCGGTGCAGCGCCTCCCCGTCGACGGCCGGGTTGGATCCGGCGCGGCGTCGCGCCGTATCTCCGTCCAGGGGTCGAGGGGGCGGCGCCCCCCGCCAGCCCGATGTAGCACATCGGGTATGCTGGCTCCTGCCCACTATCTTGTGAGCAGGAGCCAGTTTCCGTCGTTTCCGGATCGCTCGCTGGTTTCCTCTGTCCGTGCGCCCGATCCGTCCTCTCTTCACCGTCCGGATTCCTCGTCGCCGGTCTCCCGGATCTTCCTCGTTGTCCGCCGATCCCGCTCGATGTCCCTTCCCCGCTCCGATCCGTACGGCTGCCCCTTTGATGCCCGTGACCTGCCCGCCTTGACTCGTTGGGGGCCGTGTGGTCGACCGGG
>JAAXHG010000118.1 GCA_012270995.1 Vicinamibacteraceae bacterium | reverse complement strand
CGATCTACAACGTCTGGCGGCAGGTCATCGAGTACTTCGACGCCTTCCTGATCGGGCTGACCGCGACCCCGAGCCCGCAGACCATCGGGTTCTTCGACCAGAACGTCGTGCAGGACTACTCGCACCCGAAGGCCGTGGCGGACGGGATCAACGTCGGCTACAACATCTACCGCATCAAGACGAGGATCACCGAGGAGGGCGGAGCCGTGCTGGCCGAGGCTGGGACGTACGTGCCCAAGCGCGACCGGCGCACCCGCGAAATGACGCACGCGGAACTTGAGGCCGACCTCACCTACACGGCGAACCAACTCGACCGCGACGTGGTCGCGCCGGACCAGATCCGGCTTGTCGCGCGCACCTTCCGCGACCATCTGTTCACGAAGACCTTCCCCGGCCGCACGGAGGTTCCGAAGACGCTCGTGTTCGCCAAGAACGACAGCCACGCCGACGACATCGTGAAGATCCTCAAGGAGGAGTTCGGCAAGGGCAACGAGTTCTGCCGGAAGATCACGTCGAAGACGACCGGAGCGTCGCCCGAGGACCTGCTGAGCAGCTTCCGCAACTCGTACAATCCGCGCATCGCCGTCACGGTGGACATGATCGCGACCGGCACGGACGTGAAGCCGCTCGAATGCCTCCTGTTCATGCGCAACGTGAACTCGGCGGGCTACTTCGAGCAGATGAAGGGCCGGGGCGTCCGGGTGATCGACCCCAACGACCTGCAAGGCGTGACCCCGGACGCGGAGGCCAAGACGCACTTCGTGATCGTCGACGCGGTCGGCGTGTGCGAGCGCGACAAGACGGTGTCGCCGCCGCTGGAGCGTCGGCCTTCGGTCAGCACGGAGAAGCTGCTTCAGAGGGCGGCGATGGGGATGGCGGACGTGGGTCTCGTGTCGAGCCTGGCCTCGCGGCTGGCGCGGCTCGGGCGACGAGTGGACGAAAGCCAGGCGGCGCGGATCGCGAAGGAGGCGGACGGAGCGAGCCTCGCGGCGCTCACGGGCGCGCTGCTGACCAGCATCGACGCTCAGGGTACGCACATGGCGGCTGTCGAGCGGTTCGGGCTCGCCGAGGACGACGATCCGACCCCGGACCAACTGGACACGGTGGAGCGCGAGCGCATGGCCGTGGCGCTCAGGCCGTTCACCAAGCCGGGACTCAGGAGGGCGATCATCGAGATCGCCCAGAGCCTCTACCAGATCATCGACGAGAACGCCATCGACGTGCTCCTCGACTTCGGGCAGAGCGAGGCCGCCGTCGAGAGCGCACGGTCCAAGCTGGACGACTTCAAGCGGTTCATCGAGGAGAACAGGGACGAGATCGAGGCGCTCCGCATCCTGTACAGCCGTCCGTACCGGGCGGGGCTCCGGTACGGGCACGTCAAGGAGCTCAGGGACGCGCTGCGGAGCCCGCCGGTCGGGATCCACGATCCAGAGAACGGGCTGTGGCGGCTCTACGAGGCGCTGGAGCCGGACAAGGTGGCGGGCAGGGGCGGAAACGCGCTGGTGGACTTCGTGGCCATCGTGAGGCACGCGATCGATCCCGGCGGGACGCTCGTCCCGGTCGCGGAGCAGGTGGATGCACGCTACCGCGAGTGGCTCGCGGAGAAGGAGCACGTCGGGCAGACCTTCACGCCCGCCCAGCGGAAGTGGCTGGACGCGATCAAGGACCACATCGCGAGCAGCCTGCGGATCAGGCCGGACGACTTCGAGGACGTGCCGTTCAACCAGTGGGGTGGGCTCGGCGGCGTGTACCGGGCGTTCGGCGACGACCTGAACCCGCTGCTGGCCGAACTCAATGAGAGGCTGGCGGCATGAAGGAGGTGCCTGCCCGCATACCGATGTCGGCGTTGACGGCCCCGAAAGCAGCGATCCCGCAGGCAAGCCAACCAACTTGGGTGGCCTGTTCGGCGAGCTACGCGGGGAACGGCAGACCAACTTGAACGTTGCGCCCCCGTCCGCCACCTTTTCCGGCATGAGCGGATCCTACACCGACGAGGAGCTACGAGACTTGGCTCGCCTGCCCAAGAGAGTCACCAATCCCGGCGCGCGCTGGTCCGAGAAGCCGACGGAACATCCCGTCCACCGGCAGCGCATGTTCCGCGCGACCGCCAGTTCGGACGACGGGCGTGACTTCCACTTCCAGATCTACCAGCGCCAGAATCTACTCGACGCCGCCAACTACTTGTCTGTTCTATTTCAGCCTC
>JAAXHG010000043.1 GCA_012270995.1 Vicinamibacteraceae bacterium | reverse complement strand
TCCTGGTAGTGGCGCTTCTCGATGGCCCGGACGCGCTGCGCGTCCTCGATGGCCTGCCGCTCCATCTCGACCGACGCCATTGTCGCCTTGAAGAACTGCTCGACGGCGCGCTGCTGGTGCCGCATGCCGCTTCCGCGGCCGGCGCGCTCGATAGCTTCGAGCCACGAGCTCTCGGTGACGACCGCCTCGCGGTTGTGCAGCACGGCCCGGGTGCCGGCGCCGAAGTCCCGTATCCCGCCGGACCCTCGCTGGTACGCGTCGCCCTCGCCGACAGGCGGTCCTGTCCCACCGGGATGCGGACCCGGTTCCGGGGTAGGCGGACGAGGCACGGGCACAGGAGCCGGCGCAGGAGCTGGCGTGGGGGCAGGAGCCGGCGCAGGCGTCGTAGTCGTGGGAGCGGGAGCCGGCTTCGGCTTCTTCTTCGGTTTCGGAGCAGGCTTGACGGCCGACGGATGGAGCTTCGGCTTCGACGCGGGCTGCGGTGTCGGCTTCGGCGGCTTCGGCCGGGACCGAAGCATGCTGGTGACCTGTCTCAGAAGCTCCCTCTCGGCCATCAGGCGCTCTTCCTCGATCAGGAGCCGCTCCCTCTCGCGTTCGAGCCGTGCGTCCTCGATGGCCCGGCGCTCCATTTCGAGCGACTCGATCTGCTCGGTGAAGCTGCGTTCGGCTTCCTCGCGGCGCCTGTTCTCCCTCTCGATGGCCTCTACCGCGTTCTGCTCTACGCGTGTGCGTTCCTGCTCCAGGTTCCAGATCGTGTCGTTCAGCGTGGACAGGCCGGTGCCGATCTCGACGTTCTCGTAGCCGAGGATCTTGGCGAGTCCGGCCAGGTGCTCGGGGAGGCCCTTGAGGCCGTACTCCTCGATGTCGCTGATGAGCCGCGCCATGCGCGACTGGACGACCTCGTTGCCGGCCAGCGCCTCGTCGCTGAGTCCGGTCAACTGGAGCTTCCGGATCTCGTCGGAGACCTCCTTGATCTTCGCGGCGCCCTGCTCCTGCAGGAAGTTCGGCCCGAGCTGGTCGCGGCTGGTGAATCCGAACGAGCGCGCAGCCTCCCACACGTCCTCGGTGTCGAACCGCTGCGCCTTGAGCGCCTCGGTCTCCCTGTCGATGGCGGACAGGCGGGCGTCCCGTTCCGCATTGATCTGGCGGACCCGCTCCTC
>JAAXHG010000008.1 GCA_012270995.1 Vicinamibacteraceae bacterium | reverse complement strand
CGCCGGCGACAGGCTGTAGGCAAGAGGACCGTCGCCGCCCGAAGCCTCCGGAAGGACGATCCGCTCCGCCCCGCCGACGCGGAGCGACAGGTCGCCGATCGCCGCGTCCGACGGGAAGGACGGCTTCGTGTCCGGCGGCGGCGGTGGTGGCGGTGGTGGTGGTGGTGGTGGTTCTGGGTCCGGATCCGGTTCGGGCGGCGGCGGCGGTTCTGGGTCCGGATCCGGTGGCGGCGGTGGTGGTGGCGGTGGTGGCGGCTGATCCGCCTCGTAGCGGATGGAGTGCGCAGGTGGCGCTTCCGAGAGGCGCAGCCCGTCGATCGTGCAAACGCCGCCGCCGGTGCAGGATCCGCCCGCGAGGAGGCGGAAGGAGATCGCGGAAGCGCCGTCCGGAATCAGCGTGAAGAGATAAGCGTTCGCCGCCTCTCCCGCCAAGACCCTCGCGCGCACGGACTCGACCGTCGCGCCGGCCAGGCTCACGGACGGCGTCCCTGCCGCCAAGTCCTTGACCGGACGACTGAAGGCGACCACGACCGTGGGCCGGGTGTCCGTTCCCTCATGACTGGTGGAGGTGTTGGCGCCACTCACGATCCTGGCCGTCAAGGGCCCGGGCGACGGCGCCCACTCGTCGTAGCGCAGCGGGTACGACCTGGTCCAGCGCCGAGCGCCGTCCGCGTAGTCGTGGTAGACGCGGAGCAGCTTGTCGCCGGTCTCCGGATCCACTTGATCGACCGCCAGGTTCTGGGGAAAGCCCGCGTCTTGCCCACCGCCCCAACTGATCAGCCAATCGCCGTTGTCCATCGCTTCCACCAGGCCGGTGATTCTCGTCAACGTACCCGCGGCGCCATCCACGTCGTTGCCGTCGACATCGTGATGACGAACGAAGGCAGCCGCGCCCGCGTCCGGATTCAGCGCATACTCCACGACTCTGCTGGTCACCGAGTTCTCGCGGACGGTCTTCCCGGTGGCCGGATCTTCCAGACAGTCGATTCCGTTGTCGTAGAGCAGCATGTTGCCGTTGCCGACGATCTTCGGCGAGTGCTGGCCGCAGAACTCGCCGAACGGGTCGCCGACGACCTTGAGCGGTGGGGCGCGTCCATTCGCGGTCCACTCGTCGTCGCTCAGGTTGCTCCGACCGAGCCTCCAGACCACGGCGCCCGTCTGGCCGTCGATCAGATAGACCTTCGCACAGCCTCGGAACGAGACCAGATAGTCGCCGTTCACCTTCTCGATCGAGTTGATGTGCGTGTAGTCGCCGCCCGCGAAGTTCATCTGGGTGCAGTCCTCGAGCTCGACATGGCTCGCCGTGTTCCACTCGAACGCGACCTCCCCCCGATCCGTGATCCTTCGAAGGATCGTCTCCACGATCGGTTCCGCGTCGCTGTAGGGCTGTCCCGTATCCGGGTTCGTGAAGGCGCTCAGATCCCGCACGCTCGGGTCGTCCGTGGCGACCACCACGCCGCCGTCCGGAAGGCCCACGTAGTCGTGCGGGTCCAGCACCTCGTCCGTATCCGCCGAATCGGGCAACACCAACGTCTTCGCCTCGTTCATCTCCGCGTCCAGGAGAATCAGTTCGTAGTCCAGAACGGTGAGATAGCCATAGGGGTACTTCGCGCCCAACTGAGGCTTGAACGCCGCTATTCGGTTGCCCTCCACATGCCGCCGGAACCGGGGTACGCCGTTCGTATCCATGATCTGCAGGTAGCCCGATCGCGTCTGTGTCGGGTCGAAGCCACCGGCGCCCAGATTCGCCTGGTTCAGGATCAACCCGTCCCACGCGCCGCTCGTCTTCTCGACCCTGATGATCGGGTACTCCGCGGGGAGGCAGTGGATCGTGTACGTGTTGTTCTCCCCGGCGCCGTTGCTGAGGACGATCTCGATGTCGTCCTCGCCTCCCAGTCCGCTGAGCGTGAGCTGAGCGTTCCGAACGACCGTCTGCGTCCCGTTGACCGAGAGCCGGTCGACGCCGCTCTCGGCGGATGCGTTCAGGGTCCAGGCAGCCTCGTCGCCGCATCCCGCGGCGTAGTGGAGGATCCCGGCGTCGAAGGCGGGGTACATCGCGACGCTCTCGCTGGCTTCCGGCGGCGTGAGAGTCAACGACGCCAGGGTCAGGGCCGGCGCCTCGTCGTCGTCCGCGATCGTGATGGTCCGCGCGGCGCCGATCACGGCGCCGGCGTAGGAGGCCTCGATCACGATGGTCTCCGCGGCTTCCTTCAGGCGGTCGTTCACCGCGGTGATCGTGCCCGTGACCTCCGCCTCTCCGCCGGGCAGCCTGAGCGCCAGCGGTTTCGTGAACGTCAGGCCCCTGGAATCGACGAAGGTGAAGTCCTGGCCGTGCG
>JAAXHG010000137.1 GCA_012270995.1 Vicinamibacteraceae bacterium | reverse complement strand
ACGCTGCGGCGACGCCAGCGACGATCCAGACCGAAGGTCAGCAGCCGGTTCAGCAGGTCGTAGCGTCCTGCCGCCCGGTCGAACATGCGCTCCACGGCGCGCTCGCGGCCTGTGCCGAAGAGATCCTCCGGGTCGGCGTGCCGGCGGCGACGGGCGGGCACCCGAGACCTGCCTAGCGGAACCAGGTTCGGTAGTACTGGCGGCTCTCGGGGTGAAGCAGAAGGCCGATGAGGGCGATCGCGAACACCAGCCCGATGAGGTACCAGGCGGAGAAGCCGCCGGAGATGCTGAGGATCGTGCCCAGTACGTCCCAGGCGGCGTAGAAGAGCGCCAGGAGGTAACCGAACTTGCGCTCGCGGACCATCCTCCGCGCGGCGGTCAGGGCGAGCATCCCGCCGACGAAGATGAGGATTCCTGCGGTTGAGGTGATCTCGATCAGCCCGCCGAGGAGCGCGAAAAAGGCGGAGATGTAGAGCAACAGGACCGCGATCTGCAGTGGCTGCGGGAGCGAGGGGTTCGTCCAGCGGAATCGACTCATGTCTCCAGTCTGCCCCTTCGCCGTGCGGATCCCCGCGACCCGGCGCAGGTTCTCACCGATCGCCGCCGTCCGCCCGGAGGTCGGCCACGTAGGCCCGCTTGGTGTGGTGGCGCCGGAACCCGAGGCGCTCGTAGACGGCGTTGGCCGCGCCGTTGTCGGACTCCACGTAGAGCATGGCGGTGGTCGGGCCCCGGCTGTGAAGGTACCTCAGGCCGGCGAGGGTGAGCGGTGCCCCGATGCCTTGGCCCTGGAAGTCCGGATCGACCGCGATCACGTAGATCTCGCCCATGGCGGGATCTTCGGGAACCAGCGCGCCGGCGGGGTGGAGCTTGGTCCAGCAGAAGCCGGCGAGGCGTCCCTGACGTTCGTGCAGCAGGAACCCGGCGGGGTCGTACCAGGGCTCGCACTGGCGTTCCCGCAGATCATCTGCCGTCATGTCACCCTGCTCGGGGTGCCAACCGAAGGCCCGCCGGTTCAGCGCCAGCAGTGCCGCGGCGTCGTCGGGTTCGAACGGGCGCACCGCCAGGTCCGAGGAGGGCGCCGGCAGCGCCCGCCGTAACTGCCACAGATCTCGGTAGGGAACGAAACCCCAGCGGGCAACAAGCTCGTCGTCACCGTTCGCCACGTGGTCGATCCACAGCCGGCAGCGCCCGCCGCCAGCTACTCGCACGGTCGCCACCGCGGCCGCCAACTCGCCGTCCAGAGCCCCGAGGCCCCAGGCAAGCCGATCGCTCGCCGGCACCTCGATCGTCCAGGTGACCTCGGCGTCATCCGGCCCGGAGATCTGGATCGCCACCGCTCCGGAGGCTAGAAGGATCTCGGTAGAAGGAGAACCCGCGTGACCATCGCCCGCAGGTGCTCGACACCGACCTGCTCGAGGAGTACTGCACCAGGTTCAACAATTGGTGCCGCCGCGCCGTCGGCTTGCCGCTCAACCCCCAGGCCACCACGTAGGAGAGGTTCGCACGGGGCATCGGTTCAGCCATCGAGGCGACGGATGACTATGCTGTAGTCATGCCGGTTGTCTCCATTCGATTCTCCGACGAGCCGCTGCATCGACGACTCAAGGAGAGCGCTCGGCGCCGTCGGCAGGGCGTCTCGACCCTCGCCGAGCGGCTGATCGACGAGGGTCTACGGATGGACGCCCACCCCGCAGTGGTGTTCCGGGAAGGCTCGACCGGCCGCCGGGCCGCTCTGGCCGGAGGTCCGGAGGTGGCCGACATCATCGGCACCATCGTCGGTGGCGACGTACCGGTCGAGCAGCGGCGAACCCGCGCGGCGGAACTGCTGGGCCTCAGTGTGGCGATGGTCGACGCTGCGCTGGCCTACTACGCCGACTACACCGGCGACATCGACGCGACCCTTGCCGAGCGGGCGCGGCTCGCCGATGAGGCCGAGGCCGCGTGGTCGCGCCGCCAGGCGCTGCTCGCGACGTGAGGCTCCTGCTCGACGAGATGCACACGCCCGCGATCGCCGATGAGCTCAACAAGGCGGGCTTCGATGTCGTGGCGGTGGCAGCCGAGCCGTCGTTGCGCGGACGGAGCGATGCGGAACTGCTGGATCACGCCACCGCTACCGGGCATGCGCTGGTCACCGAGAACATCGGCGACTTCTCCGTGCTGCTCACGTTGCAGGTGGGTGCTCGGGAACCCCGCACCGGTCTGATCTTCACGAACCCCAACAGATACAACCGGGCGTCCCTCGCGTATCCCGGCAACGTGATCGCAGCACTCGCGGCGTTCCTCACCGGCTCGCCCGCCGACGGAGAATCCTGGGTCTGGTGGCTGTAGGCGGGCCGTCGACTCGCGAGAAGCATCCGACCTCGACTGGGCGACGCGCTGACAACGCGTGATCGACTGTCGCAGTCCTCGGGTATGGTCCGAAAGCGGCGACGCACTGGGGAGGAGCGAGTTGACCTACCAAATCATCCAGGCCGAGCCTTACTGGGACTGCATCGACTCGTTGCGCCGAGACGACAACTACAAGGCTCACCTCGTGGACACGCTCTCGGAGTTGCGCCGCGAGCCATTCCACAATCCACGGCTCAGCACGCATGAGATAGGTCTCGCTCGCAACGGTGACAAGCTCTTCTCCTCCGATGTCGGCGGTCGGGCCAGCGACCGTCGGATCGTCTGGCAACTCTTCAACCGAACCATCGTGCTTCTCCTCTACGGCAACCACAAAGTTCAGGACCGAGCCAGGCGCATGAAGATCGCCCTCAACCAGGAGACAGGGCTGGTTCAGGTCTACGAGCAGACCTCCGACACCGGCGTCGAGCGGCCCTATCGAGAGCAGCGAGCGCGCCCCGGTCGGCTGTTCATGGCCTGGTCCGATGCCGAGTTGTTGGCGCACGGCTTCCCCGCACCTGCCGTGGAGCACCTCCGTCGCTTGAACACCGACGACGAACTCTTCGAACTGGAACAGCACCTCGGGCCAACGTACTTCGACCGCGCGCTCGAGCTGTACGTCGGGGACAGACCATCACCGAGTCGTGAGCAACCCTCGCTCGCCGAAGTGCCGCCTGCTGTCCACACCGAGAATGCCGCCGATTCCGCCGCACCGGAAGAGATTCCGCCGGCCGCAACTCCGCCCCCGGTAACGACCGAGGACCGCGACCTCGAGCGGCTGCTGAACGACGAGCGAGCCGGCGCCTCGTTCAGCCGATTCGAACCGGAGTTCCTCGCCGAAGTGATCGGACGACCCATCGAGGACTGGATGATCTTCCTGCACCCCGATCAACGGAGCGCGGCAACACGCCGGCACCAGGGGCCGGCACGGGTGCGCGGCGCTGCCGGTACGGGCAAGACCGTCGTCGGTCTGCACCGGGCGGTCGATCTCGCCAACCGCAACCGCGCCATCGTCGCGGAGCGCAGCAAGCAACTCCTCGCTGATCAGGAGCCGGTTCCGCCGGTGCTGTTCACGACCTACATCAAGACGCTGCCTCCGGTGTTCGAAGAGCTGTACCTGCGCATTCCCGGCGCTCGGCCCGATGAAGTGGAGTTCACCAACATCGACAAGCTGGCCTGGCGAGTGTGCATCGAGGCGGGCGACAAGCCGCACATCAACCTCACCAAGGTCAACAAGGCCTACGACGAGGCATTCAGGCAGACGGTCATCAGCGGAACACCTCTGCACGGCAGGTTCGCGAAGAAGTACCTGCGGGAGGAGATCACCCATGTGATCAAGGGTCGAGCCGTCGAATCGCTCGACGCCTACCTCGAACTCGCCCGCACGGGGCGTCGGACGTCGCTGGGCCGCCTGCAGCGCACGCAGGTCTGGGAGTTGATGGAGCGCTGGAATGCCGAGATGGCACGGCACGGAACCATCGACTTCTGCGACGTGATCCTGCGAGCACTCGGGCACGCCCGCCAACATCGGACACCCACTTTCTCCGCCGTGATCGTGGACGAGGCACAGGACCTGACCCTGGCCGGGCTGCAGTTCCTACGCGCCCTCGTCAATGCTCCCGGGTTCGATTCGGATCGCCCGGACGCTCTGTTCGTCCTCGGCGATGGCGCCCAGCGGATCTATCCAGGTGGGTTCACCCTTCGGCAAGCCGGTGTCGAGGTGCGGGGCCGTACGACTGTTCTCACCGAGAACTACCGGAACACCAACGAGATCATCGAGGCGGCAATGGCGGTTGCCGGTGATTACCGGATCGAGGATCTCGGCGAGATTTTCGACCGGGGCGCCGAGGGGATCTCGGCGATCCGACGGGGTCAACGTCCCGTGCTCGTCGAGATCGATGGGATGGATGCCCAGATCGACGAGATCGCACGACGCATACGCGACCTGGTCGATGCGGAGCACGGACTCGGCCCGGGAGACGTGGCAGTGCTGGCGCCAACCAATACCGACGTGAACAGAGTCCGCACACGCCTGGAGGCCCTGGGACTCGACGTGCAACCCCTCGATGACTACGACGGCCGGCCCAACGATCGGGTGAAGGTCGGTACCTTCCATCGGGGGAAGGGCCTGGAGTTCAAGGTGGTCTTCCTGCCCGGACTCGGCCGGTTCCCTCCGCCCCCCAACAAGGGCGTTGGGGAGGAGGAGGCAGCCGAGGCTCGCGAGTTGGACATCTCGCGACTGTTCGTGGCGATGACGAGGGCCCGGGACCTCCTCGTGATCCTCCACGGCGGCTCCCCCAGCGACGTGATCGCGACCGCAGCGGACCACTTCGAACGCGCCGGCCCGGGGACGACCCGTCCAGCCGACGGTCGAGGGCCAAAGATGGTCATCGGCACCGATTGAGAGTCGCCGAGGCGCTGCCGCGACCCACAAGGTCGAGCGCCCGGGAACAATCGAGCCGGTTGTCCCCGGGGTTGGGAATTCCGTTCGGAGCGCGGAGCACGACTTCCCCTCTGTCCCGTCGGCGACCCTGTCCATGTCGTCTTGGACAATCTGTCGGTCCACAAAGTCCCCGGCGTTCGCGACCGGGCGATCCGCACAACGTTGGCATTCCCCCGGAAGGGAGGTACCGGAGCGCTACCGTTGCCGGCGTGGGTCGTCCACGTTCGCCCCGGGGCCGTGCGCGGGAGACGCACGAGCGTCTGAAGCGCGAGTACCCCGACGCCGATTGCGCGCTCACCCACGACTCGCCGTACCAGCTGATCGTGGCCACGATCCTCTCGGCCCAGTGCACCGACGAGCGCGTCAACATGGTGACCCCTGCGCTGTTCGAGCGCTTCCCGGCACCGGAGGATCTGGCCGCCTGCGATCCCCGCGAGTTGGAGGAGTTGATCCACTCCACCGGCTTCTACGCCGCCAAGACCCGCAACCTGATCGCCATGGCCGATCGGCTGGTTCGAGTCCACGGCGGCGAGGTGCCGACGACGATGCGCGAGCTCACCGCCCTGGGGGGCGTCGGGCGCAAGACGGCCAATGTGGTGCGCAGCGTGGCCTTCGACCTGCCGGGGCTGCCCGTGGACACGCACGTCGGGCGATTGTCGCGGCGTCTCGGATTGACGGCGCAAACCGACCCGGTCGCCGTCGAGAAGGAATTGAACCCCATGATTCCCGCGGCCGAGCGGGGCGATTTCAGCATGCG
>JAAXHG010000032.1 GCA_012270995.1 Vicinamibacteraceae bacterium | reverse complement strand
TTTAGGATAGACGGACTTGAGTTTACGGCGCGCATCGCCGACCTGCATCTGCCAGTCGACACCGCGTTGGGTGCCGTTGGCGTCGATGGACCACGCCGACACTTCGCCGTGCAGCGACTCAAGGTCGCCGATGCGGCGCCCGTCCAGGCATTGGCGCGTCATCGAACTCAGTTCGTTCTCGGCGATGTTCAGCCAGCTCCCGTGCTTCGGCGTGTAGCAGAACTCGATGCGACGAACCAGTTCCCGAGCCCGGGCCGGCTCGAACGCCTCGTAGAAGGCGCCGGGCGTGTGCGTGTTGAGGTTGTCCAACACGAAGGTGACCTTCGGGCAGTTGGCGTAGCGCCTCTCCAACAGGTCGGCGGCCTCCAACGCCCAGTCCGTCTTCGTCCGCCGGGACCGCGCCGTCGCCCGCCGCCAACACGCCAGCGGCTCGGCGAACAGGAAGACGGAGGCCGTGCCGGCCCGTTCGTACTCGTAGTCGACGCGGCGGGGCCGCGCCAGCGTGGCGGCCATCGGCGGGCGCGTTTCCTTGACCAGTTGCACCGGCTGCTCATCCATGCACACGACCGGGTGAGCCGGGTCGTACGGTCGCGCGTAGATGTCCAAGACCTGCTCCATGTGCGCCACGAACTCGGCGTCGGCCTCCGGCGGAATCACCCAGTACTCGATCTTCCGCCGGGTCATGTCGTTTTTTTAGCGTACGCCGGACGGTCTCGTGGCTGAGCGACTCGACGATCCCCAACTCGACGACCCGGCGCGCCAACAGCCGCAACGACCAGTTCGCGTAGCCCTTCGGGGGCGACCCCAGGCGCAGGGCGATGACCTGCGCCTCCTGTTCGCCGTCCAGCCGCTTGAGGCCCGGGGGCAACGCCCGCGGTTTGCGTTCCAGCGTCCGCTCAAACCCATCAAGCACGCAACGCTGACGAATGTTTTCAACGGTCTTGGTGCGGCACGAAAGGGCGTCGGCAATCTGCTGGTCGGTCCACGCCGGCCCGTCGGCATCGGCCTTCAAGAGAATCTGCGCCCGGCGTACCTTCTGACTGCTCCCCTTGAGCTTGCTGACCGTCTGTCGACAGATCTCGCGTTCCTGGTCGGTGAGTCGAACGATGTACTTTTTCTGTGGCATGTAGAGCTGTCTCGGCTTGAGACCAGCTTCCCGATAGTCCTAATGTTGATACGTGACGCAGCACTAGTCGGGGTCTGGTACGTGGAGCGCGGCCGTGTCGACATGTTCTGCGTCGGCATGGAGAACGGCACTGTCGCAACCGCCCATCAGCACGTGCTGCGCGCCGAGCGGGGCGCGCTGGTGTTCGGCGCGGCGACGAACCCGGATGCCCCGCTGAGGCTGCGCGCAAGGCCGTTGCCGGGCTTTGCCGCACGGCGGATCTCGCGCCGAGGGCCAAACAGGGAGAGTCGAAGGCCCTGGACGGACGCCGGTATGCGGCACCCCGCGAGCGCCCTCCCCGGCGACCCGCGTCTGGAGCACGGCTCGTCGATCGAGGCCCTCCGCGGGGATGCCGTCAGGGGCACCGAGAGGCCGTACGCCGCCTCTCAGCGGGGCGGGGCGGGGATCTCGACGGTCGGGCGGCCGTTCCCGCCGGCCATGGCGTCGGCGGCGGGACCGTTTTCGTTTCGCGGGGCGGCCCCGGCGGGTATACTCCAGCCGGTCAGCGACGGTACGGCCGGGCGATCGACGCGCCGTTCCGCCGCGCAGGCATGGATTCGAGCGAACAGAGGAGAGGAGCTACATGAGCAACAGCCTGACCGGTGCAGAGTTCAAGGCCGCCCTGCGGAACAACACCCCGAAGATCGGCCTGTTCATCAATTCGCACAGCGTGACCGCGGTCGAGCAGCTCGCCCACAGCGGCTACGACTGGCTGCTGATCGACTCGCAGCACGGCCCCATGGGATACGAGACGCTGTCGACGATGATCGGGGGCATCGCCAGCGGTGGCGCGAAGTCGCTGGTGCGGGTGACCGGCTACGGAGACCGCGCCGGCATCCAGCAGGCCCTGGACATCGGGGCCGACGGCGTGCTGGTGCCCTACATCAACAGCGCCGACGAAGCCCGCCAGGCGGTGAGCTGCACGCGCTACCCGACGGCGGGGACGCGCTCGGTGTACTTCCCGCAGCGCAGCATGAACAAGGAAGGGCTGCTCGGCTACGCCGGCCCCGCCAACGACAACATCATCTGCGCCCTGCAGGTCGAGACGGCGGACTGCATCAGGAACATCGACGA
>JAAXHG010000104.1 GCA_012270995.1 Vicinamibacteraceae bacterium | reverse complement strand
CGGCATCGCCTCTCCGTGACTGCCCCATTCACGATCATCTCTGTATTGGATTACGCTGGACGGGACCGCGCCCCCGCGGCGTCCGGCACCCCGGGAACGGCCACGCGCGACCTACTCTTCTTCGTCCTTGCCCTCGACCGCGTTGGGATCGGTGCGGTAGACCTTGCGATCGCCCTCGCGGAAGAACACGCCGACGGCTGCTCCGGCTCCGTGCTGCTCGGGGTCCTTGGGGTAGAACCAGGCGAACACGTTCTCATCCGAGAAGGTCCGCACGTAGCTGTGGAAGGGCTTGCCCAGGACGCCCTCGACCTCTGCCTCGGTCATGCCCCGCTTGACCTCGGCCAGCCGTTCGGCCGAGACGTAGCGCGCTTCCTGGTACTCGGCGATTCTGGCCGCCAGGTCGGGGTTGTCCGGGTCGTTTCTCTGAGCAGCGTCCAGGATGTCGATTGCGCGGCGGTAGTCGCCGCCCTTGACCACGTACTCCTGGGCCAGGTACATCTGCTCGCCCGACATCATCGCGAAGGCCGCCCGCTGCTCTTCGGTCATCTCCCTGCCGAGCTCCCACTCGGCCTCGTTGATGTAGTTGACCAGCTTCTGCTGCAAGGCCTCGCCGTCGTCGCCGACCTCTGCATCCAGCGCCTCGACCTGGGCGGCAAGCGCCTCGCCATCTTCCCCTTCGGCGGGCGCCGCGGCCTGTGCGCGCAACTGCTCCAGCTCACCCCGCTTTGCGTTCAGCGCAGCCTGAGCTTCCTCCAGTTCGGCCCACGCCTCGGCCCTCGCCGTAGCCGTCCGCTCCTCCTCGGAGGGACCGCACGCGGTGAGGGAAGCAAGTAGAAGTATGACGGCGGCGCAGGCGGCGGAGCCCACCCGATCCGACCGCCTGAGCGGAGTGATTCTCGACATCGTGGCGCCTCCTTGGCTCGCGACTTGCGTACCCGCCAGTATACCCCAAGGCGACCTGCCGCAGAGGGGCGTAGCCGGGGAATCGCGGGCCGGTCGGTGGGGCTATACTGCGGCACTGCGCTTGGGCGAAGGGTCCATAGCTCAGCGGTTAGAGCATCCGGCTCATAACCGGCAGGTCCCTGGTTCGAATCCAGGTGGACCCATACCGCGCAGCTCCGGAATGAATCTGAATGGAAAGAGTCCTTGACACGATCGTAGAACTTCAGGAGGCAAGCGTAGAGCTCACACGCAGCCTCACCCTGCTCGACGGGGTTCCCGAGTCGATGCAGGAACTTCACGACCAGTACGAAGCCAGCCGCAGCGAGATCGAGGAGCTGGAAGAGGAACAGCGGCAGGCGGAGCTGGAGCGCAGGGCCGCCGAAGCGGAGCGGGCGGCGGGAAAGGACAGCATCGAGCGCTACCAGGAACAGATATCCCGCGTCACCACGCAGCGCGAGTACGGCGCCCTCCTGAGTGAGATCGACACGGTCCGCGCCCAGATGCGGGAAGCTGACGAAAGGGCGCTTCTGGCGCTCGAACGCCAGGACCAGGCGGAGGCTCGGCTCGATGAACTGCGGGGAGCCTTCGAGACCCTGGACCGGCAGTACCAGGAGGCTCTGGCCGCCTGGGAAGAGCAGAAGCCCGCGATGCGGAAGCGGGTTCAGGTGCTCGAGGGGAGGATCGAGGTCTTTCGCGAGCGCCTGCCCCCCGCGGCGCTGAAACAGTATCAGCGTCTGTTCGAGCGCCATGACGGTACCCCGCTCGCCGTCATCCGCGTCATCGAGAGCGCCAGGGCACCGATCCGGCATTGCTCGTTCTGCAACTACCGGATCAGGCCCCAGGTCGTGTTGCAGATCCAGACCCAGGGGGCCGTGGTGCCGTGTGACTCCTGCCAGCGGATCCTCTACCTCGACGACGGAGAGCCCGACTGAGCAAGCCGCCGCGGAGCACCACGGCAGAACGCTACGCGGAGCTGACCGGGCGGCTGGCCGAGGCCTGCCGGCGAGCCGGCCGCGACGAGCGCGATGTCCGCCTGGTCGGCGCATGCAAGCGGCAACCCCTGGAGCGCATCCTCGAAGCCGTCGACGCCGGCCTCCGGATCCTGGGTGAGAACCAGGTCCAGGAGGGCGAAGCGCATCGTGCGGCACTGCACGAGGCCGGCTACGACGACGTGGAGTGGCGCCTGATCGGACCGCTGCAGACGAACAAGGCCCCGCGGGCCTGCCGTGTCTTCGACGTCTTCGAGGCGGTGGACCGGGTGAAGGTGGCGCGGCGGCTCGATCGGGTGCTCCGGGATCGGCAGGGCGGTATTCGGGCCTGCCTCCTCCAGGTCAACATCGGGCGAGAACCCAGCAAGCACGGCTTTCTGCCCGAGGACACCGGGACGATGCTCGGACTCGCGGAACTCGACCATCTGCTGATCCGCGGCCTGATGGCGATTCCTCCGCGTCGGAGCGACCCCGGCGAAACCCGGCGCGACTTCGCGGCTCTGCGGCGCCTGCGCGACGAACTGGGGCGCGACGGTCTGTTCGGCGAGCGTGAAGGATGGCTGTCGATGGGGATGAGCGCGGACTTCGAGGCGGCCGTCCGCGAGGGCGCCACCCACGTACGGATCGGATCGGCGCTGTTCGGACCGCGGCCGCCGCGCTAGCGCGGCGCGCTACCGGAGGCCGGCGCACCTGTACCTTTCCGG
>JAAXHG010000054.1 GCA_012270995.1 Vicinamibacteraceae bacterium | reverse complement strand
GAGTTCTCCGGATTCGGAACGGCGTCGATCCTGACGGTAGACCTCGACGAACCGTTGGCTCCCGACGGCGGTGCTGCGACGTTCGCTGCTGCCGGGACGGTCTACGCCAGCCTCCAGAACCTCTACGTGGCGACGAGCGCGTGGGTGCCGACGTCGGTTCTCGCAGACTCGGCGTTCTCCACGGATGCAGGTGAGCGGTACGCCACGTCGATCCACAAGTTCTCGCTCGGGGTGGACGCATCCGCCGCCTACGAGGCCTCCGGCTCGGTGGAAGGCCACCTGCTCAACCAGTTCGCCCTCCATGAACGCGACGGGCACCTGTTCGTTGCCGTGACGGAAGGGCCACCTCGGCGGTTCTGGGGAGCCGAGAGCCGGATCGTCGCCCTCCGGCAACAGGGTGAGGGGCTCGTCGAGGTCGGGCGAGTCGGCGACATGGGGCGCGGCGAGCGCATCTACGCCGTCCGTTACATCGCCGACCGGGCCTATGTCGTGACCTTCCGGGAGGTCGATCCCCTCTATGTCGTCGACCTCGGCGATCCCACCCAACCGGCCGTCCTCGGCGAGTTGAAGATCCCCGGCTTCTCCAGCTATCTGCACCCCATCGGCGACGGGCTCCTCGTCGGCGTGGGGCGAGACGTCACCGAGCGGGGGCGCGACATCGGCCTGAAGATCTCACTATTCGACGTGTCCGACGCCTCCGACCCGCGTGAGATAGACACCTGGACCCGCGCCGAGGTCCATACCGACATCGGCGCCGACCATCGATCGTTCCTGTGGTGGGAGCCGGAACGGCTGCTGGTCGTACCGCTCTTCGCCTATTGGCGCAACAGACCCAACAGGGCCCTCGCGTTCGAGGTGACGCGTTCGGGCGGCCTGACGGAGAGGGGCGCCGTTGATCACAGCCCGGCCTCCGAGGAGATTTCCACCGAATGCCACCACGAGTTCGACAGTGCCGTGGTCGACGAGGTGACGGATTGGAAGGAGATCTGGGGCACGACGCTGCTGCTGGTCTGCAAGCCGGGCCAAGAGCCGAACGCCGTCGGTTATGTCTGCAGCCACTGGTCCACCGGGGCGTTCGCGGCGCGAATCAATGCCGACTCGCTCCCGGTCGCCGTCAACGATGACGACCGCATCCTGCGGTGTCGGCCGGAGTCCGGTGAACCCCTGCGCCGGTCGCTGGTCATCGGTGAGGACCTCTGGACGATGTCGTCGTCGTTGCTACAGCGAAACGATCTCGGGACGCTGCTGCGCGGCGACCGCGTTCCTCTTCCCGAAGCCGGCGAGTTACCGCCGTCCCGTCCGCGCATGCAGCCCGAGAGCGCCTCGGTGGACCGCGACTCTCCCCCCGAGACGGGCACGGACGAGATGCCACCCCCGCCGACGGTGGCACGGTTCGCGGATTGCTCCGGCCTGCTGCAACACATCCGGACCGAGGCGTCGAACCGGGTGGGCGCGTACGGCTTCGATCATGGTGGCTTCGGCCGCCTGCCGGTCCGGTCCGGGTCCGGAGGCAGTCCTGACACCGGAGCGTCGCGGCTGCTGGCGGTGAGCGACGACGGTCTGCACGACTTCATCGACACCGATGGTCGCCGCATCGTCACGACGGTCGGAGACACCCTGACCGTCGTGGACGTCACCGGAGCCGAGCCGAGCGTCATGGCCCGCCTGCCCCTGGACCTCGATCGCACGGTTCGCCTCATCACCCACGGCAACCGAACGCTCGTCATCGGCGAGAAGAGGGCGAGTCGATCTCAACCGGGCTCGACGTCTTCGGCTGGCGAGTTCTTCGATATCACAGTGGTCGTGCGCGAGTTCCTGACCGACGGCGAACCTCGGCCGGGTCGCAGCCTGCACATCGAGGGGCGTCTCGTGGCCGCCCGGTCCGGCGAGGGGGCGGCCCGTGTCGTCGTCCGGTCGACTCCGAAGGATCTCGGTCTGGTCTTCGCGGCCACGGATGCCGGGGAACGTTTCGCCACCGCCGCCAACAGGCGGACCATCGAACAGTCCACCATCGGTAACTGGCTGCCCGGTTACGCCCTGGTCTCCGCCCGAGGCACCCTCCTCGCGCAGGGGCGACTCGTTCCCTGTGAAGAGGTCGTGACCCCGAGCGAGTTCTCCGGCGTCGGGATCGTGTCGGCGCTGACACTCGACCTGGATCGGTCGATAACCGCCGGTGCCACCGCGGCGATCTTCGGCGAGGACGTGGCCGCATTCGCCACCGACGAGAGCCTGTACGTTGCCACCGAGCCGTGGCCTGCACCATCGGGCGACGGCCGTGGGAGTCGCGGCGCCACCGCCGGCGCCCCGGACCGGACATCGGTGCATCGGTTCTCCCTGTCCCATTGGTGGCGGGCCGCCTACGAGGCCTCGGGCTCGATCGCCGGGAAGTTGCTCGGACCGTCGCCGCTGCACGAGCACGACGAGCATCTGTTCGCGGCGATCGAGGTGGGCTCATCCGACTCGGAGCGGGAACACGGCGAGCAGCGCATCGTCTCACTCCGCCAGCAGGAGGACCGCATCGTGGAGGTCGGACGATCCGATGACATCGGCGACGACGCTTCCATCGGTGTGGTGCGCTACGTGGATGACCTGGCCTTCGCACGACCCGCTAACGGTCGGCGACCGGTTCGTGTCGTCGATCTGGGTGATCCGGAGAGGCCCGTCTCCGGAGGCGAGCTGTCGAAGCCCAGCCACGACGACCACCGGGTCGTTCTGCAGCCTGTCGGGAACGACCGACTCGCGACGGTCGAGTCCAGCCGACCGGGATGGCGCGCAACCACGAAGGTGTCCTTGTACGAGGCCTCCGAGGGTGGGTTCCGCGAAACCGTCAGCTGGACACTCGGCGGGGTGTCCAGCACAGCGACATCTGATTCCAACCGCCTCGGGTGGTTGGATGAGGAACGGTTGTTGGTCGTACCGGTAGCGGAGAGGCACGGAGGAATTCAACCCCACGGTGCGGCTCTCTTCCACGTGAGTCCGGCGGG
>JAAXHG010000021.1 GCA_012270995.1 Vicinamibacteraceae bacterium | reverse complement strand
TCGACATCGTCGAGCACGTGCTCACCGCCGAGCAAACGGCCATCTACGACGAGTACGCGAGCGCCTTCAAGATCATCCACCACAACCTCGGGGCCGCTCTCGAGGCGACCGGCATCGACACCGGCGAGGTCTGCAACGCCCGCGCCAAGGCCGCGGCCCGCTCCGCCTTCGAGCTCGCCAAGCAGCGCTTCTTCTCGCACCTGCTGACCTCGATGAAGTGTCCGACGCTCATCGCGTCGATCGAGGACGACCTCAAGAGCGACCTCGCGCCCGTGGTCCAGGTCGTCTCGACCGGGGAGGCCCTCACCGAGCGGCG
Organism: Vicinamibacteraceae bacterium; assembly: GCA_012270995.1. Taxonomy (GTDB): domain Bacteria; phylum Acidobacteriota; class Thermoanaerobaculia; order Multivoradales; family Multivoraceae; genus Multivorans. The sequence goes on along the minus strand of JAAXHG010000021.1, from coordinate 1,189 downwards.
GCTCTCCCAGGTCCCCACCAGCGAGTGGGACGACCTCTCCATCGACCTCACGCCGCGGGAGTACGTGCTCGACTACCTGATGCACGCGTTCCCCGTCAGCCTCCACGAGGAGTACGAGGACGACGAGGGCAACGTCCACACGCGCCCCGCGCGCGACAAGGACGGCAACCCGGTCCTGTCGCAAGAGGCCGTCGACCTGCGCGACGCCCTCGTCGAGAAGCTCGCCAGCATGCCGCCTATTGGCGCCGCCCTCGACCAGCTCCTCCACCACTTCGGGCACGAGGACGTCGCCGAGGTGACGGGGCGCTCTCGCCGCGTGCTCCGGATCTCGGATGACGGCCGCGGCGACCGGCTCGCCGTGCGGAACCGGCCCGCCAGCGCGAACCTCCACGAGACCCAGGCGTTCATGGACGGCAAGAAGCGCACGCTCGTCTTCTCGGGAGCGGGCAACACAGGACGCTCCTACCACGCCGACCTGGCGTGCGCAAACACGAAGCGCCGGCGCCACTACCTGCTCGAGGCCGGCTGGCAAGCGAACCAGGCCATCCAGGGCCTCGGCCGGACGCACCGCACCCGCCAGAAGAGCGCCCCCCTGTTCTCGCCCGTCACCACCAACGTGAAGGGCGAGCGGCGGTTCACCTCCACGATCGCGCGGCGCATACACAGCCTCGGCGCGATCACGCGCGGGCAGAAGGACTCGCAGAGCGGCATGGGCGACGACAAACGCGGCGCTCTTCCGCGAGTGCGACAACTTCGAATCCGAGTACGCCAAGGCGGCCCTCCGCGCCTTCTACCACGACCTCTACGCCGGCCGCATCGACGACTGGTCGGCCGACTCGTTCGAGGAGGAGACCGGCCTGTCGATCACCGACAGCGAGGGCCAGCTCCTGACCGACCTCCCGCCCATGCACACCTTCCTCAACCGCCTGCTCGCGCTCGAGATCGGCGAGCAGAACCACCTGTTCGGGCACCTCGAGCAGCTCGTCGACGCCAACATCGAAGGGGCGATCCAGGCCGGCACGTACAACCGCGGCGTCGAACGCATCACCGCGGCCGGCCTGGAACTGGTCGCCACGGAGTCGGCCGCGGCCCCCGGCGGAGCCCAGGTCCACCTCGTCGAGATACTCCGGCGCGACCGGCTGAGGCCGACCACGGTCGGGACGGCCTTGGAGATCTACGCAGCGGAGAA
>JAAXHG010000112.1 GCA_012270995.1 Vicinamibacteraceae bacterium | reverse complement strand
CGGCGATCAGCACCGACAGCCGGATGTTGGTCCACAACAGCGTCGTGGTGTTGAGGTTCCGGATCTGGTCGGGGAGCGCGATGGTCACGATCTGCTTCATCCCGCTCTCGATGCGGCTCTGGGTGGCCAGCTCCATCCCCGCCGCGGCCGACCCCACCGCCAGGCTGGCCACGAACGACGGCACCCGTCCGTAGGTCACCGCCGCGCCGGTGACCGCTCCGAACGCCAGGGTGCAGAGCAGGCCGGCGGCGACGGCCAGCCACGGCCCGGCGCCGCTCTGCATGCCGCCGGTGGTCACCAGGACGCCGATGACGATGCTGCCGAAGTCGGCGAGGTTGGGGCCCGAGAGGTCGAACTCCGAGCAGCTGAGCACGAGCGTCACCGCGCAGCCGAGGATCAGCGGGATGGCGGCCCGGTTGATGATGATGGCGAGGTTGCCCAGCGTCCCGAACGTGTCCGGACGCATGGCCCAGAACACCATCACGACAAGGGCGAACACCACCAGGAAGGCCCAGCGGCCGACCACATCAGCAAACTGCGTTCTGTGGCCGCCGCTGGGTTGTGCTTCCCTGGCCGGCGCGTCGCTCACTGCGCCGTCGCTGGCCATCAGCCCACGGTGTAGAGGGCGCTCCACTTCTCGACGAACGGCGCCACGATGTCCTCAATGGGGAACACCCGACCGTCGGCCGGTGCGTTCGAGGCGTCGACGATCGAGGTTTCGAAGTTGTCGCCGGGATACGTCTCGGGGATCGGGGTGCCGTTGGCGAAGTAGTCGGCCAGCACGTCGAGGGCCTGCAGGTTCGTGCGTTCGGTGTTGGCCGCCACCACCACCAGGGGTGCGCCGTCTCGAATGAACGCCATGCTCGAGTCGTTCTCGTAGCGGGTCAGCAGCGTGACGTCCGCGACGCCCGCCTGATCGAAGGCGGGGAGGTCGACCAGCGGCGAGAAGTCGCAGCAGCTGACCAGGTACTGGGCATCGGGGTTCCCCTGCACGAGCGACACCGCGGTTGCGGCGAACGACCCGAAGAGGTCGGTGACATCGATGTCCTGTATCTCCGCCATGGCGCCGTCGCCCGCCTCGAGGGTCTCGGCGGCCGACTGGACGAGCAGATCAGCGGCGTACACCACCGACGCCGTCTGGCCGACGACGACCGCTCCTGGCGTCTGGTCCATGGCGTACTGGGCGAGCTCGGCGCCGAGTCGGGCATCGTCGTCGCTGTAGACGGCGTCGAAGAGCTCGCGCCCGACCGGGGCGACCGACACGTCGACTGCGATCACCGGGATCCCGGCCTCCGCCGCGGCTTCGAGCGCCGGCGTGATGGCCGGGGCATCGATGGCGATGGTGAGAATGGCGTCGACCTGCTGGGTGACGAGCTCCAGCGAGCGGTCGGCCCAGACCTGCGGGTTGTTCTCGCCGTCGACGACCAGGACGTCCCAACCGAGCTGCGCGGCGGCGTCGGAGGTGACCTGAGCGAATCGAGCGATCGACTCCGACTGCTGTGAAGCGCCGAGCACGCCGATGGTCCGCGGCTCGAGTTCGATCAGGGCGGCAGCTGCTTCGTCGGCCTCGTCGGCGTCGGTCGCCTCGGCTTCGTCCGCGGCAGCCTCGTCGGCGGCGTCCGTCTCAGCCTCTTCGGTGGCAGCTTCGTCGGCGCCGGCGTCGGCGGCCTCGGCCTCGTCGGCGCCGGCGCCGGCGTCGGCGGTGTCGCCTCCGGCGTCGGCCTCGCTGGCTGCGCCTTCTTCGCTGTCCGTCTCGACGGCGGGCTCTGCCGTGTCGGTGCCGGCAACGCTCGTCGAGTCGGCATCCGAACTGGATGAACCATTGCCGTCACCACATGCCGCCAGCATGAGCAAGAGCACGATGCTCAGCCCCAACCCGGCAAGTGATTTCTTGGTACCGCTCACAGTGTCTCCTTGAAGTGAACTGACCTCGTGTGTCGGAGGGCCCCCCACACACATCGCCGCCAACTCCTCTTTGTTTGCGACTAGGTTGTCACATTATGGCAGGTATACCGAGAGCTTGTCAACACGCAGCGGCCACCCAACCCGCAACGATGGTCCGAGAATCGACCGTATCTGTGCCAGTTGTGCGGTATGCACATCCACTAAAAATCACAATCTAACATATAAAGGACTCACAATTCCCAACAAGAATCTTGCTCTTGGCGGCAGGGGCTGGTAGTCCTTTTTGCGACGAATCAATCGCAACTACGTGGAGGACATCCCTCAAGATGCAAATTATCCTCGTCCGCCATGGCGAACCCGGAGCGTCGCCCGACGCCCCGGAGGACCCACCTCTGTCCGAACTCGGTCGGGTCCAGGCCGCGGCGGTTGGCGACTGGCTTCGCCACGAGGCGATCACCGCCGTCTACTCGAGTCCGAGCCGCCGGGCGCGCCAGACGGCCGATCCACTGGCCCGGATGCTCGACGTCGCGCCGGTCGTCGTCGAGGGTCTCGCCGAGTTCGTGCATGCCCATGAGTACCGCCGGGTCGAGGACCTCCGCCGGGCCAGCGATCCGCTGTGGGCGAAGATGGCCACCGGGGATCTGAGCCCGTTCGGCACCGACGCGCCGACATTCCGCTCGACAGTCTTCGACGCCGTCGAGGCCATCGCGGCTGCACACCCCGGTGAGAACGTCGCCGTGTTCAGCCATGCGGGCACCATCAACGCCTATCTCGGGGAGATGCTCGACATCGAGCGCCTGCTCTGGGCCGAGCTGGCCTACTGCTCGGTGACGCGAGTGGCCATCAGCCGCAACGGCGTTCGCAGCGTCCTCGCGGTCAACGAGCAGGCTCATGCACGCGGTTTCCGCCCAGGGTGAGACGGCCGACTGCCACACGACTTGACGGCACTCGGCCAGAACCCTAGAATGCGACTGACCCGTCACAAACCAGGCGGGATTGATATCGGCCCACCTAGGCAATGGGGGGACATTATGAGCCAAGATCGATGGCCTGTTTGCGACGCCGCATC
>JAAXHG010000034.1 GCA_012270995.1 Vicinamibacteraceae bacterium | reverse complement strand
GACGAAGGTGAAGTCCTGGCCGTGCGTCGCGGTTCCGGAGAGGGAGATCGAGATGTCCTGGGCGCGTTCGAACAGGACGTTGTTCGTGATCGAGACGGTAACCGCGGTCCGCCCCGCGTCGGCTTCCGCGATGGCGCCCGAACTCGCGGCGAAGCCGAGCGTGGCCGTATCGTTCGGGTCGTCGGTCAGGGTCAGGACCGCGACGCCGACGCTCAGGTCGCCGGCGGCGCCGATCACGCGCACCGTCTCGTCGCCTTCGACCAGCGTGTCGCCGGTCGGGGTGAGGGTGAACGTCGCCGTGGCGCTCGAATCGTTCGCCGGAATCGTCAGAACGAAGTCGGAGACCGCGGCGAAGTCCGTGCCCGCCTTCGCGCTGCCGTCGACGACGGACAGCGTCACCTCGGTGTCCGCCGTCCCCGCCGCCGCAAGGCTCGCGGTCACCGTCACCGCGGTCGCGGCCGCGGTCTCCGCGACGGACCCCGGACTCAGCGCGAGGGCGACGTCCGGCTGATCCTGAGCGACGGCGGAGTGGGCGAACCCAACCAGGACGGACAGGAAGAACAACAAGGCCCGGCGCACCGACGCTCCGAACCGCGCGCAACCCCCGCGATCAGCCGACATGGGCTTTGACCTTGCCTGCCTGGTTCACGGCTACAGGGTCGTCGTGTCGATCTCTCCGCAGACGCTGCCGGGCTCGTTGCGATAGGTTTTCGTGAAACCGGTCAACGCGTCGGTCACGGTGATCGTGTACTCGACGTCCGAGAGGCCGCCGTAGAGAAGCCAGAAGTGGCCGTTGATCTCCCGGCCGTCGAGCACCTTGACCGCAAGTTCGATGTTCTCCGGGTTGAAGAACCAGAAGAAGCCCGTCTCGGCCGTCCCAAGCTCCGGAATCACCTGGGCCGCCTTCTCCCGGGCGGCCGGATCGGACGCGTTCGGATCCACGAGACGCACCTCGATCGAGAAGCGATCCTCGAGGAGGCACAGCCTCTCGCCGGACGCCTCGCAGAGACCGTCCCGTTGCGGCGAGGCGACGGACTCCAGGGTAGAACCGGCCTCGACCGCCGCGACGTTCATCCGCAGCAGGTCGACCCCGAGGACGCCCGGCTCGCGACTCCAGAGTTCTCGCCAGCCCGCCTCCGCTCGCTCGCCGGCGCCGGCGGACCGCGACGCCGAGGCCTGCGCCCCGGGCTCTTCGCCGAAGGCCGACGTGTCGCTCCGGCCGCAGATCTCCTTGGGCCGGTTGTGGTACGTGCGCGTGCCGCCCGCCGCCGTGTCGTTCACCGTGACCCAGTACTCGACGTCCGAGAGCGCGCCGAAAAACACCCAGAAGTGACCGTTGATCTCCCGGCCGTCGAGCACCTTCACGACCAGCTCGATGTTGTCGGGACTGAAGAACCAGAACAGCCCGGATTCGTCGGAGATCGGAGTCGGCGCCGCCGTGCCGACGCCGAAGTCGTCCCCGGCTGGGTTCGTCCAGTGGGCCTGGACCTCGAAGCGGCCGTCCCGCAGGCAGAGGTAGCGGCCGCCTTGGCGGCAGGGTCCGCCCAGAGCGCCGGTCACGGCACTCGCTTCCGGCGAGTGGACCGTCTCGCCCGAAGAGTTCGCGGAGCGCAGGCGGAACGTGTAGGGAGTCTCCGGTTCGAGTCCGTCGATCACGACGCCGCCCGCGCCCGGATCGGCGACCGTCTGCAACTCGATCCAGCCGTGCTCGGGT
>JAAXHG010000042.1 GCA_012270995.1 Vicinamibacteraceae bacterium | reverse complement strand
GAGGGGGGAGCGCTGTTCAACGCCGCTGCGGTGTGCGCCAACGGCGCCGTGGCCGGCATGGAGCGCAAGGCCCAACTGCCCGACTACGGCGTCTTCGACGAGCAGCGCCACTTCAGCGCGGGCACCCCGGACGCGCTGTTCGAGATCGCCGGCGTGGCGGTGGGGATCTCCATCTGTGAGGACATCTGGATCGACGGCGGCGCGGTCGAGCAGCTGGTCGCCGGCGGCGCCGAGTTGATCATCAACGTGAACGCCTCCCCGTACAACATCGGCAAGCTCGACGAGCGGCTCGGCGTCCTGCGCCGCCGCATCGAGCGGACCGGCTGCCCGGTGGTGTATGTGAACCTGGTCGGTGGCCAGGACGAGTTGGTCTTCGATGGCCGGTCGCTGGTGCTGGACAGCGCCGGGTCGGTCGTGGCGCAGGCGCAGGCGTTTGCCGAGGAGGTCCTCCTGGTCGACGTCGAGACCGGCTGCGCGGGCGGCTCGGCGGGTCTCGGAGGGCCTGCCCTGCGGCGTATCCCCGTCAACGTCCCTCCGGCCGTGGTGCCCGCGCCGCTGCCGGCGACACCGGAGGCGGCTCGGCCGGACCCCCTCGACGAGGTCTACGCAGCTCTCGTCCTGGCGACGCGGGACTACGTGACCAAGAACGGCTTCGGCGATGTCTGCGTGGGGCTGTCCGGTGGTGTGGACTCCTCGCTCGTCGCCACGATCGCCGCCGATGCCCTCGATGCCGAGCGGGTGCACGGGGTGCTCATGCCGTCGCGCTATTCCTCGGACCATTCGGTGGCGGACGCCGAGTCGCTCTGCGACAACCTGGGGATCGAGGGGCGCCTGATCGGTATCGAGCCTGCGCACCATGCCTTCGAGCAGATGCTGGCGCCGGCGTTCGCGGGGCTCGCCCCGGGGCTCGCCGAGGAGAACGTGCAGTCGCGCATCCGGGCCGTGGTGCTGATGGCCCTGGCCAACAAATTCGGCTGGCTGGTGCTCACGACCGGCAACAAGTCCGAGGCGGCGGTCGGCTATTCGACGCTCTACGGCGACTCGGCCGGTGCCTTCGCGGTGATCTCCGACGTCTGGAAGATGCAGGTCTACGAACTGGCGCGACGGCGCAACGAGATCGCCGGTCGGCCGCTCATCCCCGAGCGCGTGCTCGCCAAGGCGCCGTCGGCGGAGCTGCGGCCCGACCAGCGCGATTCGGACAGCCTGCCGCCGTACGAAACCCTGGACCCGGTGGCTCGTGCCTTCGTCGAGGGCGACAAGACCGTCGGCGAGCTGATCTCGGCAGGTGCGGATCCCGAGCTCGTGCGAAGGGTCGGCAGGCTGGTCGACGTGGCGGAGTACAAGCGCCGCCAGGGACCGCCCGGGGTGCGGGTGACACCCAAGGCCTTCGGCAAGGATCGCCGGATGCCCATCACGAACCGCTACCGGGGCGAGGCTCGGGACTGAGCGGCGTGCGAGCGGGCCGAAGCACACGCCGGGGGCTTTCGACTGCCCGACCGAGCAGTTCGGAGCCACTTCCATGATGATCGAGGATCTCACCGACGCTCTGGGGCGCTACGTCTGGCTGCAGCGTCACCTGGGGGAATCCCTGCGATTCTGGGGCAATAGTGAGGACGATGGCGCGGTGACCGTGTACCTGCACGAGGTGGCGCGCCGCTTCGGCGACCACAGTTCCGGCTGGGAGGCGCTGCTTGCCGACTCTTTGGCCCTGGATGCCGCCGAGCGGGTGCGGGCACCGTCGCCGGGCTGGGAGGAACTGTTCCGGGGGGCCTCCACGGGTACGTCGGATCGCCTCGTCATCCTCCTTCACGTGGTGTTGCCGAAGCTGCGCGCCTCACTGGAGCGCTTTGCCGGACAGCTCGGCGACGTGGCCGAGGCCGCCGAGGCGCGCTTCTGCGCCATCGTGGCCGAGGATCTTCGGGCGATCGAGGAGCGGGGGCGGATTTTGCTCGACGAGCGGGCGACGGTGCCGAGCCGGCGTCGGATGTCGGCGAGGCTCGGCAGGCGCCTCGCGGACCTGTCGTGCTGAGGGACCGCGCGGTTGAACGCGTCGGCGCGCTCTGTAGTGTGAGCACGCGGCTCTCTTTCAGGGGAGGTTCGGGAGGCCGGTACTCGGCCGCCTGCTGATTTCAGGGAGATCGTCAGTGGCGAGAGAGCGGGTTGAGAGGGACGAAGAAGATCTCGTCCGGCTCTACCTGACCGACATCGGTCAGTACACGCTGCTCACCAAGGACGACGAGGTCGAACTGGCCCAGAAGATCGAGGCCGGGATCGAAGCCCGTGAGGAGTTGGCGACGGGCAGATCGCCCGGTTCCCGGCGCCGCATCGAGTTGCGCCGGCTGGTTACCGAGGGCGAGGCGGCCGAGCGGCAGTTCGTGCAGTCGAACCTGCGCCTGGTGGTGTCGATCGCCAAGAAGTATCAGGCCTCCGGACTGCCGCTGCTGGACCTCGTGCAGGAGGGGAACCTGGGCCTCATGCACGCCGTCGAGAAGTTCGACTGGCGCAAGGGGTTCAAGTTCTCCACCTACGCCACGTGGT
>JAAXHG010000027.1 GCA_012270995.1 Vicinamibacteraceae bacterium | reverse complement strand
TTCAGGCTCATCTTCCAGTGGACAGCCAGGGCTGTCCCAAAGTCGGCCTTGATGGCTTTCGGTAGCAGAGGTTCGCGTCGGTTCTGGACATTCTGGGGCGTTTTGGGCATGATCGGCGTCGATGGACGGTGCGGAGTTGGCGGTTTCGGCGGGTTTCGATCTGCGCGGGGTGTCGGTTCGTCGGATCACGGACCGGGCGGAGACGGCTCGCTGGGACCTGTTGATGGAGCGGCACCACTACCTGGGTTTTCGCGGTCTGGTCGGCGGCGGGGTGCGTCAGGTTGCGGAGGCGCCGGACGGTAGGTGGCTGGCGCTTCTCGGGTGGCACGCTGGTTCGTTCAAGGTCGGCGCTCGCGACCGCTTTATCGGCTGGACTCGCGAGCAGCAGTTCCGCCGTCTGCGCCTGGTGGCCAACAACACGCGCTTTCTGGTGTTGCCGGGTGTCGAGGTTCCGAATCTCGCTTCGCGGGTGTTGGGTTTGGCGCTGCGTCGCCTGTCTTCCGACATGGAGGCGCAGGTCGGCCATCCGGTTCTGCTGGCGGAGACGTTCGTGGATCCGACGAGGTATGCGGGCACGTGCTATCTGGCGTCGAATTGGCGCGTTCTCGGCAAGACGCGCGGCTTTGCGCGGGTTGCGGGGGGCTCATGGCGGGAGCACGGTTCGCCGAAGACGGTGCTGGTGCGGGAGTTGTCGCGGGGCGCCCGGGCGGCTCTTCGGGGGGCGGAGGACCGCGAGGAGTGGGGTCTTTCGCCGAAGAGGGCCGAGCCTCCGGGGCCGGACCGTCTGCGGAGCATCTACGAGTTTCTCTGCCGGGTGCCGGAGTACCGCAAGGCGCGGGGGATTCGTCACCGCCTGCCGACGGTGCTGGCGATCGCTGTCGCGGCGAAACTGGCGGGGGTGCGGGGCGTGGTGGCGATCGGGGAGTTCGCGTCCCGTCTGACGCAGCCGCGGTTGTCGGCGGTGAGCGCGTTCTTCAGTCCGAGTCTGAAGCGCTACGTGGCGCCGTCGCGGTCGTCGATTCACCGGATTCTGACGGAGCTCGATCCGGAGGTCGTCGACCGGGCGGTGCGCGGCTTCGTCGACCAGTCGCGGTGTCCTCACGACGCGCTGGCCGTCGACGGCAAGTCGGCGGACGGGGAGTTGATGCGCGGTCGCGACAAGGAGCGGACGCTGGTGGCCGCGATCGAGCACGAGAGCGGCCTGGCGATAGGCCAGGTGGCGTCGTCGACCGGCGGCGGGGAGATTCGGGGCGCTCGCCGTCTGCTGCGGGAGATCGACATCGAGGGCCGGGTAGTGACTCTCGACGCGCTGCACGCTCAGCGGAAAACGGCGCGTCTGATCGTCGGTCGCGGCGGCGACTTCGTGATGACGGTCAAGGGCAATCAGGCCGCGCTGCTCGACGACGTTGCGGCGTTCGACTGGGATGCCGGGCCGGTTCGGGCTTCCGAACGGGTGACGCTGGACAAGGCTCACGGGCGGCTCGAGACCCGCCGTTGCCGCGCGATTGGCCTCGACCGCGTGTCGTCGGAGTACGTCGGCATGCCTCATCGCCGCCAGGCTTTCCGCGTCGAGCGCGAGCGCAAGGCGCCGCGCACCGGCAAGACGACGATCGAGACCGTCTTCGGCGTCACCTCTCTCGGCCCCGAGCGGGCGTCCGCGAGCGAGCTCCTGGCGCTCAACCGCGGCCACTGGGCGATCGAAAACCGCCTCCACTACGTCCGCGACTTCACCTATGACGAGGATCGCAACCGGGTGCGGGCGAAAAGCCTGAGACGCAACCTCGCGAGCCTCGCCAACGCCGCGATCTCGATCGTCCGACTCGACGGACGCTTCCCCTACATGCCCCAGGCCAACCGCCACTTCGCCGCCCGTCAGGGCGACGCGATGAGTCAGGTCACGAGACGGCTCTTCCCCGACTGAAACCGACGACCGGCGGCCTCGCCGGCGGCCTCGCCGGCGACCGCGCCCGGTCGCCGACCCCAACTGCGTCCCGGCCGAGCAGTTGCGTCGCCCGAGGCGGCCCACCAGCTCCCGGACCGTCCATCACTCGACCTCGGCGGCCAGAGCGTCGCCCAACACCGGCGTCGTAACTCGACACCGCTCCACCCACTCCATCAAGACCCGCGACTTTGGGATAGTCCTGAGTGGACAGCTCTCCCGGAGTCCAATCCAATACAGAGATGATC
>JAAXHG010000071.1 GCA_012270995.1 Vicinamibacteraceae bacterium | reverse complement strand
CGTGACGAGTGGGTCGACCACTTCGTGATCTCAGGATCGGTGGACGAGTGCCGCGCCGAGCTGGATGCGCTGGTGACCGTGCACGGGATCGACGAGTTCCAAGTGTCCGTCAACGACCTCGATACCGCGGCCGAGGACCTGGCCCTCGCCGCCGAAATCACCCGCAGCCCGATCTGAGCCCCCTCCCCCGTGAAGCGGCGCTTCGCTGCGCTCGCGGGAGCGCGACCCCCGACCACCACCCTCACCGGCCGGGACCCTCCCCCGTGAAGCGGCGCTTCGCTGCGCTCGCGGGCCGCTCGGGCCCGGGGTCTCGCTCAATGCCGTGTGGCGCCTTCAGGCGAGTTGCGCCAGTCGCTCGCCCGAATGTGGGACGGCTCACGGGCACACCAGGGTCGTCGGGGAGGCCAAACAAGTCGATCGCGACCCGATGCTGTCTAGTGGGCCGTGATCGTCTGAATCAGATCATTTCGGGCCACGGCCTGTCCCAGGCGCGTGTCCGCGGTGAGGAGCGGACACTCGAGGCTCTCGGCCAGAGCCACGTAGAGGGCGTCATAGAAGCTCAGGGCGTTGCGAAGCTGCCAGGCTCGCTCCGCCACCGGTCCGTGATGAGGGTGGCGTCGCTGGATCATGGCCTCGGCTCGACGCCGGGCCGCCGCGGCAGCGTCCGGGTCGAGCTCGCCTCGCAGCACCAAGCCCCGCAGCGCGTGGCCGGTCTCGGCGTCGATGAGGAACGGCGCCACCCGCCGCCGGCCGCGAAGATGCTGTCGCGCCCGGCTGCCGACCCCCGACGCATCGACGACCGCGGCGACCAGCGCGGAAGCGTCGACTACGACAAGACCAGCACTCATCTCCGCCCATCGTCGATGTCGTCGATGATCGCCTCGACATTGAGATCGATGCCGTGCGCCGAGACGAATCGGTCCAAGTCGGCAAACAGCTCGTCCTCATCGGGCTCGCTCGCCAGCCGCTCAACGGCCGACTTCATGTATGCCTGGATCGACTGCCCCGCCGCTCGGGCCCTTCGGCGGATCACTTCGTAGGCTTCCTCCGAGACATCGCGGATCTGTATCGTCGCCATGCATGCATAATAGCGCAGTAGCGCTACTCTGCCTGCTTCAGGCCAGCGGTGGCGCACGGCACGACACAGTTGCGACGGGTACGCAGCCGGCGTCCAAGAGGCCGAGCGAGTAGGCGTACGAATCCGGCCCATACGGGCGAGGCCGTGGCGGCGCGAGTTCCTAGGAGATGGCGCCCACTGCTTCACGAACCCCGGGTTCAGCAGGCGGCGACGGCTGCGGCGGCGCGAGCCTTGAGTGCGGCGCCCAGGCCGTCGTCGTAGGCGACCACCCGGTCCGCGGTCGTTGGCGTCAGGCTCGTCCACAGGACCGGGGTCCACCGCACCTGCGCCGACACGACCACGCCTACGTCCGCGGCGGCGCACGCCTCGACGCCGTCGGTCTCGGGTGGAGCGCAACCCTCGTGGGAGATGCAGCTGGCCACGAAGCTGGCTGCGGCGTGCTCGGCCCGGATCTCGGCCAGGTCACTGGCCGCGGCGTGAGCGGCATGGTCGCGCAGCGAGAGGGCCATGGCGGTGACCATCGCAGCCAGCATGAGCACCAGTACCGGGACGGTCATCAGGGCCTCACGGGTGCACCGGGCAGGCAACCCGCACGTGCGCCGATGCAGCCGGGCGGGCTTGGACGTAGCCGGTGAAGCACACCCGGTTGCCGGCCAGGGGGCCGGACACCTCGCACACCACGGTCACGGTGGCCGACCGGCCCGCGCCGGCAATGTCTACGTACGAGCTGGTCTGCGCGCACGCCGAGAGGGTTGCTCCGAGAGCGATCCGCCCGGCGGCGTCGGCCGCTTCGGGACCGGCGGTGTGCGCGGCTGCCTGGGCGGCGAGCTCGGCCGCGACGGCCGCTCGGGCCTGGCCGTTGGAGAAGCCCCCAACGAAGGCGACCGCCCACAGCGCGAGCGCAACCACCGGAGCGGCCACAACCACCGCCACCGCCTC
>JAAXHG010000140.1 GCA_012270995.1 Vicinamibacteraceae bacterium | reverse complement strand
CGGTCGCGCGGTCCCGGCCTGTTCGGTCGAGACCGGAAACGGCCGAAAGTCGACGTTGACGGGGAGAAAACGCCGGGAGCCCGCCGGCAGTTGGGTCGGGGGACGGTGGTCGCGCTCAGGGCCGCTCACGCGGCTGCTCGACCGCCAGGCGTGCTACGCTGCCAGCGAATGAGCATCTGCGGTCCTCGCGACCGACTACGGCCATGTGTGGTTGATCGAACTGACCGGAGCAGGTGACAAGCGCCGCAAGCTCGACGCGCAGATCACCCGGCTCCACGCCGCAGGGCGCGCCGAGGCCCGGAAGCGCGACACCCGGCGCAAGATCCTCGCCGGCGCCGTCGTCCTCAACCAGGCCGACGAGAACGAGACCGCCAAGGCCCGACTCTGGAAGCTCCTCGACCAGGCCCTCGTCAAGGACCGCGACCGCGAGCTGTTCGACCTCGGCCCGCGCGCAGAAGGGTGACCCGCCGATGTTCGACACGCATTCGATCGCCCGTAGCCTGAGTGAAGCAGACCTGACGCCGGCGCAGGTGGACGCAATCACCGAGGCTGTCCGTCAGGCGGCCGGCCATGGTGATCACGTCACGTCCGAGCAGTTCAAGGCCGGGCTCGCTGAGTTGCGCACCGAGATCGCCGGCCTCGAGACGAGGATTTACCGCGCCATGCTGATCCAGATGGCTGCGACTATCGGCGGAACCGTCGCCATCCTCCGATTGCTTGGCTGATGCGCGGTCGGGCGGTGGTTCGTCGGACAGAGAATGAACCGTGAACAGGACCAGATTACGGCGCGTCGTCGACGTGGGGGATGTCATTGTCTCGCTTGCGCTGGGCGGGACCATCGTAGTGGTCAGCATCGGCTATCTGGACATGTACTGGGAGTTACTGACGGCGCAGCCCACCAGCGCCGGCATCAGGATGGTCGGCAGACCTCTCCTCCTGCCCTTCGTCGTCACAGTGGGGATTGCGCTCGCCGGGGTGAAGGTGCTGCTCGCCGGGGCGCGGAGGTGGCTGAACCTGCCGTCTATTCG
>JAAXHG010000146.1 GCA_012270995.1 Vicinamibacteraceae bacterium | reverse complement strand
CTGAGCTACAACCCGACGCCGTCGACACCGTTGGGCCTCACCGCGCAGGTGGCGCCCTCCTGGGGCGGCCAGGCGCAGAGCGGGGTCGATGCGCTGTGGGCCCGCGAGACCATCGCGGGCATCGCGCCGGGCGGCGCCGCGCACGGCTACCGGCTCAACGGCGAGATCGGCTACGGACTGCCGGTGGGCGGCCGCTTCGTGGGAACGCCGCGGGTCGGCTTCTCCACGTCGGAGCACAGCCGGGACTACCGCGTCGGCTACGGCCTCGGGGTGCTCGAGACCGGCAGCCTGAACGTCGAGTTGGGCGTCGACGCGCACCGTAGCGAGAGCCCGATGCGGGGCGGGGCCAGCAACGGGCTGCGCGGTCAGGCCTCGCTGGGCTGGTGAGACGACGTGTCGAGCGCGGCCCGGCACCTGCCGGTCTTCTCAGCGCCGCGGCGCCGCGATACACTCGTTCCGTTCGGTTGATCGAGAGCTTGCCGATACCTCTAGACCACGGAGTAGGACTCATGCCCGCTTATCTCAGAACACTCGCCTCGGTGCTCGTGATTCTCGGTGTGGCGGCCGCCGCCGGCGCCCAGGGTCGCGACATTCTGCCGCCGGCGCCGACGCCGACAGACCTCAAGCCGGGCAGCATCACCTGCGACGAGTGCCCGTATCCGGCCCCGAGCAAGTATCTCGACATCAGTGTCTACAGCCAGGACGTGCGCATCTCCTACATGGACATCGCGCCGACCGGCACGGCCAACGGCCACGTCGTCCTGCTGATGCACGGCAACAACTTCGGCGGCTTCTACTTCGGTGACATCATCGACGGGCTGACCGACGCCGGCTTCCGCGTCATCGTCCCGGACCAGATCGGGTACGGCAAGTCGTCGAAGCCGATCGCGCCCTACAACTTCAACACGCAGGCGCGCAACACGCAGCTCGTCCTCGAGCACGAGGGGATCGACAAGGTCATGGCGGTCGGCCACTCGATGGGCGGCATGCTCGCCACGCGGTTCACCACGCAGTATCCCGACTCGGTCGAGCGGCTGGTCATCTACAACCCCATCGGCCTCTCCGACAACCGGTTCAATCGCCCGATGACGCCGGTCGATCAGATCTACGAGCGGATCCTCCAGACCGACTACCAGAGCACCCGCCGGAGCCTCAGCCGGTACGTCGG
>JAAXHG010000174.1 GCA_012270995.1 Vicinamibacteraceae bacterium | reverse complement strand
GGCCGGCGAGGACGCCGGCGCTGCATGGGACACCGGCGCCCCGGGCGTCAGCTCTCCGATCTTGGCGTGCGGGGCGTGGATCTTCGCGTGGCGATTGCGGCGTAGTCCTCCTCGATTCGAGGGCGAAACGACTCCGGCACTTCATCCCAGACGAAAAGGTCCACCCGAAACGGGAGGTCGCTTTCCTCGAAGGCCTCCCGGAGGTCGCCGACGGCCGCGGCCTGATCCGGCGTGGCGAAGGCCACCAGGTCGAGGTCCGACTTCGGGGTGGAGGTCCCCTTCACCCGCGAGCCGTAGGCCCAGACCTCGGTGTCCGGCAGGTGTTGCGCGAGGAGCGCGCGGACGAGCTCGCGCTCTTCGGGCGTGAGATCTACGGAGCGTTCGGATCCCATCGCTTGCCGGTCAGGGTTTTGTAGAGGGCGATGGCGTCGTCGAGGAAGTCCGGGATGAGCTCCAGGGCGGCGCGGGCCTTTTCACCGTCGTAATCGTGAGAGGTGCTGATCCGGGCATTCGCATACCCGATCCAGGCTTCGACCCTGTCTTCCAGAAGATGGTTCTCGTTCGCCAACCGGAAGATCGGTTTGGGGCTATTGGGGGGATCCGCCACGCCGAGGCGTTTCACGAGATGCCGCTTCAGCACCTTCCACAGGCAGTCGTAGCAGGTCTCGAATCGCTGGATCACCGACTCCGTGACCGACTCCAGGAGCCAGCGCGGCGCCGAGAGTTCCAGCCTCTCCAGATCCTCCTGGCGCTCCTCCAGCCGCTGGAGGGAGAGGCGGAACTTCGTGGTGTCGATCACGGCGGCCGGGCGAGTTGTCATTTTGAAAGGCGATGGAGGATGAGCGCATCGACGATCTCGGCGCCGTCGGCAGCAACCTTCGCCTCGTTCCCCAGCTCGTCGTGTTGTCCCTCCCAGTCGTGTTCTGCGGTGTTCAGCCGGATCTTCGCCCGCCGGATGCGGCTGGAGGCTACGTCGTCGTATCCCTCCTCGTATCCGTTCACGACGACGCGCAGATCGCCGGGGCAGCCTTCGAGGAAGCGGATCAGTTCGGCGACGGTCATGTGCTCTTTCCGGGTTGCTCCCCGGAAGTATCGCCGCGCGACGCCAGCCGGCCGTGGCGCCCCATGGAGCGCCGGCATCCTCGCCGGCCTACGCCACACCTTCGGCCCCTCAGGCAATCTCCTGCCGACCGCGCCGCCTCATGGAGCGCCGGCGTCCTCGC
>JAAXHG010000162.1 GCA_012270995.1 Vicinamibacteraceae bacterium | reverse complement strand
ACCTCGGTGAAATCTGCGGGCTAGCGGCGGATCGGCCCGGGTGTAGGTTGTAAGGAGCCGGCTAGGCTGCTTCGTAGCCGCCCGGGAGCTTCCATGATTCGCTCACCTCTGTTCTGGCGCCTCTTTCTGGGCGGTATCGCGCTGCTGGTTTCGGGTTTCCTCCTGGGCGGAGCAGTGGCCTCGGGCCGGGTCGGCACGGTCCTGGTTTGGACCGTGGCGCTTCTGGCCGGCGTCGGCGTGGGTCTGGCCGCCGGCAGTCTGGCGAAGCGAGCGCGGCGTCTGCTGGCAAGGGCCTCGACGCTCGGCTCCCCCGCGCCTCCAGGAGGGGCGGGTTCCGGTGACGAGTTCGCCCGCCTCGAGGCCTGTCTCGAGGAGAATGAGGCGCGCTTCGTGGAACAGTTGGAACAGTTGAAGGCGGAGCGCAACCAATTGACGGCGGTGCTGGGCGGCATGGTCGAAGGGGTGGTGGCGATCGATCGCGACCGCCGGGTGCTGCACCTGAACGCCGTGGCCGCGAACTGGTTCGGACGCGCGGGGCCGGAATTGGCGGTCGGGCGTCCGATCTACGAGCTGTCGCGGCAGCCGGAGATCTCCGGCGCCCTGATCGAGGCGATGGAGAAGCGGAGGCAGGTGAACCGGACCTTCGCCCTGGCGCGCCTGGCCGGCGAGGACGGCGGCCCGAACCCGTTTGGCGCGTCCGCGCGCCNNACCGGCCGCGGGCGGCGGAACGGAACAGGTTCGAGCTCAACGCATCGCCCCTGCTCTCGTCCCGGCGGGACGGCGAACTGGTCGAAGGGGCGGTGGCCGTGATCCACGACATCACGGAGCTGGAGCGGCTGGAGAGCGTGCGCCGCGACTTCGTGTCGAATGTCTCGCACGAGTTGAAGACGCCGCTGACCGCGATTCGCGGCTACGTGGAGACGCTGCTCGACGCCGATCCGATCGACGGCCCGACGCGGGGACGCTTCCTGCGCAAGATCCGCCGGCAGAGCAGCCGTCTGGGCGCACTGGTTTCCGATCTGCTCATACTGTCGCGGATCGAATCCTCGACCGAGCCTCCGGAGAAGATCCTCGACCTGCGGTCGGCGGCCGGCGAGGTGTTGAGTCTGCTGGGTCCGGCCAGCGAAGAGCGGGGTCTCGAGCTGGTCGCGGAGTTCCCCGACGAGGCGGTCGAGGTGCTGGGCGAAGAGGAAGCGATCCGGCAGGCGCTGTCGAACCTGGTCGACAACGCGGTCAAGTACTCGTCGGCAGGCGGCCGCGTGGTGGTGCGCCTGCAGGCGGAGAACGGACGGGCGGCGCTCGAGGTCGAAGACGAGGGACCCGGTATCGCCGGCGAACACCTGGATCGGATCTTCGAACGCTTCTACCGCGCCGACCGCGCCCGGTCCAGGGAACTCGGCGGCACCGGCCTGGGTCTGGCGATCGTCAAGAACGTCGCCAGACGACACGGCGGCGGAGTCGATGTGGAGAGCGAACGGGGACGGGGCTCCACGTTCCGGCTTTGGCTGCCTGCGGCGGAATCAGCGGAATGAGGCGTACTTCACGCATTCTTCACACGGCAGCGTGACATTCTCGCGGCGAGGATCAAGGGTTTGGGAATTCACCTGCAGCGCGATCTGGACGAAGTGACGCGGTCGCTCCTTGAGGTGGCGGCGATGGTCGAGGACATGATCGCGAAGTCGCTCCGGGCGCTTCGGGAGCGGAGCGTCGAGTTGGCCCACGAGGTCCAGTTGCAGGACCGCGTCATCGATGCACGGGAGATCGAGGTCGAGGAGGAGTGCCTCAAGATCCTGGCCCTGCACTCGCCGGTGGCGTCGGACCTCAGGATGGTCGTGACGTGGCTCAAGGTGAACAACGACCTTGAACGCGCGGGGGACCTGGCCCGGAACCTCGCCGAACGGGCGGAGAGCCTCGCCGTGGCGGAACCGGTCGAGATCCCGCGGGAGATCTGGACCATGGCCGAGCGCATCCCGAAGATGTTGCGGGCGGCCCTGGACGCGGTCGTGGGAGGCGACACGGAACTCGCCCGCTCGGTCATTGCCGAGGACGAGGTCGTCGACCGCAGCCACGAGGCGATGTACGGCGTGGTTCGGACGCTGATCGAGGAACAGCCCGAGAGCGCCGGCACCAGCCTCCAGTTCCTGTCCATCTCCCGGTACCTCGAGCGGATGGCCGATCTGGCGACGAACATCGCCGAGGATGTCGTCTTCCTCGTCGACGGCGAGGTCGTGCGTCACCAGGCGACGTAGGTGTCCGCGCCGGCCCCCGGGCAGCCGTTGCGACGGGATGTCGCAAGGGGGGTTTACGGCCGCCGAAGAAGCGGCTAGACTCCGCCCCTTCCCCGCGATGCACCGCGGAGCCTGGCTCCGGGGGGCGGGTCCCATTGCGTGTCGAGGGTCGCCTTGGCGAGGGGAGATGAGGGTGTCCCGGAACACGGTTCAGAGACTTGGAGATGGGGAATCCTGAGACGGCTGCCCACGTGGCTCAGGGGTAGAGCACTTCCTTGGTAAGGAAGGGGTCACCGGTTCAAATCCGGTCGTGGGCTCCAGACGGGCGTCAAACGACAGAGCACGAACACTTGATCCGCTGAAGCGGGAGAGGCAACGAGCGTCATGGCGAAGGAGAAGTTCGAGCG
>JAAXHG010000175.1 GCA_012270995.1 Vicinamibacteraceae bacterium | reverse complement strand
TCTCCACCATCAACCCGGAAGAGCCGAAGAGGCTGAGGACCTTGATTCCCTGCGGTCCGAGCCGGAGCTCCTTGTCCAGGTGCTCCCGGATGGTCCGCCGGATCATCTCGCGGTGGAGTGCAACCCGGTCCACGTCGCAGCAGGCCTCGCCCTCACCGAGGAAGCGCTCGCCGCCCGGCGCTCGCAGTTCCATGAACTTGCTTCCCCGCTTGACCGAGATTTCGCCGATGCGGCGGTCGCCGTAGATGCCTCGGCCGGTGATCTGCTCAAGATCGTCGCCGTCGAGGACGGTGACTTCGCGCCGCTTCACCTTGCCGGCCTGCTCCACGTCCAGTTCGACCTTGGCGTCGATTGTCCCCCGTCTGTTCCTCGTCGAAATGAGCCGGACGTAGGGCCGGTTGTGAGCATCCTCGACGGTGGCGGCCGCCACCTCGATCTGCTTGACCAGCTTCCGTTCATAGGCGTCCAAGGCGTCGAGGCGGTAGACCATGTGGTGCCGGTCCGCGTGGGTCGCCGAGTAGCGCAGCGTGCACAGCGAGTTCATCTTTCCGAGCGCTTCCTTGCCCCGCCCCATCAGGCCGCCGTCCACGCTCTGAGGCTCATCCACGATGACGATCGGCCGCGTGGCGCGAATGAGGTCGATCGGCCTTTCGCCGCCCGTCTTTTCGCTGTCCTTGTACAGGTTGTTGACGGCCTGCTTGTTGATCGCGCCCACGGTCACGACCATGATCTGGACGTGCGGGCTGGCGGCGAAGTTCTGTACCTGGCCGAGCTTCCTCGAGTCGTAGAGGAAGTACTCGAACGGCGTCCCCGAGTAGAGCGCCCGGAAGTGGTCCTCGGTCATCTGGAGCGACTTGTAGACGCCCTCCTTGATCGCGATGGACGGGACGACGATGACGAACTTGGTGAAGCCGTACCGCTTGTTCAGCTCGAAGACCGTGCGCAGGTAGACGTACGTCTTGCCCGTGCCGGTCTCCATCTCCACCGTGAAGTCCCCGGAGTCGAGCGACGGCGACGGCGGCAGCCCGTTGCGAAGCTGGATGGCCTTCAGGTTCCCGGCGATCTCGTCGTCCGGCAGGTTCAGCCGGTTGCCCACGCCGAGATTGCTTTGCGCGAAGGGCATCCGCTTCTGCCCGGCGTCCGAATGGCGCAGCACCGTGAACTCGGTCCGGCATGCCTCCTGGCCCCGGAACAGGCCGCAGACGGCGTCGACAGCCCGGATCTGGAAGTCCAGGTCCGGCTCGAACCGGAGTTTCATCATCCTCGGCGATCGCGGGCCAAACAGCGGTCGCGCCCGCTCACGCCGACATCAGCCGTTCGCACTTGGGCTCCGGCACGGGATCGCCGAACTCCCTTGCCGTGTCGATCCACAGTTCCATCGCGTCGTTGACGTTGCGTAGAGCCTCCTCCTGCGTGTTGCCGTGGGCCATGCAGCCGGGGAGTTCCGGCACCTCCGCGATGAGGCTCTTCCGGGTTGATGGTGGAG
>JAAXHG010000155.1 GCA_012270995.1 Vicinamibacteraceae bacterium | reverse complement strand
GTCCAAACAACCGGGACCACCTCACTGTTCGACGAATCGGCTTATCACACCCAATACCAAAAGGAACCGCCGCGATTCGCTCCGTTAACTTATGCACAGGAAGCCACGCTAAAGCGCGGTGGGCGTATCGCTGTACTCTGCGGCGCCCGTGCCGCGAACCTTGCTGAGGTCGATGCCTTTCTCGATAACGACGAGCAGATTGCAAACGGTTGTCTGCGCCGCCTGCCATTCTGTAACGATGCAACTCAACTTGTTCGTACGATCAACCGCCTTAGGCCCGACAACGACACCTACATCTGCTTGGCAGACGAAAACGAGCCTTGGACCTTTAGCTGGCTCGAAAAGGTAGCGAGCGCTCTTCGGTCAGTCCAACGCGGCTCCAAGTTTCGGGTGGTCTTCCGAGCCGATCCCGAACAACTGTGGCGTTTTGTAGCCGATCTTCCTGATGACTACCTCGATACGTATAACGATCTCTTCGACTGGGTTCCGGCGCAACCTTGGAAGGACACGTTCGCCCGCAGGTGGTGCAGCGATGTACCGTTGCCGGAAGTTGCGGGAAAGATCGACGAGTTGATGCAGCTCACGGGCGGTTGGCCGCTGCTACTTGATCGCTATCTCAACGTAGGAGCGACGAACTGGAACGACAAAGCCGTTGCGCTCGGTGATTACATCAACGAGCAATGCGATGTAAGCGCGCAAACGAGGCCGTTCTGGACTTTCGCCGGCTAATTTGCGGGGGGATCGCGGGCTCGGTCGAGGTCGGAGCATAGCGGATTGTCGGCGAACCGTTCCTTCCAGACGCGCGGCGTCAGTTCGACGGCGCGCTTCGCCGGGTGCCGGTCGATCCGCTGAAGGACATCGACGAGGTAGATGTAGGGGTTCACGCCCTGCATCTGGCAGGTCACGAGCAGGCTCTGGATGGCGCCGACGCGCTCGGCGCCGAGTTCGGTCCAGGCGAACAGCCAGTTCCTTCGGCCCATCGGGATCGGCCTGAGGCCGCGTTCGAGGTGATTGGTATCGATGGCGACTTCGGGATCGTCGAGAAACACCCGCAAGCCGGCCTCGCGCTCGGCGGCATAGGCCAGCGCCTTGCCCAAGGGGTCGTTCGGCAACAGATCGACGCGTTGTCGCTGTTGCCGGCACCAGTCGAAAAACGCATCCACCGTCGGCGCGCCGTGCTCGCGCCGCCAGGCGAGCTTCCCGGCCGCGTCGAGCTTCCGCTTGCGAAGCCGCTTCTCCTGCCGGTACAGCGCGCCGATCAGCGCCAGCGCCTCCCTGACCGCCCCGGGGTCGCTCGCCTCGGCCTCGACGAACTTGCGCCGCGCGTGCGACCAGCAACGGGCGTGGACCAGGCCGCGGCGTTGGGCGAACGCCTCGTAGGCCCCGTAGCCGTCGCTCAGCAGCGTGCCCCGGAAATCCCCGAGAAAGGTCTCGACATGCTTGTGCGCCCGGCTCGGCGCGTAGTGAAACACCAGTTCGTCGTCCTGGCCGTACACCGGCCAGTAATACGCCGTTCGCATCTGGCCCGGACCCGTCCGGCCGGCCTTGATCGTCGTCTCGTCCATGGCGATCACGTCGCCCGACAGGATGTGCGCCGCCTGCGCCGCCACCACCGGCTCGAGCACGTCGATGGCGCGGCCCGACCAGTTCGTCAGGGAGCGTCGGCTCACCTCGATCCCGCTGTCCAGCAAGCGCCGGTGCTGGCGGTACAGCGGCAGGTGATAGCGGAACTTGTCCACCAGCATCCCCGCCAGGAAACTCACGTCCACCGCCGTGCGATCCAGCACGTTCGACGGCGCCGGCGGCGTCCTGACCTCGCCCGTGTCCCGCCGCTTCACGACCTGCCGGACGTATCTCAGGATCCTGTAGCTGCCCGGCTGCTGCGCCAGCCGGTGCGTGACCTTCTCGCCGATCACCTCGCGCTCGGACTCGGGAATCGCCTCGATCTCGGGATCGACGACATGGATCGTCTCCACCGGCACGCTCTCGTCGAACCGCAGACCGCTCTCGTTGACCGATCCGTCCCGGCGCTTCTTGCGGCGGCGGTAGCCGATCTGCTCGGTGGGAAGGTCCTCTGCCGGCGGCGTCTCAAGGCCCAGCGCCGCGAACAGGCTCGCCTGCACGGCCGGATCGATATCCAGCCGCTGCTCGGACTTCCGGCCGAACAACTGCTTCGCGAACCAGTCCACTTGTTGCTGAAGCAGACCGACCCGTCCAAGGGCCGAGTTCAGTCGTTCGCTGAGGTCGGCGACCGTCGCGCTCAGTTGCGCGTTCTCCTGTTGAAGGGCCTCGATCCGGACCTGGGACAAGACTGTCGTATCCGTCGCCGCGAAGCCCGGATTATACGGCCCTCAGGCCGCCCGCCGGTAGCGCTTGCGCTGCCGCGTCACCCGGATGTCGGTCCCCTCAAGCAAGGCCAGCAAGCCCGTCCGGGTCAACGCGATCGCGCCGTCCGCCCGGCCGCCCAACGCGGCGAACCGGCCCTGCTCCAGGCGCTTCGACCAGATCCAGTATCCGCCCGCGTCGAACGCCAGCACCTTCAGCAGGGTCCGGCGCTTGTTGACGAACACGTACCAGTGACCGTTCGTCGGATCGGCGCCCAGTTCATGACGCACCAGCCCCGACAAGCCGTCGAACGAGCGGCGCATGTCGCAGGCCGGCCGGTACAGCCAGATCCGGCACTCCGACCCCAGGTTCAGCATCGCCGCAAACGCAGCACCACGCCGCCGCCGAGCTCGAGCTCAGCGTCCCAGACCGGGGCCGGCGCCGCTGCGTCGGCCAGCTCCACGAACGCCGCCTTGCCGACAGACCCGTTGCGGGACATCGGCTTATCGGCATCGGCCAGCTTCCGTCTCCACCGCCAAAACGTGTTCGGCGCCAGCGACTCCGAACGACAAAACTCCGCGACCGTCCAACCGCCGCGCTCGAAACGCCCCATGATCGATCGCCACTCCGACGCCGAACGGCGTGCCCTCCTCCGTCTGACCTGGCTCATCGGCAGGTCCTCCCTCGTCAGCCAAAAAACGAAGAAGAACCGATCCATACAAGGCCGACAAGTACGCCT
>JAAXHG010000058.1 GCA_012270995.1 Vicinamibacteraceae bacterium | reverse complement strand
CCCCGGCTCGACGCTCAGAACTTCGGACTAGCCCGCAAATTTCACCGAGGTTCGTAGCGAGGGCGCGTAGACGCCGCTGTAGCGGGGCGCACGGACTGAGGGAACGCTGAAGGCGTACTGCAGTACGTCGAAGCGGCCTGAGGGAGTACGGCCCGCTACAGCGAGCGGATCCGCGGCCGCAGTAGGACATCGGTGCAATTTGCGGGCTAGAGAATCGGCGTCCGGTCCCGCTCGCGCCGGAGCGCCGCGAGAACCTGTTCAAGAGCGGCGATCAGGTCGCTCTCCTCGACGATGCTCTGCCTGAAAGTCAGAGACACGCTGTAGCGCTCGTCCGGGGCCCGGAAGCGGAATACGTGCGGTTTCGCGTCTTGGGCCTCCGCGTCCCTGGTCTCCGCCGTCGCTGTCGTCGGGTCCTCCTCGGGCGGCGGCCGCGGGAATCGACGCTCCCGAACCTCGTCTCGCACCTCGGCTCGTTTGAGATCGAGTTCCGCGATGCGCTCGAGCATCTCGAGCATCTCGCTCTCGGAAGACAGCTTCAGCACTTCCAGGAGGATCGACTTCCTGGCCGAAACCCCGAGAGCGTTGGCCCGTTCGCGCACGGCCGGAGGCAGTCGGAGCAAGGCCAGCGACTCGGTCACGCTGACGCGGGAACGGCCGATCGCTGCGGCGATCTGCTCGTGCGTGTATCCGTGCTGCTCGAGCAGCGCGTTCAGGCCCTCAGCCTCCTCGAACGGGGCCAGGTCGACCCGCTGGAGGTTCTCGACCAGGGCGATCTCGAGGGCCTCGCTGGCGGACACGTCCATCTCGATCAGGGGGATCTCGCGGATCCCGGCGCGCCGGGCGGCGCGAAAGCGCCTTTCGCCGGAGATGATCCGATACCTTCGCGGCTCGAAGTCATCGGGGTCCGCCGGTGGAAGGGGCCGCGCCAGGATCGGCTCCAGGACGCCCTTCGTCCGGATCGAGGCCGTCAGCTCCTCCAGGCCTTCGAGGCGCTGTCTGGGTTGATCCGGGTCCGGTTCGATCCGGGATAGGGGAACGATCTTCACGAAGCGCCCCGGGCTACACCACCTACATCTCGTACTTGCCGAGGGTCTTCGGGTCGAGCTCCTCGAGCCATTCCTTCATCTTCTCCTCGTCCATGCCGGCCGTGGGCGCCTCGCTCGCCTCCCCCTTCTTCTTCACCCGCTGCCTGACGCGGGCGAGATCGGCCACCGACTGCCGCACGAAGAGGGGCGCCCCGGCGCGCAGGGCGAGCGCGATCGCGTCGCTCGGACGGGCGTCGAGAAGGCGGTGCTCGCCGCTGCGTTCGACGAGCTCGACCACCGCCAGGAACGTGTTGCCCTCGATGGCGCGGACGACGACCTCGATGACTTCGGCGCCCACCAGGTCCAGCGCGTTCTTCAGCAGGTCGTGGGTCATGGGCCGGCCAGGGTCCTTGCCTTCGATGGCGAGTTGAATCGCTCCGGCCTCGAAGATGCCGATCCAGATCGGGACGACGGAACTCTCCTTCGCGTCCTTTTCGTGCAGCCGCAGAATGACGATCGGCTGGTTGGAGCTCGGCTCCATCATCAGGCCGTGAACCTCCGCCGGGATCTTTCGATCCACGGTGTTCTCGCCTGCTCCGGGGTTCCTGCCGCCGTCCGTCGTCATGCCGGGAATCCTACGCGAGACCATCCACCAGCTCGCCGAGCAGCGAGTGGTCGTAGGCGTCGAGAGTGCGAATCCGCGTCAGTGCGCCGGCTCTGAGCGGTTCGCCCTCCACCGGGAAGTGGACGATCCGGTGGCAGTCGGTTCGCCCGGCCTGATGACCCGGACGCCGACTCCAGCCGGTGACCAGAAGGTCGAACTTCCTTCCGACCAGTTCCTCGTTCAGCTCGCGCTGGATGACCGACTGGGCGGTGAAGACGTGCTGGAGCCGCTCGTCGGCGACTTCCCGGGGAACCTCGTCCGCCGCCGGCAACCGGATGGCGGCGGTGTTCGGCCTCGGGCTGTACTTGAAGGCGAACACGGAGGCGAAGCGAACCGTCTCGACCAGCTCCAGCGTGCGCCGAAAGTCCTCGTCGGTTTCCCCCGGAAAACCGACGATCAGGTCCGTTGACAGCGCCAGCCCGTCTCGGGCGGCGCGAAGCCGGGCAACCAGAGCGAGGTACTCCTCCACCGTGTAGCCGCGCCCCATCCGCCGCAGAACGCGATTCGAGCCCGACTGCACCGGCAGGTGCAGGTAGGGCGAGATGTTGGCATGGCCGGCGACGGCGGCGACCATCCCGTCGGTGAAGTCGCGCGGGTAGGACGTCACGAACCGCAACCGCTTCAGTCCCGGGAGCACCGCCACCTCGTTCAGCAGATCGGCGAAGTCCAGGGGCCGGCCGCTCCCGAGGGGCGGCGACGGCTCGCGCCAGTGGTTCACCGTTTGGCCCAGCAACTCCACCTCGACGAAGCCGTACTCGATAAGGTGCTCGACCTCGCGCAGAATCTCCGCCAACGGCCGGCACCTCTCAGGACCCCGCGTGTTCGGTACCACGCAGAACGTGCAGCGCTTGTCGCAGCCCTCGATGATCGTGACCATCCCCTTGTGGACGGTGTCCCGGCTGACGGCCTCGAAATCGTACGGCCGTTCCTCGGGAAACCCGACCGCCAGCACGCGCTCGCCGCGCCGGCTGCGCTCGATCACGGATCCGATTTCGCCGACCCGGCCGGTACCGACGACGAAGTCGATGTCCGGGTTGCGCCGCAGGGCCTGCTCACCCTCCTGCTGCGCAACGCAGCCGCAGAAGCCGATTCGGAGGTTCGAGCGCTCGCGCTTCAGCAGCCGGTACTCACCCAGCCGGGAGTAGGACTTCTGTGCGGCCTTCTCCCGTACCGAGCAGGAGTTCAACAGGATCAGGTCCGCCAGCTTCAGTTCCCGCGTCGGCAGCAGGCCCTGCTGCATCAACTGGCCCGCCATGCGCTGGCTGTCCAGCTCGTTCATCTGGCAGCCCCAGGTCTCGATGTAGAAACGCTCCACGGAGCGGAGACTACTACCCCGCCCGCACCGGTACGCGGTGGTGCGCTACCGTCGCGCCTGCCGCGCCAAGCAGCTCTTCGACCTCCTCTGCGGTCGACGCGGCGACGCACCGGCGCGCGAGTTCCTCGGCATCGCAGATATCGAGCGAACGCACGACCTCCTTGACCCTGGGAATCCCCCGCGGGCTCATCGAGAGCTCCCTCAGACCCAGGCCGAGCAGGAGCGGCACGCACTCCAGGCTCGCAGCGACCTCGCCGCACAGGGCGACCGGGACCTGTTGCCTCCGGCCCGCCTCGACCACGAGCTGGATCATGCTCAGGACCGCCGGGTGCAGTGGCTGATAGAGGTCCGCCACGTGCTCGTTCGTGCGGTCGACGGCGAGCGTGTACTGGATCAGGTCGTTCGTGCCGATGGAGAGGAAGTCGACCTCCTCGGCAAGCTGGCGGGCAATCAGCACCGCCGCCGGCACCTCCACCATGGCGCCGAGTTGAACGTCCCGCCGGTACGCGGCGCCCTCGGCCTCGAGTTCGGCGCAGACCTCGTCGCAGAGACGGCGCAACGCCCGGATCTCCTCGACCGCGGTCACCATCGGCGCCAGGATGCGCAGGTTGCCGAGGGGCGCCGCCCGGAACAGTGCGCGCAACTGGGTGCGGAAGATGTCCGCGCGGGCCAGGGTGAACCGAATGCCCCGCTGACCCAGCACCGGGTTCTCCTCGTCCTGGGGCACGAGGCCGCGCGCCACCTTGCCGCCGCCGAGGTCCAGGGTCCGCACCACCACCGGCTGCGGCGCCAGCGCCTCGAGGAGCTGGCGTACAACCGCGACGTGGTCCTCCTCGGAAGGCAGCTCGGGGCTCCTGTCGAGGACCAGGAACTCGCTGCGATAGAGACCGATGCCGGAAGCGCCGAAGCGCCGCACGTCGTCCAGCTCTTCCGGCAACTCGACGTTCGCGAGCAGTTCGACCTCCGCTCCGTCGACGGTTCGCGCCGGCAGATCCCGGGCCGCGCTGGACAGCGCTTCTTCGCTCTGCCGCCGCCTGCGCTGAAGGTTGCGGTACTGATCGAGGGTCTCCGGCGTGGGGTGCAGGGTGAGACGTCCGTCCTCCCCGTCCACGATCACGGGGTCATCGTCGGCGACCCGGTTCGTGATGTCGGCGATGCCCGTGATCAGGGGTACGTCCAAGGCACGCGAAACGATGGCGGTATGGGAGTTCGCTCCTCCGACTTCGATCGCGAATCCCACCGCCCCGCGGCGGCCCAGCCGCAGTACTTCGTCCGGCGTCAGCTCATGGCTGACGACCACGACGCTGCGGTCGAAGTCCTTGCCGATGCCGGGCGAGGACCTCTTGCCCGCCAGCGCCCTCAGCAGATAGCGGGTCACGTCGCGAAGGTCCTCGCCCCGTTCGCGCAGGTGCTGGCTCTTGACCTGGGCGAACTTCTCTCCCAGGTCGTCGGCCACGGCCTGCACCGCCCACTCCGCGTTGACCCGATCGCTGCGAATCATCTGGTCGATGCGGCGAGCGAACGACGAGTCCCGCAGGATCACGGAGTGCGCATGAAAGATGGAGGCAAGATCGCTGCCGAAGGTCTCGGCGATCCGGTTCTCGGTGGCCTCGAGTTCGGCCTCCACGGCGCCTACGGCGGCGCGAAAGCGCTCCCCCTCGCGGTCCAGGTCGCTCGTCTGGATCGGGACCCGGAGGACCTCCACGCCGTGGCCGCGAAGGCAGACCGCCGGGCCGATCGCCACTCCCGGAGCGGCGGCGGCGCCCTGGAGAACTTCCTCCGGTTTCGGGCTGTCCGTCCGGCTCATGACTCCTCGCCGAACCGGGTTTCGATCAGGTGGCAGACCGCCGCCAGCGCGGCCTGCTCGTCCTCGCCTACGCAGCGGACGGTCAGCCTGGAGCCCTGCCCGGCCCCCAGCAAGAGGACGCCCAGAATGCTCCGCGCCTTCGTCTCGCGACCGGCCACGCGCAGCACGACGTCGGAACGGAACTGCTTGGCGGCCTGCACCAGTCTGGCGGCCGCACGCGCGTGCAGCCCGAGCTCGTTGACCACCTCGACCACCCGTTCCATCACTTCGGTTTCCGAACGTTGCCGCTCGCGCCGAGCTGGATGCTCCGGCGTCCATTGCTCCAGATCCAGTCCGCCAGGTCCGGCAGATCGAGATCCGGTGCTTCACAGCAGAGACTCAGCACCATCGGCAGGTTGACTCCGGTCACTACCGCGGTGTTTGCCGTTCGCGACACGCGTAGCGCGCTGTTGCAAGGTGTGTTTCCGAACATCTCGGTCAGGATCAGAACCCCTGCTCCGTGCTGCTCCTCCAGGCGGCGAATCCTGGCTTCGATGATCTCGGCAGCTTCCCCGGCGTCGGCGCGCCAGTCCACGCAGAGCGCGGAGATCGGCACCGGACAGTTGTCCCGGCCCTGACCGGAGATGGCGCGCGCGGAGTCGAGCAGGCGCTGGGCGAGTTCGCCGTGAGAGACGATGAGCACCGGGACGGCCATCAGGCGCCCGCGACCGCCGAGCGGTTGCGCTCCACGTCCCGGTGCTGCAAACGGATCTGCCAGGCGTCCGCGGCCAGCCGGTCGGCCATGGCCTCCGAGACGGCGACCGATCGGTGCCGTCCACCCGTACAACCGATTCCGACCGTCAGGTAGCTGCGGTTCTCGTCCCGGAATCTCGGCAGGAGATACGAGAGCAGGTTCTCCAGCCGGTCGACCAGTTGGGCGAACGCCTCGTGGCCATGCAGGAATCCCTGAACCGCCGGGTCGGTCCCCGGTTTCTCGCGCAGTTCGGCGACGAAGTAGGGGTTCGGCAGGAACCGCACGTCGAACATCAGATCGACGCCCGCAGGCACGCCGAACTTGAACCCGAAGCTGACGATGTTCACGGTGAGTCCGCCGGCATCGCTGGAGGCGAACTCGTGGTAGATCGCGGCGCGGAGTTCATGAATCGTCGAGTCGGTCGTGTCGAACACCCGGGCGGCGCGCCCACGCAGCTCCAGCAGCATCTGCCGCTCCCGCCGTATGCCGTCGATCACGCGTTCCCCCTCGCCCGTCAGGGGATGCCTGCGACGGGTCTCCGAGTACCGCCGGACCAGCACGTCGTCGGAGCTGTCCAGGAAGATCAGGACCGGCTCGACCAGGTCGGGATCAGCCTCATCGAGAAGGCGCGGCAGTTCCTCAGCCAGGCCGGGCGTGCGCAGATCGGTGACCAGGACGATCGGATCCAGCCCTGGCGCGGCGAGGGCCGGCTCGCGGACGAGGTGCGTCAGCAGGGGCAGCGGCAGGTTGTCGATGCAGTGATGGCCGAGGTCCTCGAAGCACCGGGCGACCGTGCTCTTGCCCGAACCCGAAAGGCCGGTGATCACGAACAGGCGGACAGGCGGCTCAGACACGCCCGTTGGCGCAAAGCAGCTCGTAGATCTCCTGCGGTCTGGACACCTTGCGCAGGCGCTCGCGGCCGCCGTTGCTCACCCATTCGGAAATCGCGGCCAGGGCCTTCAGGTGTCGGCCTGCGCTCTCGCGGGGCGAGAGCAGAACGAAGAAGAACCGGACCGGAAGGCCATCGTCGGCGCCGTAGTCGACGCCGCGCTTCGACACCGCGACCGCCAACACGATGTCCCGCAGACCGGGGATTCGCCCGTGCGGAATCGCCATGCCACCACCGACCGCCGTCGAGCCCAGCTCCTCCCGCTCCCGAAGTGCGGACAGGATCGCGTCCTGGTCCGAGAGGCCGAGCACGCGGCAGATCCGTTCGGTCAGCGTCCGCAGTGCGCCGTCGCGGCTCTTCGCCTCGACATCGGAGAAGATGAGTTGCGGTTTCGCCAGACTTGCCAGATCCATCTCGGGCCGTTTCAGAAGATCCGTCTGCGATCGGTCGAGGACGGAATACCGAGTTCGTCGCGGTACTTGGCGACCGTTCGCCGAGCGATATTAATTCCCTCCTGTTGCAATTCGCGCGTCAGCGCCGAATCCGACAGGGGCCTGCGGTTGTCCTCCTCGCCGATCAGGTCGCTCAACATCCGCTTCACGGTCAGCGAGGAGATCTCACCGCCGCGGTATCGGTCGATGCCGCTATGGAAGAAGAACTTCATCGGGAACAGGCCGCGCGGCGTATGGATGTACTTGTTGGACACCACGCGGCTCACCGTCGACTCATGCATGCCGATGTCATCGGCCACGTCACGCAGCACCATGGGCCGCAACTCGTCGAGACCGTGATCGAAGAACCGGCGCTGCTGCCTCAGAATCGACTCGGCGACCTTGTAGATCGTTCTCTGCCGCTGGTCCAGACTCTTGATGAGCCACATCGCTGATCGCACTTTGTCCTTGAGAAACTCCCGGGCCTCCGTCTGGTCGGCGTCCCGCTGCATTCGCTGCAACATTCTCCGGTAGGCGCGGCTGATCCGCAGCTTCGGCAGGCCGTCGTCGTTCAGTTGAATGGCCCACTCCCCCCCGGTCTTGAGCGCGACCACGTCGGGTTCGACGTACACCGTGCGGTCGTTCGAGAACTGGCGTCCCGGCCGGGTCTCCAGTGCCTTGATCTCCTCTACCGGCGCCTCGAGGTCGGCAAGAGGAGTGCGCAATCGTCGCGCGACCTGCCGGAACTGTCGCCTGGTGAACGGCCCCCAGCATTCGCGGACGATCCGGTAGGCCAGGCCGTCCGTGGCTCCCCTTGCCTCGAGCTGCGCCAGAAGGCACTCCTGGAGCGTATGCCAGCCAACGCCCGGCGGGTCGAACCCGCGGACCAGCTCCAGGGCGCGCTCCACGCCTTCCAGGCGGTATCCGGGGACCGGGACCGAACGAGGCTCCAGCCCCTGCACCTGTTCGTCGAAAGCTGAAGAAGCGCCCCCGTTCTCCTGTTGGCGCACGGCCAGCGCTTCCTCCATCTCGCGGATCCTGGAGACCTCCAGGCGGTAGGCCTCCGCCTCCCCTTCCTTGGCTCCCAGGAGGCGAATCTCCTCGACCGATGCCCGCAGGAAGCCGTCCGCGTCCAGATTGCCGATGATCAGCTCGGCAACCTCCCGCAGGGCCGGCGATGTGTCGGACATGCGCAACTGCCAGAGCAGGTGGTCATAGAGGTCCGGTTCCCGGCTGAAGTTGTTCTCGATCGGCGAAACCTCCCGGCTCTCGAAGGTGTTCGCAACCGTCGAGTCGGGGCCCAGGTAGTCGTTGAAGTACGCATCGAGGTCGATGTCGCCCATCGGGGGCTCGTCTTCCTCCGCCGGTTCGGGAGTGTCGGCCGCCGCCTGCTCCTCGGAGGCGTTCTTCTTCGCCGTCTCCCCGGCAAGGTCGCCGGGAGCCTCGCCCTCGGCCCCGTCCGCGGCCTCGACGCCAGCTCCCTCCTCGGTGTCCTCCTCTCCCCCGTCCTCGAGCACCGGGTTCTCGACGATCTCCTGATTGAGCACGCCCTCCAGCTCAAGGCGCGTCATCTGCAGCAGCTTGATCGCCTGCTGCAGCGCCGGCGTCATGACCAGTCGTTGAGCCAGCTTGAGTGAGAGCCTCTGTTGCAGCACCATTGACGGTCCCCCAGCAAGACCAATGCCAAGGTGACCGTATCACCCCGCGGCCGCCTCTCCGGGGCGCGCTAGAGCGTGAACTCGGCGCCAAGGTAGATCTTGCGGACGGTCGGATCGGCCGAGAGTTCCGTCGGCGTCCCAGTACGGAGGATCCTGCCGTCGTTGATGATGTACGCACGGTCCGTGATCTTGAGCGTCTCCCGCACGTTGTGATCCGTTATCAGAACACCGATGCCCATGTCACGAAGCTGGCGGATGATTGCCTGGATGTCGAGTACCGCGATCGGATCGATGCCGGCGAACGGTTCATCCAGGAGGATGAAGCTGGGATTGATCGCCAGCGCGCGGGCTATCTCGAGGCGGCGCCGCTCGCCCCCGGAAAGCTGATTCCCCCTGGAGCGGCGGACCGCCACGAGATCGAAGTCTCCGATCAACTGGTTGATCCGCCGGCGCTGCTCGGCGCGGCCCAGACCGATCGTCTCGAACACCGCCCGAAGATTGCCCTCGACGGACAGCCGCCGAAACACGGACGGTTCCTGAGGCAGGTAGCTGATCCCCTGCTGCGCCCGCAAGTACATGGGAAGGTCGGTGATGTCCACATCGTCGAAGAACACCCGGCCGCCATCCGGTCGGGTCAGGCCGACGACCATGTAGAAGATCGTCGTCTTGCCGGCGCCGTTCGG
>JAAXHG010000114.1 GCA_012270995.1 Vicinamibacteraceae bacterium | reverse complement strand
CGCCGGCGACAGGCTGTAGGCAAGAGAACCGTCGCCGCCCGAAGCCTCCGGAAGGACGATCCGCTCCGCCCCGCCGACCACCAGCGACAGGTCCCCGATCGCCGCGCCCGACGGGAAGGACGGCTTCGTGTCCGGCGGTGGCGGCGGTGGTGGTGGTGGTTCTGGGTCCGGATCCGGTTCGGGCGGCGGCGGCGGTTCTGGGTCCGGATCCGGTGGCGGCGGTGGTGGCGGCGGTGGTGGCGGCTGATCCGCCTCGTAGCGGATGGAGTGCGGCGGAGGCGCTTCCGAGAGGCGCAGCCCGTCGATCGTGCAAACGCCGCCGCCGGTGCAGGATCGGTCCGCGAGGAGACGGAAGGAGATCGCGGCGGCGCCGTCCGGAATCAACGTGAAGAGATAGGCGTTCGCGGCTTCGCCTGCCGCCACAAGGGCGTCGACGCGTTCCACCCGCGCGCCGGAGACGCTGACCGATGGCGTGCCGGCCGAGAAGTTCTTCACCGGACGACTGAACGCGACGATGACGGTGGGACGCGACTGCGCCCCCTTGTGAACGGTCCAGGTGTAGCCGTGAGACGTGGTGCCCGGGACGATCCTGGCGATGAGCGGATCCGCCGCCGGTCGCCACTCGTCGTAGCGCATCGGGTAGGCCCTGCTGGTGCGGCGGGCGCCGTTCGCGTCCTCGTAATAGGCGTGGAACAGTTCCTGCTTGGTGACGGGATCGACTTCGGTGATCGAAAGCGACGGGAAATCATCGGGCGCGCAGGCGCCCCAGCTGATGAACCAATTTCCGTTGTCCGCGGGCTCGACGATCCCGGTGCAGTTTGTAGAGTGCTGGAACTCGCTGCCGGGCGCGTGGTGGCGCTGGAACGTGGCCGTACCCGCGTCGAGATCCAGGGCGTATTCGACGACGCGGCTCGTGACGTTGTTCAGACGGGCGGTTTCCTCCGTCGTCGGATTCTGGAGGCACACGTTGCCGTTGTCGTAGATCAGCAGGTTGCCGTTGCCGACGACCTTCGGCGAGTGCTGTCCGCAGAACTCGCCGTATGGATCGTCCACGATCTTGAGCGGCGGCTTGCGGCCCTTCGCGGTCCACTCGTCGTCCCTCAGATTGCTGCGGCCCAACCGCCAGATCACCTCGCCGGAACTCCCGTCGATCAGGAGGACCTTGGAGCAGCCCTTGAACGAAGCGAGGTAGTTGCCGTCGACCTTCTCGATGCCGTTCCAGTGCGCGTAGTCGGTCCACACGAAGTTGTGTTGGGTGCAGTCCGTCAACTCCATGTTGTCCCCGTTGTTCCACTTGAACACGACCGGCGGCTCGACGTCGGGGTCGTCGCCTGGCGGCGGCGCCACCTCCCAGATGTTGATGTCCACGACGGTCTCCGCCTTGCCATAGGCGGTGCTGCTAGGGCCAACGATGTGACTCAGATCCCTGACGACGATCGCCTCCGTCGCGAACACCGTGTTGCCGTTCGGCAAGCTCGCGAAGTCGTGGTAGTCGATGACCTCGTCCTTCACGAACCGAGATGTCGGCATGGCGAGTCGCCGGACGTCGTTCAGGTTGGCGTCCATCAAGTACAGCCCGGCGTCGTTGTCGCGAAATCGCACCTGGTCTATGAACGTGAGGTAGCCGTAGGGATTCCTGGCGTCCGCGTACGGTTTGAAGTGGGGGATGCGAAGTCCGTCGATCCGCCGGCGCCAGCGCGGCACGCCGTTCGTGTCCATGACCTGCAGGAAGCCCCAGAGCGTATCGCCGGAGGCGCCGCGCATGCCCACCGATCCCACGATGAGACCGTCGAAGGCGCCGGCCTCCTTGGTGATCGTGATCCGCGGGTAGTCCGTGGGCAAACAGTGGATCGTGTACGTGTTGTTCTCCCCGGCGCCGTTGCTGAGGACGATCTCGATGTCGTCCTCGCCTCCCAGTCCGCCGAGCGTGAGCTGAGCCTTCCGAACGACCGTCTGCGTCCCGTTGACCGAGAGCCGGTCGACGCCGCTTTCGCCGGATACGTTCAGGGTCCAGGCAGCTTCGTCGCCGCATCCCGCGGCATAGTGGAGGATCCCGGCGTCGAAAGCGGGATACATCGCCACGCTCTCACTGCCATCCGGCGGCGTGAGAGTCAACGACCGAAGCGTCAAAGCCGGCGCCTCGTCGTTGTCCGCGATCGTGACCGTCCGCGCGGCGCCGATCACGGCGCCGGCGTAGGAGGCCTCGATCACGATGGTCTCCGCGGCTTCCTTCAGGCGGTCGTTCACCGCGGTGATCGTGCCCGTGACCTCCGTCTCTCCGCCGGGCAGCCTGAGCGCCAGCGGCTTCGTGAACGTCAGGCCCCTGGAATTGACGAAGGTGAAGTCCTGGCCGTGCG
>JAAXHG010000133.1 GCA_012270995.1 Vicinamibacteraceae bacterium | reverse complement strand
TGGCGAGCGTGCACGCGGCGATCGAAATGCCGCATGGAGCGGTGGTGGAGATGCTGCTGGAGCGCGAGGTGCAGGTGTACGCGATCAATCCGAAGCAGCTGGATCGATTTCGGGACCGGTTTACGGCGGCCGGGGCCAAGGACGACCGCCGCGACGCGCGGGTGTTGGCGGACTCGCTGCGCACCGACCGGCGCAGTTTTCGCCATCTGCAGGTGGAAGAACCGAATGTGATCGAGTTGCGGGAATGGTCGCGCATGAGGGAGGAGATGAAGCAGGACCGCAACCGGCTGACCAATCGCCTGCGCGAGCAACTGCGGCGCTACTACCCGCAGATGCTGGAGTTGGGCGGAGATCTCGGAGCCGCCTGGTTCCTGGAGCTGTGGGAGAAGGCGCCGACGCCGGCGGAGGCGGCGCGCATCCGCAAGGCGTCGATCGCGGCGATCCTGAAGCGAAACCGCATCCGGCGCCTTGATGCTGCCGGAGTGCTGCACATCCTGCGGCAGCCGCCGCTGCGGGTGAGCCGCGGGACGACCGCCGCGGCGAAGGCGCACATCGAGAGTCTCATCACCCGGCTGAGGCCGGTGAACCAGTTGATCGACCAGGCGCACGCTCGACTGGACGAACTGATCGCCGAGATGGTGGGCACCGACGACTCGGCAGAAACAGAAGAGCAGCGTGACGCCTCCATCCTCCTGTCCATGCCCGGAATCGGTCGGATCGTGCTCGCCACGCTGCTCGCAGAGGCCATACAGGCCCTGGCAGCCCGAGACTATCACACGTTGCGCATCCTGACCGGAGTGGCGCCGGTGACCCGGCGGTCGGGGAAGACCCGCGTGGTGATGATGCGACGTGCGTGCAACAAGCGGCTGCGGGACGCGATGTATCACTGGGCGCGGGTGGCGATCCAGCACGATGCGGCGAGTCGGGAGCGGTATGGCGAGCTGCGCGGGCGCGGCCAGCGCCATGGCCGCGCGCTACGCACCGTGTCGGAGCGGCTGCTGAGGGTGGCGTGCGCGATGCTGCGAGATCGAACGCCGTACGATCCCGAGCACCGGGTTGGACGCACGCCGGCCGCCTGATCGAGGCGGGTAGGGCGGACGTAACAGGGGAGGCGTGGAGGCCAGCGTGAGACGGTCGGCGGTCGGGAGACGGCGTCGGCGGTGGTTCTGGAGGGTTGCCTGGGGTACCCGGACGGTCCTGAGGGCGTCAGAGGCCGGCTTGGACGACGACCGGCGCGCAGACGGCCAATTTTGCGGTCGATGACGATTCCGGAGGACGGTGAACGCCCGGCGCCGGCGCCGTGGGACGACGAGCACGTGGCTGCGCTGCAGCCTGAGCAACCACGAAGACGACCGGCGACGGGAGACACCCGGAGCGT
>JAAXHG010000124.1 GCA_012270995.1 Vicinamibacteraceae bacterium | reverse complement strand
CCGCGTGGAGAATCGCAAGCGCGATGGCCAGCTCGCAGTCTTCCTCGGCCCAGGTCGGGCCGTTGATGAAGGTCGCGCCGACGGCGCGGGGAATCGCGTCGAGGGCTGGTCCGGCGAGGTGCAGCCCGCCGTGGGAGGCGGTCTCGATCAGGGTGACGCCGGGGGCGAGGACGGTCGCGCTTTGCACGCCGCCCCAAGGGCTCGTGTGAATGCTCGTCATGTCGTTGGGCGCCGGGTCAGCGGCGTTGTCGTGCAATCGTCACTACGTCTTCTCCGGTGCCGCCGGGCGGCGGCCACGAGGTCTCTCCAGGGGTTGGGTTTCGGGGTTGCGCAGAGGCGGTTGAGGTGGACCCAGATCCCGCACCAGTAGCCGAACATCACGAACTTGTAGCGGCCGAGGGCGTCCCAGGCATGGCGCTCGGCGGCGTCGCGCTCGTGCGAGAGTCCGTCCCGGCTCGCGTGCCGACGCTGGGGGTCCTGGCGTATCCGGGGCGGGGATTCACGGCGGGTGGTCATTTGCTGTCGCCGCGGTAGAGGAGGCGTTCGGCTTCGGCGAGATCCTCGCTCTCGAACTGCCGGCGTCCGTCGAGCGCCGCGACGGTCTGGGCCACGGCCCGGATGCGCCGGCTCGTCGTGTCGTACGAGGCCCGGCTCGCGAGCAGGTGAGGGGGCGCGCCGTCGAGGATCGACGCCGCCCGGGCGATACGCTCCCGCCCGGCCTGCAGGCGCTCGGAGGGCATGGCGGTGTCGGTTGGCATGCCGCCGGTGATCTCGATGTCGCAGAGGTCGAGCAGGTTCGCGGCGCGGTGGCGCCGCGCCTCGATTTCGTCGGGCCGGGTCGTCACCATGAGGCGGAAGCGGGCCGGCATGCGGATCGTGTGGTCGACGGGGGTGTAGCGATAGATGACGGTCTGGCCGTCCTCGGCGACGGCGACCAGGGCATCGGTTGCGTCGCGGTCGAACTCGGTCGGCTGGTCGATGACGAGGACGCCGTTGTGCGCGAGGTTCACCTCGCCGGGCCGGCCCCGGCTGCCGGCGACGGCGCCGCGCGAGGCGGTGAAGTGCGGGATCCGGAGCGGGGGCTCGGCGATCCGCGCGGTCCACGGCGCCATGAGGCCCGCGACGCCGTGGATCTTGCTCGTCTCGCGCGCCGCCTCGCCGTCGAGGTCGGGCAGGAGGGCCTGCGCGATGCGGCCGTGCTGCGGGAGGGAGTGCCCTTCAGGGCCGATGACGTGGATGTTGTGCCAGCCTGCGCACACGATCTCGAGCGCGCGCAGGTCGCCCTCGCTGATGCGCCACGCTCCCGGGTCGCGTCGCTTCACTGCGGTCGTCGGGCGCGCGCGCAGGTCGCCGTCCTGGTCGCCAGCGAGCACGGCCACGAGCTCGTCGAGCGTTGCGGCGGGGGTCGTGTCGCGGCACTCGACGCGGGCGGCCACGGCTTGGTCCTCGGGGACGATCAAGCGGAGGCCGCGCGTCTGGGCGGCGTGGGCGATGGCGGTCGTGCCGCCGGCGCCGATGCACCGCACGCCGGCCCTCTCGTTCGCGGCGAAGGGGTCGAGGCCGCCGACGGCCACGGAGCCGGCGATGCGGTCCGCGGGGAGCTTGCCGGCCATGGCGAGCAGGGCCAGCGCGATGGGCAGCTCGAGCGTGCCCGAGTACCGGCCGGTGTCCAGGGGCGGGTCTCCCGCACCGGCGGGCTCGAGGCGCGCGTCGGCGCCGACGTCGCCGATGCCGAGCCGCCTGAGGGCGTGGGTGACGGTCGTGGCCGTCTGCTGCGCCGCGGTGTCGCGGACGCCGGCGACGTGAAGTCGTCCGGCTCGGTTGGGGGTGGCGGACACCGTGAACAGGTGTCCCTGGATGCCGCGTGTGTACGCGCCGTGGATCTGCATTGGTCGCACTTCCTTTCGGCCGCCCTGGCAGGGCGGTGGTGATTGGGGCGAGGTTGCTGGACGGGTCAGGGCTTGGGGAGTCCGTAGTACTCCGGCCGGGCGGCGAGGATCTGCTTTTCGGCGGCGTCGACCGCGGTATCGCGCCTCGGGGGAGATCCGGCGTCTCTCGGGTTCAGGCGGCACGAGCCACCGGAGGATGAGTCCTGGGGCGCCACGGGTAGTCGAGGGCGGCCTGGCCGGTTGCGACGACGCAGTCGCCGTCGTAGAGGTGGTACTGCTTGACGTGTTCGGGAGGCATGGCGGTCGGGTGCGGCGCAACAAGCCGTGGGGTGCGGCTGGTTCAGGTCGCCTGTGAGGATGTGTCAGGGGCTTGAGCCGAGGGTTCTACGGGGCGCGCGCAATTTGATCGACTATCACTGATGATGGGAGCATGAAGCTCGTGGCCGGCACCGATGACGATCGCGTTCGCTCTATGCTGAGTCCCCCGCACTTGGGCGAACTGATCCGCGAGAGCATGGAGGAAGTCGGCTGGACGGCGGGCGAGACGGCCGCTCGCCTGCACTGCGAGCGCGGGACACTGTCGCGTGTGCTGAACGGCAAGGCGGGAGTGTCCGCGAAAATGGCCCTGGCTCTGGAGGGCGTGGAATGGGGCACAGCCGATCACTGGATGCGCATGCAGGCGTCCTACGAACTGGCGCAAGCCCGTCGGCAGTGCGCGAACGGGAGGAAGGATGCGAGAGCGACGCGTCGGCATCCCAGAACTTGAGGGGAACTTGGGCGCTTGCCTGGAGGAGGTCAGGAGCGGAACGACTCTCCTCGTGACGGAGGGAGGGCGTGGGATAGCACGCCTCATCCCGGAGCTGGGGGCCAGCGAGTCCAGGAACGGCCCGGCGATAGCCTGGAGCGGGCAGCGGCTGAGGAAGACAAAGCCGAAGGCTCGCTTGCGAGGCGGGGGCAGCATGACCGACATCGTCAGGGACAACCGCAGGTGAAGCTGCTCTACGCGGACACGAGCGCCCTGTTCAGGCGCTCTGTGCAAGAAGGACGAATCGGAAGCAGGGGTCGCAACTCATGTTGACAAATCCGCATGTGCAGCGGACACTGGAGCATGGTTCACGACCGGCGATCCGCGTTGTCAAGCTATGTCAGTGGGTTGCTCTCTGCAGGCCGGACGGTGTTCACCGCCGAGGAAGCCGAACAGGCGATCGGCGTCGGACGTGGTGCGTTTCTCGATGCCGCCGAGCGGCTGCAGCGCCGCGAGGCGCTGCTCAGTCCGCGGCGCGGATTCTACGTGGTCGTGCCACCGCAATACGGGTCCTGGGGGGGACCGCCACCGGCTTGGTACATCGACGCGCTGATGCGCCATGAAGGCCATGCCTATTACGTTGGGCTGCTCAAAGCCGCGGAACTCCATGGCGCGACGCACCAGGCCGTCATGGAGTTCCAGGTCGTTTCGGACAAGCGCCTGCCGAAGATCCGCGCCGGCCGCAATCTGATCGCCTTCTACTTTCGTAAGAACATCGAAGCCGTGACGGCAGGAACCGAGGGCCGCAAGACCGATACCGGCAAGATGAGAATCTCCTCGGCCGCGCTTACGGCTCTCGATCTGCTGCGCTACCCGCAGGCGGCAGGCGGCATCGACGCTGTAGCCACGGTCCTGTTGGATCTCGGTCAGAAGATCGATCCCGAGCAACTCACTGCGCTCTCGGCGTTGGTGGAACGACCGGTCGCGCAGCGCCTGGGGCACCTGCTGGAGCATCTCGGCCACGACGCGCTGACGGGATCCATGTTGGAGTCGTTGCAGGCGCGAGGATCGTTGCCCTGGACCGAGCTCGACCGGCAGGAGGAACGGGACCCCGACTTCGAGCCTGAAGTGCGACAGCGTGATCCGCGCTGGCGGGTCATTGTCCGGCGCGTGCCGGAGCCCGACGAATGATCCCCGCGCAGAACATCGTCGCGTGGGGCAATCTCGTTCCCTGGACGGACGCGCGACAGGTCGAGCAGGATCTCATCATCAGCCGTGCCCTGGTTGAGATCTTCTCGGATCCCATGCTGCGCGAAGCGTTACGGTGTCGTGGCGGGACGGCGCTCAACAAGCTGCACTTCCCGGCGCCGCTGCGCTATTCGGAGGACATCGATCTTGTCCGTACTTCTCACGGTCCGATTGGTCCAATCCTCGACCAGTTGCGCGCCGTTCTGGAGCCGTGGCTGGGGCGGGCGCAGTTCGAGCAGAGCGCGGTCGCGCCGAAGTTCCGTTTCCGAGTCGAGGCTGAGGGCGGCGGTGGGCCAATCCGGCTGAAGATCGAGATCAACACCCGCGAGGTCGAGGCTTTCGATGGGGCGACGGCGTTGCCGCTCGCTGTTGCGAATCCGTGGTTCTCCGGCAGGGCGGCCATCTCGACATTCTCGCGGGAGGAAATGCTGGCGACCAAGCTGCGGGCGCTGCTGCAGCGGGACCGGGGGCGCGATCTCTACGACCTTGCGCACGCGCTCGATGTCTTCGAGGGTCTCGAAATCGACCGTATCGTCGATGTGTTCGGGCAGTACCTGGCCCTTTCCGGCCAAGCCATCTCACGGGCGCAGGCCCAGGATCGCATGTTCGCGAAGCTGGCCAATCCGCGCTTCTTGTTGGATGTGCGCCCATTGCTGCCGGCCGCTCGGGCGGAAGCTCTGACCGAGGAGTCGACAGCAGAGGCGTTTCGCCGGGTGTTCATGACCCTTGTCGATCGGCTTCCCGGTGAGCC
>JAAXHG010000079.1 GCA_012270995.1 Vicinamibacteraceae bacterium | reverse complement strand
TTCGGAGATAACGGCAAATATCTCCAGCAAAACGGCCTCTGGGGCCCGCATCTCGACCCAAACGACCTCCCCGCGAGCCGTCAACGGCAGCGAAACGGCGTGTCGCGGCGGTTCGAAGGCGCTCCAATCGGCCAGAATGGCGCCGCGTAGCCGGTTATCGTCCCGTTCCGGGCGCTCGGGAGGCCCGATCAGGGCTTGACAGGGCCGATGACGGAGGTATATTTGCCGTTATCTACAGTGTCGTCGCAGGTGGCACGCGGGTTGCTTAGCGCAGCCGCTGGCGGAACGCGACGATGGCGTTGATCTCAGGAACGCTTGCCGCCGCCGACCTGCGGGCGCTTGGGACCGTGTTCAAGGACTCCTACGCGGCGAACACGCACAAGGCCTACCGTCGGGCCGTCGAGCGCTTTGGCTCGTTCCTCGCCGGCCGGCCGGCCGACGATGCCGGCGTTGCTGCCTTTCTCACGGCCGAGGCCGAGCGAGGCCTCGCGCCGGCGTCGCTGTCGATCTTCGTCGCCGCCATCGGGGCCGCCGCGCGCTCCTCGGGCGGCGCGGACCCGCGCGGTCCGATCACGCGCCGAACGCTCCGGCGCCTCGCGCGACGCCACGCCGGCCGCGGCCGCGGCCAGGTCGCGGGACTGAAGCGGGAGGATGTGGAGGCGGCCGCCAGGCTCGCGGCCGAGGAGGGCGGCTTGCCGGGTCTGCGGGACGCGGCGCTCTTGCGGCTCGGTAGCGACGGCTTCCTGAGGATCAGCGAACTTGCGGCGGTCCGGGTGGACGACCTTGAAGCTTCTGGGGACGGGAGCGGCCGGCTTGCGCTGCCTCGAAGCAAGACCGATCAGGAGGGCAGGGGCGAGACGCTCTACGTGTGCCGCGCCACGATGGCGGCCTTAACCGCTTGGCGCCGGGCTTCCGGCGTTGCTTCCGGGCCTCTGTTCCGCGGCGTCTCGAAGGACGGCGCCAGAGTCGCCGGGACGGCGCTGAGCGTGGGCGCCATCCGGTCGGTCATCCAGCGGCGTTCAATGGCCGCGGGCGTTGAAGGCCGGGTGAGCGGCCACTCGCTACGCGTGGGCAGCGCCCAGTCCCTGGTCGCCGCCGGCGCCTCCACGGCGGAGCTCATGCAGGCCGGCAGGTGGACCGATCCGAAGTCGGCGGCCCGCTATGCCGCCAACGAACTCGCGGGACGGGGCGCGGTTGCCCGCTACTTCGAGGACGCCGAGGAATAGCCGGCCAGACAGCGCTCGCCTATGCGCACCTTGCGCCGAAGTGGTGTGCGCCGATGTCGGCGGCGCTCGAGCATCGCGAACATCTGGCGAGGTCCGCCCAGGTCGAGGCTGGCCGGATAGCCGAAGGAGTAGCGCTTGCCGTTTAGGTTTAGGCTTAGACTGGCGGGATGAAGAGTACCCACACGAAACCCTGAAGAGCCCCAACTTGTAGCCGTGCATCCCGACACGACCGTGATCAGCGACCTACGAGGGAGGGTCCTGTTTCTTGGCCGGCGCGGCGTCGTCATCCGCCGGGGGTTCAGCCGCCTCGACCGGCGGAAGGGGCTGCGGCTCCCACCGCATGTCAACGCTCCTGGCGCTGAACGCAACACCGCCGCCTTCTTCGTCTTCTAGCTGGCGGGTCCCGATGACGGTGGCGTGCCGGCCGTTCGCGCTGACCAGCCAGCCGTTGCCGAGAGCAGACGCCGGCGCGGATCCCGGCTGCCAGTCGGAGAGGTGGTGCTCCTCGATCGCGGTCCACGGCTCGCGCCAGAGGTGCTCGATCCGGTAGCCGTGCTCTCCCTCCACCACGCGGACGACGCCGCGCTCCGGATGGGGCTTCCATCCGTCCTTCCGCT
Source organism: Vicinamibacteraceae bacterium (assembly GCA_012270995.1). GTDB lineage: Bacteria > Acidobacteriota > Thermoanaerobaculia > Multivoradales > Multivoraceae > Multivorans. Next base: position 1,497 of record JAAXHG010000079.1, on the reverse strand, counting down.
CAACCTCCCAGAAGGGCTCGGTAGCGGACTGGCCCGACAAACCGAAGTCCCACAAGCGGTAGGCGCGCCACATACCCTTCGTGGACGACCAAAGGATCCTGTCGGATGCCTGCCAGCGCTCCCGGCGCTCCTCCGGTCGACCGAAGACGGGAACCCTGTGGTTGCACTCCTCCGCGCAGTGCACGATGAAGTCTTCGTCCCTCCAGGAAACCGCGACGACCGGACCTTTGGAATCCAGGATGCTCCAGCCTGGCCAGTAGTCCTCACTCCAGAACCTGTCTGTCTCGTCGAAACGAAGCGAGACCGTCCGCGCGACCTTCGCTCCGCGCTTCTTTGTGCTGCCCAGGGCGATGTCGAAACCGCTGAACTGTCCGTAGACGGGTTCCCCTCTCTTCCGCGCCAGAACTTGGGCCGCCACGCCCCAGAGCTTCCCGTCATGCGAAAAGGTGAGTGCGTAGTCCAGCCACGCTTGTGGAGTCTTCAACTCCCACACCTGCCGAGCTTCTCCGCCCGCTCGAAGTTGCAGTATCTGGTGCGCGAGGACACCGTAACCATCCCGGTCGCGAGGCCCCCACAGGCCCCAAAGCAAGAGGCGACCGTCGGCGAGCCTCTGGAGGCTCTTTCCGTAGACCTTCGGGAGCTCGAAGGACTCGACCTTTGTCGCGCCCTTAGCGATTCGTAGGATCGCCGAATAGTCGTCCTGTCCTGCATCTAGTCCGTAGCGCGTGCTCAACAGAACAGTCGTGCCGTCGTCCTCGACGAAGCCTCCGACAATCTCGCCGGGCGGCAGCGCCACTTCGTCTGCGGCGGCGGATGCCACGCCGGCGATCAAGAGCACCGAACTCAGAAAGCGGATCACTCCGGCTCCTCGCATGTCGCCGGGTCGCTGTCGTTGAAGGTGAACCCCTCGTTTTCCATAGCGCTTTTCCCTCCCCACAGGTCGAACGGGTTGAGAGTGGTGGTCGCGTTGCGTTTGTAGATCAAGTGAAGGTGGGGTCCCTCCGAGTTGCCAGTCTCCCCGTCTCGGCCTATCAGCGCGCCCGCCGTCACAGGTCCGGGGTCTACATCGTGGGCGGGGTCAAGGTGACAGATTGTCACCCAGCTCCCGTCGGATCTCGTGATCCTCGCGTGGTGGCCACAGCCTCCATTCTGATCGAGATAGCTCAGCGTGCCGGTCACCGGGGCGTAGAAGTTGCTGCGCTGTCCCATCGTCTGTATGTCGATCCCGCCGTGCCCGGGCCGGATGGTGTTCGTGCCGCCATAAGTGGTACCAAGACGGTCGTTCACCTTGAAGTTCATGCTCCGGCAGTCAAGGTTCTCCGCCTGAATCACGTTCTTCAAGCTGTCAATGACGCCGATCTGAGTTGGAGTCGGTGTGGGTCCGCCGCCGCCCCCACCACAGCTGCTGCAAGGATCAGGCGCCGGTCCCGGTCCTGGGTCGCCTTCCCCTGGCCGCGTGCCGGGCGGCGGTCCGGGATCTACTCCAACGACGGTCGT
>JAAXHG010000009.1 GCA_012270995.1 Vicinamibacteraceae bacterium | reverse complement strand
TCGGACGTCGAGGTCCACCTGACCGACATGACGATCGACTTCGACTGCAAGGTCAACGACAGCTCCTGCACCAACCGCGGGAGCACCAGGGACGACTCCTGGACCGGCACGCTGGCCGCCGGCGATCACGTCATCGAGGTCTACCCCTACCGGCCGGGTTCGGGGAGCTACACGCTCTCGCTGAAGGTCAGTCCCACCCTGACCTCCAGCTACTATGGGAGCGTGACCAAGACGGAGACCCTGGTGGACGTCAGCGAGAAAGACGTCTCAAGTTCCCGGTCTTATCCGTTCACGCTGGAGCACGGCGCCGAGGTGTCGGTGGCCCTGACCGGGCTGACGATCGACATCGACTGCAAGGTCGACGACAGCCCATGCACGAACCGCGGCGGCACCAAGGACGACTCGTGGAGCGGCACGCTGGCCGCCGGCGACCACGCGGTCGAGGTCTACCCCTACGATCCGGGTCCCGGGGACTATTCGCTCACCGTCACGAGCACCACCACGCTGCACTACGTCGCTCAGCCGATGGGAGGGCCGAGCGGCGTGGTCTGCGAGCAGGACCCAGAGAGCGGCAACATCATCGAAGGGTCCTGTCAGGACATCGTCATCAACGACGAAACGACCGTCATCGGCGAAGATCCTGGGCCGCCGCCCGGCACGCGGCCAGGGGAAGGCGACCCAGGACCGGGACCGGCGCCCACGCCAACACCGACGCCGGCACCGACGCCGGCGCCGTCGGACACCTATGTGTCGTCCTGGGATGAGGTGATAACCACAACCGACCGTTGCGCCGAGAACTTCGACAAGAACGACCGGCTTGGCATAAACCACGGTGGCGTAAACGACACGCCCGGTAGAGAAAACCACAGTGGGGTTGATATCCAGGGAAACGACGGTGATCCCGTCTACGCATGGCGTGGAGGCAGCGTCAGCTTGGTCTACAACCAGTACTGCGGCCATGGCGTGGACGTACACCACGCCGACGAAACGGAGACTCGCTACTGCCACTTCAGAGCTTCGTCGTCATTCCCAGGACACGACAACAGGATTACGGCGGGAACTCTTGTCGGCCATGTAGGTCGGTCTGGCCGCGCCTCCGGCGATCACGTGCACGTGACCTACACTTTGGCGGACGGCGAGACCAAGATCGAGTACTTCTCGGCGCTCTTGCCCGCTGCCCGTCCGACACCAGATCAACTCGACGAGAACGGATGCTGACCATGAGAAACCCGATCGCCTTGGTCGTGTTGCTGCTCACGCCCATCGCCGCTGCAACCGCCGACGGAGGCGTCGACCTCCCTCCGGGACGCCCTGTCGATCCTCGGTGTTGCCTTGTCACGGACTCGGGGCACGCAATAGTCGGGTTGGTCCAGCCCGCTGTTCGCGGCCGGATGTCCGTCGTCGTCTGGAGAAGCGGCGAGGCACAAACACATTCCTTGAACGTTGAAGGAAAACGGCTGGAGCTGCTTGAGGATGACCGCGTCCTGATTTGGGGGTACAAGTTGGTTGACGGCGTCGACCCCTATGAGGACTCGTACGAGCACGGCGATGCGTACTTCGTGCATCAGGTCTATCGGATCAGGGGATCGAAGCTCCATCTGGAGCGGGAGCTCGAGATTTCGGCAGGCGACGTCGAGACGGGCTTCACCCAGCTTACGAGTGACTTCAAGACCTGGGTCAGGATGGCGAACCTCTATACCCAAGATCGGAAGACGGGAAGGATCCACGGCGTTCGTGGCCGGCACTTCACCATCGGGAGGACCAGTTCCGGGAAAGCCCGGCGCACGGAGGCGTTGGAGTTTTTCCCCGATGTTCATCGCGAACACGACGAGACGGCTTTCGAGATCGTGGATCCCGAGGGTCCGATCCTGCTCGCGTCCTACGCGCTCGATCTCTTCCTGATCCGGTTTGACGATTACGGGGTGCAATCCGTGCCCGTGGACCATCTGCGACACGTCGTGCATCCTCGCGGCAGCGACCTCGACGTCGTGTGGCAGTCGGAGGACCGCGTGCTGTGGGCTCGGAAGGAAGGGGAGTGGCTTGCCTACGACCTGTCGAATGTCCGATACGAGCTTGCCGTTCCCGAGGCGCCGTTTCTCCGGCGGTCCGCCGCCGATGGGTCGCCGCATCCGATCCGCGGCTTCGTCCAGACCGAGAGGGACGGAGGCCGTTGGCGCGTGAACCACTCGTGGAGGAGTCCACAGTTCGAGAACTGGCGTGAGGAACATGTTTCGGAATGGCGGAGTGGCCCGCCGCCGTTAGCCGTGAGTCCGAACGGGCGTCATGCGTTGGTGCTGGAGAGCCGAAGTACCGAAGAAGGCGAAGCCGTCACTTACGCCAGCAGGTTTGGCTTGGATCTCGCGCCGGTGGATCCACCAGTCCCAGCCGCTGCAGGCGAGACCGACGGGCAGGAAGGAACACAACAAGAATCAGATCAATGAACGCCGGCTAACGCATTCGGCCCATGGCAGCCATTGGGAGTGACGGATCTGCCCGCATCCGTCCCAAGACGGTACGCGCTCTGGGGCAATGCCCATGGGACCGAGTTCGCCGTCGGGGGGTAGGGATCCCGTCAACGACGCTGACGCAGCTCCCCCTGGAGACCGCTACAGCCGCCGCCGAACCGCTCCACCAGCAGTTGCTGGGCCGACCTCGGCTTCAACGGCAAGCACTATATCCTTCGGCTATCCGGCCAGCCTCGACCTCGGCGGACCTCGCCAGCTGTTCGCGATGCTCGAGCCCGCCGACATCGGCGCACACCACTTCGGCGCATAGGCGAGCGCTGGCTGGCCGGCTACTCCTCGGCGTCCTCGAAGTAGCGGGCAACGGCGCCCCGCCCCGCGAGTTCGTTGGCGGCGTAACGGGCCGCCGACTTCGGATCGGTCCACCTGCCGGCCTGCATGAGCTCCGCAGTGGAAGCGCCGGCGGCGACCAGCGATCGGGCGCTGCCGACCCGGAGCGAGTGGCCGCTCACCCGGCCTTCGACGCCCACGGCCCTTGAACGCCGCTGGATGACCGAGCGGATGGCGCCAACGCTCAACGGCGTCTCCCCGACGGTTGTTCCGTCCCTGGAGACAGCGCGGAACAGAGCGCCGGAAGCGATCCCCGCCGCCCGACGCCAGGCGGCCACGGCCGCCATCGTGGCGCGGCAGACGTAGAGCGTCTCGCCTTTGGCTTCCTGATCCGTCTTGCTCCGGACCAGCGCCAGCCGGCCGCTCCCGTCCTCCGAAGCTGCGAGATCGTCCACCCGGACCGCCGCCAGCTCGCTGATCCTCAGGAAGCCGTCGCTACCGAGCAACAGCAGCGCCGCGTCCCGCAGCCCCGACAAGCCGCCCTCCTCGGCCGCGAGCCTGGCCGCGGCCGCAACGTCCCCGCGCTTGAGCCCGGCGACCTGGCCGCGACCGCGCCCGGCGTGCTCCCGCGCAAGGCGCCTGAGCGTTCGCCGGGTGATCGGGCCGCGCGGGTCCGCGCCGCCCGAGGAGCGCGCGGCGGCCCCGATGGCGGCGACGAAGATCGACAGCGACGCCGGGGCGAGGCCTCGCTCGGCCTCGGCCGTGAGAAAGGCAGCAACGCCGGCATCGTCGGCCGGCCGGCGAGGAACGAGCCAAAGCGCTCGACGGCCCGACGGTAGGCCTTGTGGGTGTTCGCCGCGTAGGAGTCCTTGAACACGGTCCCAAGCGCCCGCAGGTCGGCTGCGGCAAGCGTTCCTGAGATCAACGCCATCGTCGCGTTCCGCCAGCGGCTGCGCGGAGCAATCGTGGTGCCATCCGCGACGATACTGTAGATAACGGCAAATATACCTCCGTCATCGGACCTGTCAAGCCCTGATCGGGCCTCCCGAGCGCCCGGAACGGGACGATAACCGCCGTTATCTCCGAATTCACCCGTGGAGGCGATGACCTT
>JAAXHG010000066.1 GCA_012270995.1 Vicinamibacteraceae bacterium | reverse complement strand
ATGGCCTACCGGAACACCCTGCAGGCGGACGCCCTCACGCTCGTGGCGAAGAAGCTGCAATCCGCCCTCGCCGTCGAAGGGGAGCTGCCCGAGGACGGACTCGCCGCCTTCGGGGACGACGGCGACGACCTGATGCTGGCGCTCGCCCGGAAGATCGTCGCGGGCGAGGAGAACGCTGGCTCGGTGGAGTCGGTCTTCGAGCAGGCCCGGCAGGTCGCGGCGGAGGCCGAGGCGCTGCTCGTCGACGAGGGCTGGCACGCGCCGGAGCCGGCGGTCGTCGAGGCCGCAGCGGTTGGCGTCGGCGCTGATAACGGGCCAGACGACGCCTGCGAGCCGCAGCGGTCGCTCTTCTCCTGGGCGGAGTTCATGGCCGAGGAGTCGGACGAGCGGCCGAAGCCTCGGCGGCGCAACGAGGCTCCCACGCTCTCCCTCTTCGAGTGGGCGCTCGAGCAGGAGCGGGAGGGCTCGCTCGCGGAAGCGGCGCGATAGACGGAGGGCACGGGGCATCGCCGGTTTACGGCGGTGCCCCCGGTCCCCTCCATGTATGGCGCCTTTCGTCGTGCCCAGGAAGACCGGACGGCGCGGCTACGGGCTCCGCCCGCGGCGACCGCCTGCGAGGACCAGCTCGGCGAACGCCTCGGGGTCAGATGGGCTCACGTAGTAGGTGGCTCCCGAGTGCAGCGTGATCCGAAGGCCGTCCGTCAGGCGATTCGCGAGTCCTCGACCGCCACCCCAGCCGAGGACGCGCGGTATGAACCCCACGGGCTCTACCGTCGCCACGTCGCGGCACTGGATCACTGCCCTGATCACGAAGCCCGACCGGAGGCGGAGTTCACGGTCGGCGATCTCGTAGCGTGTCCGCAATGCCGCATCGACGGTCGCGGCGATGAGGCCGCCAACGGAGATGACCACGACGATCGCGGCGATCCACTCGAGGCGGCCGGCTCCGCGAAGCTCCGGGGCTGCCAGCGCGCATGCCAGGAGGCCGAGGGCAGCCAGCCCGAACAGGAGCACCAGGTAGCCGGTTCCGGGCCGTGGCCGATCAACCTCCGCCGGTAGATCAATCAATGTACCGGCCCTTCGTGCGTCTGGTATTGAACCCTCCGCGCTTCTGTCTTTGTCATGAGCGACGTATCAGGCTACCGCTGATACCGTCGAGCAATTCGACGACGCTGCCGCTGTCGCCCTTCTCCCCGATGAACCCGGTAGCGGTCTGGCCGAAGGCAGCGTGGGCCGCCGCCAGCAGTACCTTGTCCTTGACGTCGCCCGACTCAGTACCCTCGACGAACGCTCGGAACGTCCGCAGGGCGTCTTCGCGGTGCCGGTTGACGGCCGCCAGGTGCGCGGTCGAGCGGTACAGCCGCACGGCCGTGACCGTCCCGTAGGTGAGGACGGCCAGCGCCGCCGCCTTCGCCAACACCAGTTGGAGGTTGGCGGCATCGTTGACCGGGCCGTCGACGTCCCAGAAGAGGACCAGCACGAAGGCGACCGCAACCGTGACCAAACCGGCTGCAACCGCGCCCCACAGCCACTTCCGGGACTCCGCCTCGTATCGTTGCGCCGCCTCATGGAACGTGGATGCCTCCTGACTGACGCCTGTCTCGGCCGCCGCCGAGCGAATGGCAGCCAGCGCCTCCTCAGCCTCCGTTCGCTTCGCCTCGAGGTCGTCCAACGCCCCTTCGATGGAGGTCCGAGCCTCGGTGGTGACTCGCTCGAGCTCACCCCTGTACCGTTCGAAGTCAAGGCTCTGCCAGTACAGGTAGCCCGTCTGGGGAATGACCTTCTCCTTGAGACGCTCGAGTGCCTCCTGAAGCGCGGTCGCCACAGACGCGCGATCTCCCGGCCGCTGATCGAACCCCTTGATGGTGGTGAGCGTCCGCTGGAGTTCGTTCAGCGGTCCCAGTATTTCCTGTTGCGCACGCTCCCCAATCCGGTAGAAGGCGAGATCGGAGAGGGAACGTGCGAAGCGCTGGATCTCCCCGAACAGGTCCTGGTATGCGGAAAAGTCACCTGCCGTTCCGAGGTCCGTCGTCCTCGCGAGATCGCGGTCGATGTCCAGCTCGCCGATCTCGCGCAGCCGTGCCTGAATCTCGTCCCTGGGGTTGTCGTCCGTCATCATGCCCCTCCGCCTTGTTGAGCGACTGACTCGCCATTCTATTGGCGTCCGCCCGGGCCGAGGCCCCGAGCCACGAGCGTCGGTGTTCGTGCGGGGGCTTCTGGCCTCTCGCGCGGGTGTCCGTTGCTGGGCCTGAGTCACTGCCCACGGCTGCAAGCTGGGGCGACGGACTCGCCCCGGCCATCCCCTTGGTGGTCCAGCTGTCGCTGTGCCCTGCCGCGATGGAGCACGTGATCCGGGCGTAAACGGTAGGGCGCGGCGGCGACCGTACGCGATACACTGAGTCCGATGGCAGCGACGACCGCGGCAACCGAGCGCGCCTCCCGCGGCACCCCCGACTACCGCTCCGAACTGTGGCGGATGGCAGACGCTTTGCGCGGCAGCATGGACGCCGCCGA
>JAAXHG010000153.1 GCA_012270995.1 Vicinamibacteraceae bacterium | reverse complement strand
AGCTGGATCCAGCGCCTCGTCATCCGAGGCCGGAAACACGAACTCGGGCTCGGCAGCGTCCGTCTCGTCTCGCTCGCCGAGGCCCGCGAGCAGGCCCTCGCCAACCGCAAGCTGGCGCGGTCAGGCGGCGACCCACTGGCCGACAAGCGCCGCATCCAGGGCATGCCGACCTTCGCCGAGGCCGCGGCCTTCGTGATCGAGCAGAAGCGGGCCGGCTGGCGCAGCCCTAGACAGGCGGCCGACTGGCTCAACAGCCTCGAACGCTACGCCTTCCCGCGTATCGGCAGCCGGCCCGTCTCCGAGGTCAACAGCGCCGACCTGCTCGCGATCCTGACTCCCATCTGGCACGCACAGGCGCCGACCGCCAAGGCCGTCCGGCAGCGGATCGCCGCCGTGCTGGAGTGGAGCATCGCGATGGAGTACCGCGCCGACAACCCGTGCAGCCGCATCGGGCCGGTCCTCGGCCCGCAACGCAATCTCGTGCGGCACATGCGGGCGCTGCCCCATCGCGAGGTGGCGACCGCGACCGCGGCGGTGCGGGCGTCGAAGGCGACACGGCCGGTCAAGCTAGCGTTCGAGTTCCTGGTCCTGACCGCAGTGCGGTCCGGGGAGGTGCGGCTGGCGACCTGGGACGAGATGGACGCGGCCGGCCGCGTGTGGACCATCCCGGCCGCGCGCATGAAGATGAAGCGCGAGCACCGGGTCCCGCTCAGCGGCCCCGCGCTGGAGGTCCTCGACGCGGCGCGGTCGCTCGGCGACGGCCATCGGCTGGTGTTCCCGAACCGGCTGGGCAACCGCATCAAGGACACGTTCCTGTCGGCCCTGCTCAGGAGCCTGGACATCGACGCCGTGCCGCACGGCTTCCGCTCGTCGTTCCGGGANNCGGGACTGGGCGGCCGAGGAGACGGACCACCCACGCGAGGTCGTCGAGGCGGCGCTCGCGCATGTGGTCCGCAACCCGGTCGAGGCTGCCTACGCGCGGTCGGACCTGTTCGAGCGTCGCCGGATGCTCATGGACGACTGGGCGGCCTATCTGGACCAAGAAGCGGACGACTCGACGCGGTGCTGATACGCCGCAGCGGCGTGATTGGCGATGAGCGTCANNGTCATAGCTTCTCCACCACTTTCTCAGGCTGCTTCGAGAACGGGATGACCGCGCCCTTCGAAGCGTAGCGAATGGACTCCAACACGACCGCCTTCACGGTTTCCGCTTCTTCAAGGTCTCTCGGCGCATAAACCATGACTTCAAGCACACCGCGATCGTGCCAGGGGTGACGTTCGCCCCATCCTCTGTCGAGAATCTCTGCCACCAGAGATTCATCGACAAGGAGGTGCCAGCTTCCGTCCGCGTGCAGATGGGCGAACTCACGACTGCCGGGAGGCGGCATGAATCCAGCAGGGTTTGCGTCCACACCCTCATCAAGCCACAAGGCTCTTGTGGACGGAACCGAGATACGTGTTGGTTCTTCCCTCAGTTCGGGGGTTGTCGTGGGCAACGTGATCAGGGCCCAATCTGACATGTGGGCGTGAACGTCTTTCGGGCTTGTATCGCCGAGCTGCAAATGCGGAAGGGCCGAGCCGGTGGCCGGGCGCTTTCCCTTGCGCCTCTCCAGTGTCATCATCCGCTCCTTTATGGGTGCTCTCGACGCAAGATCGCGCCGGGCGGAACGGGCTAAGCCGTCGCCTCCTGCGAACCCAACACCATGTCAGATTATCGCATTGAAGCCCGTAATCGCAAGACCGTCCGCTCGCTGAGCCCCGCGGGACTGTGGCGCGGAATCCGTTCGCGGAACGCTCGACCGGGTAGACGAGCCGGCTCCGTGCCAG
>JAAXHG010000076.1 GCA_012270995.1 Vicinamibacteraceae bacterium | reverse complement strand
CTGGGTCTCGACGGCAACGCGCTCACAGACGTAACGCCGCTCTCGAGCCTGACCAGGCTCACGGCGCTTAGTCTCTCCGGCAACTCGATCACGGACGTAGCACCGCTAGCGGGCCTCACCGAGCTCACAACGCTGCGGCTCTCCGGCAACTCGATCACGAACGTGTCACCGCTATCTGGCCTTACGCCGCTCACGAGGCTGAATCTCGCCTCAAACGACATCACGGATGTATCGCCGCTCGCGGGACTGACCAAGCTCGAATGGCTGGCACTCAACAGCAACTGCCTCACCGGCATCGGAGGCTTGACGAGCAACACCGGACTGGGCGACGGCGACCACGTTTCCCTCGAGTGGAATCCCTTGGACGCGCAGACGCTCGCCAACGACGTGACCGCGCTGCGCGATCGGGGAGTCACGGTGCGGATCTCGGAGACGCCTTCGGTCGTGCTCGGAGCGCCGCAGAGTCTGAGCGCGGCTGCGGGCGACGGCGAACTGGCGTTGACCTGGGGCGCCCCGTCAGGCTCGGTCAAGCCCGTGGCGTACGAGCTGCGCTGGCGTTCGGCCGCCGGGACCTTCAACGACTGGGCGGTCGTTCCTTGCTCGTCAAAGCGCCGTCAGACATTGACGGGTCTGACGAACGGCACGACGTACACGGTGGAACTGCGGGCCGCGGGCAATGCGGGCAACGGCGTCGCGACGACCAGCGCCACGCCGGCCAGCCCCTAGGCGGTCTGCCGTCTCCCGCGGCGCCAACGATGGGAACTCGAGCAAACGGAGTGCGTTAGCATCCGGGCTGCGGGAACGAGTGCGGGGCGCCGTTCCCGGCGCGAAACCCGGTCCCTTGCCAACCGGAGCTCTTCGCCTCTTTTCGGGCGGCCTCGGCGGGAAGGAGTTTGAATGACGAGCACGAACGGACCCGGCGCCGTCCGCGAGGCTGCGGCGACCCCGGAGGAGATCTGGGCCATTCTGGAGAGAGTCGCCCTGCGCCAAGAAGAGATCGCCCGGGAGGCGAAGGAGACCGACCGTCGCCTCAAGAAGGCGGAGGATCTGTTCACGACGCAGTGGGGCAGGTTGGTCGAGAGCCTGGTCGAGGGAGGAGACCTCGTTCCCCTGTTGAGGCAGCGAGACATCGACGTCACCGAGACGGCGCAGCGTCTGAACGCGACCCGCAACGGCGAGCATTGCGAGCTCGACATCGTCGCCAGGAACGGCGCGGAGATCGTCGTGGTCGAGGTGAAGACGACGCTCCGGCCCAGGGACGTCAAGCGGTTCCTCGACAAGCTGCGCCGTCTGGCCGACTGGTTTCCGTGGTCCGAGGGCCGTCCGGTCTACGGCGCGATGGCATACCTTCGGGCCGACGCTTCGGTCACGAAACACGCCGAACGCCAGGGCTTGTTCGTGATCCGCGCCACTGGAAACAGCGCCAGCCTCCTCAACGCGCCGGACTTCCAACCGCGCGTCTTCTGACGGCCCTGGCGTCGTCAGCCGAGCAACCGGAACAGCAGACCGACGGTGGCGACCGTCAGCGCCGCCGTTGCCAACCCGCTGCCGATCGCCCAGCGGACCAGGCGCACTTCCAGCGCGGCAAGGTCGGCCCTCGTTTCGGCCCGTTGCGCGGCAAGGTCGGTCCGCACCTCGGCGATGTCGGCGCGGACCTCGCCCCGTAGCGCGGCCATCGCAGCGTCCTGATCGGATCGCAGCACGTCCAAGTCGGCCCGTAGCGCGACCCTTCCAGCGTCCAGGTCGGATCGTAGCGCGGCCACTGCAGCGTCCAGGTCGGATCGGGTCACCGCGTCCGCGCCGCCGACCGCGCCACCGATCGCTTCCGTCACCGCTTCCGCGTGTGCCGGGTCCAGCCGGCCTGTTGCAGAGCACGGGCGGTAGCCAGCGAGTCGAAGATCGTCGTGCTCATCGCTCCACTAGCGTACTGCACTCCGCGCCGCCGGAAACACCAACAGCCTCCCATGCGCGGGACTCGACCGCGAAACGGTCCTCCTGACGACAGCACCCAAAACCTGGCCGCGCGACGAATCGACCCGAA
>JAAXHG010000196.1 GCA_012270995.1 Vicinamibacteraceae bacterium | reverse complement strand
GCCAATCCGCCGTTCAACGTCTCCGACTGGGGCGGCGAGCGGCTGCGCGACGACCAGCGCTGGGTCCACGGCGTCCCGCCGGTGGGTAACGCGAACTTCGCGTGGGTCCAGCACTTCCTTCACCACCTCGCGCCGCGCGGCTCAGCCGGCTTCGTGCTGGCGAACGGCTCGATGTCCTCGAACCAGTCGGGCGAGGGCGAGATACGCAGGAACATCGTCGAGGCCGACCTCGTTGACTGCATCGTCGCGCTACCGGGTCAGCTCTTCCGCTCGACGCAGATACCGGCCTGCCTGTGGTTCCTGTCCAAGGGCCGCCGCGCCGGTGAGTACCGCGAGCGCGCGGGCGAGGTGCTCTTCATCGACGCGCGCGCGATGGGCCGCATGACCGACCGCACGCACCGCGAGCTGACCGCCGAGGACATCGCGCTCGTCGCCGACACCTACCACGCCTGGCGCGGCGAGGAGGGCGCCGGCGAGTACGCCGACGCGCCGGGCTTCTGCAAGTCGGCGGACCTCGAGGAGGTGCGGCAGCACGGCCACGTGCTGACGCCGGGACGCTACGTCGGCGCGGCGCCACGCGAGGACGACGGTGAGCCGTTCGAGGAGAAGATGACGCGCCTCGCCGCCCGGTGGCGCGAGCAGCGCGCCGAGGGCGAGCGACTGGACGCGGAGATCGAGGCGAACCTGCAGGCGCTGGGGTTCGGGGACAGCAATTGAAAGCAACCGCTGATGGGAAACACCTATGGACTGGGTAGCACAGGGCGCGATTACTGTTGGCGTAGGCGTAGTAGTTTGGTATCTCACATCCAGAGTTGAGTCTATTCGGCGGGAGAAGGAGAGCCTCCAGGACGAACGTCGGAAGATATACTCGCAAGTACTTGAGCCGTATATTCGGATATTCGCTGGAGCCAAGAAGCCGACGGAGACGAAGAAGGCTATCAGTAGCATCACTTCCTTCGAGTACCGCAGGGCATCTTTCGAGCTCACCATGATTGGGTCTGATGATGTTGTTCGCGCCTTGAACGAGATGATGCAGTTCTCTTATCGCATGGGAGATGGCGGCAGTTCAGCTAGTCCTGAGGACTTGCTGAGATATTGGGGCGGTCTTCTCTTGGCGATTAGACGTGATCTAGGTAACAAGGGGACCAAGCTGTCGGAGGTGGACATGTTCAGATCCCAAATCAAGGATATCGACCAGTTCACCTCAACGTGAGCAAAAGGATCATCGGGGTTCCGGTTGCGCGAGCAGCGCGCCCAGGCGGAGCACCACAGGGAGTCGAACCACCGTGGCCATCGATTACAGCAACTTCAGCACGTCTCTGAAGAACCTAGAGACGCAGCACGAGCATCTGCTCAACCTGCCCTCGAGCTTCCCCGCGTATGTGCACGAGGGCATGAGCGAGTCGGTCATCCAGCGGTTCGAGATCTGCTACGACGCGCTGTGGAAAGTGCTAAGGCGCTACCTGATTGAGTCCCTCGGGCTCGCAGAAGTGCCGAGCAGCCCCCGGCCCATCCTGCGTATCGCGGACGCCAATCAACTGCTCGCCGCCGGAGGCGAACAGTGGGAGCTCTACGTCGAGACGCGCATCAGTACGACGCACGATTACGACGGTGAGAAGGCCGCCGAGGCTGTGGCGCTCATGCCCGAGTTCATCGCCGACGCGATCAGGCTCCACACGGCCATGACGGGTGAACCCTGGGAATGACCAGCGCCATCGACCTCAAGCCCAATCACCTCGATATCGTCGAGCGCATCCTTGCCGAGCACGTGCCGGGCCTTGAGGTGCGCGCGTTCGGCTCCCGCGCGGCGTGGACCGCCAGGGACTACTCGGACGTCGATCTCGCCATCGTCGGCGATGGGCCGTTGCACTGGAGGACGCTGAGCCGCCTGCGGGAAGCGTTCGAGGAGTCCCGCCTCCCTATGCGCGTGGACGTGCTCGACTGGCACGCCATCTCCGAAGGCTTCCGCGCGACGATCAAGTCGGACTGCGTGGTGCTGCAGGAACCGGCGTCGCGCGCCGACTGGCGCCAGACCAATGTTGGAGACTTCGCCTGGTTCAATTACGGCAAGTCGTTGCCGGCGAGGGACCGAGTTGAATCGGGGACCATCCCGGTCTTCGGCTCGGGCGGCATTACGGGCTATCACGACGCTGCCCTAACGGACGGGCCAACGGTCATAATAGGGCGTAAGGGGACAGTCGGCGCTGTCTACTACTCACCGGGGCCGTGCTGGCCGATCGACACGACTTTCTTCCTCACGGGGTCTGATCCCGATCTGCTACGGTTCAAGTACTACCAGTTCAAGGCGCTCAACCTCGACGCCATGAATGCGGACACGGCCGTACCCGGTCTCAATCGAGATGCTGCACACGCGATTGAGATACGCGTGCCTCACGATGCTGAGCAGCGCGCGATCGCGCGCGTGCTTGGTACGCTCGACGACAAGATCGAGCTGAACCGCCGTCTTTGCGAGACGCTCGCGGAGATGGCGCGGGCGCTCTTCCGATCGTGGTTCGTGGACTTCGACCCGGTGCGCGCGAAGGCCGAGGGCCGGCCCTCGGGCCTCCCGACCGACCTCGACGCGCTCTTCCCCGACTCGTTCGTGGACTCGGAGCTGGGGGAGATACCGGCGGGGTGGGAGGTGAAGACGATGGGGGATGTGGCACGAGAGCGCCGGGAGAGTGTCAGACCTGATCTGCTAGCTCCTCGCACCCCATACATCGGCCTCGACCACATGCCCAGACGCTCGATCGCACTCTCGCAGTGGGGTACGCCTGAAGGGCTTGTCAGCAACAAGTCGCGATTCGACGATGGCGACATTCTGTTCGGCAAGCTCCGCCCGTACTTCCACAAGGTTGGCGTCGCCTCGGTAGAGGGCATTTGCTCGACCGACATCGTTGTGCTGAAGCCTGATTCGTCGAGGTGGTTCGGGTTCGTGCTCGGTCACGCATCCAGCGATGAGTTCGTCGACTACACCGATGCGATCGCGACAGGCACGCGGATGCCGCGTACGAAGTGGAAGGATATGGCGCGCTATGCCCTTGCCCTGCCGGACGAGTCCGTGGCCTCGGCATTCAACGAACTGATACGACGTTGGGTCACGCGCATGGCAGCCTTGGTGCACCAGTCACGCGTTCTCGCCGCGCAGCGCGATACACTGCTGCCGCGGCTGGTGTCAGGCGACGTGCGAGTTGGGATCTCCAAGACGTGGAAGTAACCGTACGGGTTCCCGCGATCGACAAGCTCCTCGATATCACGGCAAGTGGCATCGGCGCCATCGCAGGTCCGATGCTGGCACCCTGGCGAGCCCGACGGGAAGCTGAAGCGAAGAAGATCGCTGCGCGGGCGGATGCCAACATTCTCGCTGTTCTTGCGGAAGGGCAAGCAGGAGCGCTCGCTGTCATCGCGGCCGCTCAGGAGAGTGCGCGACAGCAGCTGACGGCTCCGGGGGTCCTCGTCGAAGGGGAGTTAACCATAGCCGAGGCAGTCGAGCAGCGTGTGCGCTTCCAAGAGGAGAAGCGTCAACGGAACATCTCTGCGATTGTCAGTCAAGCCACTGAGCAGCTTACGACCGATGAAGTCGAAGACTACGAGCCAGATCACGACTGGACGGCACGCTTCTTCAATGAGGCACAAGACGTGTCTTCGGAGGAGATGCAGCTACTGTGGGCAAAGGTTCTAGCCGGGGAAGTGGAGCGGCCTGGAAGCACGTCCCTCCGGACACTCAGTATCTTGCGGGACCTCGACCGCCAAACTGCAGTCCTCTTCCAAGTGTTCTGTTCGGCCGCTGTCGTATTCTCTCGGTCTGGCGAGAGTATCGCGGACATGAGGGTTCCGTTGCTCGGAGGCCATCCAGGGGCGAACTCCCTCGCTGAGTACGACATGAACTATGACGCCCTCAACGTGCTCAATGAACACGGCCTGATCATCTCGGGATATAACTCGATATTCGATTATCGAATCTGCATCGGAGTTACGGATGGCGCAGGGAATCGAGTGAGGTTCCCCTTCGACTTCCAGAACCGCCGCTGGGTACTTGAACCATTTGGCCAACCAAAGTTTGATGAACCCTTCGATCTGGATGGCGTAGCGGCCACTCGATCGGGGCGAGAGCTATCGAGGGTCATCTCGTTGGAGCCGATGCCGAAATACACGGAAGCGCTCATGGAGTTCTTTGAACGTCACGAACTACGGATGGTCCAGTTCGGCACCGAGGCTCCATACCAAGAGTGGTCTGGCGAACCCACGTCTTGAGAGCGACCGCCGGAAGGCGGCAATCGAGTGTTCGCGAGGCCACGACTTGGGCGCGTACCCAGGGGTCTGACGGTGCCCGGGCACAACATCGAGCACCGCGTCCTCGCGGGGTCGCAGGACAGCCTGTTGTCCAACCCGCTGTCGGTCATCTTGGCTTCGTGCCTCCGAACCCCCTTGATCCCTACGAAGCGCCTCCGGGGTCGCGACGCAGGACCCGCTGGCGACCCCTTCGAGCCGTGAAACTGTGAGTCAGCCATCCGCTAGAATGCCTGCCGCGGCTCCTGCCGGACTCGACGAAGCGGATGTCGAGGTGGACGACACCTCCGATACGATGGTCACACGGCGGGCATGGAGTGAGGAATGAGCCGCGATGACGATCTGCGCCGGAAGATCCTCAGTGGGCGATCTGACGCCAACATCCGCTTCGAGGAGCTCCGTTCGTTCCTGTTGCGGCTGGGCTTCGCCGAGCGCGTCCGCGGCAGCCACCATATCTTCAGGAGAACGGGCGTCCGCGAGTTGATCAACCTGCAGCGCGACGGGAGCCAGGCGAAACCCTATCAGGTACGGCAGGTCCGTCAGGCGATCCTGAGAAACCACCTGTGAGGAAGCCGATGCACAAGTACGAAGTCATCATCTACTGGAGCAACGAGGACGAGACCTTCGTCGCGGAGGTTCCCGAGCTCCCCGGCTGTAGCGCCCACGGCAGCACCAAGGCGGCCGCCCTGCAGAGCGTCGAGCAGGCGATCGACCTCTGGATCGACACGGCGCGGGAGTTCGGAGACCCCGTCCCGGACCCCCGGGGTGAACGCCTGATGCTGGCGTAAAGGGCCGCATGACCGGCCTCTCCGAGTCTGATGTCGAGGCCGCCGCGCTGGAGTGGCTGCGCGACCTGGGCTGGGAGACAGCCTACGGCCCTGACATCGGCCCCGGCGGGAACAACGAGGAGCGCGCCGACTACGGCGCCGTCGTGCTGGAGCGGCGGCTGCGGGAAGCCGTCGCCCGCCTCAACCCGCACCTGCCCCAGGCTGCACTCGACGACGCCTGCCGCAAGTTGACGCGGCCCGAGGGCGCGACCCTCGAGGCACGCAACCGCGCCTTCCACCGGATGCTCATCAACGGCGTCACCGTCGAGTACCGCACTCAGAGCGGCGCGATCCGCGGCGACCGAGCCGCTGTCCTCGACTACGACCACCCCGCCGCCAACGACTTCCTCGCCGTCAACCAGGTCACATTCAGCGAGCGCGACCACACGCGACGGGCCGACATCGTGCTCTTCGTCAACGGCCTGCCGCTCGGCATCGTCGAGCTCAAGAGTCCCGCTGGCGAGGAGGCCGGCGTCTGGACGGCGTGGCGGCAGCTCCAGACATACAAGGTCGAGCTGCCCTCGCTCTTCGCGCTGAACGAGCTGCTTGTCGTCTCCGACGGGACGGAGGCGCGCCTCGGCACGCTCACCGGTGGCCAGGAGTGGTTCAAGCCGTGGCGCACGGTCTCGGGCGAGGGCCTCGCGGACGCGACGGCACCGGAGCTGCGGGTGCTGCTCGAGGGCGTCTGCGCACCCGGGCGGCTGCTGCCGCTGCTGCGCGACTTCGTCGTCTTCGAGGACGACGGCGGCGCCCTCGTGAAGAAGGTCGCCGGCTACCACCAGTTTCATGCTGTGCAGGTGGCCGTCGCCGAGACGCTGCGGGCGGCGCGGCTGCGCGCTCCGGGCGCCGGGGAAGACCCCGGGCGCTACGAGACCGGCCGCCGCCCCGGCGGGGAGCCCGGCGACCGCCGCATCGGCGTCGTCTGGCACACGCAGGGCGCGGGCAAGAGTCTCTCCATGGCCTTCTACGCGGGGGCGATCGCACGGGAACCGGCGATGGAGAACCCGACGATCGTCGTCCTCACCGACCGCAACGACCTCGACGAGCAGCTCTTCGCCACCTTCGCGCGCTGCCAGGACCTGCTCGGCCAGCCGCCGGCGCAGGCGGAGAGCCGCGCGGACCTCAGGCGAAGGCTCTCGGTGGCCGTGGGGGGCGTGGTGTTCACCACGATCCAGAAGTTCTACCCCGAGGAGCGGGGCGACACGCACCCCTCGCTCTCCGGGCGCCGCAACATCGTCGTCATCGCCGACGAGGCGCACCGCAGCCAGTACGACTTCGTCGACGGCTTCGCCCGGCACATGCGCGACGCATTGCCGAACGCCTCCTTCGTCGGCTTCACGGGCACGCCGATCGAACGCGCGGACGCCAACACACGCGCGGTGTTCGGCGACTACATCAGCGTCTACGACGTCCAGCAGGCCGTGCGCGACGGCGCCACGGTGCCCATCTACTACGAGAACCGCCTCGCCAGCGTCGCCCTCGACGACGCGCACGACCTCATCGACGAGCAGTTCGAGGAGGCGACCGAGGGTGAGGAGGTCGAGCGCAAGGAGCAGCTGAAGACGCGCTGGGCGCAGCTCGAGGCGATCGTCGGCGCGGAGCGGCGCATCCGCCTCATCGCGGAGGACCTCGTCGAGCACTACGGGCGCCGCATCGAGGCGCTCGAGGGCAAGGCAATGGTGGTCTGCATGAGCCGACGCATCTGCGTCGACCTCTACCGCGAGCTCGTGCGGCTGCGCCCGGACTGGGAGCACCCCGACGACGGCAAGGGCGCGGTCAAGGTGGTGATGACCGGCTCCGCCTCGGACCCGCTGGCGTGGCAACCGCACATCCGTACCAAGGCTCGGCGCGAGGCGCTGGCGAAGCGTTTCCGGGACGCTGGCGACGAGCTTCGCATCGTGCTCGTGCGCGACATGTGGCTGACGGGCTTCGACGCGCCGAGCCTGCACACCATGTACGTCGACAAGCCGATGCGCGGCCACAGCCTCATGCAGGCCATCGCCCGCGTCAACCGCGTCTTCCGCGACAAGCCCGGCGGGCTCGTCGTCGACTACCTCGGCCTCGCGCCCGAGCTGAAGCAAGCGCTCGCGACCTACACCGAGAGCGGCGGCACGGGCCGCACGGCCATCGACCAGGACGAGGCCGTCGCGCTGCTGCTCGAGAAGCACGAGGTCTGCTGCGGCATCCTCCACGGCCTCGACTGGTCGGCGTGGACGGGCAGCCCGGCCGAGCGGCTGGAGTTGCTGCCGGCGGCGCAGGAGCAGGTGCTCGCGCTGGAGCACGGCAAGGAGCGCTTCATCGCCGTGGTGCGCGAGCTGGAGCAGGCCTTCGCCCTCGCCGTCCCGCACGAGGAGACGACGCGCATCCGTGACGACGTGGCCTTCTTCCAGTCCGTGCGCTCGGCGCTGGCCAGGCGTCCGGCGGGCGAGGTGCAGTCGGATGAAGCGCTGGACCACGCGGTGCGCCGCATCATCGCGGGCGCAGTCGCGCCCGAGGGCGTCGTCGACATCTTCGAGGCGGCCGGCCTGGAGCGGCCCGACCTCTCGGTGCTGTCGGAGGAGTTTCTCGCCGAGGTGCGGGGCATGCAGCACCGCAACCTCGCGGTGGAGGTCTTGCAGAAGCTGCTCGAGGGCGAGCTCGCCACGCGCCGCCGCACGAACCTGGTGCAGGCGCGCTCCTTCGCCGGGATGCTCGATCAGTCGCTGCGCCGCTACCAGAACCGCTCCGTGGAGGCGGCGCAGGTCATCGAGGAGCTGATCGGGCTGGCGCGCGAGATGCGCGAGGCGAATGCGCGCGGCGAGCGCCTTGGCCTGAGCGAGGAGGAACTCGCCTTCTACGACGCGCTGGAGACGAACGACAGCGCCGTGCAGGTCCTCGGCGACGAGACGCTGCGCGATATCGCCCGCGAGCTGGTCGAGACCGTCCGCAACAACGTCACCATCGACTGGACGCTGCGCGAGAGCGTGCGCGCGAACCTTCGCCGGCACGTGCGCCGCATCCTCAACAAGCACGGCTACCCGCCCGACAAGCGCGAGCAGGCCACGCGCACGGTGCTGGAGCAGGCCGAACTCCTGTCCGAGGGATGGGCCGTTGCGTGAGCGACGGGTACCCCGACCCTTGCCGCCGGGGAGCGAGATGTGACGGAACCGGTGAAGGCGCGCGACGTGCGAGGCAGGGCGCGGCTGCTTGCCTCGCTGGTCGTCTCAGCCGGCCTCGTGCTCGCCGCCTGCTCGGGCGATGCCCCCGCGAGTGAGTCGCCCGCTCTCGAAGCCACGACCGTCCCGGCTGCCACCCCGACACAGACTCCCGCCCCGGCGCTCACGCCCTCTCCCACAGCCACCGCGCCCACTCCCACAGCTACCGCCGTGGCCGACGGAGTGCCGGCGAACGACTTGGCGGCGGAGGCCGCTGCATTCCTGGAGACCTTCACCAGGACGCACAGCCCGAGGGAGAGCGCCACCGACCAGGAACTGGCCGCGGCCCTGACCCTGCAGAGCCACCTCGAAGGGCTGGGCTACCGCACCTTCCTGCAGGACTTTGAGGTCCGCCGTGCCGCCTCCGAGGTCGCCTTCAGCGTGGGAGCGGCCGACTCCCCCGTCTCGGCGGAGTCGCTCGCGATCCACAATTCGGCCGGAGGAGAGGCAACCGCACTCTTGGCCCACGTCGGATTGGCCCTCGCCGAGGACATCCCGGCAGCGGGCCTGGAAGGCAGGATCGCGCTCATCGAACGGGGAGCCATCACCTTTCAGGAAAAGGTCGAGCGCGTCGCCCAGGCCGGCGCCGTGGCGGCCCTGATCTTCAACAGCGAGAGCGGCCTCTTCCGCGGCTCCATGACAAACCCCTCCGCCATCCCGGCCGTGGGCATCGCGCGCGAGACCGGCCTCGAACTGCTGGACCTGATGGCCAGCGGCGAGGTCGAAGCCACCGTATCTGTCTTGCACACGGTCAGCCCGTCCCGGAACGTCGTCGCCGAGAAGCCGGGAACGGTGGAGGGGAGTCGCGTCGTCGTCATCGGCGCCCACTACGACACGGTGGCGGGCGTCGAGGGAGCCAACGACAACGGATCGGGCGTCACGACCGTCGTCACCATCGCGACGCAGATCGCCTCGGCGGAGTATCCGTTCACGGTCAGGTTCGTGCTATTCGGTTCCGAAGAGCTCGGGCTGGTCGGCAGTTCCCACTACGTGGACGAGCTGAGCGAGCGCGAGCGCGCCGACACGATCGCCATGCTGAACTTCGATGTGCCCGGCTCGGGAACCACGCTCGAAGCGCTCGGCGACGAGGGACTGCGAGCGGCGGCGCTCGCTTCCAGCTGGTCGGCGCCGCCGAACGTGGGCAGCGACCACGTGCCCTTCGCCGAAGCTGGCATCCCCGTGCTCATCATCGTGGCCGACGACGTTTCGCGGATCCATACCCCCGATGACCGCGTCGAGTTCGTCGACCCCAACCTCATCGGCTGGGCGGCCGAGATCGCCATCGCCCTCCTCGATCATCTGGCCGCGGCTCCATAATGCTCCGGCTCCCCAGCTACCGATCGCTCTCCAAGGCAAGTACCACCGCCGAGAACCGGTAAAGGCCCGTCACGGCGTCCGCCACGGCAGGGCTCGCGCATCAGCCAGACCGAGCCAGCAGAAGTCGTCGCGCGCCTCCAACCCGTCCGCCCCACCAACCGATCCAGCGCAGTCCCGGGAGCCGCGCCATGTTGGAGCCAGCAGCTGGTGGGGCATGGGCTGCGGCGCCGACTCGCCTGACGGCTTCTCCCACCAGCTCACGTGCTGGGTCGGGACCCAGGAGGTGGCGTCGTCCGTGCGCGTCCGCAGCCAGCCCGCGCACTCGCCGGCGCCGGCCTGAAGCAGGGTGACGGCGGTCCCCTCCGGCCAGCCCGCCGTTCCGGCCACACGCGCGTCGTCGCGGCAGGCGAAGCGGTGGGCGACGCCCAGCCCGTCCGTGTGCGCGATCACACCGCTGGCTGCGGGCAGCGCCGGCGGCGGTCCCGTCCCTTCCAGGACGTATTGGCCGTCCACCCAGGAGACGACACCGTCAGCGCGCGCCCGCAGCCAGCCGGCGCAGCGTCCCGCGCCTCGCTCGACCACGGGGACGGCGGTGCCCTCGAGCCAGCCCTTGGCTCCTTCGATGCGCGCCTCGCGGCGGCAGTCGTCGCGGCGCCACACCCCCAGCCCGCCCGTATTCGCGATCACGGCGTAGGCCCCGGCGACAGCGGTCTCCCCGGTCGTCTGCGGCTCGTCCGGTAACAGAGTGACATAGCCGTCGCGGACCCAGGAGGTCGCGTCGTCCGTGCGCGCCCGCAGCCAGCCCGCGCACTCGCCGACGCCGGTCTGGAGCAGGGTGACAATGGTCCCCTCTGGCCAGCCCGCCGTGCCCGCCACGCGCGCGTCGTCATGGCAGGCGAAGCGGTGGGCGACGCCCAGTCCATCCGTGTGCGCGATCACGCCGCGACTCGCAGCCAGCGCCGGCGGCGGCCCCGTCCACTCGGCGAGGTACCGGCCGTCCACCCAGGAGACGACGCCGTCGGCGCGCGCCCGCAGCCAGCCGGCGCAGCGCCCCGCGCCCCGCTCGAGCACGGTGACGGCGGTGCCCTCGAGCCAGCCCTCGGCGCCTTCGATGCGCGCCTCGCGACGGCAGTCGTCGCGGCGCCACACCCCCAGCCCGCCCGTGTATGCGATCACGCCGTGGATCTCGGCAGCTGTGGCGTCCTCAGTGCCCGGGGTCTCTTCTGCCGAGGGAGCGTCCTCCGCCACGGCGTCCTCATCTGTCACCGGGATCTCCTCCGCCGCAGGGGGCTCCTCCGGGACGAGCGTGCCGCTGAAGACAACCAGCGGCGTTCGTGCGGGCACCCCTTCGCCGAACAGCTCGCCGAACGGCTCGTTCACGAAGCCGGGCGCGCCGAGGATGTAGGTCACCCACTCCCCGTCGTGCAGGGTGTAGAGCGCGGTGACGCCGCCGCCCTGCGCGCAGGCCTCCAGGTCCTCCTGAGCGTGCCCACCCGCGACGAGCAGAACCCCTTCCACACGCTGGAGGAGGTCAAGCACTACTACGCGGTGCGCGAGGACGGGCTCATCTTCGCCAGCGGCTGGTACACGCCCGCGCCGACGGCGGACGATCCTGCCGAGTACGCCCGCCTGCTCGTCGGGCGCGCCTGGTGGGGACGACCTGGGAGCGCATCGACGCGAACGGCTTCGACTACGGCGCGGCCTTCGCCGCCGTCACCGAGGAGGGCGGCGGCCGCTGGATAAGCTACGTCT
>JAAXHG010000199.1 GCA_012270995.1 Vicinamibacteraceae bacterium | reverse complement strand
CGTCCTTGAGCAGCAAGTCCATACCCTAGTCCGCTGGCGTCCGGTGTCATGCCGAGACCTTCATAACTAGCTCATTAATAGTTAGTTATTACTAGAGCTCGTGTCCGCTGTCGACCGGCCGGTATCTGGACTGTGCGCTGGATTCCTGCATATAATGGGGGAATGCATGTTGTGACAGGCGACAGCCCCCGACCCTCGAAAACCAAGCGCCGAGGACGACATCCGCACAAGGCCCTCGCGCCCGCCATCATCCGCACCGCCGGCCCAGGCAGATACGCCGACGGCAACGGCTTGTACCTCTACGTCCAGCCCACCGGCACCCGGAGCTGGATCCAGCGGCTCGTCATCCGCGGTCGACGATGCGAACTCGGACTCGGCGCCGTCGCCCTGGTGTCGCTGGCAGAGGCCCGCGAGCAAGCCCTCGCCAACCGCAAGCTCGCACGCTCCGGCGGCGACCCGCTCGCCGACAAGCGCCGCCTCCAGGGCATGCCCACCTTCGCCGACGCCGCCGCCCGCGTGGTGGCGCAGAACCGGGACGGCTGGCGGAGCCCCGACCACGCGCGGGTCTGGCTCCGAAGCCTGGAACGTTACGCCTTCCCCCGCATCGGCGCCCGGCCCGTCTCCGAGGTGACCAGCGGCGACATCTTGCAGGTCCTCACCCCCATCTGGCACCGCAAGGCCGAGACGGCCCGACGCGTGCGCCAGCGCATCCGCGCCGTACTGGAGTGGGCCGTGGCCATGGAGCTTCGAGTGGACAACCCATGTGACCGCATCGGGCCGGTGCTCGGACCGCAGCAGGACATCGTGCAGCACATGCGGGCGTTGCCGCATCGCGACGTGGCGGCGGCCATCGCGACGGTGCGGGACTCCGGGGCGATGCCCGTCGTCAAGCTGGCGTTCGAGTTCTTGGTGCTCACCGCGGCGCGGTCGGGCGAGGTGCGGCTGGCCACGTGGTCCGAGATCGACACCGAGGACCACGTGTGGACCGTGCCGGCCACGCGGATGAAGGCGAAGCGCGAGCACCGAGTCCCGTTGTGCGGGCGAGCCGTGGAGATTCTCGACGCCGCCCGTTCGCTCGGCGACGCCGGTCCGCTCGTGTTCCCGAGCCGGGGCGGCAAGCCGTTCGCCAAGACGACGCTGCCGACGCTGCTCCAGCAACTGCGGGTCGCGGCCGTGGCCCACGGCTTCCGGTCCTCGTTCCGGGACTGGGCCGCCGAGGAAACGGATCACCCGCGCGAAGTCGTCGAGGCGGCGCTGGCGCACGTGGTCCGCAACCGCGTCGAGGCCGCCTACGCACGGTCCGACCTGTTCGCGCGCCGACGCCGCCTCATGGACGATTGGGGCGCCTATCTCGGCGAGGAGCGGGGGCAGGTCATCCCCATGCGCCGGTGACGGATTCGACTTCGCTTCGCCCCTTGGGCGTCCACCAGATCGACCCTCAGGCGGTTCGATTTCCATTTCCATTTCCGCCCACCCCCTGGGGGGGAAATCGCGGAAATGGAAATCGAGTTGGATTTCCGGACGTGTTCCCGTGCGTTTCCGCCCCGTTTCCATTGGTGGAAATCGCGGAAATCGAGTTATCGCGGAGAGCCTCGGCCTGCTTGCGGCCTTCGGTGGTCAGCGCGTAGCCTCGATCTCGCTGCTTCGTCGCGCCGGGGCGCTGGGCATGGTCGACGAGCCCGTCGTCGAGCAACGCATCAAGCGCCGCACGCAGGTCCTGGTATCGCCGGCCGTTGCAATCGAGCGCCTCGGCCAGGGTGCTCGCATGAGGCCGGGCAAGAGGATCGCAACGGAGCAGGTGCAGCAGCACGCGTTCAGTGAGCGGGCGGGCCGGCGGCTTGCCGTCCGCGCGAGCCTGTTCGTCTTCCTCCAGGTCCGGCGCCAGCTCGTAGCCGACGCCCGGCTCGAGAACGACGGTCAGCGGCTCCTCGGGCCAGCGCCCGGACGGCGTGAGGCGGCGCGCCCGCGGCGTCTTCGCCCGGCTCACCGACACGATCATGTCCACGGCCGCGCCGATCGCCGTCGAGTCCCGGTACTCGCCCTCCGCGTCGCCGGACTCGGCCGTCGCGCTGGGGTTCTTCCGGTTGTGGTGCGAGACGGCGAACGCCGACCCGAACTCGCGGGCGAGACTGACGACCTCGCCGATCAGCAGCCCCTGCTCGCCGGGGCCGGCCGTGTCCTTCACGCGATGGATCTGGAGGTAGTGCGACCAGGTGTCGATGACGACCCACACCGGACGCAGCCGCTCGACCAGCCGTCGCAGCGACGCCTCGTGCTCCGGGTCCCGGCTCGGCCGACCGACGAAGTACACCCGTTCCAGGTCCGCGTTCCACTGGGACAGCCGTGCCTTGACATCCGAGGCCGCCTCCTCGCCGACCCACAGCACGTCGCCCGCGACGGTGGGCATTCCCAGGAACGAGTGCCCGCGCGTGACGGCGGCCACCGCCGCGCCGATCAGCGTGCTCTTGCCAGCCTTCTCCCGCGCGTGCAGCAACGTGACCCGCCCCGCGTGGGCGAGCAGCCGCGCGACGGCCGGCGGTCCCTCGACTGCCGTGCCTTCGACATCGGCGTCGCTCAACCGCACGACGCCAGCCGGCAGGTCGGCGGCCCCGTCGTACGACCCGGCAGCGGCAATCACGTCCGCCAGCTCGCGCTGGTCGTGACCGTCGTCGAGGTACGCGCTGATGTCCTTGGGTCCGTCGGGCAACGCGGCGACCCGCGCCCGCAGTCCGGCCGCTGCGCACGATCGCGCGACGGCCTGTCCGTGCTTCCGGCCCGCATCGTCGGCATCGGGAACGACGACCACCGACCGCACGCCGGCAACCTTCAGTTGTTCGGCATGCGTCGGCCGCCACCGGCCGGCTCCGCCCGCGTTGCAGGTTGCCGGCAGGTCGAGCGCCCACAGCCGGTCCACGTCCTTCTCGCCCTCGACCACGACGACCGCATCGCGGCCGGCCAGGTCGTTCAGGCGATAGAGCCGCGGCGAGATGCCGGCGAGGTTCCAGATGAAGCCGCCCTTGCCGTCGCGCCGACGCTGGCGGAAGTCCTTCGGCGCGTAGCGGACCACCTCGAACACGCCGTCGTAGTCGTAGACGGCGACAACGCGTCGCTCGGACGGCCGGCGGCGGTGTCCGTTCGAGGGGAACAGGTCGCGGGCGTCGACGCCGAGCGCGCCGACCACGGCGCCGAACGTGCAGCCGGCGTGGCACTTCAGGAGCCACCGCCCGTCGTCGCCGCGGCCGACCGACAGCGAGGCCTGCCGGTCCTCATGCGCCGGGCAGCGCGCCGTCCAGCCGGCGCCCGACTCCCTGACACCCGTCAGGCGGTCGAGCAGGTTCTCCACCATGACCCTTGCTACGCGGCCGGCCGCTCCGAACCGCCGCGGGGCCGGCTGGCGATGAAGTCCAGCACTTCCTTCTCGACCCAACGGACGGCGCGCTCCCCGATCCGGATCGGCTTCGGGAACCTCGACGCCGCCATCAGCGCGTAGACCGCCGAGCGCGACAGCGCCGTCATTCCGGTTACCTCGCGAAGCGTGAGCAGTCTCATCATCGTCCTCCTGTCTTGGCAGCCGTCAGCCAGGGCCGTAGGCTGCGATCTGATGGTGTACGGTGCCGACGAGTCTAGCACACGAACGACGTAACCCGTTGTATATAAATGCTTTAGACCCGTTCCGGCCTGTTCTGGCCCGCACAGCCCTGATGGGTCCAGAGCAACGCGACGGATCACCGCCGAGAAGCCGTCGAACGAACCGCGGAACGCCAGATTCGGACCGTCGTCACGCACGCTCAACACCTCGCCGACCAGGCCGCGCACCAGCAGTGGGGCCAACAGCACGAAGATGCCCACGTGCTCAGGCCCGGCGAGGTGGTCGAGCGCACGGGACACCGAACAGGCCGACGGAAGGCTACGGCGGCACGGCTCAGGAGGAGGACTCACATTGAATAGTGCCGGGCCGGAATGTGATCGGAACCGGGGCGTGCGATCACACCGAGAATCACAACCACGATCACAGGCTCACACGGACAGGAGTTCGGACGCGAAAATGTCGCGACGGACTGTAAGTCGGGCTATCTGACTGATTACACTGGACTTACAGCCGAGATTACAGGGAATCATCGAGAAAAGGCCCGTAAAGCACTGACCGAACCCAACACTCCGATCCTGGACCGGAGCACATAATGTGGTCGGGGAAAAGCCGGGAGCGCCCCCCGCAAACCTGACGGTTTGCTGGCCCAACAGGCGTTCCTCCGTCACACCTGCCGGACCGGGGCGCTCCCGGCCGAATCTTCCTGCGGAAGGCTGCGCGCGGCGTCGCCCGGGGCACGCGGTCGCCGCCGTCACCGGCGTCGGTCGGCACCTTGGTGCCATCCGCCTTGACCGAGCCGCTCGACGAGCCGAAGCAGACCGAGGTTTCCCCGACCGTCGAGGCGCACGACATCGAGCACGGCGGTCGCGAGGGATGCCGAGTGACAGCTGGACCGAGTGGAGGCACAACCACGCCGACCAGGGGCAGACACGCTCACCTCGACATCGAGAAGCGAAGAGAGCTAGCCTCTGCGAGCGGCGAGTCAAGTCGCTTCGCGCCTCCTCCGCTGGCGCTCCGGCCCGCTGGGTGACTCGCCGCTCGCGCCGGCTCCAGGGCGATTATGGCCGGACGGCTTCGTCCGGCCATCGACTCACGCTGGCCGACCCCTGACACTGGTCGACTCGGGGACTCGGGGTCCATGGGTCCATGGACGGCTTGCAGAGTCCAGCAGATACCCGTGCTGAATGTGGGGTACAACGAGGGATTCCAGGTTGGCGGTGACCTGATAAAATCTTTAGCTGTCGCAGTTACATGTATCCTGAGATGGATTGAGCAGGAAGTTGAGCACGCCGGCGATGGCGTCCGAGCCGTACTGCGCCGACGCGCCGTCGCGCAGCACCTCGACCTGCCGCA
>JAAXHG010000119.1 GCA_012270995.1 Vicinamibacteraceae bacterium | reverse complement strand
CGAATTCCAGCAGCGTCCGGCTTCGTCCAGGAAAGACCATAAACTACTGTAAAGTAATCACTTATTATTCTCGTCGCCGAACTGAGCGGGTCAGGACGTGCTGCGGAATCCGCCTGCATCCCGTATATAATGGGGGGATGGATGTTGTAGTCGATACCTCCCCCTCGCCCCGCAGAACCAAGCGCCGAGGACGGCACCCCGACAAGGCGCTGTCGGCCGCCTTCGTCCGCTCCGCGCCGCCAGGACGCCACGCGGACGGCAACGGCCTGTACCTGTTCGTCCAGCCCTCCGGAACCCGAAGCTGGGTCCAGCGGCTCGTCATCCGCGGCCGCCGCCGCGAACTCGGACTCGGCGCCGCCACGCTCGTCCCGCTCGCCAAGGCCCGCGAGCAGGCCCTCGCCAACCGCATGCTGGCCCGCTCGGGCGGCGACCCTCTCTCGGAGAAACGGCGCGTCCAGGGAGTGCCTACCTTCGCCGAAGCCGCCCAACGCGTCCTCGAACAGAAGCGCGGAGGCTGGCGCGGCCGGTACCACGTCCACAACTGGTGGCGGAGCATGGAGCGGTATGTGTTCCCGCGCGTCGGCAGCCGGCCCGTCTCGGAGGTCAACACGGCCGACGTGCTGGAGATCCTGACACCGATCTGGCACGTCAAGGCGGCGACGGCAAGGGAGGTCCGCCAGCGCATCCGCGCGGTGCTGGAGTGGGCCATCGCCCTCGACATGCGGAACGACAACCCTTGCGACCGCGTGGTGCCGGTGCTCGGGCCGCAGAACGACATCGTGACGCACCGGCAGGCGCTGCCCCACCAGGACGTGGCCGCGGCCGTCGAGACGGTGCGGTCGTCGAAGTCCGGGCAGCCCGCGGTCAAGTTGGCGTTCGAGTTTCTCGTGCTGACGGCCGCTCGGTCGGGGGAGGTCAGGCTCGCGACGTGGGACGAGATCAACGTGGCCGGCCGCGTGTGGACCGTTCCAGCCCTGAGGATGAAGGCGAAGCGGGAGCACCGCGTTCCGCTGTGCGGCCGGGCGCTGGAGATCCTCGACGCGGCACGGGCGCTCGGCGACGGCAAGCCGCTCGTGTTCCCGACGCGGAGCGGGCGGGCGATCGCCATGTCGACGTTGCCGAAGATGCTCCAGTACCACGAGGTCGCCGCCGTGCCCCACGGCTTCCGGTCCTCGTTCCGGGACTGGGC
>JAAXHG010000045.1 GCA_012270995.1 Vicinamibacteraceae bacterium | reverse complement strand
TCAGCGCCCGCCACTCCGCCTCGCCACGAAACGTCCGCGTGGTAAAGCCGTCAACCGTCGCCGCCGAAACTTTGTCCGCCATGAAAAACCTCCGATCGAGATGAACCGATCGGTACCCTCTCGCGCGAGGCCACGCCGGATCAAGGCGAATGCTAAACGCCGTGCTTTAACCGCTTACTCTACGACGACCGGATCGAACTCTTCCTCAGCGGCACCCATCTGCTCACCCTGCCGCGCGGCGGTGCCGACGCCACCGGCCCCAACGTCCATGTCGTCAACTACCGGCACGTCATTCACTCGCTGAAGAAGAAGCCGATGGCGCTTTTGAACCTGGTCTACCGCGACGCACTGTTCCGGCGCGAGCCCTATCGGCGCTGCTTCGAGACGGCCCTGGAGCGGCTCGGCAAACGCCGTGCCTGCCGGCTCACGGTCGCCCTGCTGGCGCTCGCCCACGAAGAAAACTGCGAGGCCGAGCTGGCCGCCGCCATCGGCAAGGCGCTGAAGGCGGGCCGTCTCCCCGATCCCGACAAGCTCAAGGGGCGCTTCGCGCCCGACCGGGGGAGCATGCCCAGCATTCATGTCGCCAGGCCGCTCCTTGCAGGCTACGGCGACCTGCCCAACGCGGGAGGCGCGGCATGACCGACAACCAGGACAAGATTGCGGCCGATCCCAACAAGGTCGATGCCATCAAGCTCTCCCTAATGCTCACCGATCTGCGGCTGCCGACGATCAACCGGCTCTGGCAGGGCTTCGCCCAGAGGGCCGATGCCGAGGGCTGGACCGCTGCGCGCTTCCTCGCAACCCTCGTCGAGCACGAACTCGCCGAGCGCGACCGAAGGCGCATCGAACGCCATCTCAAGCAGGCCCGCCTGCTCCCCGGCAAGAGCCTCTCAGCCTTCGACTTCAATGCCGTGCCGATGATCTCAAAGGCCCAGGTCAACGCGCTCGCCGCCGGCGACGCGTGGATCGACCAGGGCGCCAACTGTCTGATCTTCGGCCCGCCAGGTCCCGGCAAGAGCCATCTGGCGTCCGCCATCGGCCTCGCCCTGGTCGAGAACGGATACCGCGCGTTCTTCACCCGGACCACCGACTTGGTGCAACGTATGCAGGTCGCGCGCCGCGAGCTCGCGCTGGAGAGCCTCATCGCGAGGCTCGATCGATATCACCTCCTGATCCTCGACGACCTCGCCTATGTCCAGAAGGATCAGGCCGAGACCAGCGTGCTCTTCGAACTCATCTCGGCGCGCTACGAGCGGCGGTCGCTCCTGATCACCGCAAACCAGCCCTTCGGCGAGTGGGGCAAGGTGTTCCCCGACGAAACAACCGCCGTGGCTGCCGTCGACCGCCTCGTCCACCACGCCACCATCCTTGAGATGAACGTCGAAAGCTACAGGCGCCGCACCGCCCTCGACAGAGGCAAGCGAAAACCCGGGCGGCCGGCAAGCTTCGCCACCGGGAAAAACACCAAGGACTGAGCCGCCCCGCCAGCTCGGCTGAGCGGCCTTGCCTGTCGTGGCCTGCGGAGATCGCCTCCGCGGGCCGCTTCATCTCCGACCGCCCAAGCACGCCGCGACAATCAAA
>JAAXHG010000001.1 GCA_012270995.1 Vicinamibacteraceae bacterium | reverse complement strand
CCGCCGGTTTTGGAGACCGGTGCTCTTCCAGTTGAGCTACTGCCCTCGGATGCGACCCAGGCGGTGCGGGACCCCTCAGGATACCCAGACGACCGGGCCATCCCCACGGCGGGAACGCACCGGGTGTCCCGGGCGTGCGGTAGCGGCGGCCAGAATCGAACTGGCGACCTCTCGATTATGAGTCGAGCGCTCTTACCAACTGAGCTACGCCGCTTGGAGGTACGGGTTGTGCCCGCGAGCTCCCTGAGAGAATCGAACTCTCGACCTTTTCCTTACCATGGAAACGCTCTGCCGACTGAGCTAAGGGAGCCGAGCGGCCCACATGCTACACGGCCCACCGGTGCCCCAACCCGTGGCCACACGTGGAATCGACAGCGTGAATGCGCTCGGTCGAGGGTCCTCTCGGGGCGGTAGCGGGGCAGTAGCGTCTCGGCCGATGGAGATCCGCCTGGCGAACCGGGGCGACGCCGAGGCGATCGCGGCGATCTACAACCACGAAGCCACCCGCGAGCGCACCGTCTTCGATCTGCGGGCGCGTTCGGTGGCCGAGCAGCAGGATTGGTTGGCCGAGCGCTCCGGGGCGCACTCGGTGATCGTGGCCGTCAATAACGGAGACGTCGTGGGGTTCGCCTCCCTCTCGCCCTACCGGCCACGACCGGCCTACAACACCAGCGTCGAGAGTTCGGTCTTCGTGCGACGCGATTGCCTGCGGCTGGGCATCGGCAGGTCGCTGCTGGAGCACCTGGCGGCTCTCGCCGCCGAGCACGGGTTCCACAGCATGATCGCCCGCATCGCCGGCGAGAACGAGGCATCGGTGAAGTTGCACGCCGAGTGCGGGTTCGAGCTCGTGGGCGTCGAGCGTGAAGTGGGCCGCAAGTTCGGCCGCTGGCTCGACTGCACCGTCATGCAGCGGCTGCTATAGCGCCCCGCCAGCGAGGCGGCCGACGGAGGCCACCGTCTGCTGGCGCGTCACCACACTTATCTCCCTGATCTTCCCTCGTTGAAATAAGTGGACTGTCGCCAGCGGTGCAGAATCTGACGTTGCCGTGCACCTCTGGCGCCAAATCTCTATCCTTTCGACCGCTCGCGGCAGCCGAACCTGTGGTTACCGAAACGGTTTGCCGCCGGAGGTGGCGCGTATGCCGCAGTGGCGGCCCGGTTCGCTGGTGAGGGCGCGGGGGCGGGACTGGATCGTCCTGCCCCAGGAAGAGCAGGACATCGTCCGGTTGCGTCCCATCGACGGCGGCGACGACGCCATCGGCGTCCACATCGGGCTTGAGTCCGACGCCCTTCGCTCAGTCACCTACCGGCCTCCCGACCCGGCCCACGCACAGGGATCGGCCCCCGGGCGACTGCTGCACGACGCGGCACGGCTGCGACTCCGCAGCGGCGCCGGCCCGTTCCGGTCGATGGGGCGCCTGTCAGTTAGTCCGCGTCCGTACCAGTTGGTACCGCTCGTCATGGCGTTGCGACTCGACCCCGTGCGACTGCTTATCGGCGATGATGTAGGCGTTGGCAAGACGATCGAGGCGGCGCTGATCGCCCGAGAGTTACTCGACCGAGGCGCTGTCCAGCGCCTCGGGGTGCTATGTCCGCCCCATCTTTGCGACCAATGGGCTCGCGAACTCGCCGAGAAGTTCAACATCACGGCTGCTCTCGTGCAGCCGTCCCAGATGGCGCGACTCGAGCGCAACCTGCCCCGACCCGACCTCAACGTCTTCCAGTACTACCGCCACATGGTCGCGAGCATCGACTACATGAAGTCGGATCGCTATCGCGACACGTTCCTCCAGAACGCCCCGGACCTGGTCATCGTCGATGAGGCGCACGCGGCGGCCCGACCGCGTTCAGATGGCGGTGCAGCGCAACAGCAGCGGCACGAACTTCTGCGCCGACTGGCGCAGAGCCCCAGCCGTCACCTCATCCTCGCAACGGCGACGCCGCACAGCGGTATAGAGGAGAGCTTCCGCTCTCTTCTCGGTCTGCTCGATCCTGAATTCGACCTGCCGGAGGAAGAGCCGCTGCGTCGTGACCGCGTCGCGCGCCACTTCGTGCAGAGGAAGCGCTCCGACCTTCGTCGCTGGCTCGACCAGGAGACGCCGTTCCCCACACGCGAGTCGGAGGAACGCCCGTACACAATGACGCCGGATTACGCGCGTCTCTACGAGGCTGTGCGGGCGTATTGCCAGGAATTCGTCTCCACGGGGCCGGAGATGCGCCAACAGCAGCGGCGCGTGCGTTACTGGGCCGCCACTGCGATTCTCCGATGCCTGCTCTCCAGCCCTGCCGCAGCCCAGGCCATGTTGCAGGCGCGGCAGGAGCGCCAAGGCGAGGTCCACTCATCTACGGACACCGAGCGCATCGACGTGGGGGCGTTCGTGACACAGATACTCGACGGCGCCGACGAGGAGGAACCGGCCGACTATGCCCCGACGGCCCCCCTCGGCGGCGATGCCGCGGGGCTGCGAGACGAAGAGGTCGACAGGCTTGACGGCTTCCTGCGCCGGGCGCGAGGACTGGCCGGCGCAGAGCGAGACGAAAAGCTGGCCTCAGCGGCCACGGTGGTCAGCGAGTTGGTGGGCGACGGATTCAGCCCGATCGTCTACTGCCGGTTCATCGCCACCGCCGAATACGTCGCGGCCGAGTTGCAAGGCCTGCTCGAACAAGTGCATCCGGGCCTTCGCGTGACGTCGGTAACCGGGGGTGATGGAAACAGCGAGCAGCGTCGCGAGAAGGTCGAGGAACTGGCCGAGGAGCGTATCCGTGTGCTCGTCGCCACCGATTGCCTGAGCGAGGGCATCAACCTGCAGCAGCACTTCAACGCTGTCGTGCACTACGACCTGCCCTGGAACCCGAACCGCTTGGAACAGCGCGAAGGCCGCGTCGACCGCTACGGCCAGCGAGCGGGAACCGTCAGGACCGTGCTCCTCTACGGCTCGAACAACGTCATCGACCTCACGGTGCTCGAGGTGCTGATCCGAAAGGCCCGCGACATCCATGCGAAATGGGGATTCTCGGTTCCGGTTCCCGACTCTGACGAACTAGTGCAGGCTGTTATCGACGGCGTGCTGGAGCGGCAAGCCGGCGGCGGACAGCAACTCAGACTTCCGATTGAGCCGGCCGCCGTAGTCGGGTTCCAGCGCCGCCTCGACGAGGCGGCGGCCCGAGAGCAAGAGTCGCGGAGCCGTTTCGCACAGCGCGCAATCCAGCCCGACGAGGTGCAGCGGGAACTGGAGGAGTTGGAACCGGTGCTCGGCAGTGCCAACGACCTGCGGCACTTCACCGCGGAGGTCCTGCAGCGCTTCGGCGGCACACTTCGTGAGGTCGACCCCACGGGCGTCTTCGAGATGTCGTGCGGCTCGCTCGATCAGAACCTGCGGGCACGGATACCCGATCTGCGATTCCCGCTCCGGGTGCGCTTCAGCGGGCCGTTCCCGGACGATCCGGCACCGGTGCTCGATCCGCAGGCGATAACGCTCGGGCGCTGCCATCCCATCGTGGAATCGCTGGCGGAGCGCGTACTCGCCGAGTCGCTCTCCGACGGCGATGGCTCGACGTTCTTCTCCCGCAGTGCTGCGGTATCAACGCGCGCGGTCGTACGACGGACGGCCGTGTTCGTTCTGCGTCTGCGGTACACGCTCAACGGAGGGCGGCCTTCGACATTCGCAGAGGAGATCGCGACCGTCGCCTGCCGGCCGGAGAACGGCTCGCTGTATTGGATCACACCCCGGGAATCGGCTGTGCGGTTACTTGCCGACGCCACCCCGGTGGACAACCTTTCGCCGGACGAGCGTTCGGACCACGTGCGGTGGGCTCTCAACCTTCTCGACGTGCACGACGGCTGGCAGCGGCAGTTGGTGGACGAGCGGGTCTCGGCGCTGTCCGCCGCCCACGATCGCCTCCGACACCAGGCGGGAGGCGGACGGCTCGCCGTAGAGCCGCACGATCCGCCCGATGTGCTTGGATGCTTTGTGCTAGTACCCATACCGGAGGGCTCCTG
>JAAXHG010000016.1 GCA_012270995.1 Vicinamibacteraceae bacterium | reverse complement strand
CGGACCAGCGACATACTGATGCGTATCACGCTGATGCGTATCACGGTGAACTGAGGACGGTTCACTACCGCTTTCATCCCCGCGCCGGCGATGAGGTCGAGGTTGTTGGCGGACGTGGGTTTCGGGGGAAGAAGTACTTGGTGGTCCGTCAGCCGGACGGAACCCTTGCCTGTCTCCCCGAATGGATGACCAGCCCGCACGCCGCGGCTTTCGAGGTGCGCGACGTGCCGGTCTTGCCGGCTCGGGCCTTGTCGGCGTTGCGCGCCGTCGTCGATGCATTCTTCCTCTCGGGGACGGAACCGACGAGGGGACGATGCGAGGATGCGACGACGAAGGATCACGGTACAGGAAGATCTGTTCGCGCCGGACGGCCCGGCGATTGCGACATCCACGGAGCAGAAGGAGAACCTGATCGGCCTGATCGGCGCGCTGATATTGGAGGTGATGACGAACCCGGACCCGGCGGCGGAGGGAGACGGCCATGACCCGGATCACGGCTGAACACCTGTCGCGCGAGGCTTGGGTCTATGTCCGCCAGTCCACCCCCGACCAGGTCCGGCACAATCGCGAGAGCCGTGGCCGCCAGTACGGGCTTGAAGGCCGCGCTCGGGAACTGGGCTGGCCGGAAGTGGTGGTGATCGACGACGATCTCGGGCAGTCGGGTGGCGGAACCCACCGCCCCGGCTACGACCGCCTGCTGGCCGCGGTCTGCCGGAGCGAGGTGGGGGTGGTCCTTTCCCTTGAAGCTTCGAGGCTCGCTCGAAACGGCCGCGAGTGGCATACCCTGATCGACTATTGCGGCCTTGTCGGTTGTCTGCTGGCCGATGAGACCAGCGTCTACGACCCGCGCTTGCCAGACGATCGACTCCTGCTCGGCATGAAAGGCACCCTATCGGAGATGGAGCTGTCGACCCTGCGCCACCGCTCGGATGAGGCGCTCCACCGCAAGGCGCGGCGCGGCGAGCTCTTCACGATGGTGGCGGTCGGCTATGTGCGCGATGGCCGCGACGGGATCGCCATGGACCCGGACCGGCGGGTGCAAGAAGCGATCTCCCTGGTATTCCGCAAGTTCGACGAGCTCGGCAGCGTCCGCCAGGTCCATTTGTGGCTGCGTCACGAGGCCATGGAACTCCCGGCTCAGGTACACGAACTGTCTCAGCGCCGCATCGTATGGAAGCTGCCGGTCTACAACAGCGTGTATCACATCCTGACCAATCCGGTTTACGCTGGCGCCTACGTATTCGGACGCAGCCGGAGCCGAACCTGGCTCGAGGACGGCCGCAAGCGGGTCGCGCGCGGCATCAAGCGCGAGCGGGAAGACTGGGAAGTTCTGATCCGTGATCACCACCAGGGCTATATCGGCTGGGCCGACTACGAGAGGAACCAGCAGCTGATCGCCGACAACGCAACCCGCCACGGAGCGGCGGCCCGCGGTCCCGTGCGCAAGGGAGAAGGGTTGCTGGCGGGCCTGCTGCGTTGCGGGCACTGCGGCCGGAGACTGCATGTCGCCTATTCCGGCGAGCAGGGCCATACGTTGCGCTACCACTGTCGGGGGGCGCATCTGAACCACGGAACCCAACGGTGCATCTCGTTCGGCGGGTATCGCGTGAACGAGGCCGTGGGCCGGGAGGTGCTGCGGGTTCTGGAGCCATTGGCGATGGAAGCCGCGGTGCGCGCGATCGACGAACGCGAGCGGAGATCGATCGAGGTCCTGCATCAAGCAGAGCTGGCGCTCGAATCGGCTCGGTTCGAGGAGCGCCGGGCGCGCCGGCAATACGATGCGGTGGACCCGGATAATCGTCTCGTGGCGGGGGAGCTGGAACGGCGCTGGAATGATCGGCTCACGGTCGTTCGCCAGCGCGAGCAGACGGTGTCCGAGTTGCGCCAACGCACGGAGCGCGACGCGCTCTCCGCCGATGAACGCGAAGAGTACCTCGCTCTGGGCGCCGATCTTGAGCGCGCCTGGACGCATGAGCGGGCCAACCCGGAAAGCCGCAAACGCATCGTCCGGGCGGCGCTGGTAGAGATCGTTGCGACCGTGCAGGGGAACCGGATTCTGCTGCGACTCCATTGGCAAGGCGGCGATCACACCGAGGTGACGGTACGCAAACACCGCACCGGCAGTCACCGCTGGACGACCGACGTCGAGACCGGCGCTCTGGTCGCGGAGCTGGCTCGACTGATGCGCGACCGCTCGATTGCGAGCCTTCTCAGCCGTCTCGGGAAGACAACCGGCAAGGGGAACCCTTGGACCGAAGCGCGTGTCCGGAGTTACCGGACCTCGCACGGCATTGCGGTCTACCGTGAAGGGGAGCGCGAGGAGCGTGGCGAGCTGACGCTTCAGGAGGCGGCCGAGCGCCTGGAGGTGAGCAAGATGACGGTTCTTCGCGAGATCCGGCGAGGTGTGATCCCAGCTCGTCAGGCGTGCAAGGGAGCGCCTTGGGTGATCGCGGTGCGCGACCTTGAGCGATCACAGCTTGCCAAGGCGGGTGCGCGACAGGGACCGGTAACACCGGACCCGCGGCAAAAAACTCTTGCATTATAGGGACGTAGCGAGGTGGGCATTATGAACCAGGATCGGTCGGCCCGGTGATCAGGACGTTGGCGCCGTTGCGCAGCCAGCCGCAGTCGCCGAGGCCGAGGATCAGGCTGCGGTCGAGGCCGCGGCCGCGGCTCAGGATGATGTCCTCGAAGCAGGCGTCCTCGTGATGCAGCCGGGCCTTCTTGAGGCGCCGCCGCAGGGCGCGCGAGCGGCGCTCGGCGATCTCGCGGTCGATCAGCAGGGCGAGGCGGTCCTCGAACGGCATGTCGTCGAGATCGCGGCGCGCCATCTGTTCGAGGAAGGCGGCGTGCATGCCGGGCAGGCGCAGCCGGGCGATGCGCTCGGCCAGGGGGTGGGGGACGGCAGGGTCGGTCATCTGAAGTACTCCGCTCCTCTGATGTTGGCGTGGTCGGGACAGGGCGCCTCGGGCGCCGGTTCGGCATCGGCGAGATCGGCGCCGGTGCGCAGGATCGCGTCGAGCCCGCGATAGGTGGTGCTGCCGAGCTCGAGCGCGTATCGGCAGGCCGCGTCGAAGCGTTCCGGGTCGTGGCGCCCGGCGAGACGGAGAACGCCGAGGCAGGACCGGAAGCCGAGCTCGGGCTTGCCGTAGCGGCCCATCACCGCGACCACGAAGCCGTGCACATGCGCGCCGCGCTCGTTGGCTTCGCGCTCGATCCAGGCGCGGGTTCCCTCGATACCGGCGCGCTGGTGCTTGAGCGGCTGGTGTCCCCGGACCGTGGTGGCGCGGCCCTTGAGACGGCTGCGCGCATGGCTGGCGATCCGCTGGCCCTTGTGGAACACCTCGATCAGATCGCCGCGCAGGCGGACGTCGACCCGCAGGTCGATATATTCGTAGGGCACCGAGTAGAAGTGCCGGTCGATGGCGATGTGATAGTCCTTGTGCACCTTGTTCTGGCGCCACTCCGTGCGCTGCCAGCGGCTGGCCGGCAAGGGCTTCATGTGCGGCCGGTCGATCGCCTCGAACCGGGTTCGCCGGCTCTCTCCGGAGCCGTCGCTGTAGGGCCGGTGGTTGAACGCCTCGACCGCCGCCGCGATCGCCGCGTTGAGCGAGGCCAGGTCGTGGAAGACGCGGTGGCGCATCGGCGCCAGGACCCNNGCGCTCGACCTGC
Organism: Vicinamibacteraceae bacterium; assembly: GCA_012270995.1. GTDB lineage: Bacteria > Acidobacteriota > Thermoanaerobaculia > Multivoradales > Multivoraceae > Multivorans. The sequence goes on along the minus strand of JAAXHG010000016.1, from coordinate 939 downwards.
AGCACCCCGTTCTCGACCAGCCCCTTGTCGCGCGGCCGCCGGCTGCGCGCCGGAAGGCCGTGGGCGCCGTAATGGTCCAGCAGATCCGCGTAGGTCTCGTTCAGCACCGGCTCGTAGCGCGAGGGCTTGATCACCGCCGGCTTGATGTTGTCCGGCACCACCGCCAGCGGCACGCAGCCCATCGCCTCGAAGCAGCGCACGTGCGAGGCGCACCAGTCGTCGATCTTCTGGGTCAGGGTGGCTTCCGCATAGACCAGCCCCGAGACCCCCATCGAGGCAACGAAGACCTGCGCCTCGCGCGAGGTCCCGTCGATCGTCAGGCCAACCGTCATGCCGGCGTAATCGACGAACAGCCGCTCGCCCGGGGCGCGCACCTGGCGCATCGTCATCGCGCGCTGCGAGCGCCGCCGCTGACGGAACCGGCGGCACCAGGTCGGATAGCTCATGCCGCCGGAATGATCGTCGCGCCACTCCTCCCAAAGCAGCTTCAGCGTCACGCCGCGCTCGGACAGGTCCTTCTCGACCCGGGCCCAGTCCACATCCTCGCACGGGCGCGGCGGCGGCGGCGGATAAAGCGCCGCTTGCAGCGCTCCCTCGTCCATGTCCCGCGCTTCCGGCCAGCTCAGCCCGGAACCCTCGAAGCGCTCCACCAGAAGCGCCACCGAGCGCCGCGCGACCCCGCAATGCATCGCGATGTCGCGATGGCTGCGCCCCGCGTCGAAATGGTACTCGAGAACCTTCTTCACCTTCCTCATCGGCAACCTTCCCCGTGCCATCGCACCCCTCCAACCGTTCTTCGAACGGCGCCAAGGGACGCGCGGCACGCACGAATCGTCAGACCGAAATCACCCCGACAGGGCGGCTACTTCGGCTGAGATTCGGGTGGCTACTTTCGATGAGATTCAGGTGGCTACTTCGCCTGAGATTCGCCGGCTACTC
>JAAXHG010000075.1 GCA_012270995.1 Vicinamibacteraceae bacterium | reverse complement strand
CAACTCGGCGAGGCGGTCGGACTGCGCCGGGTCGGGATGCTCGGCCGGGTCCGTCTTCAGCCGCCACCCGTCGTCGTCGAACGCGACCTGCCGATTGTCGGCAACACCTTCCAGGAAGCGGTCGAACGCATCCGAGAGCCGCGCCTTCAAGCGCTCGACCGCCGCTCCGGGGTCGACGGGGAATCCGGTACGCGCCCAGAACGCATCGCGGACCTGCTCCCACTGGTCGGCCGGGAGGAAGAAGGCCTCGAAGCGGCCGAAGTTCTTCGCGCCGTCGATGGCGAGGTTGCCGGTCTGGATCTCGTCGCGCACCTGGAGGAACAACGCGCTCTCCCAGCGCCGACGGTCCGTCACGCCGTCGCGGCGGATGAGCGGCTGCAACGCCGTCGGCGCGAAGTCGAGCGGTGCGTCGGCCGGGATGCCGCGGCGTCCCGCCGCGCGGTGTTCGCGGTAGGCCCGCAACGCCGCCAGGGTCGGCGAGGTGCCTTCGCCCTGCTCGTCAACGAACTTCATCCGGCTCAGAAACGGCGCAGCGAACTGGCTCAGCCCGGCGTGCCGCGCGGCCGTCTGCTCGAAGCGGGCCCTGCGATCGCCCCGCGTCCAGTTCGCGAGGTCGGACTGGTCTTCTTGCAGCTGCTCCTCCGGCACGGTCAACAGCAAGCGGGCGCGCAACTCGTCGTCGCCGACGCCGGGATCGAGCAGCACGGCGCCGAGACGGCGGTAGCGCTGAACGATCCGGTCGACGGCGTGGCGCTGCGCCTTGAGCATGTCGTCGAGACGGTCGTCGACCAGCTTCCGATTGCGGTCGAGGAGCTTNNCATCCGGCGCACCCGGTCGGCTGACGCGGTGCGCACGCTGTGGAACAGGACCCGCTGGTAGTTGCCGTTGATCCAGCCCACGTCGACTTCCAGCACGCCGGTCACCTCGATCAGTTCCAGCCGCGCCAGCAGCCGCTTCATGCCCCCGACCGACGGGTTCGACGAGCTGGCCTTGATGCGGTTCAGCGGCGAGTGCGGCTGATCGTGGTCGCCGGCGATCAACGCATCAAGACGCGCGCGCATCGGTGCCGAGAGGCGCTCGGCCAGGCGTTCCGTCAGCAGCGTCCGGGCCTTGTTTCGAGCAGCCCCTATCGCGCGACGCAACACCGAATCGGACGGCGAGAGCACGTGCTCGTCGCGGAGCCAGACGCGCGCCCGCGCCAGCAGCGAGGCGGTCCGCTCGATCCGCAACGCCTCGTCCTCAAGGAACCGCGCCAGCCGTTCTCCGGCAGCGATGTCCCACGTGCGCAGACGCAGGTACTCACCGATACGCTGCTGATGCTCGGAGACCGTCTGCTGCCGGCGGGCGTAGGCGTGGATCGTCTCGGCGTCGGCCCCCAGCTGCAGGGCCGCGAACCTCAGGATCTCTCCGTCGATCTCCAGGGGCGCCTGTTGCGGGAACCTGCCGAGCACCCGCACGAAGGCGACCTGGTACGCGAAGCCCAGCCGATTGTGGGGGCCGCGTCGCAGGGCGATCTCTCGTCGGTCGGCCTCGAGGAAGGTGGCATCGCGAATCAAGCGGGGGCGGGAAACGTCGGGGTCGGAGGCCGGCACGATTCTGTCAGGAACAAAGGAGCGTTCTGATCGAACAGTTTAGTGGCGTGGAATGTGACGCATTCCATGTTTCGTATGTGTCAGA
>JAAXHG010000128.1 GCA_012270995.1 Vicinamibacteraceae bacterium | reverse complement strand
ACGACACCGTCAAACCCGCCGTCTCGTCGTCGTCCACCGACACCAACACATCCGCCGCCGCCACACCGTTGTAGTCCTCGTCCGCAGAGGCCACCGCGTGCCCGATCGTCGCCAGCTCGTCGACCGCGTCGTCGTCCTCGGCAGCGCTCACCGTCACCGTCTGGGCCGCGTTCCAGTTCGTCGCGTCGAAGGTCAGAGACGCCGGGCTGAACGTCACCTCCGAATTGTCGCTCGAGGGCGTCACCGTCACGTCCCCCGTAGGCACGGTCGTCAACTCCACCGTGTAGCCGGCGCTGGCGCCCTCGTCCACGGTCAGCGATGACTCCGAGATCGACACGGCGGCGGCGTCCTCCTCGGTCAAGGTCAGCGTCGCGGCGGACGACACGGTAGCGAGCTCGGCGAAGGCCGCGTCATCGACCTCCACGTTCAGCGTCTTCGAGTCCTCGATGACGTGATTGTCGATCGTCTGCAGCGCGAAGACGCCCGCGCCGTCGCTCGCGTTCGCGGCCATGGAGACCGTGAACGAGTCGACGGCCCGGTAGTCGACGCCGGATTCGGCGGTTCCGTCCGTGACGGAAGCCGGCACGTCGACGGCATGGCCGCGGGAGTAGCCTCCGGCCCACGACGCCGTCACCTGGACGTTCTCGGTCGCGCCCTCTTCGACCGTCTCGGGAGCGAGCGCCAAATCCAGTTCGCAGTAAGGCAGAGTGCCTGGATCGATTCTCGTTACGTCGGAAAGGCCGGCGGGCACGCAGCCGACCAGCTGGTTGCCGTTCAGGGTCAGCCATGCGAGGCCGCCGAGCCTGGTGAGGCTGAACGGGACTTCGCCGGTCAGGTTGTTCCCCCCCATGGGCAGGGACTCCAGATTCGACAGGTTGCCCAACTCCGACGGGATGGCGCCGTCCAGCTCGTTGTCGCCGAGGTAGAGCCATTGCAGTTTCCCCAGGTCGCCGAGCACGACGGGAATGCCGCCCGTGAGGTTGTTGTTCATCAGGTTCAGGCCCCGGAGTTCCCTCAGGTTGCCGAGCGACGCCGGAATGCCCCCGGTCAGCTTGTTGCCGCCCAGGTTCAGCTGTTCCAGTCGGGTCAGGGTCCCCAAGCCCGCCGGTATCTCGCCCGAAAGCCCCAGGTTGAACAACCAGAGAAACTCCAGATTGGCGAGGTCGGCCAGCTCAGCGGGTATGCCGCCGCTCAGGGCGTCGCCCCTGATATCGAGGGTCGTCAGGGCGTCGAGCTTCCCCAGAATCGGCGGTACCACGCCGGCCAGCCCGTGGCCGTTCAGGGCCAGCGACGTCACCCGATTCCCAGAGAGCTTGACGCCTTTCCACGATGGAATGTGCGTCGTCGCCAGATCCCAGTTCAGCGCGGTTCCCGCGCCCACCAAGAGCCCCTTGGCTACCAGGAGGTTCTCGCAATCGCGGAGCAATGCCGGCGACGCGTGAGCCCCGAAAGAGGCGGTGCAGCCCCTAAGCGACAAGCTTGCCGACGTCACGGTCGCGAGATCTCCGATGCCGGCGGCGCCGTCGAACACCAGGGTCTCGTTGCCCTCGACGAGGCCGTCGTGGGGCGCGTCGAAGACCAGGTCCACGGTCCCGCTTGCCGCGCCTCCGCCGATGGCGACGGTCGGGCTGCTCGGCGTCACCGAGTAGTCGTCCGAAGCTGAAGCCGTCCCGGACAGGTCGATCGGCACGTCGATCGCATCCTCCCGCGAATAGGCGCCGTCCCAGCTCGCCGTGACGGTCACGGTCGTCTGCGTTCCTTCGGTCAGGGCCGTTTCGGAAAGGCTCAACGTCAGGGCGCAGAGCGGCAAGCCATCGGTGTACAGACCCCTCCCGGGATCTGGCGGGGAGACATTGTTGAGACGACTCAGGCTTGACGGCACGCATCCGCTCAGAGCGTTGTTGGTGACGTCCAGCAGGCTCAGCTGCGGCAGGCTGGCCAGTGCCCTGGGAATCTCCCCGGAGAGACCGTTGTGCTGGAGTCGGATGAACCCGACGGCATCCAGACCGCCCAGCGCCGACGGAATGGACCCGGTCAGCGAGTTGTCGAGCAGGTTCAGGCTGGTGAGCTTCTTGAGGCCCCCCAACGCCTCCGGTATGGCGCCGGACAATCTGTTCAGAGAGAGACCCAGATTCGTCAAGCGCGTCAGCTTCCCGAGTTCCGGCGGAATCGCTCCACTGAGATCGTTGGCGTTCAACCACAGAACCTGCAGACTGCTCAGATTGCCCAGGCCTGGAGGGATCGTTCCGCTGAGGTCGTTGGCCAGGAGATTCAGCGTGTCCAGCGCCCGAAGTCGACCGAGCTCGGCCGGGATGCCTCCGGTCAGTTCGTTCCCGCTCAAATCCAGAAGGCTCAGCCTGGCGAGATCTCCCAAACTTGCGGGAATCGGCCCCGTCACGTTTCCTTCGCACCCTATTCGCAAGTGCTCAAGCCGACTCAGCTTCCCGAGGGCCGAAGGAAGGGAACCCCCATGGGTCGTGCCGCGAATGTCGATGACCTTCAGGGCGCTCAGCCCGCCGAACCCGCTCGGGATCTTTCCCCAGGTGCGGTTGGGGAAGTCGTTGGCGAGCTCGCCGCAGAGGCCCTCGTAACGGAACCGAATCGCCGTCACTCGGCCGCCGCTGAGCGTGATGCCGTCCCAGGAGGTCATGGCCAGATCCTTGCTCCAGTTCAGCCCCTGCCCACCCCGAAACTCGTCCTTCCCGCCCAGCAGGATGTCGCAGTCGGCGATCAGGCCGGCCGAGGGCGAGCTGCCGACGGCGGTGCTGTCGATGCAGGTCGAGTCGGTCACGGTAACGAGGAAGGCGTCGCTGGCCGCCTCGGCGTCGGGATCGGTCGCCGTCACGGTGACGGAGTACTCGCCGGCGCTCCCCACGGAGACGACGTCCAGCGTCTTGGCGTCCTGGTCCACCGAGACGGACAGCTTGCCGGGGTCCGAGCTCGTGGCGGCGTAGGTCAGAGCGTCCAGGTTCGGGTCCGCGAACACGTGCTGGTCGCCGACCTCCAGTCCCACGGAGATCGACTTGCCCATCGCCAGGGATTGATTGGGAATCGGATTCTCCACCGTGGGCGCCAGATTCCCGTCGATGATCCGCACCTCCACGTCCGCGGCGGTCGTCACGTTTCCGTAGCCGGCAACGGCGTGGCCGATCGTCGCGTTCTCGTCGAGCGCGTCGTCGTCCTCGGCGGTGCTCACGGTCACGGACTGCTCCCGGTCCCAGTTCGAAGCATCGAACCTGAGCGCGTCGGGCGAGACGGTGACGTCCTCGTGCGTTTCGCTGGGCGTTACCGTAACCTCCCCGAGCGGAACGGCGAGCAGGACCACGGTGTAGGTTCCCGTGCCGCCCTCGGCGATGTCCAGCCGGGTGGGCTCGACGGCGACGGCGTTCGGATCGGCGATCGTCAGCGGAGCGGCGGCGACCGTCGCAAGCTCCGCGAAAGCGGAGTCGTTCGAGGTCAGAAGCAGGGTTTCCTCACCCTCCAGCACGCCGTCGTCCAAGGCCTCGAGCGTGAAGCTGGCCGTGCCGCTGCCGGCGCCGGCGGAGAGCGTGAGCGAGAACGGCGAGACCGGCACGACGTCCGCGGCCGTGCCGGAGGCCGTCCCGGTGCCGTCCGCCACCACCAGGGGCACCGTCACTCCATGGTCGCGAGCCTGGCTGGTGGTCCATTCGGCGGTGACCGTGATTGCCGCGCTCCCGCCTTCCACCACGCGTGACGGGCTGGCGCTCAGGGTGAGCTCGCAGAACGGCAGCGCGCCGACCCTCCAGCCCGAGCCGGGAACATTGAGTCCCGCCGGAACGCAACCGCTCAAGCCGTTCACGCGCAACTGAAGGTCGCTGAGGCCGTCGGCGAGTTGCGTCAACGCCAGCGGGATGTTGCCCGTCAGCGCGTTGTGGTTCAGTCTCAGGAACCGGAGGTTCGGCAGCTGGCCGAGTTCGGGCGGAATGGCGCCGGCGAGCGTGTTGTGCGACAGGTCGAGGGTGACGAGCGCCGACAGTCGGCCGAACAGCGCCGGAACCGTGCCCTGAAGCTGGAAACCGCTCAGAACCACCATCGTCACCCGTTCGCCCGAGACGGTGATCCCGCTCCAGTTGGCGATTCTCTCCGAGAGACTCCAGTTCAGCGCCGTGCCGGCGCCGACCAGCGCGTCACGGCCGCCGAGCAGGGCCTCGCAGTCGTCGATCAGCGCCTGCGAAGGAGAATTGCCCAAGGCTCCGCTGTTGGCGCATCCCGCGACGGTGATCGCGAAACTCAGGCTGGCCGCGTCGCCGTCGTCGTCGGTCGCGGTGTAGGTGTAGGCGACGTCTCGCTGCAGCGCCGTCGGCGTGCCGCTGATCCGACGCGTCTCCGAATCGAAGTCGAGGCCGGCCGGCAGCGTCGGTTCGAGGGTGTAGCTCAAGGGCGGATTGCCGCTCGTGGCGGCCGGAAGCTCGAGCGGCGTCATCCGCCGGTTCCAGCGTACCGTCTGATCCTCGACGGTTTCGGCGAAGGCGGGGGTCACGTCCCCGTCCACGGCGATCTGGAAGCTCAACGAGGCGGCGTCCCCGTCCACGTCCGTCGCCTCGTAGCTGTAGTCGGCGGCCGCTTGGGCGGCGGTCGGCGTGCCGGTGATCCGGCGGGAGTCCGCGTCGAAGACCAGGCCCGCCGGCAGGTCCGGAGTCACCGTGTAGGTCAACGCGCCGTCGCCACCCGTCGCCACCGGCAGAGTCACGGCGTCGCGCGCCGTGTTCTCGATCCACGTCTGGTCGGCGACGGTTTCGCCGCCGAAGCTCGGCGTTCGATTCGTCGAAGTCACCGTCACCACGACGACGCCGGTCTCCCCGCCGGCGTACAGCGGATCCGCGCTCGCGACCCGATGCGCCACTTGCGTCACGCGCGCGTTGGCCGCGTCGTGCTGGTCGTCGAACACGCCGGTCACGGTCACCGTTCGCGGGGTGCCCCAGTCGTACGACGTGAAGATCAGACGTTCGGGCTGGGCGGTGACGACCGTCGCGTTCTTCGTTACGGGAGTTACCGTCACGTCGTGGGTAGGCCGACTCGCCAGCACCACGGCGTACGTGGCGGTCGCGCCTTCGGCCACGGTCACCGCGGAAGGCGTCGGCGTCACCGCGGCGGCGTCATCGTCCAGGACGGTTACCGTGACCGCCGCGGATGCGCCGTCATAGTCGGCGTCCGCGCTCGCGGCCGCGTGGGTGATCGTCGCGCCGCGCGCGCCGTTGGCCGCCTCGTCGTCCGCCGGCCCGGTTACGGTCACCTTCCGGTCCACGTTCCACCCCGAGGGCGTGAAGGTGAGCGTGGCCGGCGCGACGGTCACGTCGCCGTCGTCGCTGGTCGCCGTCACGATCACGTCGGCGCTCGGCCGCGAGGACAGCGCCACCCGGTAGACGCCCGCGTCGCCCTCGGTAAGCGTCAACCGGCGCCGCGAGATCGCAACACCGGCGCTTTCGTCGTCCGTCACCGAGAAGGTGAGAGCTGGGGCCGCGGTTACGTCGCCGTAACCGGCCACCGCGTGGAAGACGGTCGCCGTTTCATCCGTCGCGTCCGCGTCGTGCGCGGCGCTGACGGTCACGGATTGGACCGCGGCCCAGTTCGTCGCGTCGAAGGTCAGCGGTGCCGGCAGAGCGACGACGTCCTCGTTGTCGCTCGACGGCGTCACGGTCACGGAACCGCCGGGCCGGGCGCCGAGCTTCACGTCGTAGAGAACGAACGAGCCCTCGGCGACGGAGAGGCTGGCGGCGGTGATCACGACCTCGGCTACGTCGTCGTCCGCCACGGACACGACGACATCCGGGGCCGACGCGACGCCGCCGTACCCGCTCACCGCGTGCGAAATCGTCGCCGAACCGTCGTTCCCGTCGTCGTCCTCGGCCGCGGTCGCGGTCACCGTCTGGGGCACGGACCAGTTCGTCGCGTCGAACGTGAGCGCCGCCGACGGCACCGTCACCGCGGCGTCATTGCTCGACGGCGCAACCGTCACCGTGCCGGTCGGCGCGCTGTTCAGTTCGACGTCGTAGCCGGCCGACGTCCCCTCGTCGACGCTGAGCCAGGTGGGCGAGATGCTGATCCCCGGCACGTCGTTGTCCTCGATCGTCACCGCCACGTCCGCGTCGGCGATGGCGTCCTGGATCGGATCGGCGCTGGTTACGGCATGCGAGACGGTGGCCGGGTCGTCGGCGTCGTCCGCGTCCTCCGACGCGGTCAACGTCACCGTCTGCTCGGCGTCCCAGTTCGTCGCGTCGAAGGTCAGCGGCGCTTGCGGGATGCCGAGATCCCCCTCCGTTGTCGACAGGGTGACGGTGACCGCCGCCGTCGGCTCGCTCGCGAGCTCCACGGCGTAGCTCGTGGACCCTCCTTCCGCCACGGTCACCGTGCTCGGCCGAAAGACCAGGCCGGCCATGTCGTCGTCGGTCACCTTCACGGTCAGGTCGCCCGCCGAGAGGGCGGAGTACCTCGCGTCCTCGGTCCGGATCGAATGCGCGATCGCGGCCCGGCGTTCGCCGCCGGCATTCTCGACGTCGTCGTTCACGCTCCGTACCGTGACCTCCTTGGGGGTTTGCCAGTCCGTCGGCCCGAAGGTCAGCGTCTTCGGATCGACTGTGGCGACGCCGGTGGTTCCCACCGCCGCGGTCACGGTCACGGCGTGCGTGGGCTCGCTGGCCAGAACCACCTCGTAGGTCGCGCTGAGACCTTCCCGTACCGTCAGTTCCGCGGGCAGGTCGACTCCCGCCGTGTCGTCGTCGTCCAGGGTCGCCGTCACGCTCTCCGCGGCGGTCATGCGTCCGTAACCGCTCACGGCATGGCTGATCAGCACCGGGCCGTCGTCGTCTATTTCGTTCTGGGCGGCGGTCAGCGTCACCGTCTGCGACTGATCCCAGTTGCCGGTCGTGAACGTCAACCGGTCCGGGGAGACGCCGACCGCGGTCGACGGATCGGCGGCCGCGGAGACGGTCGCCTCATCCGTCGGCGGGGCGGCCGCAAGCCGCACGGAGTAGGTGGCGGTGTGCCGCGGGCCGGCCGCCTCCGTCAACGACACGGCCGTCGGGCTGACGACGACGTCGAGAGTCGTCGCGGACACGGCGTCGCTGACCGCGCCCTTGCCGTTCGCGTTCACCGCGCGAATCGCGAACTGGTACGAGGCGGCGTTCTCGAGCCCCGTCACCAGATGCCGCGTCGTGGCCGGACCGCTTCCCGCCACCTCGCTCCAGGTCGCTCCCCCGTCCGCGCTGTACTCGTAGCGGCTGATCGAGGGGTTGTCCGGATCGTCCCACGCCAGCTCCACCTCCTGGCGACCCGGCGCGGCGACAAGCCCGGTAGGCTTGTTCGGCACACCGGCTATCGTCAGCGCGGCCACCGTCGCGGCGCGGTGCGGGGGTCCGGCGGCGCTGAAGAAAATGCCGTCGACATGGAATCTGAAGCTCTCCGACCGATCGGGGTCATAGCCGGTCGGCGTGTTGAGGACGAAGTGGAACCGGGCCGACGTGAAGTACTTGTGGTCCGCGGGCAGCGCAGCGGAGAAGCCGGGCGCCGCGCCCCCGTCCGCCTTCCTCACGGTCACGGCCGTGTCTTCGATGGACCTGAAGTACGCGTCTCCCGATCCCTCGGCGCCAACCAGTGCGATTTGCACCAGCAGGCCGTCCGCGCTGGCTTCCGGAGTATTCGTAGCGCCCCTTATGTTGACGCGTACCCAGGAGTTCGGAATCTCTACCGCCAAGGCCACCGCCTCGCTGACCAGGCCGCCGGCGCCGAACGAGCGGAGCCAGATCGTGTAAGCGCTGTCTCGCGACAACCCGCCTATCTCGTACGCCGAAGTCGCCCCGTCGCCCGGTACCCGCGACCAAGCCGGTCCGTCGTCGACGCGGTACTGGTAGCCCCTGACCAGGGGGTCGTCGGGAGGCGTCCACTCCAGGCGGAGGGTGACGACATTGTTGTAGTGGTCAACCGTCCAGACCAGTTCGGTCGGGGAGGGCAGCACCGTCTGCTGGCCAGAAGCCGCCTGGGGCGGATGGAGCGCCAGAAACGACAACGCCGCGACGGCCAGCGTCCTTAGCAAGAACGGTGCCATCGGGGGGGGGGGGGGGGGG
>JAAXHG010000141.1 GCA_012270995.1 Vicinamibacteraceae bacterium | reverse complement strand
TGGACGGTCGTCTGCCGCGGGGTGGTCGACGGCATCGAGGCCGTCATTCACCAAACCAGGACGTCCGAAGGGGTGCGCCGAGTCGAGCAGATGGTCCGCGTCCGCGACTACGACGCCACGGCGAACCGCTGGGTCGTCGAGCCCGTCTGGCCGCCGCCGTCCGAGGGAGTGGGGAACGACCCGTCGACGCTGAAACGGGGGACGGGATCGGCACCGAAGCGGAGGCGTCGGGGGAGGCGAACGCGGTGAGCCGCCAGCATGCAGACGTTCCTCGGCGCGCGGCCGGAGCGGCGCCGGCGGGCGGCCTCGTGCTCCGGACGCTGGCGGACTACCGCCGGTTCGAGCTGACCGCGTGCTGCGCGGCGTGCGAGCGCTACGTCAATCTGGACCATGCGGCGCTGGCCGCGCGGTTCGGGTGGGGCGCGCCGCTCGATGCGCTGCGACGGCGCTTCGCGTGCCGACGATGCGGCGCGCGGACGGGCCGCGTGTTGATCGGCCACGCGCGGGGACCGGAACGGGGAAGGAACGCAACCGGTGGGCGGTTGCAGGGAGGGGCGAGGATGAGTGAGCGTGACGACAAGGACGAAGAGCGGCAGGAGCCGGTTCGGGTCGCAAGCCGCGAGGAGTTCGACGAGGCGGTCGAAGAGCTGTTCCGGACCGGGCGCCCCATCGAGGCGCCGTCGCTGGAGGCGCTGGCCGGCTGGGACGTCGACCTCGAGGACGAAGAGGGCGCCATCGAGGGGGCGCTCTGATGGTCGGCGGGCGCGAGAGGGCCGACGCGTACCACCAGCAGTTCGCCGAGCGGATCATCGCCGCGCTCAAGGAGGGGACCGCGCCGTGGCAGAAACCGTGGCAGCCGGGCGAGCGGATCATGCCGCACAACTTCGGCAGCGGGCGCGACTATCGCGGCGGCAACGCCGTCTACCTGACCATGCAGGCCCTCGACCGCGGCTACGCCGACCCGCGCTGGGGCGGCTACCGCCAGATCCAGGAGGCCGGCGGGCACGTCCGCAAGGGGGAGAAGGGCACGCCCATCATGTACGTCGAGTGGCGGCAGCGGCGGACCGCCCGAGACGGCAACGGCAACCCCGTGCTCGATGACGAGGGCCGCAAGAAGCTCGAATGGGTGCAGCGGGACCGGCCCCTCGTCAAGCTGCACTACGTCTTCAACGTCGAGCAGACCGAGGGCCTCAAGCTGCGCTCGCTGGCCGAGGCCGCGCCGGAGTGGGAGGGGCACGAGCGCGCCGAGGCGCTGATCAAGAGCAGCGGCGTCCGATTGGACCACGTCGCCGGCGACCGGGCCTACTACAGCCTGAAGGACGACCGTGTGGTGCTGCCCGACCGGAGCCAGTTCGAGTCGCAGTCAGCCTACACGCACACGGCGCTGCACGAGCTGGGCCACGCGACCGGGCACCCGGACCGCCTGAACCGGCCGACCCTGGTGAAGCACGGCGGCTTCGGCTCGGAAGCCTACGCGCGCGAGGAGTTGCGCGCGGAGATCGCCGCGATGATGACCGG
>JAAXHG010000150.1:5576-6400 GCA_012270995.1 Vicinamibacteraceae bacterium | reverse complement strand
GACGAGATGACCTACTCCGCTTCGTCTGCGGATCCGGCCGTCGTCGCCGCGGCCCTGGCGAACGGCCTGTTGACGCTGCGCGCGGCGGCGCCGGGCACGGCCGACGTGACGGTAACGGCGACCGATGCTTCCGGCCTCGCGTCGGCCCCCGACGTGTTCACGGTGACCGCAGCGTCGCCCGTCGACGTCACGATACCGGACTCGAACCTGCGCGCCGCCGTGGAACGGAGGTTGGGCAAGAAGGCGGGACAGACGATCACCAGCGCCGAGATGGAGCACATCGCCAGCCTCTACTGCTGGAGCTGCGATATCGAAGACTTGACCGGTCTGGAGTTTGCGACCGGCCTTGACGACTTGACGCTCGGCGCGAGTGCGATTACAGACGTGACGCCGCTCGGCGGGCTCAGCGAGCTTAGAGAGCTCGATCTCTACAGGAACGCGATCAAGGACATCGCGCCGTTATCGGGCCTCACGAGTCTCAGCAAATTGCGTCTCGGCGAGAACAAGATCACGGGGGTGACGCCGCTCATGAGTCTCACCGAGCTCACGGCGCTGCATCTCAACGATAACGGCATAACGGATGTGACGCCGCTAACGGGTCTCACCAAGCTCACAACGTTGGCCCTCCACCACAACGACATCACGGACGCATCGCCGCTCTCGAACCTCACGAAGCTCACGTCGCTGGGCCTCGGCAGCAACAGGATCACGGACGCATCGCCGCTCTCGAACCTCGCCAAGCTCACGTCGCTGGGTCTCGGCGGCAACAACATCACGGACGCATCGCCGCTCTCGAACCTCACCGAGCTCAAAGAGCTCGGTCT
>JAAXHG010000150.1:0-5512 GCA_012270995.1 Vicinamibacteraceae bacterium | reverse complement strand
GATCACGGACCTCGCGCCGCTCTCGAGCCTCACCGAGCTCAAAGAGCTTGGTCTCTTCAGCAACGCGATTACGGACCTCGCGGCCCTAGCGGGTCTCACCAAGCTCACGGCGCTGTATCTCCAGCACAACGACATCACAGACGTAACGCCGCTCTCGGGACTCACCGAGATCACGAGGCTGTATCTCTCCTATAACCCGATTGCGGACGTGTCGCCTCTCTCGAGCCTCACCAAGCTGACGACACTGTTGCTTTCCAACAACGATCCTTCCAACAACAAGATCACGGACGTATCGCCGCTCTCAAGCCTCACCCAGCTCACGGCCCTACATCTCGTCGGCAACGCGATCACGGACGTGTCACCGCTCTCAAGCCTCACCCAGCTCACGGCCCTACATCTCGACGGCAACGCGATCACGGACGTGTCACCGCTCTCGGGCCTCACCGAGCTCGCGGAGCTGCGTCTCGCCGGCAACGCACTCACGGACGTGACGCCGCTCTCGGGCCTCACCGATCTCACGACGTTGTATCTCTCCAACAACGACATCACGGACGTATCGCCGCTCTCGGGACTCACCGAGCTCAAGACCCTATATCTCTACGCCACCGACATTAGGGACGTGACGCCGCTCTCGAGCCTCACCAACCTCACGAGGCTGAATCTCGGCTCAAACGAGATCCAGCACCTAAGCCCGCTGGCGGGCCTCAACGAGCTCACGACGCTGCGTCTCGACAGCAACTGCCTCACGAACATCGGAGGCTTGACGAGCAACACCGGCTTGGGCGACGGCGACGACGTTTCACTCGAGTGGAATCCCCTCGACGCGCAGACGCTCGCCAACGACGTGACCGCGCTGCGAGACCGGGGTGTGATCGTAACGATCTCGGAGACGCCCTCGGACGTGCTCGGCACGCCGCCGAGCCTGAGCGCGGCCCCAGGCAACGGCGAACTGGCGTTGACCTGGGGCGCCCCGTCAGGCTCAGTCAGACCGGTGGCGTACGAGCTGCGCTGGCGTTCGGCCGCCGGGACGTTCAACGACTGGGCGGTCGTTCCCTGCTCGGCAACGCGCCGCCACACGTTGACGGGGCTGACGAACGGCACGACCTACACGGTGGAGCTGCGGGCCGCGGGCAACGCCGGGAACGGCGTCGCGTCGACCAGCGCCACGCCCGCCAGCCCGTAGGGGTCTTCCGTCTCCCGCGGCGTCGCCGATGGGATTCGGGCAGGCGGAATGCGGTAGCATCCGGGCCTGCGGGAGCGAGCGCGGGGCGCCGTTCCCGGCCTGAACCCCGGTCCCTTGCCAACCGGAACTCTTCGCTTCTTTCGGGCGGCCTCGGCGGGAAGGAGTTTGATGACGAGCACGAACGGACCCGGCGCGGGCGAGACCGCGCCGATTTTTTGAGGAGATCCGGGTCATTCTGGAGAGAGTCGCCCTGCGGCAAGAAGAAATCGCCCGGGAGGCGAAGGAGACGGACCGCCGGATGAAGGAGACCGACCGCCAGATGAGGGAGACGGACCGTCGCCTCAAGAAGGCGGAGGATCTGTTCACGACGCAGTGGGGCAGGTTGGTCGAGAGTCTGGTGGAGGGAGACCTCGTTCCCCTGTTGAGGCAGCGAGACATCGACGTCACCGAGACGGCGCAGCGTCTGAACGCGGTTCGCAACGGCGAGCATTGCGAGCTCGACATCGTCGCCAGGAACGGCGCGGAGATCGTCGTGGTCGAAGTGAAGACGACGCTCCGGCCCAGGGACGTCAAGCGGTTCCTCGACAAGCTGCGCCGTCTGGCCGACTGGTTTCCGTGGTCCGATGACCGTCCGGTCTACGGCGCGCTGGCGTACCTCCGAACCGACGCTTCGGTCGCGAAACACGCCGAACGCCAAGGCTTGTTCGTGATCCGGGCCACCGGGAACAGCGCCAGCCTCCTCAACGCGCCGGACTTCGAACCGCGCGTCTTCTGACGGCCCTGGCGTCGTCAGCCGAGCAACCGGAACAGCAAGCCGACGGTGGCGACGGTCAGCGCACCTCCTACCAGCGCACTGCCGATAATCCAGCGGATCAGGCGCGCTTCCAGAGCCGCCAAGTCGGCCCGCAGCGCGGTCGTTGCACAGTCCACGGATCGGCCCGGGTCACCGCGGCCGCGCTTCCTACCGCGCCGCCGGACTTCAAGTCGCGCCGACATGCGTGGCGTCGGCCCGCCCCGCTCCGCTCACTGGAACGCCCCCGTGTCGACCTCGCCGCAGATGCTGCCCGCCTGGTTACGGTAGACCCGATCGAGCCCGGTCCACGTGTCGGTGACGTTAATCGCGTATTCCACGTCGGAGAGGCCGCCGTAGAGCAACCAGAAGCGCCCGTTGATCGCCCGGCCGTCGAGCATCTTGACCGCGAGCTCGACGTTCTCCTCGTTGAAGAACCAGAAGAAGCCGGTCTCGCGCGTCGTCAGCGTGGGCAGCACCCTGGCGGCCCGCTGCCGCTCCGCGGGATCCTCGACGTTCGGGTCGATCAGGTCGACCGCGACCGCGAAGCGGTCCTCCAGCAGGCAGAGACGCTCGGCCGACGGCTCGCACACGCCGCTCCCCTGTTCGGGCGCGGCGGCCGCGGGTTCCGCGACCGCGAACGACGCCGCGTTCATCGGCACGAGGTCCATGCCCAGCACCCCGGGCTCGCGGCCCCAGATTCGAGCCCAGTCGCTACCGCGGCCAGAAGACGCAGCGGCCGACGCCGCCGACCCCGAGGCCGACGACTCGAGCGGCCGCAGGAAGGCCGAGGTGTCGCTCTGGCCGCAGACCTCCTTCGGACGGTTGTGGTACGTCCGCGTCTCCCCCGTCGACGTGTCGTTCACCGTCACCCAGTACTCCACGTCCGACAGCGCCCCGAAGAACACCCAGAAGTGATCGTTGATCGACCGGCCGTCCAGCACCTTCGCCACCAGCTCGATGTTGTCCGGGTTGAAGAACCAGAACATCCCCGACTCGTCCGAGATCGACAGCGGGATCGCGGTCCCGACGCCGAAGTCCGCCTCGCGGTCGGGATTCGTCCAGTGCGCCTGGACCTCGAAACGACCGTCCCGAAGGCACAGGAACCCGGCGCCCCGGCGGCACGGACCGCCGAACCATCCCGTCGCGGCGCTTTGCTCCTCGGAGTACGCCACTTCGCCTTCGGGCGTCTCGGTCCGCAGCCGGAAGGTGTAGGGCGAATCCGGGTCCAGGCCCTCGATCAGGATGCTGCTCGTGCCCTGGGTCGCCTCGCTGGCAGCGACCCCGGCGGCGAGCCGGCTCGCCGCCGGCGGCGGGGGCCACGGAGTCCAGCCGTGCTTCGGACCTCGAACCTCCACGTCGATCTCGCTTCGAGGCAGGTCCGCCCAGCCCGGGCCGAGAATCAGCGCCACGCTCTCCTCGCCCGCCGGCGAGGCCGTCACGTCGGACTGACCCGGCGGCGGCGGCGCGGTCGCCACGGCGATCGTGAATCGCAGTTCGTCGCTGTCCGGGCCCTCCGCGTCGCTGTCGGTCGCCCGGTACGTGTACGTCGCCGGATCGCTCGCCGCCACCGGCGTCCCCCACAGCACGCGCGAACCCGCGTCGAAGCCCAACCCCGAAGGCAGGGCCGGCGACAGGCTGTAGTGGAGCTCGCCGTTGCCGCCGAAAGCCGCCGGCAACTCCAGACGCGCCGTGACGCCCACCGTGAACGTCTGACTCGGGACCGACGCCCCGCCGAAGCTCGGCGACTCGTCGCCGCCGGACACCTGGATCACAAAATTCAGGCTCGCGGCGTCCCCGTCGTTGTCCGTCGCCGTGTAGGTATAGCTCAGCGCGGCGCTCGCCCGCGTCGGAGTCCCCGCAAGGACCCGCGTCTCGGGATCGAAGCCGATGCCGTCGGGCGGCCGAGGCGTCACGCCGTAGCTCAGGGGCGGGTCGCCGCCTGTAGCCGCCGGCAGCGTCACGCGTACGCCGCTTCCCACCACCAGCGCCAGATCGTCGATCGATACGCCGGGCAGGAAGAACGGCTGCTGGTCCACCGGAGGAGGAGGAGGGCCGCCCCCGCCGGGCGGCGGCGAGGACGCAGTCGCCCCCGTGCCCGAACCGGACCAGCCGCTCTCTCCCTCCGGGTTGACTGCCTGCACCTGCACGTCGTAGGACGTGGCCGGCGCCAGACCGCTGATCGAAGTACTCGTCGCCGCGTCGCCGTGCGGGTGGGAAGTCCACGGCGCGTCGCCCCCCGCGCCCGCCGCCCGGTACCGCACGTCGTAACGGCTGATCGGCGGACCGGCGTTTACGGGCGCCGTCCAGTCCACCCGCAGCCCGCTCGACGACAGCGTCGTCACCACCGGCGCGGCCGGCGTCCCGGGCGCCTCCGTGTCGTCGTCCGTCAACGTGATCTCTACCCGCCGTGACGCCGTCAGACCGGCCGGATCCCTGGCCACCACGTTGAACGAGTACAGCGTCCGGCTCTCGTAGTTCAGGTCCGTCGCCGACGGCACGGAGAGTTGAGCCGTCCCCGAGTTGACCCGGAACAGCGCCGCGTGCGCGCCGGAGAGCGAGTACGACAGCGCGGCGCCCTCGGGGTCGGACGCTTCAACCCGTGCCCCGGCGATCTCGCCTGTGGTGTTCTCCTCCACGCTGATTTCGTAGGTCCCGCTCGGGAACGTCGGCGGCTGGTTGTCCGGCGCCGCCGTTCTGCCCGTGCCCGAATCCGACCACTGACCCTCCGACTCGGGGTTTTCCGCACGCACCTGGACGTCGTAGGCCGTGTCCTGGTCGAGTTCCGTGATCGTCGTCTCCGTGTCCGTGCTGTCCGCAGCCGAAGGCTGCCACTCCGTCCAGTCCGACACGGACGACTTCTTGTACCGAACGTCGTAGTCGTCGATCGCGGGACCCGTGTTCACCGGCGCCGACCAGCTCACCTCGAGACTCGTCGTCGAGGCGGTCTCCACCGTCGGCCGCGCCGGCGTGGCCGGCGGCTCGTTCACGTCCGTCACCCTGACCGTCACGTTGACGGCCGCGTCCACCGCGGGGGTTTGCTCGGGGTCCCCGTTAGCGTCCCTGCCGTCGCTCACGCCGACCGTCACCGCGTAGCTCGCCTTCGTCTCGTGGTCCAGTGCCGCGTGCGTCTTGAGCTTGACGCCCGCCTGGACGGACTCGAGCGCGAACGAACCGGCGTCCGTACCCGAAAGCGAGTACGTCAGCGTGTCCCCGTCGTCGGAGTCGGTGGCCCTGAACTCATCGCCGAACGGCGTGTCCGACGACGTGTTCTCCGCCACCGAGCGTTCGCCCGCCTCAGTACCCGGAAACGCCGGCGGCTCGTTCACGTCCGTCACCGTGACCTCCACGTCGACCGCCGCGTCCACCGCGGGGTCAGGGTCCCCGTTAGCGTCCTTGCCGTCGCTCACGCCGACCGTCACCGTATAGCTCCCCTTCGTCTCGTGGTCGAGCGCGGCTTTCGTCTTCAACTGGCCCGTCGTCGAATCGATCGAAAACGACGACGCGTCCGTGCCCGAAAGCGAGTACGTCAGCGTGTC
>JAAXHG010000013.1 GCA_012270995.1 Vicinamibacteraceae bacterium | reverse complement strand
TCACGCCCACATGGTGCGCGGTGGCGACCGCGCCGAGACGCAGGTTCATGAGATTCACGAGCCGCTCGGCGCCGAACATCTTCTCGGCGATCTCCCTCGCGATCATGCCTTGGAGCAATTGGCGCAGAGCCTCGTCCTGCTTGCGGCTGAGCAGGCCGGCCACCTGTTGGTGCTGATGAGCAACGGCCCGGACCGCCAGGGCCAGCGGCGCCCTCCCCGACGGTCCAGTCACCTCGACGATCAACGGCTTCGCCGGATCCGGCTGCAGCGCTTCCGCGTCCCATCCGGCCCCCAAGGCGTCCCGCCTCTGCAGCAGCGACTGTCGCACGCTGTCGGGGCGCACCTCGATGGTGGGTGCGCCGGCCGCGCGGCCGGCAGGAGCCTCCGCGGAACCGGCCGACACCAGAATGCGGCCAAGAGCCTCCAGCATCTGGCGCAGCCCCTCCGAGCCTGGCGCCGTCGCTACGATGGCGGCATCGGTGGCGACGGCCGCGGCCCCCGGAGAAGAGCCGGCGGCATCGGTGCGGCTCCCCCGGTCGGAGCCGTCGGCGCGGCTGGTTCTGGAAGTGCCGTCTCCGTCGTCGGCTGCGATGTGGAGGGCTTCGAGGTAGCCAGGCGTCGAGACGGCCTCGTCGAGCGAGGCCCGAGCCGCTTCGCACGCCTGCTCGGCTTCTTCTCTGCGCTCGGCGGCGGTGGCCGCCGCCGACTCGGCCCGAGTCTTGTGCTCCAGTGCAGTGTCCCGCTCCCGGCGCAGCTCAGGCTCCTTGGCCTCCAGTTCCTTGAGTTCGGAGTTGCACCGGTCGCGGGTAGCCGCCACTTCGGCGTACTCGGCGCCGATGCTGTCTTCGATGGTGACGAGGCTGGCCAGCTCTTCGTCGTGTCTTGACACGACCTGACGGAGTTCGGCCTGCTCGGCCTCGAACGTCGCGGCCGAGGTTCGCCAGCGGTCGCAGGCGCCTTTCCAGGCCTGGATCGACCGCGAGAGCCTCTCGACTTGGGACTGGCACTGCCGCAGCGTCGTCTCGGCCTCGATCAACTCGCGCTCGAAGGCGGCAAGCCGCTGGCCGTCGTGCGGCAGTGACAGGCTCGTCGCGGTGCGATGCAGGGCGTCTGAAGCTCTGCTGAGGATCCGATCCGCTTCGGCCACCGCCTGCTCGGCCTCGCCCCGCCGGGCCTCGGCCTCTTCATGGGCAGTCACTGCCGTGTCGAGGCCTGCTTGGGCGCGGAGGATCGCTGCGGTGCCCGGCAGGCCGGCGCGCTGAGTTCGTGCTGCCTGCTCGGACGCTCGATGACCGGCCAACTCGTCAAGGCTGCGGCCGACCGCGGCCGCAGCCTCGACCAGGCGTCGCATCGCCTCCGCCCGGGCCCTTTCGAGAGCGGCGCGCCGGGCGGCGGAGCCGACGTGCTCGGCGCGGTCCTTGCTGTGGCGCCCCCGAAGCGGTCCCAACCGGAAGACGCCCTTCAGCGCGACGACCGTGCCCGCGCCTGAGGAAGGGTCGCAGGAGATCGACTCCAGAAGCTTGCGGATCGAGTCTCCGTCCACCTCGCCCTGGAGCCGCGGCGGGATGGTGACCGTGAGGAA
>JAAXHG010000120.1 GCA_012270995.1 Vicinamibacteraceae bacterium | reverse complement strand
TCGATCATCGCCTTGTTGATCAGCACCGCGACCGGGTTCAGGTCGCTGGCGTGCGCTTCGAGGCCCAGCCGCTGAGCCTCCAGCGGCAACGCCCCGCCGCCGGCGACTCCGGGCTACCCTGGATCGTCCAGCGGATCGACGACGGTCAGAAACGGGAATCGCTCAAAGCCCCGGTCCCTGGTGCAGATGCGGCTGATCCCGTGCTCGCGCATCAGCACGGCCGTGTGCAGGTCGTGGAGCGCGTTGCCCCGCAGTTTGGGAAGTTCGGAGACCGTTTGCGCCAGAACCGTCGGGTGGCGGGGCGTCGCAACGAGCACGTCGAACCCCGGAGACTCGATCAGCTTCGCAAGGAAGCCGTACGCCTTTTCCGTGTCCCACGGTGACTGAAGAACCCGCGGGTGCGTTGCCACTCGAAGGAACTCGTAGCAGATACTCCAGGTGAGGAACGCGGGCGATGGTTCGCGGCACTCGCGATCCACCAGCCGCCTGCACGGAAAGTGGAGCAGGGAGTCGACGTTCGCGGCGTAGACGAGGACTTTCGCATCGATCACCCGCACCTCAGCCCTGTTCCTCCATCGCACGGTAGAGGGCGTCGCGGTCCGAGATGTCGACGAGTTCCGCGCCACCGCGCCATGTCGGCAGCGATGGCGAGTCATCCGGTTGGTTCGCCGGCGTTTCCGGCGCGAGCACGCGGCGCAGCCCGGCCTCGACCAGGGCGGACATGGTCGTGCCCCGCCGCGCCGCCTCTTCGCGGAGGCGCTGCATCACCGAATCGTCGATGTTGAGGGTCGTCTTCATATGGCAAACCATACCACCGCGACGGCGCCCTGCATCGGGGCTGCCGAATCCGCCGCTCGTGCTGACGGAAGCTCGAGCTTTCGTGCAGTCGCCGCCGAGGTGTTCCGGCGTTACGGACGCAACTGGAAGTCCAGCACGGCGAAGGTGAACCGCTCCTGCCTGCGCAGTCAGCTTCTGCCGCGGTTCGAGGCGAGGAGCATCGCGACGATCTCTCCAGCCGACGTGCAAGAGTGGTTCGCCTCGCTCGGCCGGACCCCCGCCGCGGCGAACCGGGCGTTGGCCGTGCTTTCCGTCATTCTGGAGCAGGCCGAGACATACGGGCTGAGACCAGACGGGAGCAACCCCTGCCGGGGCGTCCGCCGCTACGCGGAACGGCGATGCGATCGCTTTCTGAACGACGAGGAGTTTCGGCGGCTGGGCGCGGCCTTGCGGCTGGCCGAAGTCGAAGATCCGCTCGCCGCAGCCTTGGTGCGACTCCTCATCCTCACCGGCTGCCGACAGAGCGAGATCCGAACGCTCCGCTGGCGGGCCTACCGCGAGGGTCACCTCCACCTCGCGGACGGCAAGAGCGGACCGCGAACGGTCTGGCTGTCGTCGCCGGCGCGCCGGCTGCTCGACGGGCTGCCCCGCAACGGGCCCTTCGCGTTCCCCGCGTCCAGGCGGGAGGGTCCGATGTGCACCGAGACGCTCTACCGCTTCTGGCGGCCTCTCCGGCAGGCGGCGGGTCTGCCGGGGCTTCGCCTCCACGACCTGCGCCACAGCTACGCCAGCTTCGCCCTGAGACGCGGCGAGGCGGTTCCGACGATCGGTCGGCTCCTCGGCCATCGGGATCCGACCACGACCTTGCGCTACACGCATCTCGACGACGGCGCCGTTCGGGAAGCGGCCGCCCTCGTCGGTTCCTCTCTGGCGGGTTAGCGATCGTGCCCGCGCCTCTGTTCCGGGATTTCACCGAAGGTCCGTGGCGCCGCTCCTGCTACCGACGGTGCAGAGCTTCCACTCGCCAGCGCATGGACAGCGCGCTCGACGCGCAGCTCCTGCCCGCGTTCGGCCGCCTGCCGCTCGATCGCATCGAACCCGCTTGTGTGCATCGATGGTTCGACGAATACAGTCTGATCGCTCCCGCCGGCGCCAACCGCACACTCGACGTGCTGAGGCAGATCCTCAACTTCGCCGTCTCCTGCGGCCACATCGTCGCCAACCCGTCGCGGACCGTCCGGCGCAACCGCCAGCCCGCCAGGAACAGGTTCCTCTCTCGCACCGAGGTCGCCCGTCTCCACGCCGTGCTCGACGCCCACCGCGGTCGCGGGTCCGGCCGCCAGCAGGCCGAGGTGATTCGGCTTCTCCTGTTCACTGGCTGCCGCAAGGGCGAGATCATCCGCTTGCGCTGGTCGGAGGTCGACGGCGACGTGCTGCGGCTGCACGACAGCAAGACCGGGCCGCGGCTCGTGTACCTGAACGCGCAGGCGCGGGCCGTTCTCACCCGACAACCGCGGAACGGGAGCGACTTCGTGTTCCCGTCGCTCGACGATCCGCTTCATTCGCGTTCCCCGGAGCTCTCGCTCTGGCGGAAGGTACAGCGGGAGGCCGAACTGCGCGACGCGCGGCTGCACGACCTTCGTCACACCGTCGGCAGCCACGCCGTGATGGCGGGAGCGCCGATCCCCGTGGTCTCCCGGCTGCTCGGTCACCGTCAGCCGCGGATGACGCTCCGCTATGCGCATGTCGGCGACCGGGAGACGGAGGCCGCGGCGGAACGGGTCGGCGCCGACCTCGCCGCAACGATCGATCCTCCCCGGGGCGCCGGGAGAGTCTCCGCGCGGCGCGCGCGATCCGGCCCAGATCCCATCGGCGGCGAGCGGACGACGGACTCGTCCCCCGGACATGCACAGGTCTTGACACCGAACTGTGCAGATAGGACACTCACCCGTGTCATGAAGACGGTGAACGCTCTGCAACTCCGTCAGTCGCTCGGCAAGGTGCTCGACCAGCTGGAGCAGGACGGGGCGCCCATTCTCGTCTGTCGCCGCCGCGCCCCGGCCGCGGCGCTGATCAGCCTGAAGGACTACCAGGAGCGCTTCGTGGACCGCGAGGCCGACGAACGGCGGCGTGAAGTCGTCCGCAAGATCAGGGACTTGAAGTTCGCCTGTCCGGGGCCGGACACGACGCTCGATCTGCTCCGGGACCTGCGTTCGTGATCGTCCTGGACGCTTCCGTGGCGATCAAGTGGTTCGTGAGGGACGAGCCCCTCGTGGCCGAGGCCCAACGCGTCCTGAGCGAGATCGAAGAGAACCCCGCCGCCTTCGTCGTGCCGGAGTTGTTCATGAACGAACTGCTGGCGGTTCTGTGCCGGATGAGGCCAGGCCGCTCGTCACAGGTTCGCCAGGCGCTGGAACTCGTCGAGGCGCTTGGCATCGAGCGGGTGGCCAATGGGCACGAACTGCTCGCGCTCGCCGCCGATCTGGCCCGCCGGTGGCGCCTATCGGGGTACGACGCGGTCTACGCGGCTCTGGCGTCGCTGGTCGACGGCGTCTGGCTCACGGCCGACGCCCGCGCCGCCCGCCGGGTGGGCGCCGAGGGACTCGCCAAGGTGCTCGGAACCTGAGCGGGGGCGGGCCGTGACCGCGACAACCAGCCGGAACGCGGCGCCGTGAGCCCCCTGGCGCCGGCAACCACCGGCTACTCCGCGGCGGAACTCGGAACGATGATGGCCGACCTGGAATCCGATCTGGTCGAGCGGAAGGAGTCGCTTCGCGGCGATGCGCCGACCCGCATACGGGAAGCGGTGTGCGCCTTCGCCAACGACCTGCCGGATTACGGCAAGCCGGGAGTCGTCTTCGTCGGCGCGAGTGACAGCGGGGCGCCCGTAGGTCTCGACGTCGGGGACGAGCTTCTCCTGCAACTGTCGGACATCAAGACGGACGGCAACATTCTGCCGCCACCCACGCTGACCGTGGCCGCGCGGACTCTCCTTGGGCGGCGCATCGCGGTCGTGACGGTGTGGCCCTCCGACTCGCCTCCAGTGCGTTATCGCGGACGAATCTGGACGCGAACGGGACCACGAAGGACGGTTGCGAGCTCGCAGGACGAGCGAGTCCTCAACGAGAAGCGGAAGTACCGCGACTCCCACTTCGACACGCGTGCGTTGCAGACGGCGACTCTCCGCGACCTGAGCCTCGTCCGCTTCGAAGAGGAGTACCTTCCCAAGGCGCTCGAACCGGAGGCGTTTGCCGCCAACGAGCGCACCGCCGAGGAGAGGCTCGCCGCCGCCAAGATGATCGTTTCCGTGGACGACCCCGTGCCCACGGTGGCCGGGGTTCTCGTGCTGGGGCGGCAGCCTCACGACTTCCTGCCCGGCGCCTATGCCCAGTTCCTTCGGGTCGAAGGAACCGAGTACGGCGATGCAGTGGCCGACGCGGAGGCCTGTCGCGGGCCGATCTCTCGGGTGGTCGGTCGGCTGGACGAGAAGTTCTCCGCTCACAACCGGGTGACCGTCGACTTCCTCTCCGGCCCCGTGGAAATCCGGCGCTCCACTTATCCGCTGGACGCCCTGGGCCAGCTCGTCCGCAACGCCGTGATGCACCGGACCTACGAGGACTCCAACGCGCCGGTGCACGCATACTGGTTCGACGATCGGGTCGAAATCGCCAGCCCCGGCGGTCCCTACGGGGCGGTCACCGCAGACAACTTCGGTGCCGGGGGTCTGGTTGACTACCGGAACCCGAACGTAGCGGAGGCGATGCGCGTGCTGGGGCTCGTTCAGAGATTCGGATTCGGGATACCGGCGGCGCGGCGCGCGCTTCGCGAAGGCGGTCACCCGGACCTCGAGTTCAAGGTGTCGGCCAGCCAAGTGCGCTGCATCGTCAGGGCTCGAAGCGAGACGCCATGACGACAAGGAAGCTGATCGAGGCGGCGGCCGAGCGCGTGGGCAGCGCCCTCGCATTGACCGTCAGTTCCGGCGCCGCCGCGGGCGAGGGAGGGCCCGCCATCAGGACGGCCAAGGCTGCCGCCGCGTCCAGACAGTCAGAGGACGACCGTCAACCTCCGCAGCAGGTTTCGAAGGTCGTCCACGAAGGCCTTCAGCGATCGGTCCGCTTTTCCCGCGCGGAAGAAGTCCATCCGGCCGACGAGTTCGGCGGCGAACTCGATTCCGCCGAGCGTTGGTACATGGCCGGCTTCCCCTACAGCCGTGCGCAGCAGCCGCTTGTAGTACTGCGGAGGGGCCTTGCTCGAACCGCCAGCCCCGACAGCAGATCGAGCCGCACCCCCTCACTCATCGATCAGGCCTCTCAGCACGAGCGACTCGAAGCGGCCATCCTCATCGCTGGCGAGCTCACGGCTCCAGGTCGGATCGTCGAGGAGCGGGCCAAGCGGCTCGATGCGCGGTCGACCGCCGCCGCTCTGACGGCGAATCTTGATTCGGCCCTGTTCCACTTCGATCGCGGGAATGCCCTTCGGCTGCTGCGCCGAGCAGAGCGCTGCGGAGCATGGCTGCCGCCCTCCTCTCTACTCGAGCGCCTTCGGCTCGGGGACCGGCGCGGCCTCGCTTCGGCTCGGCACGCGCAGCGTCTTGCGCCATCCCGGCGCCGCGGCGCCGGCAAGCCGGTCCGAATCCGTTCGCGGGGGCTTCCGGCGCAACCGCACGGGGGCCGTCCGTCGTTCGTGGGCCATTCCTTCATTCTAGACATGCTTGGCGTCAACCTCGCTCGCCGGACCTTGCCGGCGACGCCGAACCCGACGTTCGGTCGTCCGGTAGCCCTTTCCGAGCGTGTGGATGCTCAATCCTCGCGACTCGGACGGAAGCACTCCGCCACTGTCCCGGTTCGTCATGTGCGCGAGTGGTAGCTTCCGCAACGCACATGAGCGCAACCTTCGACTGCTTCCCCAGTGCTCCCGTGGACGCTGCCCTGGGTGCGCGATGGTCCCGATGACGAAGAAGCTGATCGAGGTGGCGCTGCCCCTGGACGCGATCAACAAGGCGTCGGCGCGGGAGAAGTCGATTCGGCACGGGAATCCGTCGACGCTGCATCTGTGGTGGGCGCGGCGGCCGCTGGCGGCGGCCCGCGCGGTGATCTGGTCGCAGATGGTCGATGACCCGTCGGAATACGTGGACGAACTGCTGCGGGACCCGGCGAAGGCTCGCGAAGCGGCGGTCGAGTTGGCGAGGCGTGGCGTGAACGGCGGGACGCCCTCCGGGAGCGACGCCGCCGAGGGGGACGATCGTCAGGCCCTGGCGGAAGTGGCGGCGGAGCTCGAACGCGAACGTCTGTTCGCCATTCTGAGGAAGCTCGTGCTGTGGGAGAGCACGACGGACGAGAGGATTCTGTCGCCGGCGCGCGACGAGATCAGGAAGAGCTGGCGGCGTACGTGCGAGCGGAACGCCGACCATCCGGGGGCCGACGAGCTGTTCGATCCGACGAAACTGCCGGCGTTCCACGATCCGTTCGCCGGCGGCGGGGCGTTGCCGCTGGAGGCTCAGCGGCTGGGCCTCGAAGCGCACGCCAGCGACCTGAACCCGGTCGCCGTGCTGATCAACAAGGCGATGATCGA
>JAAXHG010000163.1 GCA_012270995.1 Vicinamibacteraceae bacterium | reverse complement strand
GGCGTCGCGCAGCGGGCCGAAGGTCTGCTGCCAGCCGGGCGGCGCGACGTTGAGGCTCTTGCCCGTCTCCAGGTCGCAGCGGGCGGCGAAGATGTGCACGTGCACGCCGCCGCCGCGCTCGCGGTGCTCGACCGCCGACCAAGCGTAGCGGTCCGGTTCGAGCCCGGCCCAGGCCGTCTGCTCGAACTTGTCGAGCACGGCCTCGATCTGCACGTCGGTCGGCCGGTCCTCCGGCGCCCACGCGATCACGCCGGAGGTGTACTTGTGCTCGAAGTCCAGCGCGTCGGCGACGGCGGCGACCGTGTCGGGGTCGCCGCGGCGGACCTCGACGCCCTCGCGCGGTTGCCCGGCCGCGTCCCGCTCGCCGAGCAGGTAGTCGGCCGCGGCCTTCGCCGAGCCGGTGCCGCGGGCGATGAACTTAACGTGCATCGTGCCGCTCGTCTGGGAAGCAGGCCAGCCGCGCGATCTCCCGCTCGATGGCGACTAGGTGGGCGATGACCTCGAAGGCGTCGGCCTTGTCGGCGTGGGTGTTCGCCCAGCGGGCGNNTCCGGGCCATGGCCTGCCGCAGCAGGTCGGACAGCGGCACGCCGGCCGCCTCGGCCTTGGCCTTCCAGGCCGCGAACTCCGCCGCCGACGCGCGGACGGAGGCTTTCACGATGCGGCGGTCAGCCATCGGCGCAACTCCGTGAAGGAGCGGGGGCAACGCCCGCCGCTCGGCCGCGAGCCCGCCAGGGCCGCGGGAAGCCGGGGGATCGAAGGGGGCGCGCCGCGCCCCCTCGCCAGCCCAATGTCGGACATTGGGTAAGCTGGCTCCCGCCATCGAGATGACGGGAGCCAGCTTTTTCCGTGCGCCGTTTCCGTCGTCCGTGATCTGGTCACTTCGGATCTGCTGAGCGGGTCCAGATTCTCAAGTGCGGCTCCGTTTGCGACTTGAGATTCCCCGCTGTCATCTGCCCCGGTTGCTCTGATGGACGGGGGTTGTTGGGATCTGGCGGGTCGGTGCGCCTGTTCGGATCTCATGTGCTCCGGGCGTCCTCGTCTCGTTCGCTGCGGTGGCCCTGGTCTGGTGGATCGACGTTATTCCGCTCCGCGCCGTACTGGTCCGAGTGTAGCATGGAGACCATGTAAACTATTGACCAGTAGTAATTTATAGCAACGGACCGTTCCGGACGATACGAGCGCAAACCGGACCGCACAGGCATCCCGTACGACCTCCCCGCACCGCCAACCCGCCCGACAGTTTTCTGGTAGGGAGCGTCTGAGAGGGCATCGTCGTCTAAGGGCCAAATCTGGATGAGCGTGCGCGGAGCCGGCGTCAAGGGCGTCAGCCCCGCGGAGCGGGGTGGGAGCGAAGCGAGCACCCTTGACGCCGGTGAGCACACGCTCACACTGTCTGGCCCGACGATGCCGCCGGTGACTGCGCGAGGACGTGCTGCCCGGCCGTCGTAGCGGTGACGGTCATCATCGGCTACGCTGAACGCGCCCATGACGCCGTACGAGTTCATCGCCAAGTGGCGCGCCGCCGAGTTGAAGGAACGCTCCGCCTCGCAGGAACACTTCATCGGCCTGTGCCGGCTGCTCGGCGAGCCGACGCCGGCTGAGGCTGATCCGAGTGGCGAGACGTATTGCTTCGAGCGGGGCGCCCGCAAGGACACCGGCGGCGACGGCTGGGCCGATGGAGACGTTCCCGTTCCCGACCGGCCTGACACCGGACATCCCCGCCGCCGACTACGCCGACGATCCGGGGTCAATAGCCCTGGAAGCACACGGCTGATCGAGCTGCGGGATCGGTGGCTGAATCCGCCGGAACCATGCGAGGGTCCGGCTCCGCCCGGTGGGCAACTTGACTGACCCGCCCGCCGGACCCACGATTCCCCTGTCACTCAGGATGCGCGTGGCCCCAACACCGGGCCGCTCGCTGAATAAGAGACCGTCCCCACGGAAACAGGCGAGAGCCCGCACAGCACACGTGCGTGCTGAGTGGCATCCGGCCCGGTGACCAAATCCGGTTACCGGCGCGATCGCCCCCACAAGGAGGTACACAAGTGCGGAAGCGGATCGTCGCAACCAGTGTCGTCGTCACGCTCGCGGTGCCCGGAGTTGTTGGTGCCCAGGAGCGTATTCTCGAATCGGCCGAACGTCTGGCAGCCGAGACCGTGTTGCAGCCTGCGCCGGAGTTCCGCCGTTCTGGCGGACGCGTCGTCATGGGAATCGCCATGGCCGCTGCCGGCGTCGCCATGATGCTGATCGAGCCGAGCCAGCCGACACAGCCTCAGACAGTCGCCGACGACATGCTGACCGTGGAGGTCAGCGAGTTCCTGGTGTCCGATGCCTTCGGGAGCCAGCTCGTTCACCTCGCTGCCGCGAACGGTAACTTTCTGTTCTGCGCCTTCGAGTCGACGTGCACGGCATACGTGTTCGGGGCTGCGGACGGGGGGATCATCGGTGCCGCTGCTGCGCTGGCAACTACCACAGACGGCACCCGCACCCTCTACGACGGGCCGATTCAGCCGTTCGAGAAGCCGAACGCGGGACTCAGGTACGGCGGCGCTGCGCTGGCTGTTGCGGGGGCGGCTGTTGCCGCGCTGTGGTCCAGCGTGCCGGTCATGCGCGACGTGAGCGTAGCGCCGACTCGGGGAGGGGTCGCAGTCGGGGGTCGGATCGGATTCTGATCGCGTCACGACGCCAATCGCACCGGGCCGGTATCGTCCACGAGACGGTACCAGCCCTTCGTCTCGCACTAGAAGCGGTCCGACATGCGGAGAGCCTTGGACAGCGTGTGCAAAATCTGCGAGCCGCGCAGCACTCCAGCTTCGACCAGGACAGGCCGAACAGTGCCGTTCGTGACGACTCCGTTGTTCCGCTCGGCAACATGCACGAGCGCATCTTCCAGGGCATCCCGCGCACCTCATCCGGATCCACATTCAGATGTGCTACAGGGCGGTGCCGACGCTTCGGGTTGGGGTGAAATGCTCGATTGTCAGCGCTAGCGCGTCACGTTGGCGGCGGGCGAGCT
The DNA here is from genome assembly GCA_012270995.1 of Vicinamibacteraceae bacterium. Taxonomy (GTDB): domain Bacteria; phylum Acidobacteriota; class Thermoanaerobaculia; order Multivoradales; family Multivoraceae; genus Multivorans. The sequence continues at coordinate 1,031 of JAAXHG010000163.1, read as the reverse complement.
GCTGGTGCTGAACGGCGGCGGACGGTGAGCGAGCTTGGTGCGATGCCGTCCGCGGATGCCTTCGATGGTCCCGCTGATTCTCGCTGAGAATGGGGGAAACGGCGAGGGAATTGGAGACAGGTGTAAGCCCATAAGCCTTTTATTAGTGTAACTTACAGATATTTGTGTCGGCTTGAGCAGGAAGTTCAGCACGCCGGCGATGGCGTCCGAGCCGTACTGCGCCGCCGCGCCGTCGCGCAGCACCTCGATGCGCCGCAGCGCGATGGCCGGAATCGTGGAGATGTCGGGCCCCTGTGCGCCATCGGCCACGCCGTTGCCGATCCAGGTGATGACCGCGCCCCGGTGCCGGCGCCTGCCGTTGACGAGCACGAGCGTGTGGTCGGGCGCGAGGCCGCGCAGGTTCGCGGGCCGGATGAGCCGGGCCGCGTCGCCGACCGGCTGGGGACTGACGTTGTACGACGGCACGATGGTCCGCAACCGATCCCCGACGTCGGTATTCCCCTGGCTGACGATCTCCTCTGCCGGGATCGCGTCGATCGGCACCGTCGACTCGGTGACCGACCGCGGCCGCGCCCGGCTGCCGACCACCACCACCTCGTCGTCGAACTGGGGCGGCGCGGGCTCCCCCTGCCCGTGCTCCGCGGCCGGCCCGTCCCCGGCAGCCTGGCCGACCGGCTGGTCCGGGTCGACCTGCGGGTCGGCGGCGGCCGGTCGGGCCTGGGCAGCCGGCGGGCGCCGCGGCAGCGGCTCGGCGCGCACGGGCACGTGCCAGGCCGCGCAGGCCGCGAGGCCGAGTGCGAACGCCCGCCGTGCAAGGACACCGGCCGTCACGGTTCCATGATTTTACGACGTTCCGCGGCGCAGGCTCCTAGCCGCCCCAGCCGTAGTTGAGGCGCGCGTAGTAGTAGCCTCCGCTCAGCCCCCACGGCGTGAACTGGCTGTAGGGGAGGCCGAAGATCTCGGCGAACAGGTCCATCCGCTGCGAGAAGGTGTCGAAGACGTTCTGGTCAAGCCGACCGGCACCCGGAGCT
>JAAXHG010000040.1 GCA_012270995.1 Vicinamibacteraceae bacterium | reverse complement strand
ACGCCCGCCGCTCGGCCGCGAGCCCGTCAGGGGCGCGGGAAGCCGGGGGATCGAAGGGGGCGCGCAGCGCCCCCTCGCCAGCCCCATGTAGCACATGGGGTAAGCTGGCTCCCGCCATCTACATGACGGGAGCCAGCCTTTCCCGTGCGCCGTTTCCGTCGTCCGTGATCTGGTCATTTCGGATCTGGTGAGCGGGTCCAGATCCTCAAGTGCGGCTCCGTTTCCGACTTGAGATTCCCCGCTGTCATCTGCCCCGGTCGCTCTGATGGACGGGGGTTGTTGGGATCTGGCGGGTCGGTGCGCCTGTTCGGATCTCATGTGCTCCGGGTGTCCTCGTCTCGTTCGCCGCGGTGGTCCTGGTTCCGAGGGCCGCCGCGGTCCTGGTGCCGGAGATGGACGCTGTTCCGCTCCGCACCGTACTGGTCCGAGTGTAGCATGGAGTCCATGTAAACCACTGACCAGTAATGCTTTACGGCAATGCACCTTTCCGGACGGTACAAGCACAAACAGGACTGCACAGGCATCCGCGACACCTCTCTTTCGCGCCGAAACGGCCCGGCAACCGTCGAAAGGGAGCGTGTGAGAGGGCATCGTCGTCTAAGGGCCAATCCGGACGAGCGTGCGCGGAGCCGGCGTCAAGGGCGTAGCCCCGCGGAGCGGGGGCCGAGCGGAGCGAGGACCCTTGACGGCGGCGAGCACACGCTCACACTGTCTGGCCCGACGATGCCGCCGGTGACCGCGGCGAGGACGTGCTGGCCGGCCGTCGTAGCGGTGACGGTCGTCATCGGCTACGCTGAACGCGCCCATGACGCCGTACGAGTTCATCGACAAGTGGCGGGCCGCCGAGTTGAAGGAACGCTCGGCCTCGCAGGAGCACTTCATCGACGTGTGCCGGCTGCTCGGCGAGCCGACGCCGGTCGAGGCCGACCCGACCGGCGAGACGTACTGCTTCGAGCGCGGCGCCCGCAAGGACACCGGCGGCGACGGGTGGGCCGATGTCTGGAAGCGCCACCACTTCGCCTGGGAGTACAAGGGCAAGCGGGCGGACCTGGACGCGGCCTTCGGTCAACTCCGGCTGTACGCGCTGGCGCTGGAGAACCCGCCGCTGCTGATCGTCTCCGACATGCAGCGGTTCCGCATCCGCACCAACTGGACCAACTGCGTCAGCAAGACCCACGAGTTCGGACTCGACGACCTGACCGACGCCGCGACCCGCGACCGGCTCAAGTGGGCGTTTTCGGACCCGGAGCGGCTGCGGCCCGGCGAGACACGGCAGTCGCTCACCGAGAAGGCGGCGGAGTCGTTCGCGACGCTCGCGCAGGCGCTCCGGGAGCGCGGCCACGATCCGCACGTGGTCGCCCACTTCGTCAACCGGCTGGTGTTCTGCATGTTCGCCGACGACGTGGGCCTGCTGCCCGGCCACATGTTCACGCGGATGCTGGAACAGGCGCAGCGCACGCCGGCGCACTTCGCCGACCTTGCCGGCGACCTGTTCCGGGTGATGGCCTCCGGCGGGCGGGTCGGCTTCGAGACGGTGGACTGGTTCAACGGCGGGCTGTTCGACGACGACACGGCGCTGACGCTGGAAAGGTCCGACATCGACACCGTGCTGGCGGCATCCCGTCTGGACTGGTCGGAGATCGACCCGTCGATCCTCGGGACGCTGTTCGAGCGCGGGCTCGACCCCGGCAAGCGTGCGCAACTCGGGGCGCACTACACGGACCGGGACAAGATCATGCTGCTCGTCGAGCCGGTGGTGGTCCGCCCGTGGCTTGCCGAGTGGGACGCGGAGAAGGCCGAGATCGCCGCCGACCTCGAACGGGGCGAAGCCGCCAAATCGCCAGCAACCCGGACGAAGCGTCTGAACGATGCCGAGCGGCGGTACCGGGCGTTCCTGAACAGGCTTCGGGCGTTCACGGTGCTCGACCCCGCGTGCGGCTCGGGCAACTTCCTCTACCTCGCCCTTCAGGCGCTCAAGGACCTGGAGCACCGGGTGCAGTTCGAGGCGGAGACGCTCGGCTTCCAGCGGGCGTTTCCGGAAGTCGGGCCGGCCAACGTCAAGGGCATCGAGGTCAACCCGTACGCGGCGGAGCTGGCCCGTGTCTCGGTGTGGATCGGCGAGATCCAGTGGATGCGGCGCAACGGATTCTCGGAAGCCCGCGACCCGATCCTGAAGCCGCTCGACACCATCGAATGCCGCGACGCGATCCTGACGGCGGGCGACACCGAACCGGACTGGCCGGAGGCGGACGTGGTGATTGGCAATCCGCCGTTCCTGGGCGGGAAGCTCCTGATCACCCACTTGGGCGAGGACTACGTGTCGCGGATGTTCGCGACCTACGCCGGCCGCGTGCCGGCGGAAGCGGACCTCGTCTGCTACTGGTTCGAGAAGGCGGGCCGGCAGATCGCAGCCGGCAAGGCGAAGCGGGTGGGGCTTGTTGCGACCAACTCGATCCGCGGCGGCGCGAACCGCCGAGCATTACGGGCGGGGACTGGCACGGGGCGGATCTTCGAGGCGTGGAGCGACGAACCGTGGGTGATCGACGGAGCGGCCGTGCGCGTGTCGCTGGTCTGTTTCTCGCGTGCCGACGACGAGTCGGCGACTGGCGCCCGGCTCGACGGCGAGTCCGTCGACGAGATCCATGCTGACCTGACAGCGCGGCGCGGCGGCGCTGGTGTCGACCTGACGCGTGTCCGCCGTCGGCCGGAGAACGCGGGCGCGGCGTTCATGGGCGACACGAAGGGCGGTCCCTTCGACGTTGCGGGCGATCAGGCGCGCGAGTGGCTCCGTCTGCCGGCCAATCCGAACGGTCGGACGAACGGCGACGTGCTGAAGCCGTGGGTGAACGGCATGGACCTCACCCGGCGACCGGCGGGCAAGTGGATCGTCGACTTCGGCTGGACGATGTCAGCCGGCGACGCAGCGCTGTACGAGGAGCCGTTCCGGTGGGCGAAGGAACGCGTCTACCCCATGCGTCAGGCGAACCGACGCGCAGCCTATCGCGACTACTGGTGGCGGCACGTCGAGCCGCGACAGGGCATGTGGCGGGCGCTCGACGGGCTGTCGCGCTTCATGGTGACCCCCCGTGTTGCCAAGCACCGCATCTTCGTCTGGCTCGACGCGCCGGTCTGTCCCGACTGCCAGCTGATCGTGATCGCCCGTGACGACGACGTGACCCTCGGCATCCTGCACAGCCGGTTCCACGAGGTCTGGTCGCTACGGCTCTGCACGTGGCTCGGCAAGGGCAACGACCCGCGCTACACGCCGAGCACGACGTTCGAGACGTTTCCGTTCCCGCCCGGTCTGACGCCAGACATTCCGGCTGCGGACTACGCGGCTGACCCGCGGGCAATGGCTGTAGGCCATGAAGCGCGACGGCTGGTCGAGATGCGTGACCGCTGGCTCAACCCGCCGGAATGGGTCGAGTGGGTCGATGAGCCGGTGGCCGGCTATCCGAAGCTGCCGGTTCCCCGCGACGAGGATGCGGCGAAGGCGCTCAAGAAGCGCACCCTGACCAGCCTCTACAACGCCCGCCCGCAGTGGCTGGCCGACGCGCACGCGGCCCTTGACGCCGCCGTGGCCGCTGCGTACGGCTGGTCGGCGGACATCTCCGATGACGACGTGCTGCGGGAGTTGTTGGCTCTGAACGGCCGCGGACGGTGAGCGGGCTTGGTGCGATGCCGTCCGTAGACGCCCTCGACAGTCTAGCGGATTCCCGCTGATAATGGGGGGAAAGGCGAGGGAATCGGCGACAGCTATGCAGCTATAAGCAACTTATTATCAACACTTACAGCTATTGTGCATCGGCTTGAGCAGGAAGTTCATCACCCCGGCGATGGCGTCCGAGCCATACTGCGCCGACGCGCCGTCGCGCAGCACCTCGACCTGACGCAGCGCGATGGCCGGAATGGTCGAGATGTCCGGGCCCTGGGTGCCGTCGGTGACTCCACCGAACCAGACCAGGATGGCCGAGCGGTGGCGGCGCTTGCCGTTGAGCAACACCACTACACGGTCCGGTGTCGTCCGCGGTCGTGCGAGATTGTCTTTAAGTAGCTGAATAATAGTCGCTTACCACTGTGCTGGGCAGACTGAGC
>JAAXHG010000107.1 GCA_012270995.1 Vicinamibacteraceae bacterium | reverse complement strand
CCCTTCGCGCCGTCTTTGCCCGCCCCGAGGCGCGGACAGTGACCCAGGGTGCATTTTCATATGGCGGCGTGAAATACACGGCACGGGCGATCCAACGGCTCCCGGCCGGAACGCGTATTGCGGTGCGAATTCCGCTGTTCGGCGACAAATCGCGGCTCCCGGTTCTCGACCATCGCGGCGGGTTCGTGTGCGTAGCGGAACCCGACCAACCCTACGATGCCCTCGATCCCGAGGGAGCCAGGGAGGCCGCCCGCCGCGCGGCCGAGGCCCGCGCTGGCATCGAGGATATGCGCCGCGAGACCCATCCCGTGAACATGGAAGAGCGTTTGCAAGCCCTGGTTTCCAGAGAGCCGCCAGCGCCGGTGCCGGAAAGCGCGGGGACCATCCGCCTGTCCGGCGTTCTGCAAAGGATCGGCCGGGAGATGAAGATTCCCCCTGCCGACCGCACGGCCATCGAGGATGCGGCCGAGGAACAAGCGCGGGCCGAACAGCGGGCCTTGAGAACCGAGGTTTTGAATAAGTTGAGGGCGAACGGATAGCACCCGCCCGCCCTCATGTGCCGCCCCGCGAGGGGACAACATGGAAAGGAAACTATATGTCCGAAGTCATCGATCTAGTCAATCCCGACGAACGCTCCGGCGAGACGCCGGCGCTCTGTCAAACCCCCACGGCGACCGACATCGTTCAGGTCATCGATCTCGCCAGGCAGTTGCGCTCCTTGGGCTCCATCGTCGGGGCGCCGGGCACCGGCAAGACCTCGGCGCTGCTGTGGTACAAGGAAAACAGGCCGGGCGTTCACTACGCCCTAATGAACCCGGCGCAATCCACCATGACGGGGATGCTGACGTTGGTCTGCCAGTCCCTCGGAATCATGTGCCCGCCGTGTTGCAGGGACATGCACGACGCCATTCGCCGTTGGGCGGAATGGAGCCTGGCGCCGGAGCGGGTGCTGCTGATCGACGAAGCGCAGCACTTGAACGATCAGTGCCTCGACGAGCTGCGGTGCATATACGACCAAACAGGTCTGCCTCTGGTCTTTTCAGGCAACGAAAGCCTGCGCGACCGCTTCAACGGCGCGCGGGCCGCCGCCTTCGCCCAACTCACCTCGCGGATCGTCCCGCGGCTTGATCTGAAGGCGCCCACGGCCGCCGACGTGAGGGTGCTGGCGCGGCACGCGGGGGCGCATGAACCCAAGGCGCTTGCTTATCTCGAAAAGTGGATCGGCGGCACGGCCGGCTTGCGTCAAGTTGCAAGTTTTCTGAGCCTGGGCCGCAAGGTCGCGGGCAGCGGCGATATTCGCTTGAGCCACCTGAAGCAGGCTGTTGCAGCGATCACGGGAGCGGCGCGATGACCGGGGAAAAGAGCGGCGCTGGGCGCAAGCCGGAGAGAGATTCGGCCCTCCTTTCGTGCGATGCGGCTTGCACGGTCACGTCCATCAAGGCCCTGGCCGAACACTTCCGTTGGGTGGCCAGCCAGGTCGATCTCAAGGGACCCGTACACCGTCCCCAACTGCGCCGTGACATCGAGGCCTTGACCGGCGCCCAGGACGGCATCGAGGCGCTGGCCGACAGGGCCTTGCGCGAGTTGAACGATCTCGACGAGGCGATCCGGCGCGAGACGCAAGAGCCGTGTCCCTGAGCCGCAAGCAGACCGCGCTGGTTCATGCCGCCAAGAAGCAGACCGGGCTGAGCGACGGCGAGTACCGGGCGATTCTCCGTCAATTGGGCGGGGTGGAGACCTCGAAGCATCTTGATCAAATCGGCTTCGAGCTGGTCATGCAGTACATGGCGGCGCGCGGTTTCGAATCCGGGTTCACGAAGACCTTCTACGGTCACCGGCACGGCATGGCAACGCCGGCCCAGGTGTCGCTGATCCGGACACTTTGGGACGAGTACACCGACGGAGAAACGACCGATCTCGCGCTCGGCAAGTGGCTCGCCCGCATCTTCAAGGTCTCGGCGGTGCGGTTCGTCACCAGGGAACAGGCGCCGAAGGCGATCGCCGCCCTGAAGGCGATGAAGGTCCGCAAGGCAGAAAAGGAACGCGAGGCCGGATGACGCCCCGTCCGCCCCGCGATCCCCGCGCCGGAAAACCCCATGCCCGTTTATGCGTCTAGCCCAATAAAACGCACCCGGCGCAACAAAGCCGAGATCGCGGCCATCAAAGCGGCGATCCACGGCGTGATCGCCGAGGACCATCCCATGACCGTCCGCCAGACGTTCTACCGGCTGGTCGCGTCGGGGACGATCCATAAGACCGAGGCCGAATACAAGGGGACCGTCTGCCGCCTGCTTACGGTCATGCGCCGCGACGGTGAAATCCCGTGGGGCTGGATCACCGACTACACCCGCGTCCGCCGGAAGCCGAAGACCTACGGCGATATCGAGGCCGCGATCGCCGATACCGCCCAGGCGTACCGGCGGTCGGTTTGGCGCGACCTGGGCGTCCGTGTCGAAATCTGGTGCGAGAAGGACGCGCTGGCCGGTGTGCTTCTGAACGAGGCCTGGCAATTCGACGTGCCCCTGATGGTGACGCGCGGCTATCCCAGCCTATCGTTTCTGCACGCGGCGGGCGAGGAAATCGAGGACAGCGGAAAACCGACCTTCATCTACTATTTCGGCGACCACGACCCGAGCGGCGTCCACATCCCGGTGACGGTCCAGGCCGGCCTCCGGGAGTTCGCCCCTTCCGCCGAAATCCATTTCGAGCGTGTCGCGGTGCTGCCGGAGCAAATCCGGGAGATGGGATTGCCGACACGCCCGACGAAAAAGACCGATTCGCGGTCCAAGGGGTTCACCGGCGCCAGCGTCGAGGTGGACGCGATCCCGCCCCGCGCGCTGCGGAAGCTCTGCCGGGGCCGCATCATGGCGCATATCGGCGACGATGTTCTCCGCGTCCACAGGGCCGCCGAGGAATCCGAACGCGGGCTCCTCCGCGCCTGGGCAGACGCCTTTCGGAAAAACGTGTGACGGACGCGTTTCGCCCGTCAACGGGCGGCGCGGTAGCGCCGCGCCGCGCGCAGGGAGATACTGAGCCGGCTAGCGATCTCGGCGACCGATCTCCCCTCGCCGGCGAGATAGGCGGCGAGCGCCTTTCGTGCGAACGGGACATAAACCGAATCGCCGCCGAGCAGCGCGGTGATGGCCCGCGCGGCGGCGGTGCCGACGAGACCGGCCAGGGCGCGGCCCTGCGCCGTCCTGTGAATGTCGCGCGGCAGGTAGATTTCCTCGCCGCCCCAGGCGAGTGCGATCTTGATCGCAGCTTGGCGGCCAGCCACTCTGGCGATGTCGGCGAGCACGCCCGGAAGCGGGCTGCATTCCCGGCCGTTCGGCCCCGAACCCTGTTCCGGATTCAAAACCATCCCTTATGCCCTCCGGCGCGTGGCCACTGTTCGCCGTCGATCCCCTGAAACCAAGAAACTCCCGAGCCATTCCATCACCATTGGCCGCCGATTTGCAGCGGACCATGGTCCGCTGCAAAAGGCTCGCGGATTGGTGTTTAATCCGCCGTCATGAGGTCTTTGTTTAGAAACGCGACGCTGGATCGCCCGCGAGTAACCGCCCTATGACGGGCCGCGCCGGCATGGTGCTGGCCGAGGCCGGTCGGGACGGCGCCCGCAAGGGCTGCTTCCGCATCCGCATCATCCGGGCCGGTTTGTCCGGCAACGGCGCCTTCTATCCCGACGCCGTGTTGCGCGAGGCGGCGCCCAAGTTCGAAGGCGCGCGGGTTTTCGTCAAGTCCGACGAAGAACATATCAGGCTCCGGGGCAAGGACGTACGCAATCTCGTCGGGCGCATATCCGGCGCTGCCTTCGTGGCCGGAAACGGCACCGACAGCGGCGAGCTTCAAGGCACGTTGGAACTGATCGAACCAGACGGGCCGGTGGGGCGGATGCTTAGGAAAGCGGTGAACCGGAACATGACCGATCTGTTCGGGCTTTCCATCGTGGCCGAAGGCGCGCCCGCGCGTGGTCGCCTCATCGGCGGCAAGACGGCCCGTGTCGTCAAACGGATCGACCGGGTTCACTCCGTCGATCTGATCGCCGATCCGGCCGCCGGCGGCCAGGTGATCGACCTCATCGAAAGCGAAGGGAAAGGTTCCATGAAAGACAAGGACATCCTTGGCGCCGACGATATCCGGCGCCTTGTCGAGGCGTCGAAGCTGCCCGCCGCTGCCAAGAAGAGGCTGATCGCGGAATGCGAACCGCTCAAGACGATGACCGAGGCAAACCTGAGCGAGGCGATCCATCGGGAGGCAGATTACCTCGCCGAGGCGGCCGGAGGCGGCACCGTCCAGGGCCTCGGCGACCCCCGCGCGAGCCTGATCGAGGGCCGCGACGAAAAAGTCGCCCAAATGCTGGATGCGTTCTTCGATCCCGCCGACTCGTCCGTCTCCTCGATCAGGGAGTGTTACCTAACCGCATCTATTCACGTGAGGTC
>JAAXHG010000127.1 GCA_012270995.1 Vicinamibacteraceae bacterium | reverse complement strand
CTACCGCGAGGCGTATCGCAACAAGTCGGCCCGGCACCACATCTGATGGCGACGCCCTTGCGGTGTTGAGGCGTAACGCGAGCCTCGGCGTGATGCCCTTGCGGTGTTGAGGCGTATCGCGAGCCTCGGCGTGATGCCCTCTTGGTGTTGAGGCGTCATGGCGAGGTCTTGGAACTGCTGACGGCGGCTGTGCGTCTGTAGGGTCGGGGCAACCAACGGTGGCGGCGCGCCGGCAACTCCGGTTCCTGCCCAGGCACCCGCTCCGGGAGGCGAGGATGCGCATAATGCGAGTGGCCGCGATGCTGATGGCGGCCGTGGGTCTGGTGGCTGCGGCTTGCGGGACAGAACCCGCAGTGGTCGATCCGCAACCTGAGGCTGAGGCGCCCGCCGAGCCCCCCGCGCCGGGCGATGCCGCCACCGGAAACTCGGAGGAGGGCGTGGCCGAGTCCCCCGCTTCGGGCGATGCCGCCACCGGCGACTCGGAGGGCCAAGACGAACCGGTCCGGGCCGAAGCCGGCGAGGACGCCGCGTTCACAGACGCCGAGACACTCCTGGCTTCGGCCACGACGCAGCTCGTCGGTCGCTCAGTGCGCGGCGAGGCGGTCGTCGAGCTCGCACCCGGGTTCAGTTGGTCCACAACCTTCGAATCCGACGGCGACGGCAACCTTGCGGCCATCGTCGAGATGCCGCCCGGACTCGACCCGGCGTACCCCGGCGGCGCCGAAGCCGAGGTTCGGTGGGTGAGCGGTGACTTCTTTGTGCGGCCCCCAACATCGGCGGAGACGCTGGCGGATCTGGGTGTCGATGAGGCCTGGTACATGGCCGAGCTCTCCACGGGCGCTGATTCGATGAACGATGCCATGGGATCGGCAGGAGGGATGCTGTGCATCTTCCCCCAGACGGTTGTCGGACCCTTCCTTGACTGCGACCCTCTGGGCGAGACCGGCGCCTTCCTGGAGGCCGCCGGTGAGGCGGAGATCGTCGGCCGGGAAGACGTTCGCGGTGTCGAGGCTACGAGAGTCCGCTTCACGGTCTCTCTGCTCGATCTGGTCGGAGAGGCCCTGGGAATGGAGCCCGACGAGGACGATGGCGAAGGCGGCGTCTTCGACGACACTGCCTCGGATCCCTTCGCGGAACCGATTGAGCAGATCCTCGGGTTCCTCGACGCAGGCTTCGACGTGGAGGCATGGATCGACGACGAGAGCCTGATCCGGCGTCTGGAGTTCGACCTGGCATCACTGTTCGCCGGCCTCGGCGGCCCCGAGACCGCGGCTGAGGTGCCCTCGATCCCGGTCGCCCTCGAGTTCTACGACTTCGACACCGACATCCGCGTGGACGCCCCACCGGCCGGGTTGATCTTCGACGACGCCGATCTGTTCCTCGGAGGCGACGACTACGCCACCGCCCAGCCGTACGAGCCCGAGTACGACGACCGCCCGGCACAGCCCGTACCACCAACGCCCGGGCCACCACCGCGTGGGCCGGGCCACGACGACGACGGGTACGACAACGACAACGACTACGAAAAGGGGTACGGCTACGACGCCGCTGGCGACGACGACTACGAGAAGGGGTACGGCTACGACGCCGCTGGCGACGACGACTACCAAGAAGGGTACGGGTACGACGCCAACGGCGACTAAATCCGAGTACGGGGCGCGGCCGGTCTCGCAACCGGCCGGGGACGGCCCTTCTTTGTGCTGAGCAGCCCTAGTCGAGCCGGGGGCGCTCGTCGGGTGTGCGGCCGGCCAGAGCTGCGATCGGCGCGGGCGGCCCATCGTGGCCGGTCAGGTCGGCCGATGCGACCGGCGTCTCGAAGCGGGTGGTGATCGGAACCACGCCGGCCCACCACGGACCGGCGATGTCGTCGGGCTCGTCGGCGGGGTCTCCCGAGCGGATCTTGGCTGACGCCTCGGCCAGCGGCAACTCCAGCACCAGCGTCTTGCGCAGATCCAACTGCGACGGCGGCCGTACCAAGTCCCAGTGAGCCACCACATGGTCGGTGACGAGCTTGAGGGCCCGGCGCTTGCGCGGCTCGTCGTCGATGCGGGCGGCTCGGCCCCGCACGACAACCGACCGGTAATTCATCGAGTTGTGGAACGGCGTGCGGGCCATCACCAGCCCGTCGAGGTGGGTGACGGTCACGCAGACCTCATGGCCGTCGCCGGTGCCGAGCAGGTGGTTGGCCGCCGCGCCGTGCAGGTACAAGCGCTCGCCGTCGTGACCGTAGGCCATGGGCAGCACCAGCGGACCCTCGCCGGTGGT
>JAAXHG010000142.1 GCA_012270995.1 Vicinamibacteraceae bacterium | reverse complement strand
TTGATGTACTGCTGCACCTCGTCGAGCACGAGGACGGTGTGCGGCAGCTCGCCGTTCGTCGACAGCGCCTGCCGCGCCGCCTCGATGAACTGCTCGGTCGAGATGTCGGTCTTCAACGGCGGGAACTGTTGGGTCAGCAGTTGCCGGGCCGACCTTACGTCGGCCGCGAAGCTGGCGTCGGCGTCGATCAACGCATTGGCGACGACCGGGCTGACGTAGAGGTTGTGGAGCTCACTCAACCAGTTCTTCCCGGCCGCCTCGACCGCGGCGCGAACGGCGGCGAGCAGCCCCCGCTCGCGCAACCAGAAGCAGAAGCGCGCCTCGGGGTACTGCGCGGGCCAGCCACAGGCACGGAGCAGAATCGACAGCACGGTGTGCCGGACGTGATCGACGCTGCCCCCGAGCACGGTTCCGGCGGCCGCCACGGGAGACCGCCCCGCCCGGTGCGCGTGGGTGTCGAGCTCGCGAAGCTGGGCCCGCACCTCGTCGGGCAGCCCGCCGCGAACCAGACCGCGGGCCGTCGCCCCGTCGGGGAACTCGGTGTTGACCCACAGGTGGGTGAGCATCTTCAGGAGGTGCGACTTGCCGCTGCCGAAGAAGCCGCTGACCCACGCCGAGTCCTGCTTCGGGGTTCCGAGGTTGGCGAGATAGCGGTCGAGAATGCGCTGGAGCGCGTCGCCGAACTGCCCGTCGCAGACGAACGTCTCGAGCTCGGCCCGCAGCTCCGTCATCGCCGGCTCGTCCGCGTTGTCGGCGATGCGCGCCTGCCCGCCGTTGGCGAGCCTCGCCGTGCGCGGATCGCGATCGAGTGCTTCGTGGATCTTCACGGGACAGGTCCCCCACCGTGCAGCGTGATCCCCTGCGCCAGGTAGTTCCAGCCGTCGCGGGCGTCGAGCAGCCGATAGTTGCTCTCGTTCTTCGTGCCGGGAAAGAACACCACCAGCCGCCCGCGAATCGACTGCTCGACCGCGCGGATGACCTCGGAGACCCTCAGAAAGCCGTACAGCGAGGCGACCCCGAGCAAGGCCACGACGCCGTTCTCGCCGACCGCCTCGAGCTCGGACCGCAGCCGCTTGGCGACGTGTTCGCGGAACTCGCCTTCCAGCTTCATCCCGAGCAGCTCCGGGTCCTCGAACCACGATTCCCGGTACTCGTCGGCGGCCATCCATTCGGCGAACCAACGCGTGGACTCGACCAGGGTCCAGTCGTGTCCACTCCGTCGCGTCGCCTGCTCGAACTCGCCGATCCGCGCCCGCAGCGTGCGTTCGAGCTCCTTCTCGTAGACGACCAGCATCACCCGCTGCGCACCGGCCACGCTGCGCTGCCACGGAACGCTGACGTGCCGTTCGTAGACCGCCGCCAAGTCTTCGATCTTACCCACGCTCAGGTCCTCGCCGCCGCGGGGTCGACGCGGCTGACGTCGATCTCGACCACGCCACCGCCGGCCCGCGCGTGCAGCAGGCCGAGTTGCTTCGCCCTGAGCGCCACTGGCAGAACCTCGTGGCCCGAGCGGTCAAGAACGCGCGTCCAGAGGCAGTCGAGGAGCGCCTGCCCCGCGAGCCCTTCCACGGCGCCGAGCCAGAGCGCCATGGTCAGCGAGCCGGGAGTCGGGGCCACCCGCATCCGCATCTTCCGCATGCGGCCCCGTAAGTGTCCCGACTGCGCCCACGAGCTGGCCGCGTTCCGCGCCACCTTCTCGAGAACCGCTTCGTTGAGCCGGGTGCCGGCCACCTGCCGAACTTCGTCCAGGAAGCTCGACCTGACGAGCTCGGCTCCGACCGGCAAAGCAAGCACGGCGGATGCAGTGGAGCGGAGCAGCGGATCGCGCGCCAGGGCGCACAACATCGCCAGCAACGGACGCCCCGGAACATCCATCAGCCAGAGCCGCCGCAACACCCGAAAGATCGGCACGCGCGGATCGAGCGCATACAGCTCGCTGAGCCGCTGGCTCGTCCAGCGCCGGGTGGCGACGGTCGCCTTGCCGAGGACGTTCTCGTCGACGATGGCGGCTGTGTGGTCCCCACGGGAGGCGTCAGGTGGAACGGCGGCGAGGAGGTCGATCAACTCGGCCAGCATGATCGTGCGGCTCGTGTGTACGCTTCGGTCCCCGAATCTCAACCCGGCCTTGGAGGCGCGGGCATCGACGTCCAGATTCCTGACGTCTCGAAGCATTTCGGAGATCGTGTCCCAGAACGAGCAACCAAGTCAAGGTTGGCTAGTGTTGCGCCGGCAAAGTTGCCGGCGCAACACCCTACACATACGCCCCTTCATCTCCGGCTACCGCCGCGACGAGACCGTCGCCAAGGCGCTCGAGGCGGGCGCGGCCGACGACCTCGTCAAGCCCTTCTCGCCGACCGAGCCGGTGGCCCGGGTCCGGGCGGCGCTCCGGCGCCGCGAGCAGCCCGAGCCGTTCGTGGTCGGCGAGCTCGCCATCGACTACGGGCACCGCCGGGTGACGGTCGGCGGCGAGGCGGTCGACCTGACCGCCACGGAGTACGAGCTGCTGCGCGTGCTCTCGCTCGACGCGGGACGGGTCGTGACCTTCGAGACGCTGCTGCGGCGGGTCTGGGCCAAGCCGGAGAGCGCCGGCGCGAACCTCGTGCGCAACTTCGTCAGGAAC
>JAAXHG010000154.1 GCA_012270995.1 Vicinamibacteraceae bacterium | reverse complement strand
CGTCACCGACGTGGAAGAGCCGCCGGGCAAGATCGCCGCCGACGCCATCGCCATCGCGCCCACTTCGACCCGGGGGGTGACGGTAATCTGGGCCGCCCCGGACAACACCGGCCCCACCATCACCGACTACGACGTGCGCTACAAACTCGCCAGCGTCAACACCTGGACCGAGGAGCCGTCCGGCACGGCCGACAGTATCGACACCGTGCGCGAGATTACGGGACTGACCCAGGGCTCCACCTACGACGTCCAGGTGCGGGCCGCGAACGCCGAGGGCGAGGGAGCATGGTCGGACTCGGTGTCCGGCTCCCCCCATGACGGCGACTATGACCGGGACGACGACGGCCTCATCGACGTCGCCAACCTGGCCCAGCTCAACGCTATCCGCTGGGACCTGGACGGCAACGGGGCGCCGTCTTCGGGGAACAAGACCAAATATGACGCCGCCTTCCCCGACCAGAAGACGGGACCGACCATGGGCTGCCCCACCGCCGGCGGCTGCCAAGGCTACGAGCTGATCGCGGACCTGGACTTCGACACCAACGGCGACGGCGTCGTTGACGCCAACGACGACTACTGGAACAGCGGCGCCGGTTGGGACCCCATCGGCAACTTCACCAACAACTTCGGGGCGCGCTTCGACGGCGGCGGCCACTCCATCAGCAACCTCTTCGCCTCCCGCAGCGACACTTACCTTGGGCTGTTCGGGGTCGCGTCTTTTGAGTCTGAACTGTCCAACGTGGCGCTGCTCGATGTCGACGTAACCGGCACGGGCCAATACACCGGGGCGTTGGCCGGAGTGGTCTTCCAAGGAGTGGTGCGTGGCGCGTACGTCGACGGCAGCGTGTCCGGCAAGAGAACGGCCGGGATGCTGGTCGGCCTCAACGTCGGCCGCGTTGTGGCCAGCTACGCCGCGGGCCACGTGTCGGGCGAGGTCGTGGGCGGACTGATCGGCTCTAACCACGGCAGTACTTACCGTGGCGACGTGGTCGCCAGCTACTCCACCGCCAGCGTCACCCCCACCGGCGACGCCGCCGAATGGATCTACGGCGGCCTGATCGGCGACAGCGAATACGGGACGGTGGAGAACAGCTACTGGGACATCGACACCTCCGGCGTCGCGACCGCCTACCACAATGACAACGTCACGCTGACCCCCGGCGAACCGAAGAGCGCCGTGGACCTCCAGAAGCCCACCGACTACACGGGCATCTTCGCCGACTGGGGCAACCTGGACGTGGACGGCGACGGCACGGCGGACACCAACGCCTTCTGGGCCTTCGGCACCGAGAGCCAGTACCCCTACCTGGTGTGGCAGGGTTCGCCGCCGCCGGCCCAGCCCATCAAGAACGATTACGACCTCGACAATGACGGCCTCATCGAGATCGACAACCTGCACCAGCTCTTCGCCCTCCGCTGGGACCTGACCGGCGACGGCCTGCCCGATGATCTGGACGACCAGGGCCTGCTGCGCACCGTCTACCCCGACCCCCAGGGCGACCTTGGCTGCGACGCAACGGCCTGCTACGGCTACGAACTGAGCACGGACCTGGACTTCGACTCGAACGGCGACGGCACGGTGGACGCCACGGATGACTTCTGGGCCAACTTCCCCTGGAACGACGACGATCCCTGGACGACCGAGAGCGGCGACACGATAGACCACTACGGCTTCCGGGGGACGGGCTGGATCCCGATAGGCTCCTTCGCAGATGACTACACCGGGACGCTGGACGGCGGCGGCCACACCATCAGCAACCTCACCATCAGCGGCAGAACCGGCTTCATGGGCCTGTTCGGCGAACTGGGCGCGGGCGGCGTGGTCCGCGATTTGGGCCTGCTGGACGCCAACATCTCCAATACCGATACCGGACAGACCGGGGTGTACACCGGCGGGTTCGCGGCGTCCAACGCCGGCGTGATCACCGCCGCGCGCTTCGACGGCTTGGTGACGAGCAGCAACGCCAACAACGCCAGCGTCATTGGCGGCATAGCAGGCGAAAGCACCGGGCGGATCAACGCCAGCTACGTGACCGGGACCATCAGCGGCAGCGCGACCACCGGGACCACCGACATCGGCGGCGTGGTCGGACGGAACAAGGGCGCCGTCGTGGCCAGCTACTCCAGCGCCGCGGTCAGCTCCGGGAACACGGCCAACACGGACGCCGGCGGCCTCGTGGGCAAGGACGAGAGCGGGACCGTAACCGCCTCCTACTGGGATACCCAGACCTCAGGCCAGAGCGCCAGCGGCGGCGGCACGGGCAAGACCACCCGCGAGCTGCAGGAGCCCACGGATTACACGGGCATCTACGCCGACTGGGAGGACATCGACCTCGACGGCGACGCCACCACGACGGAGACCAACGACCTCTGGCGCTTCGGCACCACCGGCCAGTACCCCGTCCTCTGGTGGGAGGCCGCGGGAGTGAAGGCCGGCACGACCGACTACGACGCGGACGACGACGGCCTGATCGAGGTGAGCAGCCTCGGCCAGTTGGACGCGCTGCGCTACGACCTCGACGGCGACGGCGCGCCCGACGACGCAGCCGGCGTCACCCCTCACGGCGACGCCTTCCCGGACGCCCTCGCGGGCATGGGCTGTCCCGACACGGGCTGCACGGGCTACGAACTGGCCTCCAACCTCGATTTCGACACCGACGGCAGCGGGACCTTCGACACGGGCGACTCCTTCTGGAACAGCGGCGCAGGCTGGGACCCGATCAACGGCTACAACGCCGTCCTGGAAGGCAACCGCTTCGAAATCGCCAACCTGTATGTTGGTCGGTTGGTGTCCAATGCCGGCCTGTTTGCGGTCTTGAACGCCGACGCCGAGGTGCGCAACCTCGACCTGGTTAACATCGACGTTGAAAACTCCAAGCCCGGCGATCCCAACGACCCCGCCGACGCCACGGCCGGCGCGCTGGCCGGCAGCAACCTCGGCACGGTCTCGGATGTGTCGGCGGAAGGGGCGTACATCATCTCGGTCAATGCCGGCGGTCTGGTCGGCTCCAACTCCGGCGTCATAGAACGCAGCGGGATTGGCCCTTCGACAGAGTCCACGGTCTTGAGCGCCGTTATCGCCGGCGGCCTGGTCGCCAAGAATGAGACCACCGGCACGATCACGGCCAGCTACGTCCATGGAGACACGTTCGCAAATCTCAGTGACAGCGGCGGTTCTGCCGGCGGCTTCGTGGGCGACAACAACGGGACCATCACGGCCAGCTACTCCGTCGCCATCAACTTCCTTACCTACACCACGGAGGGCGGGTTCGCCGGCGCCAACGCCGGGACCATCACCGACAGCTACTGGGACACGACCACCCTGTCGGGCGTGACCGGCGGCGTGGGCAGCGGCTCGGCGACCGGCGTCACCGGCAAGACCACCTCCCAGTTGCAGACGCCCACCGGTTACAGCGGCATCTACGCCAACTGGAACATCGACTTCGATGGCGACGGCACCGACGACGACCCATGGGACTTCGGCACGTCCGCCGAGTACCCGCGGCTGGCGTACGAGCAGGTGGCCCGGGTGCAGGCCTCCGTAACCAAGCTGGAACTGGATGAGGTCGGCGCCGCCGGCTCCTTCGACGTTACCCTCTCG
>JAAXHG010000111.1 GCA_012270995.1 Vicinamibacteraceae bacterium | reverse complement strand
CCGCGCTGTGCGAGGAGTTGGCCGCGGTCGGCGACTTTCGTCCCGGTGCGCTGCAGGCGCGCTACCGCAGATGCGGCAAGCCCGGTTGCCACTGCGCGCGCGAAGACGACCCGGGTCACGGACCGAAATGGGTGCTCACCCGCACGGTGGATGGCCGCAGACGCAATTGGAGCATTCCCGATGCGGCGGTCTCCGAGACGCGCGAGCAGGTCGAGGCGTACCGGCGGTTCCGCGCGTTGGCGCGGGAGCTGATCGAAGTCAACGAGCGCATCTGTCAGCAGCGTCTACTGGCCAGGCAACCGGCGGAGCCGGCAAAAAGGGGGCGGTCGAGTCCGCGGTCTCGGCGCAGGCGGCGGCCGAGGTCGAGCGGCTGATCGGCGCGGGTTCGCTCGACGGGGTCGACTTCGAGGCCATCGAGACCGCAACCCGGCGGCTGGCCCTCGGCATCATGGGCCGAGCGCTCGGCGGGCGTCTCAACGCCGACCGTTCGGACGAGCGGGGTGCCCACCTGACCTGCGCCTGTGGCGCGTCCGCCCGCTATGCGGGGCGCCGCAGGAAGACCTTCACCACCGCGCTCGGCAAGCTCGAACTGGAGCGCGCCTGGTATCACTGCGAGGGCTGCAACCAGGGCTTCGCGCCGCGCGACCGGGCACTGGGCATGGACGATGGGGCGTTCTCGCCGGCGGCCTTGCGCATGGCCGGCCTGACGGCGGCGCGGGTCAGCTTCGCCGAGACGAGCGAACTGTTGCGCGAACTGGCCGGACTGGAGATCGACGCCAAGACCGTGGAACGCCACGCCGAGGCGCTCGGCCGCGCCATCGACGACGACGAACGGCTCACGGTCGAACCCGAGCCCGCCAGCGCCCCGACCCTGTATCTCGGCATGGACGGCACCGGCGTGCCGGTGCGCAAGGCCGAAACCCGCGATCGGGCGGGGAAACAACCCGACGGCTCCGCCAAGACCCGCGAGGCCAAGCTCGTCGCGGTGTGGTCCGCCGACGCGACCGACGACGACGCTTCGCCAGTGCGCGACCCGGACTCCGTGACCTACAGCGCCGCCATCGAGACGGCCGCCTGTCGTGAC